>CAJXNH010000001.1 GCA_913057245.1 uncultured Phaeodactylibacter sp.
TTTAGCTTATTTGGCCCGCCAAACGCGCTAAAAAAGATTTAGCCAGAACCATAATTCCTTGATTTTCATGACAAACCCGCTCCAAACATAGTCTTAGCCCGGTTTAATTAATTTTCGCGCGATGAAAACAATACGAATCTTTGCAATCCTGCTGATTGCAGCATTTTCTACTATTAACGCTCAATCTGACTTTCGTCCCGGTAAAGTCTGGAAGGCTAGTGGCGACACCCTCTATGGCAGCATTGATTACCGGGGTGACATGTCCCTGGCTCAGGAATGCCGGTTCAAATCCAGGGAAAGTAAACAGGTACAAACCTTATCGCCATTAAAAATCAAAGGTTATCGGTTCGAAGACGACCGGTTGTTTATTGCTGAAGAGCTGGACGATAAATGGGTGTTCCTGGAGTGCCTAATAAACGGGGCTATGGAGGTCTACTATTATCGCGATGAGACAAAGACCAATCAGTACTATTTCCGAAAAGCCGGGGACACCCTGGTTCATTTGTCTTTTATTGAAGAAATCCGTTATTTCAAAACCAATAAGATCAATGATGATCCGGAGGAAAATGCCGATTACCTTTTCCGTTCCAAGAAACACATTGGGCTGTTGAAATATCATCTGCAGGATGCTCCGGAACTGTAGGAGCAGATCTCAAAAATAGAGGCGCCCAGCCACCAATCACTGGTCCGGTTGGCCAAACGCTACCATCAGCTTACAGCAGAACCTGGAGAACCCTTAATGATCTACAGAAATGTCCCGCCTTTTTTCAAGCCTTTGCTTGGGGCTGGGGTTGGACTGATGCCGTTTTCTAATACCCCGACCGTCGCGGATCAGGGGCATTTGGCCTACGGTGCAGATCTGTTTCTGGTCATGCCCAGGGTGCATGAACGCGTCTTTTTCCGCCTTGGGGTGCAGCAAGCCAACCGGCAGCTGGCGGATGAAAATGAAACGGACACTTTTACTTCCTATAATGTGGAAGTCGGCTATATGCTGCCGGAGACATTTCGGATACGCCCGTACGCCTCCATTAGTCTGCTAAAGCCGGCCTACTCCGCAGGGGCGTGGGCGCAAATTGCCGGACCATTTTATGCCGGGCTGCACGGTAATGCCACGTTTTACTTTGGTAGCTTCCGGTGGTTCCCCACCGACTTGTTTTTCTATTCCCTATCTGCTAGTGTAGGGTATCAGTTTTGAATAACCTGTGATATTTTATTGGGGTAGTCGGTGATGATTCCGTCCACGCCCAGGCCAATTAGCGCTTTCATGGCGGTGGTGTCGTTGACAGTCCACGGGATGATGGTCATGCCAAGGTCGTGCACGGTATCCACCACGTTGCCCGTTACCATTTTGTAATAGGGGCTGTAGATGTCCGGGGTGTAGCCAAGGGCATCAAGGTTGACCTGAACACCGTTGGGGTTTTCAACCAGCAGGGCCGTGGTGACAGCAGGGTCAAGCCGGTGCAGTTCCTCTAGGGGGCGGACATCGAAAGACTGCACGCAGGTTTGGTTTTTAATGCCCAGGTCTGCTATCTCCTGCAAAACGAGGCGGGCAAAGGTCAGCGGGCGGGGCGCTTTGACGTTATCGTAAGCCGGGTCGTGCTTGATTTCGATGTTGTAGCGTGGCTTGGGGCGGTTGTGCTCAGCACAGTAAGCATTGACGGCTTGTACCACCTCGCTAAGCAGGGGCTTGTGCACCGGCATGCGCGCTTGCTCCGGAAAGCGTTCGTTCCCGCGGGTGCCGCAATCGTAAGTCTTGATCTGAGCGTAAGACATTTGAAAGAGCAGCAGTTCCGCTTCCTCCGCTTCCGTCACAGCCCGCCCGTCCGGATGGCTGCAGATGTGGTGAGACATCCAGGGCTCGTGGCTGACCACCAGCAGGCTGTCCTGACTCACCGCAAGGTCGAGCTCCAGCGTTTTCACTTGAGGGAATTCCAGTGCTTTGAGGAAGGCGGGCACCGTATTTTCCGGCAACAGCCCGCGGGCACCCCGGTGGCCCTGCCAGTCGAAATCAGCAGCTTGTTCAGCAGTCATATCTTGTTGAGTTGAAGGTGCTGAGCAGGCTGAAAGCCCGAGCAGCAGGAGAAGGAAATAAAATTGGCGCATAATGTTGGCTTTGGGGTAAAGGTACGGAATTGGGAAATTGTCTTTTCCCGGAAAAACGTATTTTCACCATCAAAAATGCGAACCTTCCTTTTGGCGCTTGTGCTCTTGTGCCCATTCCTGCTGTCGGCACAGGCTTCCATTCCCCGCCTTTCCCAAATTGATGTACAGCATTATACCTTTCAGCTGGAGCTGAGTGATGCGCACGACACCATTCAGGGCAGTGCGCTGATTGATATCCGGTTTTTGCAGGCATTGGATACCCTTGTATTGGACCTGGTAGCAGCAGAAGCTGGGCAGGGGGGCATGCAGGTCCTGGAAGTGAAGGAAGGAGGCGAGCCTTTGAGCTACCGGCATGAAGGGGCTCAGTTGCATATTGCGCTGAGCAGCCCGGCAGCGGCAGGATCCGCCCGGCAATTCACCATTCAGTACAAAGGCTTCCCAGCTGACGGGCTTATCATCGCCCAAAACAAGTACGGTGACCGGACCTTTTTTGGCGACAACTGGCCGAATCGCGCCCATCACTATCTGCCCTGTGTGGACCACCCTTCGGATAAGGCGACGGTGGCATTTGTGATTATCGCGCCGGACCATTATCAGGTGGTGGGCTCCGGTTTGCAGCTGGAGGAGCTCAACCTTGACCAGGAAACCAAGCTTACTTTCTGGCGGATGGACACGCCCATTCCCACCAAAGTGGCGGTCTTTGGAGCGGCGCAGTTTGCGGTGAGCCGGGCCGGGGAAGTTGCCGGTATACCCGTTAGCAGCTGGGTTTACCCCGAAAACCGTACGGAAGGCTATCAGGATTACGCGCAGGCGACGGAGGTTTTACAGTTTTTTATCGACTCCATCGGGCCTTATTCCTACCCAAAACTGGCTAACGTACAGTCCAAAACCCGCTACGGAGGGATGGAAAACGCCAGCAATATCTTCTACTTTGAAAATTCCGTGACCGGTGGGCAGGGCCACGAAGACCTCATCGCCCACGAAGTGGCCCATCAGTGGTTTGGCAACAGCGTGACGGAAGGCAACTGGCACCACATCTGGCTGAGCGAAGGCTTTGCAACCTACGGCGCTAACCTTTACATTGAACACAAGTACGGCCGGGATGCCATGGCTAAGCGGCTGCTTACCGAGCGTCAGCAAGTTCTGCAGTTTGCCCGTCAGTCCAACAGCCCCGTCATTGACACCCTCATCACCAACTGGAACCGGCTGCTGAATGCCAATGCTTATCAGAAAGGCAACTGGGTGCTGCACATGCTGCGGCATAAGGTGGGCGAACGGGCATTCTGGTCGGGCCTGCGGGCCTACTACAAAGCCTACCAAAACGGCAATGCTCTGACCCGGGATTTCCAGGAAGTGATGGAAATCGCCAGCGGGCAGGATTTGAGCGGTTTCTTTTACCAGTGGCTTTATCAGCCCGGCGTGCCGGAAATTGGGGTGAGCTGGTCGTGGAGCAAAAAGGAAGGTTTGCAACTGGATATCGGTCAGTTGCGCAGCGATGCGACCTATACTTTTCCCCTGGATATTGCAGCGGAAGCCCCCGATGGTACCCGTGAAACCTGGACGGTAAATATTGATCAGGAACAGCAGACGGTGACCCTACCCTGTGACTTTGAGCCCCAACGGCTATGGCTGGACCCGGATACCTGGCTGCTTTTTAGCGCTGAACTGAAGCAGATGAAAAATTAATTTGCATTTTTGTGCCTCCAAAACGGGAACCATGAAAAAAACGGCCATTTTACTGATTCACTGCCCGGACCAAACCGGTCTTGTCGCGGCAGTCACCGACTTTCTGCACCGCAACAACGGGAACGTCATCTCTCTGGACCAGCACGTTGACCGGCAGGCGGGGCGCTTTTTTATGCGGGTAGAGTGGGAGCTGGAGGGTTTTAATATCCCTGCCGAAAAAATCGATGAGTATTTTGGTACGCTGATAGGGCAAAAATACCAAATGGAATGGCAGGTACATCTGAGTGCGCACAAGCCGCGCATGGCCATTTTTGTTTCCAAAATGTCTCACTGTCTGTATGACATCCTGCAGCGCTGCATGAGCGGGGAGTGGGAAGTGGACATCCCGGTAATCGTCAGCAATCATGAGAACCTCCGCTATATCGCGGATCGTTTTGAAATCCCATTCGAGGTCTTCCCCATCACCAAAGTCAACAAAGCAGAGCAGGAGCAGCGGGAAATTGAGCTGATGCGCAAGCTGAATATTGACTTTATCGTCCTGGCCCGCTACATGCAAATTTTGTCCGACGACTTTGTGGCCGCTTTCCCGAATCAGGTTATAAATATCCACCATTCCTTCCTTCCTGCTTTCAAGGGTGCGAAGCCTTATCACTCAGCCTTCAACCGGGGCGTAAAGGTGATTGGGGCAACGAGCCATTACGTCACCGCTGATCTGGATGAAGGGCCTATTATAGAGCAGGATGTCCGCCGGATTTCTCACAAAGATACCATTCAGGACCTCATCCGTATTGGTAAGGACCTGGAGAAGGTCGTCCTGGCCCGAGCCATCTGGCTGGAGATTCAGCATAAGATTTTACCGTATCAAAATAAGACGATTGTGTTTGATTAAGAAGTTGATCTGACTGATGACACTGATTGCTCAACTATGCCCGCGTCGCTAGATGCCCCTGCTCGAAATCTGTGGAAATCTGCGTGATCCGTCCAATCTGTGTTCCAGCCCATCACACATGACAAGGGCACACTGATGCCGCTGATCTGACTGATGCCACTGATCTGCTTTGCTGGACCCGCCCCGTTGGAAGACCTTCCCGGGAATCCGTGTGAATCTGCGTAATCCGTCCAATCAGTATACCAACCTCCAAATAAATCAGTGACGCCCTCTCCAATAATCCCATCACAATCATCCCCCCACTTGTGAATGGAGGACAAATAACGTATTTTCATCTCTAAATCAATCCAACCCCGAACATGATAACTGGAAGGTACCTACTCGCCCTGGCAATGACCTCATTCAGCATCTGCATTTGCGCTCAGAACCAGCCCCCTCAGCTCACGATACAGTCTGTAGACCTCAATCCGGAAACACAGATGGTAACCATTACCTACGACCTGGCAGACGCGGAAGACACAGAACTCGAAGTCTTCCTGCGCGCTGCACCGGCAGGCAGCTCCAACTTCAGTATCCATGCAGAGAATGTGTCCGGTGCTATTGGTTTTCCTGTTTCACCGGGCGATGGCTTGCAGCTGACCTGGAACTACGCAGGCGAAATCGGCAACAGCGATACGTATGACTTCAAAATCATTGCTGATGATGGCTACGACATCCCAATCGAAGACTTGGTGGCGCAGGTAGACAGTCAATTATTGCGGGCGCGAATGGAGCATATCGCTGGCATCCGGCACTACATTACGAATCCAGATAATCTGAACCGCTGCCGCGATACCCTGGAGCAGGCTTTTCTGGATTATGGATTGGAGACCTTCCGGCAAAACTTTCCCAATCTGGGCACTACCGGGCAGAATATCATTGGCGACCATTGGGGGCAAACGCATAGCAATAACGTAATCATCATCGACGGGCACTATGATACCGTCAGCGACTCTCCCGGGGCTGACGATAACGGGACCGCCACTGTGGGCGTACTCGAAGCGGCCCGTATTCTCTCGCGTTATCACTTCCGTAAAAGCCTGCGGTTTATTGGTTTTGACTTTGAGGAAACCGGACTGGATGGCAGTATGTATTATGTGGAGCACCTGTCCGGGAACGAAGCCATCGAAGGCGTGCTCAATATGGAAATGATCGGCTACTACAGCGATGAACCCAATAGCCAGGATTTTCCGCCTGGTTTTGAGCTGGTCTTTCCGGAAGCGGCCGCCGAAGTACAGTCTGATGCCAACCGGGGCAATTTTCTAATCAATGTGGGGCCAGGTTTTGGGAATGCCTTGTATAATGCCTTCAACTCAGCGGCTGAAGCTTATGTCCCGGAGCTGCGGGTGATCGGGCTGAGTGTTGCTAACCCACTGCTTGTCCCTGACCTGCTGCGCAGTGATCACGGCTCTTTCTGGGAAGCCAACATCCCTGCCCTGATGCTCACCGATGGTGCCGATTTCCGCAACCCGCACTACCATGAGCCTTCAGATACGATTGGTACGCTTAGTTTCACCTTTATGGCAAATGCAGTGAAAGCCGTCATTGCCACCGCTGCTATGATGGCGGAACCCATGCATAGTGGTGAAGCCATTGCCAGTAATGTTATAATTACGGATGCAGAGCACCTGCATGAACTCCCGTGCAGTTATTTCCTTTCGCCCAATCCGGCGCAGGAGGAATTCACCATCCGCTTCGGTGATTGCAAGCCCATGCAGCTTGAACTGTGCCTGTACAATGTGAAAGGGCAACCAGTATGGAGTGGGCAGCATGACACCACTATGGAGCGCTTCCGTATACCGGTTGGCAATTTTCCCACGGGCGTTTACTGGCTGCAGCTCGGTGACGGGCACCACTTTAGTGCGCAGCGGGTGGTGGTTCGGTAAGGATGATTTAAGTTGGGGTAGGCTTTACCCTGTCCGCTATAGCTAAGCGAAAGCGGGCCAGCATGCCCTAACTTTAAACGGTACAAATCAGGCGGTTCCGGGAAAGACCCGCCTAATCTTAAACAATAATCAGGCGGTTCCGGGCATGCCTTCGCTGAGATGATAGCTACGGTAGCCGGTGAAAAGACCCGCCTAAATCCAGGCTAATCAAAAAAGCTATCATACCCCTCCTTACTGCTACCGCCCCGCTTCCGCTGCTCCGGCTCCGCCATAGGCGAGTCGAGGTTTAGCGTATCAGAGCTGGAAGAATCGCCGTCCATCAACATAAGGGTGCTTTCCTTTTCCCATTGTTCGAGCATTTTCAGCCCTTCATCTTCGAAGATGCCCTGCTGTAAGTCGATGGAGTTCATTACATTGGAAGACATTTCCATAAAACGCTCCATTTCGCCCACCTTATTGGCCACATCGTCGGTGATAGCTTCCATAGCCGCATCGAACATCGCCCGCTTATCCGGATCCCCGGACATGACGCTCATGGCAGACTTCATGGCAGAGTGGGAAGTGCGGATGGCTTTGCGCTCCTGCTCTTTGAGCTGCACCTGATCTTTGGTATCCTCCAGCAGGATTTCAGAATTCTGGTGCATCTTTTTCAGGATGCGGTACATCACATCCATACGGTTGAGGAGGGACGTATACTTTTCATTGCTGTCCTTAAGGCGGGCAGCCTTACGGGTCGCCAGGACAACCTGACTGTCCATACCTTTTTCCTTGGCAGCACTTGCCATTTTCATCTGCTCCTCAATGGTGCGGGTATTCTCTTCCACCAGGGTTTGCAGTTTGCGCATCTGGCCACGGAGTATACCGATTTGCTTCCGCATCTTAACCAGGTTGTTGGACAGGTCCTCCACATAGCTCTTCAAAATACCAATCGGGTCGACCTGTACAAAAATGCCGGTGACTTTGCGCATCACGCTTTTGTACATGTACCAAATAAGGTTGCGCATGCGGGGGTCCAGGATCATGTAGACGACCGCCGCCAGCACGGCCAGCAGGATAGCCAGGTAAAGGGTGTTCTGCACCAGTGCCAGGATAGCGGCCATGTTGACGGCCAGCAGGTAGCCCCCACCCAGGATCAGGGCACCCAGAAAAATCGCACCGGTCACGCCTTCCGGACGCTTCCAGAAAGACTTCTGCTTGAATTCAGATTGATCAAAATTTGGCGATGATGTTGCCATAGTTATATCGGTATGGTTGTTTCAAAAATTAAAGATAGGTCTCCATGCTTTCAATATCCTTCTGTATCTCATTGGAAATACTCTGAAGGGCATGCTGGAAAGCATCTTTGGTAGAAAGCAATTTGTCCTTGGCAGCCTGAATGTCCTCATCGGCAGAAGCAATGGTCTGCTCTCCCTGTTTGATTTTGGCTTCCAGGCTCTTGATTTTGTTTTCCAGCTCCTCAATTTTGCCCTGAAAATCCGCCACCTGCTTCTTCATTTTCTCCACCTCCTGCATCTTGGCTTTGACGCGCTGCTCCATTTGGCGTTTGAGCGACTCCTCAAAGTGCTCATTTTCATTGTCCAGTACCTTTTTATAGTGCAGGGCCGTTTTTAGGAGTTTTTCCTTGGTCAGCCCCATCGTTGAGGCGGTGGCGTAGGCAGAACGGAAAGCGGTCGGCTCATCCATGTCCATTTCGCGTAGTCGGGCTAGTGCCTGTTTGAACTCAATATAATCGAAGCCTGGAAGGTTTTCATTAGCCAAAGCGCGGGTCAACGCGCTTACACTTCTTTCATCCAGCCCGTGGTGATCGCCAAAAAGCGATTTCAGGTCTTTTTGCATTTAGTCGAAAGTTTTTTACTGTTGCTACAAATTAAAAGAAATTGCCGGAAAACCCCACGATATTTTCGATGATCCCGGATGGAAGTTCGATATAACAATTTTTTTCGATTTTTTTGAACGCCCGTACAAAAGGTGTGTACTCCATACCAAACAAAGGCACCGAATGCCCGATCATAAGCAATCTAAGGCGATACCCACTGACGAAGAGCTGATGCAACGCATACAGCAGGGGCAGGAGTCTGCCTTCAACACGCTGTACGACCGCTACAGTCAGCGCATGTACCGGTACTTTTACCGCATGTTGGGGCAATCGGCAGAAATGGCGCACGATTTCACACAGGAGCTGTTTATTAAAATCATTGAACAGCCGGAGGCTTTCGATACCCAGCGCCGGTTTTCCACCTGGTTCTATGCCGTAGCAGGCAATCTGATTAAAAACGAGTACCGCAGAAAAGCCAAGCAGCCGCCACAAGCACCTTTGGACGATGCTCACCATACGCCAGCTTCTATGGGCGCACTGCCCGATCTCGACGCAGAGGTGCGCCAAGCCTATATTGAGAAAGCCGTACAGGCCCTGCGCCCCCATCACAGGGCGTGCTTTTTGCTGCGCTATCAAGAAGGTTTAGCCGTGCAGGAAATCAGTGAAATTATCGACTGCCCGCCCGGCACCGTCAAGTCACGCCTGCACTACAGTCTTAAAAAATTGAACGAACTGCTCAGCTGTGTGCTGGGCCCAAATGCATAATTATGGAGCCATTGACCAATAATATCGAAGCCTTACTGGCTACAAAAGATTACGGGGAACTGACCAAAGCCGAGCGCGATCAGGTCATCCAATCCTACGGGCAACAGGAGTACGAACGGCTCCGTCAGGTCGCCCTTTCCGGTCAGTCACTGGCAGATGCGCCCACGCCACCGCCATCTCTCAAAGCCAATCTGATGAAGGCCTTCCGGCAAAAGCATCAGCGCCGCAACATACCGCTGCATACCATCACTATGCCCTTTTGGCAGGCTGCTGCGGTTGCTGCCTGTATGGTCCTTATGGGGCAGTTCGTCCGTTTTGGCCCCGTCTATGCTCAAACCCCGGCTATGGCTTGGGAAGCCAACGATTCTATTTGGTTCAAAAAGGTGACGCAAATCGTAGCCGATACCGCCCTGGCAGTGTTCTCAGCTGATGAGCAATTGAAAGCTTTGAAAGAAAGTAAATCCGAAATAGCCGCGACTACTACCGATCAATTACCAGCCGATAAACTGTTGCCTCAGCCTGTTTCCGATACCCCTGGTTGGGCCAGGCGTTCTGCACTGGGCACCGTAGAGAATGCACCGCTGTTACTGATGATGCATTGATGCCGGTCAGGAATTTCACTAAAGACTTAAATTTCTTATGCCCTGATCAGCCAAGTTTGTCTATTTTTAGGACAAAACTGAATACATGCTCCGTTCATTTTTGATCCTAATCGCAACCAGTATGATCGTGGCTTCCTGCCAATCCGAGGGCTATCAGCCCCCACAGTACGAATCTTATGATGATTACCCGGCTTATTCCGGAGATGACCTTGGGCTGACTTATACGCCTGGGTCGTCCAGCTTCCGCTTGTGGTCGCCCGCTGCTCAGGCTGTGCGCCTCCATTTTTACAGTCAGCCGCTGGGGGGAGAACCCACTCGCACCACCGAGATGGAACCCTCCGAACAAGGCACCTGGACGGCCTCATTCAAAGAAGACCTCCTGGGTACTTTCTACGCTTATCAGGTTAAGGTAGAGGACAGCTGGCGGGAGCCGGTGCCCGGGCCTTATACCAAAGCTGTAGGTACGAATGGCATGCGCGGCCAGGTGATCGACCTCAATGCCACCAATCCGGAAGGCTGGAGTCAGGACAAACGGCCACCCTTTGATGCCATCACCGATGCCGTAGTTTATGAACTGCACATCCGGGATGTATCCATTCACCCTGAATCGGGCGTTACGAACAAAGGGAAGTTTCTCGGGCTGGCAGAGACCGGGACCACCACGCCGGATGGGACACCCACCGGCCTGGACCATATCGCTGATCTTGGGGTTACCCATGTCCATATTCTCCCTGCTTTTGACTTTCGCTCTATTGATGAAAGCAAGCCGGAAGGAGAACGCCGTTACAATTGGGGCTACGACCCCCAAAACTACAACGTACCGGAAGGCAGCTACTCTAATGACCCTGCCGATGGGGCTTCCCGTATCCGGGAGTTCAAAACCATGGTACAGGCGTTCCATAATAAAGGCATACGGGTGGTGCTGGATGTCGTCTACAACCACACGGGCTTCACCGAAAACTCCCTGTTCAACGAACTCGTGCCCGGCTACTACTATCGCCACAATGAAGATGGCAGCTTTTCCAATGCCTCCGGCTGTGGTAACGAAACGGCCTCCGAGCGGGCTATGGTGCGGAAATTCATTGTCGAAAGCGTAAAATACTGGGCAGAGGAATACCATATGGACGGCTTTCGCTTTGACCTGATGGCCATTCATGATATTGAAACCATGAACGCGGTGACAGAAGCCCTGGCCGATATCGACCCCAGCATCATCGTGTACGGCGAAGGCTGGACAGCCGGTGACAGCCCGCTGCCTATGCCTAAGCGGGCCCTCAAGGCAAAAGTGGCTCAAATGCCGGAAGTTGCTGCTTTTAGCGATGACATCCGGGATGGGCTCAAGGGCAGCGTTTTTGAACATGAAGAAAAAGGTTTTGTCAGCGGCAAGCCTGGCCGGGAAGAAGACGTAAAGTTCGGCATCGTAGCCTCCACGGCCCACCCACAGGTGGATTATCAAAAAGTGGCCTATTCGGACAGCCCCTGGGCGGCTCACCCCACACAGACGATGACTTATGTCTCCTGTCACGACAACCACACCCTCTGGGACCGGCTGGCATTGTCCTGCCCTGATGACAGCGAGGAAGAACGCATCAAAATGCATAAGCTCGCCCTGGCTACGGTACTGACTTCCCAAGGGACAGCTTTTCTGCATGCGGGCACGGAATTTCTGCGGACCAAGGAAGGCGTGGAAAACTCCTTTGAGTCTCCGGACAGTATTAATCAGATGGATTGGCCCCGGAAAGCAACGTACGCTGCGGTCAACGACTACGTCAAAGGGCTCATAGCGCTGCGCAAGGCCCACCCGGCATTCCGGATGCGGACCACGGCGGAGGTGAAGAAGTACCTCGCATTTCTGGATACAGGAGACAGCAGCAACCTGATCGCCTATCAGATTAGCGACAGTGCCAATGGAGACGATTGGTCTAACATCGTGGTGGTACTCAACGGTAACGCAGACTATCAGAGCGTCAATATTCCGGAGGGAGCCTGGACTATCGCGGTCGATGGCGGACAGGTGAATCCGGAGGGTCTGGGCACTATAGAGGGAGGCGTGCTGCAAATTCCCGGGCGCACCGCCATGGTGCTTTTCCAGTAACCCTATAAAAAACAAACAAAAAACGAATCAGCTATGCTAGACATGCAAAAGCGGTTGACGAACCTCTTTTACGTCAACCTTAGTCTGCCTGCCACGGCAATGGGCTTTGCCCTCTCCGTTCAGATTTCAGCCCTGAGCTGGATTCTCAGTACTCAGTACCACCTGGAAATTGAAGACATTGGCCTGGTTTGGGCAGCCGGCCCCATAGCGGGCATCATCGGGCAGGTCCTCATCGGTGTAATCAGTGATAATGTCTGGTTTTTAAATGGGCGGCGGCGCCCGTTCATCCTCATCGGCGGAGTGCTGGCGGCACTTATGCTCCTGGCGCTGCCTAATATTGGGGTCATTTCAGATGTGATGGGTATGGAGTCCATACTGGGCATTGCTATTATCGTGGCGCTAACCCTTGACCTGGCGATCAACGTGAGCTTCAATCCGACGCGCTCGATTATTGCAGATGTAACCCCCGAGGGCAAAGAGCGTACGAAGGGCTATACCTGGATGCAAACGATCTCCGGTACATTCGGAGTACTGGCTTATGCAGTGGGGGCGATCTGGAACAACTTCGTACTCATCTACTTCGGCGCGGGGCTGGTGCTGGTACTGTCTGTGTTACCTGTGTTTTTTATTGAAGAGCCCCGGGCCCTTAAGGGTTCCGGCGAAGAAGAGGAAAACGAGAAGCAACCCGGCTTTTCCCTTTCCGAAACGCTAAAGGCGATCCGGCCGCTTTGGGGCTTTTTGGCCTATGCTGTCTATGCCATCACACTGCGCATTATGGACATCGACCGGGAGCCCGGGTTTGTGGAAGGTTTCTGCCTGGCGCTTACTGCTGTGGTGATGATACAAGCCCTGCTCAAGAGTGAAACGGGCAAGCGCAAATCGGAAGCCGGACTGATTGGCTTTCAAAAAGTACTGGCGGCGCATTCCTTTACCTGGATTGGAGTGCAGACCATGTTTGTGTACATGTTTTCCTACGTGCAACACGATGTCTATGGTTTCAGGGCAGGTGACGTGATTCCGGAAGATATCAAAATCGAAATGGGCCGGGTGGTCTCTATTGCTTTTCTGGTCCTGAATGCCGTTGCTGCGATACTGCCCGCTACTATTCTGGAGCCTATGGCAGACAAATTTGGCCGGGTGAAGGTACACTTTGCCTGTATCGCTATTATGGCTATCGGGTACTTCAGTTTTCTGGTGCCCGGTATCAGCCCAACGCTGATTTATGTGCTGATGGGCGTGGCAGGCGTTGGCTGGGCAGCTACCGTGAGCCTGCCCTTTGCCATCATGTCGCAAAAAGTGGATCAGGCTAAAATGGGGCTTTACATGGGGCTTTTCAACCTTTCTGTCGTGCTTCCACAGTTGGTCGCCAGTCTGGGGGTGGGCCAGCTCATTGGCAATGCCGAAAATAAGAGCATCACCTTCGTGGTGTGTGGCGTGACCCTTGGCATTTCTGCCCTGGCCTGGCTGATGGTTAAAGAGGAGCAGACCGGAGACACGACAGTCGCTGCGCCGGCAGGGCATTGATGGTAATGAGCAGGAAATCAGCTCGTTAATGGCTGCTGATTTCCTGCTTGTTCTTACCAGCGATACAGCTTGGCATCTTTCGTAAACCGTTTCCGGACATCTTTAATAGCGGCTTCAATCTCCGCTTCAGAGCGGTAAGTCCGCTGCACGCCAACTTTGGTCAGCTTGCCCGCCTTCTCAGTGTAAGGTTCATACCCGGCATCGTAGATATCGTCGATGAGCTGTTTTACATTATCCGGATTGCCAAAGACGCCCACAATGATCACGTAGGATTGCTGTCCGGGCACGGGTGTAGGGCGTTCTGTATCAGCCTCTTCAGTGTCATCGGCCGTTGCATTTGCCTGCGTTTCTGCTTCTGATGGAGCCTCCTCCTCCGGAGTGGCCTTAGCTGTGTTCTCATCGCCCGGGCGCACATTCACCCGGGAGGTAGGAACGGTTTGCTGCATAGCTTGTTGATGGTCCTGATCTGTACCAAAAATCAGGAAATAAATGGCTACACTTACCACCACAGTGGCTGCCGCAATAGCCGCGATCAAGCCATTATTGGTTGCCTGGGCAGATTGCAGAGGGACTGCCCGGGCTTTAGGGGCTTTTCCAGGACTTTCCTTCACCGGCTGTGGGCGGGCGGAGCGGGCAACCGGGTAAAAACTTACCGTAGGGAGCCCATAGGAACCCACATCGTAGTTGTTACCGTCCGGTAGAAACTGCAGGTTGTTCTCATAATCCTGATACAATCGGCCCACTTTAGGAAAAACGACGATTTCCCTGCGCCCGATGGCTTCTTTCACTTCGCTGACATAACGCTCCAGCGTTTGGGTGGCCTCTTGTGGCGACAAGCCGTATCGCTCCTGAATCATGCCCGACAGCAGACCGTCATCGCTTACCAGGTTGGCATTGAAGGCAACCGTCTTTCCCGGCGGATGCAGCTCGCCCTGTACCTGATCGATTACTGCGGGCTGATAGGCAGCCTCAAAGCTCCCCAGTCCGGGTAGGGCTACTGTCTTATTTTTGTAAAGAAGTGAACTGATATAATTGCCTATATCCATTTCCATATCTGCTGCTTTTTGCTTTAGCCGTGTGGCCGAGTCTGACGTACACCTGTAAAGGTACATCTTTGGGGGCTTAGAATACTAACCTGCAGCCCCTAATTACGCCCGATGTCTAAACTAATCAATTTTGGGCAAATTCCAATATATACTAACTTTGGCAACCACAAATTGGAGAATCTGTTATCCTTCTTTGTGACCAAATCTATCAAAACATAACGCACCCATGTCGATTCGCGATATACTCAAGCAAAGAATTTTAGTCATTGATGGTGCCATGGGCACTATGATTCAGCAATACCAACTCCAGGAAGCGGACTACCGTGGTGAGCAGTTCGCTGACTGGCCTCAGGATATTCAGGGGAACAACGATATTCTATCCATCACGCAGCCCCAAATCGTTGAAGCCATCCACAAAGCCTATCTGGAAGCCGGGGCGGATATCATTGAAACCAATACCTTCAGCGGTACCCGTATCGCGCAGGCCGACTACGGCATGGAGGAATACGCTTACGAAATCAACCTCAAAGCGGCTCAGGCCGCCCGCAAAGCGGCTGATGAATACACCGCCAAAAACCCCGAGCGTCCCCGCTTTGTTGCTGGTGCAATGGGGCCCACTAACCGGACCGCCTCGCTGTCGCCCGATGTTAATGACCCTGGCTACCGGGCGGTGACCTTCGATGAGTTGCGCGACAACTACTACGAACAGGCCAAAGGCCTTATGGATGGTGGTGCCGATTTGTTCCTGATTGAGACGGTCTTCGATACCCTCAATGCCAAAGCTGCACTTTTCGCCATTGACGTGCTGCATGAAGAACGGGGCAAAGCATTGCCTATTATGGTATCGGGCACGATTACGGATGCCAGCGGGCGTACCCTTTCCGGTCAGACCGCTGAGGCTTTTTGGATTTCCGTCAGCCACATGCCGCTACTCAGTGTGGGGCTCAACTGCGCGCTGGGTGCACAGGAAATGCGCCCGCACATTGAAGCCCTTTCTGATATTGCAGACTGCTTCATCAGTGCCTATCCTAATGCCGGATTGCCCAATGAATTCGGAGAGTACGATCAGGAGCCTGAAGAAATGCGGAACTACATCCGCGATTTTGCAGACAGCGGCTTCGTCAACATCATTGGGGGCTGCTGCGGGACCACGCCCGAACACATCCAACTAATGGCGGAAGCGGTAGAGGGCTTACCTCCGCGCAAGGTTTCCCCATCGCCGGAGTATACCTTGCTTAGCGGGCTGGAACCCCTGATTATCCGCCCGGAGACCAATTTCGTTAATGTGGGGGAACGAACCAACGTAACGGGTTCCAGAAAATTTGCACGATTGATCAAGTCCGGGGCCTATGATGAAGCCCTTTCCGTAGCCCAGCATCAGGTGGAAGGCGGAGCACAGATCATCGACGTTAATATGGACGAGGGCCTTCTGGATTCCGAAAAAGCAATGACGGATTTTCTGAATCTGGTGATGGCTGAGCCTGATATCGCCAAGCTGCCCATTATGATTGACTCTTCTAAATTCTCCGTAATCGAGGCGGGGCTGAAGTGCGTTCAGGGCAAATGCGTGGTCAATTCCATCTCTCTGAAGGAAGGGGAAGAAGCCTTTATTCAGCAGGCGAAAACCGTTCGGCGCTACGGCGCGGCCACGGTCGTCATGGCTTTTGATGAAGAAGGGCAGGCCGACACCATCGAGCGGAAAGTCGAAATCTGCGAGCGGGCCTACAACATCCTCACCCAACAGGTGGGCTTCCGGCCCCAGGACATCATCTTCGATCCTAATATTTTCGCAGTAGCCACGGGCATTGAAGCCCATAATGAATACGCCATCAATTTCATCGAAGCGACCCGGCAGATTAAGGAACGGTGCCCGGGCGCCAAGGTCAGTGGCGGCGTCAGTAATATCAGCTTTTCCTTCCGGGGCAATAACGTAGTCCGGGAAGCCATGCATGCCGCCTTCCTCTACCACGCCATCAAAGCGGGTATGGATATGGGCATTGTGAATGCCGGCATGATTGAAGTCTATGATGAAATCCCTCAAGATTTGCTGGAACGGGTGGAAGATGTCCTGTTCAACCGGCGGGAAGACGCAACAGAGCGGCTGACCGAGTTCGCCGAAAGTGTGAAGGGCGATGGTGGACGGACCCTCAAAAAGGATACGGCATGGCGGGAAGCCCCTCTGCAGGAGCGCATCAAACATGCCCTGGTACGCGGCATCACAGACCATATTGAAGCGGATGCGGAGGAAGCCCGGCAGCAATTGCCCGCTCCTCTGGATGTGATCGAAGGCCCGCTGATGGATGGCATGAACGTAGTGGGTGACCTCTTCGGGGCGGGTAAGATGTTCCTGCCACAGGTGGTGAAAAGCGCCCGGGTGATGAAGAAAGCCGTGGCTTACCTTACGCCCTATATTGAAGCTCAAAAAGCGGCTGGGGAAGACAGTAGCAAAGGCAAAGTCCTGCTCGCCACCGTCAAGGGCGATGTACACGATATCGGTAAGAATATCGTCGGCGTGGTCCTGGGCTGCAACAATTATGATATCATCGACATGGGCGTGATGGTCCCGGCGGACAAAATACTCGCCAAAGCGAAGGAAACCGGTGCAGATATTATCGGACTGAGTGGACTGATTACGCCTTCCCTTGATGAGATGGTGCATGTGGCAAAGGAGATGGAACGGCAGGGCTTTACCGTCCCACTGCTGATTGGCGGGGCGACGACTTCTAAAACCCACACTGCCGTAAAAGTGGAACCGCAGTACTCCGGGCCTGTTGTACATGTGCTGGACGCCTCCCGGAGCGTATCGGTAGTGAGCAGTTTGCTCAACGACAATGAAAGCCAACGGAGCAACTATGTACTGGACATCCGCAAGGACTACGAACGGGTACGTGAACTGCGCGGCAACCGTAAGTCCAACAAAAAGTACCATACGCTGAAAAAAGCCAGAGCGCACCGGTTAGAGCTGGATTGGACGGCAACCCCAGCTGTGAAGCCCGCACAACCGGGTATACAGGTCATCAATGATTACAATTTGGAAGAGCTCACCGGGTATATCGACTGGACGCCATTTTTCAGCAGCTGGCAACTCAAAGGCAAGTTCCCGGCGATTTTGGAAGATGAAGTTGTAGGTATCGAAGCTCAAAAACTATACAATGATGCCCGAAGCATGCTCCGGCAGATTATTGATGAAAAGTGGCTGACCGCTAAAGCTGTATTCGGGCTCTTCCCTGCCAATGCAGTGGGTGAGGAATCGGTCGCCGTATATACCGGTGAGGATCGGAAAGAACAGCAAGCTCTGCTTCATTTTCTGCGGCAGCAGCGCCAAAAAGCACCCGGCCAGCCCAATCTGAGCCTCTCCGACTATATCCGAAAGGCGGAAGACGGGCCTGACTATATCGGCGCTTTTGCGGTAACGGCAGGCGTTGGGATCGAACCCCACATCAAGCGCTTTGAAGCGGAGCACGATGACTACCATGCCATCATGCTTAAAGCGCTGGCTGACCGGCTTGCGGAGGCCTTAGCGGAGCGCCTGCATCAGCGGGTACGTAAGGAATTCTGGGGCTATGACCAGTCGGAGAACCTGGATAATGAAGCGCTGATCGCGGAAAAATACAAGGGCATCCGCCCCGCTCCCGGCTATCCTGCCTGTCCGGAGCATACTGAAAAGGGGACCATTTGGGAACTCCTGAAGGTCGAGGACAATATCGGGATAAAGCTGACCGAATCCTATGCTATGTATCCGGCAGCCTCGGTGAGTGGCTACTACTTCGCGCATCCTGAATCAAAGTACTTTGGCCTGGGGCAAATTAGTAAAGATCAGGTGGAGGATTATGCCAATCGGAAGGACATGTCCGTGGAAGATGCTGAACGCTGGCTGGCTCCGGTGCTGAATTACGATGTCTAAGGCTACAATAGCCATTGCAAAAGATACGCCAGCCCAATGCCCAGGTAATTGCCAATGGCATAGCCCAGCAATCCCATAGCGATACCGGACAGGATCAACTGCCGGTTACCGGTAATACTGGCGATCTGCCCAATAAACGGCGGGCCGTAGATGGCAGCTACTGAAGTAAAGAGGAAAGTGTCCCGGTCAATGCGGAACAACCGGGCCAGCAGCAGGTGCAGGAGGATGGTGCCCAGCAGGGCTACGGCTGTGAACTGCACGATGCCCAGCCCCTTGTCCAGAATACTTTGGAAATCGGCCAGCATGCCCAGGGCTACGCAAAAGATCAACAGGAAGTATTCGCCGGTCTCGAAGGTGTTTTCCCAGTTTCTGACAGTGGGTATAAAGGACACCGCCAGGCTCATGCTCGTTAGCATCAGGATGAGAAACGCCAGTTGGTCCAGTTGGCCGTAGACCAGCCAGGTAAGCCCCAATGCGCTGCCTATTACCAGGATGGTCAGACCTATTGCACGAATGGCATGCCCGTAGTTGAACGCTTGATAGGGGTCCGCTTCGGTTTCGTCAACTGCTGCCGTCCTGTGGTCCTGAAACCCTGGCAGCAATGCGTTCAGCCATTTCGGCACCACCGAGGTGAGCAAAAGCAGGTACACCCCGCCCAGCAGCACATCTGCCGCATTCACCAATATGATGGTCTCCTGCGGTGCTTTCAGTGCCAGCCCGATGGCTTGCATGTTGGGAGTACCTCCGGTGTAAATCCCCGCCAGCATGCCAGCCAGCCGCCAGGTATCCGGCAGGTCATCCAGGAACCAGCAGGCTGCTGCAACCGTTGCCACAACACCACTCAGCACACACAACCCGAAGCTCAGCACACTGCTGCCTGCGTGGGACAGCCACCGTTTTAGGTCCGTTGCATAAAGCAGAAGTGGAATAGCAAATAAAATCCCCACCTCCGTAGCGGTCGTTGAGAAAGGATCATTGAGCGGGAAAAGGCTGGTATTCTTCAGGAGAATGCCTATGGCATAGCAGAGTACCACCGGGCTCAGCCAGTCCGGCAACACCCCCCGGCGGGCCAGTCTGCGGCTCAGGAAAGGAACCCCCAACAAAATCAAAGCTTGGATCAAAATCCAGGGCATAGGTTATTTTTTTGGCTGGTAATTCAGGGTGAGCTGCTGACGGTCAGACCAGCCGATGATCAACCGGCCGGGGTGGTCTACAGGGTTTTTCAGCATCCACCTGGCTACCGGCATCACCACATGGTCTTCCAACGCCCGCTGCAGGGGGCGTGCACCATAGCGCTCATCAAAACCAATACTCGCCAGATGATGGACCAGCGCCGGTTCGAATTCTACCTTCAGCCCGGTCTTTTGGAAACCTTCCCGGCTTTTGAGCCCTTCCAGCTCTTTTTCGGTGATTTTGAGAATATCTTCAGCCTTTAGGGACTCAAATATGACCAGTTCATCAATCCGGTTCACAAATTCCGGGCGAAAGTGCCGCTCTACGGCAGAACGGTAAGCTGCCGCATCCGGATTTTTGTCCCCAAAGCCGGGCACTGAGCGGTTGCTGGCCCCGAGATTGGAGGTCATAATGACAATCGTATTCCGGAAGTTCGTTTCCCGGCCATAGGCATCCACAAGCACGCCTTCGTCGAGCAGCCCGAGCAGCGCATCAAAGATGGAGAGGTCCGCTTTTTCCACCTCATCCAGTAAGAGGACGGAAAAGGGGCGCTCCCGGACCTCTTTGATGAGCTGACCGGGTTGCCGCCCGGCACCAATCAGGCGCACCAGTTGCTCGGGATGCTGAAACTCGCTCATGTCGATACGGATCAGGGGCGATTGCCGCTGCCCTTTGCCAAAGAAGTACTCAGAAAGGGCTTTTACACTTGCAGTTTTTCCCACGCCGGTAGGACCTGCAAATAGGAAGGAGGCGATAGGGCGGTGGGGGTTATTCAAACCAGCTTTAAAGATTTTGACAACCCGGGTGAGGGCATCTACCGCCTGAGGCTGACCGATAATCCGGGCTTCAAAGTGGCTTCGCAGCGCTTGCTGATCCAGTGGGAGCTCGTCCCGGAGAAACAACTCCGGCAAGCCCGTCTGCTGAATGAAATTCCGGATGACCTCAGCTTTACCAATCTGCCGCTCCTGCCTTGACCGGGCTTCATTCAGGGACTGCCCCAGGAAGCTGACGGCTTTGCCGGGAAAACTGGCATAGGGGTGGTAGCGCAACAGCAGGCGGTAGGCCAACTCCCGGGCCTCCGGTAAAATGTCCACTTTCAGGTTCTGGGCGGCGTAATTAGCCAGCTCGTTCATCACTTTACTGACCTGCTGCTCACTCAGTTCTTCTATTTCAATAACCTGAAAAGCTTCCGCAAAACCCGGCAACAGCCTGCGCATGCTTTCCAGCTCCTGAGGCGTCGCCTCTCCCACCAAGTGGAGCTTCCCCTGCTGCAGGAAGTTCATCAGAAATGCCGCTACGCTGTCCTCCGGGCCCTCGCCACCGGTTTGTAGCAATTGCACCATCTGTTCGACCCAGATGATACCATTCGCCATGTTGAGTTCCTCCACAAGGGTCTCCACGGTCTCCTCCCATTCTCCCAGATATTTGGCACTAGCGGTGATGCGCTGTGGCATGATGCGCCAGAAAGTATACCCCAGCTGCTGTTTGCGCGACTGATTGCTGATGCGTTTTAGTGCGGCCGTGAGCACCGCGCTCTTCCCGGTACCAGACCGCCCGACAATAAGCACATTGGACCGGGTGCCCACGATTTTGTCCATGGCCTGAGCAACCGCTTCTTCCCGCTCCCATGCCGCATCGGGCAGGGCGCTGAGGCTACGCTGCTGACTCTTTGTAGGCGGATAAGGCTCGGCCAGGCGGTTGAGTACCTCATAGGTCCGTTCATGGCTCCAGCCTCCCCAGAAGTAATCCCTTTCGTAATTGACCCGGAGCTCAACCTGATCCAATGTGGGTTTGGGATAGCGCATCAGGCGGTAAAGCTTCTCCGGAGCAGCCTGATTGAGCAAAGTAAGGCTCGCATGCTGCACCAGCGCATCAAACTGTTTGGGCTCGTAGTAGAAAAAATTTTCGCGAAAGGTAGGGATATGGCATTCGTAATGCCCATCTTCCACTGCCCCGTAGACAATAGGCAGGCGGATCTTCACCGTGTCCGGCAATGGAAATACGCCCCCCCTCGATCTGTAGGAAGGGCGTACCTGCAGCTCCACCATTTTCAGGCGGGGTGATTGAATTTCAGAAGGCGGGTAGTCGTCGTATTTTTTATATTGTTTCTGCAGATAAGACAGCAAAGTCTTTTTCAGGTCCGCCAGGCTGCTGCCTACCGCCTCTATATCCGTACCGACCAGCTGTCCAAGCAGGATGTCCTCATTGATGGGATAGTAAAGCAGCGGATATACGATCTTCTCCATACCAGGATTTGTTCCCGGCTAAGATAATTATTTCTGTCAGACCTGAAACCGGTGGTTAAAAGTCATTATCGTGGAGCATAGGCACGGTTTCCATGCGCTCTACTTTTCGGCGCACCTCGAGGATGTGCTGCAGCTGTTTGTTGAGAAATTCGTTGATATCCTTTGGCACGCCGGTTTGGGCAACGGCTTCGCGGTAAGCTCGGGAGATTTTTTTCTCGCTGTCTTCGCAGCATTCCAGGACCCTGGATTTGTTGTTGAGCAATAGCGCCTCGCGGAATTCACCCCAGTGCTCATGTAAATAGGAGCGGGCCTGCTTGCTGATGGGCATAGGTGTGGGCGGTAAGGCGTTCATCCACTCAAAAAGCGGTTTGTAGAGGCTGTTGCGGTAACGGGCAAGGCTCTCCAGGTACTGTACCAGGCTTTCGTCTGTTGCAACCGCAGCCGCTTCCCGGTAGCGCTCTTCTGCATCCTTGTTGCGCATCATAAGGTTGTTGACCAAGGCAATGCCGGAGGCATGTGTATTGGCGTCGTAACGTTTCTTATTCCAGGGCTTATCTTGATTGTTAGCCATAATTTGATTGTTTTTTTTGATTGAGAAAGCGTGTTGACAGAAGAAAATATCCGGCAAGGCTATTCCTCACCATTCAAAGTGGATACCTCTAACATCGTGTTCAGTTTTTCACCTCCTTTGATACCGAAATCGAGTGTCCGGATTGGGAATGGAATCATGATATTATTCCGGTCAAAGGCTTTCTTAATGGCAATTACAGATTCGCTCTGTGCCGTGAGTAAGCCTTTCTGTGAGATGTCCGTCAGCCAAAAGCGTACGATAAAGTTGATGGAGCTGTCGCCGTAGCCTTCATAGTAAAATTCTATCGGGAAGCGTTCGTCGAACGCTACGTGGTTTTCCACTGCTTTAACGGTCACCGTGCGCACTTTCTCGAGGTCCTCTCCATATGAAATACCGCAGCTCAATGCCAAACGGCGACGGCCGGACACAGTGTAGTTGGTCAGGGGGTTTTGGATAATGCTTTTGTTGGGCAATAGTACTTCCTCACCACTCAATTGCTCCAATATGGTGGAGCGCAGATTTACTTTCTTGATCTTGCCAAAGTAGCCGTTGGTCTCAATCAGGTCTCCCACATTGTAGAGGGACTTGGTAGACATCAGAATACCTGAGAACAGGTTCATAAGCGGCTCCTGAACGGCCAGACCAACAGCCAGACCTACCACGCCAGCACCTGCCAGCAGGGACGTCAATGCCCGGTCGAGCCCAAGGATTCCTAAAACTATAAAAAGCATTACGATGAGAAACCCGGAGGTGATGATGTTAGCCAGGAGTCCATTGATTGTATAATTTCGGGAAAACCGGGATACGATTTTGCCGGCATATTTTTTTATAAAACGGGATAAAAAAATGGAAGCCACCAGTACGATTACCGCCAAAATGAGGTTAGGCAAATTAGCAATGAACCCTTCCAGCCATCCTTCTAAAGTATTCCAAAAAGCTTCCAGCGAGGCATTGAAGTCGTTCAAGGTGTAAGTTTCGTTTGTTCAGTATTTGAACGGGAGCAGCCTCAGGATGTTCATCTTTGTTCTGTTAGCCCACCGGTTTCCACTCAAATGCTGCAGTGGCGACGCGCCGGCTGAGGCGCCCGTCTGCCATCGGTTCTTCCAGTACCAGGCTGTTGGCCCGTTCCCGCTCAAACACTTCGCGCATATTGCGGATGCTGCCCACCGGCACCCCCGCCTTTCCCAGTTTCTCCATCCAGGTGGACCGGTCGGCTTGCCCGAAAGCAGAGCGCAGCTGATCGCACAGCATGCTTCTATGCCTGACCCGGCTTTTGTTATCAGCAAAGCGCGCATCTTCCGGCAGCTCGGGTAGCCCGAGGCATTGGCAGAGTTTCAAAAACTGCCCTTCTGTACCGGCGGCAATGACCAGCGGTTTGCCATCACTGCCGTAGAAGATATCCCCATACGGTGCAATATTGGGGTGCTGCATGCCCATAGGCTGCGGGATATGTCCCTCCATGAGCCAGTTGGTGGCCTGATTGGCCAGTGAGGCGATGGCGGCATCGAGCAGAGACGTGGAGACAAAACTGCCCTTTCCGGTACGGTAGCGGTGCAGCAGAGCCAAAAGCACGGCCTCTTTAAGCTGATGGGCCGCCAGGATATCAATGAGGGCGACCGGCATTTTTACCGGATCGCGCCCGGGCTCACCATTCATATACAAAAAACCAGCCTCTGCCTGCAGCACTACGTCAAAAGCAGGCAGAGGCTCGTCTGCTCCAAAGGCATCCAATTGCGCATAAATCAACCGGGGATTGTGCTGGGCCAAAGTCTCATAATCCATGCTCAGCCTTTGAGCAGAGGCCCGCTTAAAATTACTCACAACGATATCCGCACCCGCAATCAGCTGCAACACTTCTGACCGGTCCCTCGGTGCAGACAAGTCGAGCATTCGAACATTTTTTTTGTAATTTACGCTACAGTAGTAGGCGGAATAATCCGCTTCAGCCGGCTCGGTGGGCAGCTTCCATTGACGGGTGACATCGCCCCCGGTCCGGGCATTTTCGACCTTGATGACTTCGGCCCCAAGCTCGGCGAAAAACATACCGACCGCAGGGCCGGCAAGCACACTTGCGAGCTCTATTACTTTGAGCCCTTCAAAAAACTGTTGCTTTTCCAAATGAAATACCTTTTATGAAAATCTGTTCTGCTGCTCAAATTCGGGAACTCGACGCATATACCATAAAACACGAGCCGATTTCCTCCCTTGAACTTATGGAGCGGGCTGCGGCCTGCTTTACCCGGTGGCTCATTCAGGCTTATCCGGACCAACAACAGCCGGTGCATATCTTTTGCGGTATTGGCAATAATGCCGGGGACGGGCTTGTGGCGGCGCGGCTGCTTCATCACTCCGGTTACGACGTGACGGTGCATACCTGCCAGATCAGCCCCAACCGGTCTGAGGACTTCGAAGCTAACCTGAAGCGGCTGCCCGGTCATGGTGCCATCAGTATTTACCCCATCGCTGAAGGAGGCTCAATGCCGGAGTTACCTGGAAGCGCCTTAATTATTGATGCCCTGTTTGGTTCGGGGCTCAACCGTCCGGTGGCGGGATACTGGGGCGATCTGCTCCAACACCTGAATAGCCTGGAGGTGGAAAGAGTAGCCATTGATATCCCGTCTGGCGTCTATGCGGACCAAACAACTGAAGGGGCTGCCTTTCACGCCCACCGCACCTTTTCCTTTGAGTTGCCCAAACTGGCATTCTTTTTCCCGGAGAACGCAGAGCGGGTGGGGGAATGGACAGTCCGGTCGATCGGGCTGCATCCCAAAGCCATTGCGCAGGCCGCCACCTCCAATTTTTACCTGACGCAAGAGATAGCCAAAAGCCTGCTGCGCCCAAGAGCCAAATTTTCCCATAAAGGCACCCATGGTCATGCCCTGCTTATTATGGGCAGTTATGGCAAAATGGGGGCGGCCTTGTTGGCTGCGCGGGGCGCATTGCGGTCGGGGGCAGGGCTGGTGACGCTGCACGTGCCCAAAATCAGCTATAACATCGTCCAAACAGCTGTGCCGGAAGCCATGGTCAGCCTGGATGAGCATGAGCTGCAATTCACAGAAGTACCGGAGCTCAATGCACATCAGGCCATAGGCGTAGGCTGCGGGCTTGGGCAGGGCACGCTTACGCAAAAGGCATTGGCCCAGCTCATTGCCCGGGCTGATCAGCCCCTGGTCCTTGATGCCGATGCCCTGAATATCATCGGTGCTCAGCCAGAGTTGCTGAAGGCACTTCCTGCCCAGAGTATCCTCACGCCCCACCCCAAAGAATTCGAGCGCTTATTCGGGCCCACCCCCAATCACTTTAAACGCCACGAACTCCAAATCCGGAAAGCCCGAGAGCTCGGTCTCATTATTATACTCAAAGGTGCGCATACTTGTGTTGCCCTCCCTGATGGCCGTTCGTACTTCAACAGTACCGGCAATGCTGGCATGGCTACCGGTGGCAGTGGGGATGTTTTGGCGGGCATAATCACCGGGCTCCTTGCGCAAAACTACACTCCCGAAGCAGCTGCTCTGCTGGGCGTCTTTTTGCACGGGCTGGCCGGCGACTGTGCCTTGCAAAGGGAAAGCGAGGAATCCCTGATCGCCGGCGACCTCCCGGATGCCTTGGGCCTGGCTTACCGGCAGCTACAGAAAGCCAGCAACAGCTTTTGATCTAAAAACGGAAGCGGTTCAGAGAAAAAGAGATAGGAAGAAGCCTGTAATTTCTAAATTGCCCCTTCAACAATTGTATGACTTCCATGATCGATAAATTCAAGCAAGCGATAAATGAGGCTACGGAGGCTTTGCGTGAACAAGCCGCACAGTTCGGGGAAGGAGCCAAGGAAAAGAGCTTCCAATTGATCGAGGAATGGCTAACCGTCTTCCCGAAACTGGAAATCTACGGGCTGGAAATCCGCAGCTTTGCCCTGAGCGTGGCCCTGAGCCCTGCCCTGGAAGTCGAAATGGTAGGCCGGCACGAGGACTTCCGCCCGGAACGCCTGGAAGAAATCCTTGAGGAGACGCGTAAAAATGCGGCGCTTGTTTCAGTTTTTACGACCATCCGTACCACCTACAATCTGCACCGGCGGACCCTGGCGAATCTTAATGACCCGCTTGTGGTGAAAATACGGGTGCGGCTTTCTCTGGAGATTAAGGTTTATTTGGGGATACCTTTGATTGAGTAGTTTGGTTTGGGGACACAGATTGGACTGATCGCCCGGATTTTCACTGATTTCGAGCAGGGCCATAAGGGCGGGGCATGCTAATTTGGCGGCACCGGCTTGCCAGGATCAGTGTCATCAGTCAGATCAGCGTCCTCTGTGTACTATTGTTGTGCGTGGGAGTTGGAACACAGATTGGACTGATTTACGCAGATTTTCACTGATTTCGGGGAGGGCCTTCCAGCGGGGCGGGCCCGGTAAAGCAGATCAGCGTCCTCCGTGTACTATTGTTGTGCGTGGGAGAAAAAAGAGAGCCCCATGCGGAGCTCCCTTAAATGTCTTTTAGCCTTATTCAAAGCGCATCACTGTACGACCAATTTTTTGGAAAAAACACCACGGCTATTCCCACCCTGTACCTGATAAATGCCGGGAGGAAGCCCATGCAAGGGGATAGGGCGGGGCGCTGTGGTATGCTCCAGGAGGGTAGGAGGGGCCTGCCAGATTACATGGCCATAGGCGTCTACCAACTTCAGGAAACTTAGCGAATGAGGAAGCTTTAGGTAGCACTGTCCGCTTGCCGGGTTGGGGAATATACGGGCAGGCAGGTCTGACAATTGACGAACGCTGCTAAGTTTAGTGGTATCATCTGCAATGATGATGGTAGCTGTATCCGGGACCATGGGTATACGCTTGAAGTTGTTGTCGATGAGCAACACGCTGTCTATGCGCAGGCGGAAGGTGTCTACGGTCAGTCCGACTATAATATCTTCGATAATAATGCTAAACTCCGCCACTTGTCCGCTGCCGCTGATGGTGGTTTGATTAATACGGGTCAGCGCGAGTTCTGAGCGGCCCTCCAATTCGTCCTTATAGAAGACATCCTCTATCTCAGCGCCATCTGCATTGATCCAGGAGTTGTCCAGGTCGTCATATTCAAAACCAGTGGTGGGCTCTACTAAATCATTATCGTAGCTCATGGCAAGGGCAATGCCATAAAAGTTCTCCAGCGGCTGGCTCAAATTGCCGAGGCTAAGGCCAATGTCAATGGTAGCTCCGGCTTCTACGAGTGTGGCACTTGGCGTCAACGTGACTTCGGGGGCACCGATACCCGGTGCAGCATTGGAATAGCCATCAGCCGTGGTGGATGGCAGGGAAAGGCCAAAGTTAGGGATGAGTGCGTTGGTGATATCATCATCTTCAATCTCACCGTCTCCATCCGCATCTGCGTACCCGTAATCGGTGCCATCCTGAAAAGTTTGCCCCCAAAGTTCGAAGGGCTGAGCTTCCCAGTTGGTGGTGGCATCGTCTCGTTCGGGGCCTTCAGCACCATAGGCAATGCCGATGTAAAGTACATCCACGGCATTCACCACACCGTTGTTGTTCGCATCGCCCGGCCACATTTCCTGGGCCGTCAGGGTAGAAAAGTAAGTGGCAAAAAATAGCGCGATCAGAGGGAATTGGATTTTCATATAACTGTTTATTCGTTTTTTATACTGCAAACTTAGGGGCAATTTGCCAGCGGGTCAATTACAAAATTAGGAATTTGTCAATGCTGGTTCTGTGATTTGATTCGCAAAAGGTCTTGAAAGTGTTGTTTTTTACTGTCTTGTATAGTAAGTGTAGTCATCTGTTTTTGTATTTTGTCAAAAATAAAGACCGGGCACAATGCAAAAAAACAAGCTGATTATTGCTTTAAAGAAGCTTAAACCGGAAGAAACAGCCGCTTTTCGGGATTTCGTCGCTTCTCCGTTTTACAATAAAAGAGCAGCATTGCTTGATCTGCTGGATTACCTGATGGGCTTTGCACCGAACTTTTCAGGTAAGGGCGTCAGTAAGCTAGCTGTTTATCAGGCTATTTTTCCGGATGAGCCTTATGACGATAAACAATTGCGTTATCACCTGAGCTGGTTGAATAAGTTGCTGGAACAATTTTGGCTCGTTCAGCAGCAAGCTGCCGGGGAAGAGCGCAACCTCACCACGCTCATGGAGATACTGTCGGAGCGGGGCCTGGAAAAGCACTACCGGCAGCAGGACCGCAAGTTACAGCAGTTGCTCGATGGTGTGGAAGCCCCCGATGCTTCCCACTTCAGGCACCGGCAGGAGTGGGCGGAAACCCGGGAGCGGCATTTTCAGCGTCAGCGCCTGCGCCGGTTTAACGAAGACTTGCAAGAGGCTGCTGATGCGCTGGACCGGTATTACTTTCTGGAAAAAATGAAATACGCCTGTGCGATGCTCGACCGGCAGGCGATCCTTCAGGGGGGCTACAACGTCAACATTACGCCGGAATGGCTGGCCTACATCGAAGCTCAGGATTACTTCGATCTCCCTTTGCTTAAACTTTA
This sequence comes from uncultured Phaeodactylibacter sp., assembly GCA_913057245.1. Lineage (GTDB taxonomy): Bacteria > Bacteroidota > Bacteroidia > Chitinophagales > Saprospiraceae > Phaeodactylibacter. Next base: position 28,829 of record CAJXNH010000001.1, read on the forward strand.
TGTGGATATCTTCCGGGCATTATCAGATGAAGAGCAGGAGTACCACTTTGATGCCCTGCTGGAAAAGCTGGATAGTATTTCAAAAGCAGTGGCTGTTGACCGGCTGCGGGAGATTTACTTTATGGCTATTAATTACTGTGCCCGGAAAATCAGGCAGGGGCAGGAGCGTTACGTAGAGCAGGCCCTCAACCTCTACACCAAAGGCATTGAGCGCCGAATTCTGATGGAACAGGACAACCTTTCGCCCTGGACGTTCACGAATGTCGTTAAGCTGGCACTGCGGCTCAAGCGCTACCAATGGATCGAGCAGTTTATTGCGCAGAAGGGAAAGCTTCTCCCGGAAGCTTTTCAGGAAAATGCCCTGCACTACAACTATGCCGAGCTTTATTATTATACCCAATCCTACGAGCAGGCACAGGAGCACCTGATGCAGGTGGCTTATTCTGACCTCAACTATTACCTGGGCGCACGTACGATGCTGGCTAAGATTTACTACGAACAGGATGAGGAGGAGGCACTGCTCTCCCTCATTGCCGCCTTCACCATTTTCCTCAAGCGGAACAAACAGGTGTCTAATGCAATCAAGGAGACTTTCCTGAACTTTTGTGAGCTGCTCTATCAGTTGGTACGCCGGGAAGGCAAAAAGCTGGAAGGGCTGGAAAAGCGGATTGCGGATACAGCGCTGCTCACTGATCGGGCGTGGCTTCTCAAGGCCTGGCAGCAAAAAACAGGAAAAGCCCCGGAGCGTTAGCGCCCCGGAGCTTTTCAAAGAGGGTTGTAAATAAGTTACTGTACCGCCTGGGCTGCATTGATGGTGCCCCATCCGAAGTTGCTATCCCGTGCAGGATAGTTGGAAGAGGCGTTCATCAGGCGCTGCATCACCTGGCTCCTGCTTTGGTTCGGGTTGGTAGCCCAAACCAGGGCCGCAATGCCTGCTGTTGTTGCTGTAGCTGCTGAAGACCCACCGACATAAGCCGGCTGACTGCCACTCATTGCAAGGGTGAGTGAAGTACGGCTGGTATTGGAAGCACGCTGCATAACGGCTACAAAGTCGACCTCAGGCCCCTCATGGCAGGTATGGCACCGCTGATTCATATTGTCCCGGATGCCGGTAACGGCTACGGTTTGCGCCATGTTCGCGGGGAAGATTACGCCCCACCAGCTCGTCCAGCTCAGAGAAGTGCCCGCTGCTGCAAACATTAGCTTGCCCCGGTTGAAGGCGTAATAGATACCATCTGCAACGGTGTTGCTGTAAAATACATCGCCAATGGACATGCTGATGATCTTTACCGCACTGTCGTTGCCGGAGATTACCAGCGCATCCCGGACGCCATCCTTTTCACTTCCTGAGTTGATGATCACATCAGTGGTTGCCCGGAAGGCTTTCAGGTTGCAGTTGTAAGCGGCACCCAGGGTTGAGCCAGTGGTACTGCGGGGTGCTGCAATCAGCCCGGCCATTTGAGTGCCGTGCCCGCAGGCATCGTCAGGCCCGTCATTGGAAGCCCACCACCACCAGCCACTGACATGGGTGCCCAGGCGTTCCAGGCTGCGCCCGGAGGAGAAGCCGGAGTTGAACTCATTGCCCAGTTTGCTTTGGTTTGGAGAAGTGCCAGTATCGATCATCGCTACCTTGATGCCCGAACCGGTGCTGGTAGACCATGCACCAGGCAAGTTCATACTAGGGTGACTGAAATTCCAGGGCACTTTAGCGTTTGGTGAGACGGTTGTAAAGTCAGCCGAAGGGAGGTTGCTGGCTGGGCTGTACCCGCAGCCGCTGTCACTGCGGCGGTCAATCTCGCCCATAGTGTAGCTCATTGGCTCGATGTAGCGTACTTCCGGCATCTGACGAAGCTTTTCGATGATTTCCTGGTTGAAAATGCGCACATCAAGCGTGGGCAGGTACGCTTCATCGAGATTAAGGAACAGGTCTTCCGCTTTGGCGTTCAGGTCAGGGTAGGCAGCGTTCGTTGCTTCGACTACAAATGTGATGAGCTGCTCTTTGACGGTTGACCATTCTTCCGATGCGAGGTCTATGTCATGGATGCGTTCCTCGATACGCTCAAATCCTGCAGGCTGATAACCGAGCGACATAACGGAGTCTGAGCGCACGGAAGCGCTCCAGATCATGCGGTCCGACGCATCCTTCCAGTAGTAAACGGTATTGGTGGCTAACAGGGTCTCCTCGATGATTTGATCCATTTCAGCTTTGGTCATCGGGCCATCCTGATCGGCCTTCTCGGGCGTTGCGAGCTCCGTTTTGGAACAGGTCATCAGGGCGAAAGCGACAAGCGCCAGCAGTAATAGGTTGCTAAATTTCATAGGAATCGTAGATAGTTTGGTTAGTAATGGATGTTCGTTGCTATAAATAAAGCTAAAATGATAAGCAGTGCTTAACCGAACAGGTCTGTTCAGGAAATCTAGGTAGATACTATCCGAAGTGCCGGGTGACTAATGTAAAATAAAAGTAAAGCGGCTTGGCTGTTGCTGAATTTTCATTCTTTTTCAGGGGAAAAATAGTGATAAAAATTTGTTGAGTAAAGGAAAAGAAATAATTCTTTCGCCAAGCTACAGGATGTTCACCCTGTCACTTTTTTTGTGCAAAATTGTAACACTTACCAAAAAGCTTGCGTAAACATTAACAACATTCAAGCAAACGCCCTGTGACTTTGGGCAACATCATAAGTCTTAAAAACCAATTCCAAACACCATTTAAGTATGAGAAAAGTATTGTTCTGCCTGGGTCTGCTCTTCGTAGCATCTTTACAGCTGCAGGCGCAGACTGACCCCAACAAAAACGCCTTTTCGGCCAAAGTGCTGTTCCTGGATTACGGGACACCCAATGACGTTGACGACCAAAATATTACTAACGGCCTGGAACTGACCTATATCCGGGAGCTGCTCCCCTGGCTGAATTTTGCTATCCCGGCGAAGGTGGGGGTGATTGATGTGGACAACGATATCAACAACCGTACCTTTTTTAGTATTGATGGCGTGCTGCAGTTGCAGTACAAAAAATCAGATACCGCTTTTATTACGCCTTACCTGATGGGCGGCGGAGGTATTACCCTGGAGGAGGAACTGGGCAGCAATGTTCAGATTCCGGTGGGGGCTGGCTTCAATTTTAAAGTCGGCACGCGTTCTTATATCAACCTGCAGGGCGAATATTGGATTTCACAGGAAGAGAACCGGAACAACATTCAGCTTGGCGTAGGCTATTTGCATAAGCTCGGCCGTATGGATGCCGACGGCGATGGGGTTGTGGACAACCTGGATAAATGCCCGCGTGATGCCGGAAGCCCGGAAACTGATGGTTGTCCGGATACGGACCTGGATGGTGTGGCGGATATTGAAGACAAATGCCCCGCCCGGCCTGGTAAAAAGCGGTTTAAAGGTTGCCCGGATACCGATGACGATGGTGTCATGGACGATGAGGACAAATGCCCTGAAGTGGCAGGACTGGAAAGCCTGATGGGCTGCCCGGATTCAGATCAGGATGGCATTACGGATGCGGAGGATGATTGTCCGCAAGTGAAAGGAACAGCTTCTGCTAATGGTTGCCCGGACCGCGATGGTGATGGTGTGGCGGACGCTAAGGACCAATGCCCGGATCAGGCTGGCACTGCTGCAAATAATGGCTGTCCGTTCAAAGACCGGGATAATGATGGCGTAGCTGACAGTCAGGACGAATGCCCGGATGAGCCCGGTACAGAAGCGGCTAAGGGCTGCCCGGACCGCGATGGTGATGGTGTGGGCGATGCCAAAGACCGCTGCCCGGATGATGCCGGTGATATGGAAGGCTGCCCGGATACAGATGGCGATGGCGTACACGATGGCAAAGATGCCTGTATCAATCAACCGGGCACGGCTGAAAATAAAGGTTGCCCTGAGCTCAATGAGGAGGAGCAGGAGGTGCTGAGTTTCGCTATGCGCGCCGTTCAGTTTGAAACCGGTAAGGCCCGCCTCAAGGAGGAATCCAAAGAAGTGCTGGATCAGATTGTGAAAATCATGCAACGCTACCCGGGCTATGCCCTTGCCATCAACGGCCATACCGATAATGTAGGCGATGCCGAAAACAACAAGATCCTGTCTGAAGACCGGGCACGTGCCTGCTATGCTTACCTGGTCAGCGAAGGGATTTCACCAAAACGGATCTCCTTCCAGGGCTTTGGGGAAGAACAACCGATCGCCACGAATGACACACGTTCCGGGCGTCGGCTAAACCGCCGGGTGGAGTTTAATCTGTACATAGAGTAACAGGGCTTTATCGACCTAGCTTACAAAGGAAACGGGCTGCTACCTGATTGGTAACAGCCCGTTTCTAAATTCTCCCTAAGAGAGATCAAAAGATTATTGCTTGATAAAGCGGACGGTTTTTTGTGCTCCGTCAGCGAAAAGGCGCAGGAAGTAAATGCTTGGCTGCAGGTCTTCTGTTGGGACTTCAAAGGTATGATCACCGGACGGAATCTGCCCGAAGTTCAGGCGCTGAATCGTTTGCCCGAGCGCATTGGTGACCTCGGCTTGCAGGTTTAGGCTTTCCTGAGCCTTAAAGCTCATTGTGGCCGTATTGCGTACCGGATTCGGGAAAAACCGGAAACTACCCAGCTGAAGTTCTTCTACATTGGAAAAAGGTGTACCAACGAGCTGAAACCAGAAGTCACCGGGCAGGTCGCCTCCGGTCACACGAGTGGAAACGCGGATAAGGTACTCTGTTGGCTCGCCCGGGAAGTTTTCCAAAGGCACTTCGAGGAAGGTATTATCGAAATCCTCGGTTTCAATGCAGAAGTAGGGACCGTCTAATGGGTCAGCCTGTATACCGCAGGTCTCGAACAGGTCGATGATAAACTCGGCGTTGGTAGTGGTCTTATTGAAGCGTAGCGTCAGCTCCGTATTCTCACCGGAATTAAAGGTATACCATACATCGCGGAAGTCCCCATCGTTATTGCAAATCGGTGTGGCAAACTGTGGCTGTCCGGTAGAGAGCTTGTTGGTCCCTTCGAAGATAAAATCAAAGTTGTCGGCTTGTTCCTGAGAAATGACAAAGGCGTCCAGTGCATTGGAGCAATCGTCGTTGGCTGGCGGTACGACGGGCTCAATCCGCTTGATGAGCACCGAACCGGCACCGCGGTCACCGGAAGACCAGCCGCCCAGGCGGAACAGGTAGCTTTGACCTTGTTCTACGTTGAATAAGGCACGGGAAGTAAACCCGCCACAGGGAACGCCATTATCGGCATTCTCATCGTCGCCACAGCCGACCAGGGTGCTGGTATCCGGTGGGCAGGTGGTGGACTGGTAGACGGCAAGGCGGGAATCAAATGTAGCCGTGCCACATGTGGAAAACTCCAGGCCACCTGTAAAGGTGGCTGTCCAGGAGTACCAAATGTCGTTGTATACAAATTCTTCGCCTGGCTCAAAGCAGGATTGAGGGACCTCGTGCTGAGGGAGCCCTGTTGAGGCTTCTACGGTGTTGAATTGGAGTACGATCGAGTCTTGTGGCCCCAGGTCAAGCGGTGTGGCGTTTTCGCAGTCGTCGTTGGGCGGGCCAGTGACGGGCATAGTTTCTTCAATAGTGAAGGTGCCACTGCCTTCCTCGCCCGGGCTTTCTGAGCCCCAGCCGCCGATTTGGATGATGTAAACCGAGCCTTCCTCGACTTCCCAGGTGACCCGGGAGGTGAAATTGGCACAGTCCTGACCATCCGGCGTCACGCCATCTTCATTACAGGCGATGACGTCATCCGGAGAAGGTGGGCAGGAGGTCCCTTGGTAAATAGCAACGTTGGTATCATAATCGGCTGTGCCGCAGGTGCTGAACTCCGCCAGACCGGTAAAGTCGGCGGTATAGATGAACCAAACATCGTTGTAGAGGGAGTCGGAGCTACTGCCCCCTCCGACGGGACAAGTCGCCGGATAGGCGCCGGAACCTCCGGTGGTCGCCTCAAGTGTGGTGAAATCATGAGTGCCACTACTTATGGGAATGGCATTTTCGCACTCATCATTTACCGGTTGGGCAAATGCTGGAATACTGAAGGCTGTAAATGCTAACAGGGTCAGTAGTAAATGTAGATTTTTTCGCATTAGATAGACGATTTGGTGATTGAATGCTAATCTTAATTGCCACAAATTAAAAAAAATCAAAAAGAATCCACCGCTTTGTTCAAATCGATCTCTGGTTCATCCTACGATTTCCAACCTGCCGCCAAATAAAATATGTCCGGCGGGGAGGTTACATTGAGTTCACAATTTGATAACAAAAGCCTTACTTCGATTTGACCTGTACTTAACACCCCGGGGTGATCTTTGCTGTCATTAAGTCAAATTTCGATCACTAAATCTTTTTCAAACATGAAGAAAGTAGTACTTTCTTTGCTGCTTAGCAGCATGTGTGCACTCTTTGTCAGTGCTCAGGAAACCATCTTTTCTGAAGAAATTGAAATCCCGGAAGGTTACGTTATTGACGACCTTCTGATGCCTCCTTCTCCACTCTCTCTTCAAGTCCTTTTTGTGGGCGGTGTTGACCTGGTACAAACTACCCCTACTTACGGTTACGAAGCGGGTGTGGCTTACGCCAAGGAGTGGCATGACTTTATCGGTTTTACGCCGGATGAGACTGGTGAATCACTGGGTTGGGTTTCTGTCAACCACGAAATGATCTACCAGGACAACCGCATCGGTGACGGTGGTGGTATGACCGTATTCCGTGTTGAGCGCGACCAGGTTTCCGGTCAGCTGGAAGTAGTGGAGCAGGAACTGGAAGACGGCCGTAAAGGTGAGTTCTTCAACGTAGACTTTGTTAACACAGTTGGTGAAACCGGTATGAACTGCGGTGGTATCAGCTCTATCGTTGACGGCCGTATCTGGACCGCCGAGGAGTGGTTCCGTAGCAACAACGGCTCTATTTACAACGGTGGATTCTCTTCTCCTACCAGCTCTGGTGGCTATCCTAAGTCTCCGGGCGGTTCGGAAAACCAGGGTGTACGTGACACTTCAACTTATTTGATCTCTTCTGACATTGAAGGTTTCGATGGGTTGGAAGTACCTAAGTACGAGAACTTCAACTGGATGGTTGAAATCGACCCACGTCAGGCGAAGGCTGTACGCAAGCAGTACAACTGGGGCCGTCAGGGCTTTGAAGGTGGCGTAGTTGCTGCTGACAATCAGACGGTTTACCTCGGTGTGGATGCAACGCCTGCTTTCTGGGCGAAGTTCGTAGCTGATGAGCCAGGTGACTTCACAAAAGGCAAGACTTACATTTACAAGCACGATGCTCCTGAAAAGTGGCTCGAAGTAGACAACACTGACCCTGAGAAAATGTTGAACTTTGCTGATCAGGCAGTTGAACTGGGTGGTACGATGTACAACCGCGTTGAGTGGGTAGCCATCGATGCAACCAGCGGTAAAATCTACTGGACTGAAACAGGCCGTGACCGTCCGGGCTCTCGCTGGGCTGACGAAAACGCAGCAGGTGCTGTGCACGACCCCTATCACATCAACCGTGCGATTGAGAAGGGCATCGACAGCCCTAACTCTTCTGAGTATCCTGACTACTACGGCCGCGTATGGGTTTATGACCCAGCTATCGATTCCAATTACGTATTCCTGGAAGGTGGACCGGACTGGGACGAAGAAACCAGCCCATCCGAAGCAGACTACTTCACCAAGCACCTGTCTAACCCTGATGGCCTGAACGTCATGATGATTGATGGCCAGCCATTCCTGGTAATCTGCGAAGACCTTAATGGTACTTCCTATGGTCGTATGCCTGCAGGTATCAGCAACCGCACTTGTGAACTGTGGCTGCTTGACCTTAGCATTGAGCAACCAACTGTTGACGACCTGATCCGTATCACAGCTGTGCCACGTGGTGCAGAAATCACTGGTGCAATGCCTACACCTGACGGTAAGTCACTGCTGGTGAACTCTCAGCACCCGAACTCTAACAACCCATTCCCATTCAACCACTCGCTGACTTTCGCGATCCATGGTTTTGATGAGGTAACGGTTACAAGCCTGGAGGAGCCTCAGTTTGAGTCTACCAGCCAGCTGCAGATCTTCCCGAACCCAACTACACGTACCGTATACCTGAGCGAAATGACTGACCTTGCTGTGTACAACGCAGAAGGCCAGCGCCTTAAGGTATTCCGCAACACCAATCAGATTGACGTTTCTAACCTGCCTGCGGGCATGTACTTCCTGCAAACTGCAGAAGGCGAAACGAAAAAGCTGATCGTTAAGTAATTATTGATCTCTCCTTTTTAATCCTCAAAGGTGGCATGCCCGAAAATTTGGGTGTGCCGCCTTTGCAGGTTTTGCATTAGTACCACAACACACCAACCATTTCAGACCATGAAAGCGACACTTACCGGCTTGCTCTACCTTACGCTTTTGCTAATGGCCACCCACTTCATCAGTTTCGTGCCCCCAAAGGCATACACTGCTGCTGAGGCACTGCGCAATGTACGTGCTGAATTCCATGCCGCTCTTGCCAAACTGGATCAAACCGCAGCAGCATATGAGTCCACTGCCTATGCCTTTGTAAAGGGGGAAGCCAATGTTGAAGCCCTTCAAAAGGCACATACTCAAACCCGGCTTGCTTACAAGTCTCTAGAGTTTTTACTGGAATACAATGACCGGGAAGCCGTCAAAAAGTACCTCAACGGCCCGCCATTGCTTAGTGTAGAGCCAAAGGTGCCGGAAGTCCGCATTATCGAACCGGTAGGCCTGCAGGTGCTGGACGAACTGGTCTACGGCGAAGACCCGAAAGCGGAGCAGGAAGAGATCCTGCGCCTGGTCCGCCAGTTCAATAAGGATTTTAGCAAAGTGAAAGCCTTTCAGGAAGGCGTAGTGCTGCAACACCGCTTTGTTTTTGAAGCTTTTCGCTATCAGTTGGTCCGCATCTTTACCTTGGGGCTGACCGGATTTGACACGCCGGGCTCAGGGGCAGCCCTGCCGGAAGCCAGGCAGTCTCTGGAGGGCGCAGCAAAGGCGCTGATGGCTTATTTCCCACTTCTGGAGCAGATTGATGTTCAACTGGTCACCGCCTGCCGCCTGGAGCTCGGATCGGCTGTCGCAGCCTTGTCTCAGCCTGCTGATTTCAATGACTTCCGCCGGCTGCAATTTCTAAAAAAACACCTAAACCCACTGCTAAAGCTTTCCCTGGAAGCACAAAAGGCCCTGGAGGTAGAACTCCTCAACGAAATTACCGATCGTCCGCAGGCCTGGAATTACGAAGCAGATAACCTCTTCTCAGATGAATTTCTAAACCCCAGTTATTACACTAATCTAAGTGATGCGGCGCAGAGCGAAGAACGCATAGCCCTTGGGCGGATGTTGTTCTACGACCCCATCCTTTCTGCCAATAACGAGCGTTCATGTGCCTCCTGCCACCATCCGGATAAAGCCTTTACTGATGGGCTGCCCCGGAGCATGGCCCTCAATGGCGATGGCAGCATTCAGCGCAATGCCCCAACTTTGATCAACAGCGTCTACGCCGAACATTATTTCTACGATCTGCGCGAGCCGAACCTGGAACGTCAAGTCAAGCATGTGGTGCGGGACGAAAAGGAATTCAATACCGACTTCCTGGACATTGTAGAAAAGCTCAAGCAAAGTGGGGAGTATCGCTCGCTTTTTGCCAGTGCCTACCCGGAACATCCGCAGTATCAGATTTCAAAATGGTCGATCTCCAATGCCCTGGCTTGTTATGTTGCCGATTTGCGCTCCTTCAATAGCCCCTTCGATCAGTACGTACGGGGGGAGCGGGAGGTCATCGCAGCGGAAGTAGAGCGTGGGTTTGACCTGTTCATGGGCAAAGCCAACTGTGGAACTTGCCATTTTGCACCAGCATTCAACGGGACCGTTCCTCCATACTTTCAGGAAAGCGAGTCGGAAGTGCTGGGCGTGCCTGCCGCTGCGCAAGGTCCGGACAGTCTTACTTTAGACCCTGACCCTGGCCGTTTTGCCAGCTACAAGCCCATTGACCAAACGCCTTTTTACCTGCATTCCTTCAAAACGGTGACCGTACGCAATGCCGCACTGACTGCGCCCTACATGCACAATGGTATTTACCACAGCCTGGAAGAAGTCGTGGACTTTTATAATAAAGGAGGTGGTGCAGGCATGGGCATAGAAGTCCCGTATCAAACCCTGCCGGATACACCCCTGGAGCTTTCAGCGCAGGAAGTGCAGGATTTGGTTGCCTTTATGGAGGCACTGACCGATACTACCGGGATGACGGCTGTCCCAGCGCAGCTACCCGCTTTTGAAACTCACCCTGAGTGGAATAAAAGACGGGTAGGAGGCACCTATTGATCTACTTCGGCGGGAATAATACCGGCAATCGGAAAGACCGGTCATGCTCCGGTAGGCCGCTGGCATTAGAGCGCTGGAACACCAGGTAGCTTCAGATTCTTGTGTAGGCAGAATGTTCATTTTCGTAGCTTTACGCCATGGAAAAATGGCAGCAGTTGTGGAAAGTGCCGAGCTATCGCTTGCCGGTCTTGTTTTTTGCGGCTTACTTTGTGCTTGGGCTGGCGTTGTACGGTGACTATGGCATGTCGTGGGATGAAGCCCTGCAACGACAGCACGGCTTTGTTTCCGCCGAGTACGTCAATCAGCAGTTTCAAATTACGGACAAACAATACGACTGGCGGCAGCTGCACGAGTATATGTACCGCTACCACGGGGTATGGTTTACCCTGCCTATGGCCTGGCTGGAGGAAGCCTGGGATTTGACTTCTTTCCGGCAGCAATTCCGGATGCGTCACCTGGCTGTTTTCCTGTTGTACTGGGGAGCCGGGATCGTCTTTTTCAGGATATTGCTCCGCCGTTTTGCCAACTGGAGGTGGGCACTGCTGGGCGCTGCGTTTTGGGTGCTCAGCCCGCGCTTCTTCGCGCATTCCTTTTTCAATCCTAAAGACTTGCCTTTTCTCTCACTTTTTGTGATCAGTACCTGGACTCTTTTCCGGTTGTGGCTGCGTCCGGGCATTGGCACGGCCCTGCTGCATGCGCTGGCTTGTGGTATGCTGATCGGTATGCGGATCATCGGTATGCTGATGCCGGTGATGACGGTTTTCCTGTTTGCCGCTGATGTGCTCGTGGGTAAATCGGGGACCCGCCTGCTCTGGTGGAAACGGATCATTGGGTTGGGGGGCTTCGGGCCAATGGTTTACTGGGCTACGGTGGTGTTTTGGCCCTTTTTGTGGCCTGATCCTCAGTTGCAGTTTTTGGAAGCGTTTGAGATTATGTCACAATACGGTTGGGGTGGGAAGGTCCTCTTTCAGGGGCAATTCTACACAGGTCCGGAAATCCCGTGGTACTACATCCCGGTATGGATCGGCATTTCCACGCCATTTCTTTATCTTTTGCTTTCTCTAACCGGTACTTTAAGCTTGCTGCCCCGGGCTTGGCAGCATTTGCGGCAGGGCTCCATTGGGATTTGGGCTACTGCTGCTGACCGGAAAGACTGGGCTAATGTTGGCCTGGTGCTGGCTCCGGTTCTGGCGATCATCGTTTTGGAATCGGTGGTTTATGATGGCTGGCGGCACCTGTTTTTTGTGTATCCCAGTTTGCTCTACCTGGCTGTACTGGGCACAAAGGTGGTTTGGGACTGGGCCTCAAGCCGGGCGTGGTGGCGTCGTGGGCTGCTTGCGGGGTTAAGTCTGCAAGGAGGGTATCTGCTGATTTGGATGGCAGTGAACCACCCGCACCAAAACGTTTTCTTCAATGCGCTGACTTGGGGCAATCAACTCGGGCAGTATGACCTGGATTACTGGGGGAATTCCTACAAACAGGGCTTTGAAGCATTGGCTAAGCTGGATGATAGACCGGTGATCAGCGTAGCTTATCAGTCTTATCCCGCCACGCTTAATTACGAATACCTGCACCCCGAGCTTCGGGCTCGTTTCGAACTCACCGAAGACCCGGCTCAGGCTGATTACTTTCTGTCAGACTACCGGGTTTGGCGATCGGGGCTGGATCAGGCTTTAAACCGGGAAGGGCCATACAGTGGGGAGGAAGTTCATGCGATCTACGCCGGTGCGACTAAAATTCTGGGCATTTACCGCTTGCGCAAAAACTGACGGTAAAGCCGGTCGACTTTTTGGTCTTTCATAGCTCCCCGATGGAATAATAACCGGTTGCGGAAACGCAGCGGCTCTTGCTGTGATAATTCAATGGCTGTTGCGCCCGGAAAAGCAGGGTTTTGCATGCTGTTTTGCTGGCGCAATATCCAACCCTGAAACTGAGGCAGTTCCTCAGGCTCGCACATCATCACTACCGAAGTCTGCTCCGGCAGCAGCGCGTTGAAGTTGCCGCTTGCCCGTACCCATCCACCAGCTTCCACTGCAGTGGTTTGTGGCGTTACGGTTCCGGTGCCATTGGAGAAAGTGAGTGGGTTGGTGGTGTTCAGCCGTACGGAAAACCCGCCATAGCCTTTCTTATCCTCCGAGCCGCCGATACGGATGTCAGGCGCCATTGCGGTAAGCTCGATTTCGAAGTCCAGCAGGCGTACATCCTGGCCTTTTTGCCGGATATATATGCGGACATCCTCCCGAACCAGCGTGTCCGGTACACCCTGTGGTGCATCCGACCCTGCCATCCAGTGAACGACAGCCTTTATGCTTGCCTGCTTACGGCGGGCCTGGGTTTTCAGTACTTTGACCTCCCAGCGGATGCCTTCGCACAGCCAGGGGTCGCCCACCCGTACCTCCCCCGCAAAGAGCTGATGCCAGGTCCAGAAAACACCCCGGTGGTGGCGATGGTCTTCCGGGAAGTCCTGGGTAAGCAGCGCACCACCTAATCCATAAACCGGGTGGAGGTAATTGGAGCGCGGATAGGCATCGGCATAGGCCAGCGTGCCGGTCTGATAGGCAAAGCAGGGCTGTTCACCGTAATAGAGGGTCAGCGCATCCAGGTCCCGCCGGAATTCGAAGGGCTGAGCGTTCAGCTGGATAACGAAAGTAAACCCAAAAAACAAAATCAGGAGTCGCATGGGCGAAGTTTTAATAAAAGCTAATTTAAAAACGAATTGAAAAGGCAGTTGTAACCTGTTACTGGTCATTTCCTGTCTTTTTCTTCAGAAAGGCTGCAATTTACCGCAAGCGTTTAACGCTGAAATTCGTTTCTTGGGCCAGCCAGGCAGGCTCGAATCAAAATTAAAAGGCAAATATCCAAATGTATACTAAGGCGAAGCCCCCCATGACACATTTCTAACCAGTGATGCGCTGCATAAGTGCTTCCAAAGGCCCTCTTTTGTACTTCTTTCGCCACCTGTGGGAGAACCATACGAGCAGTGCACTAAAAGCCAGAGCCAGAGCTAAAGCTAAAGGTATTTAATTTTTGTTAACTCTCGGTTATCCCGGATTTTTGAGCCTCACTCCGGCAAGGCTGCCGCTTCGCCCGTCGTCCGACAAAACTTTTCTTGCAAAGCAGTGCAAAATCCCCTTATCTTTGCAGTATGAAGCAATTGTGGGCTATACCTTTACTACTGTTAGTGTTGTCGCAGATGGCGTTTTTGCCAGCCGTGACGGCATGGCTGTCGTATAACCAAGCCTATATTGCCAGCGAGCTCTGCGAAAACCGCTTTGAGCCCGAGCTCATGTGCAGCGGGCGCTGCTATGTGCAAGAGGTTACGAGTGCGGCTTTAGGCCACGAGCAGGACGGCGAACAAGCGCCAGTCGTTGAAGATCAGCGTACTGGTTTGTCGCCTTTTTTACCGGCTCACTACGTCCTTTCTGTGGAGCGCGATCTCTATTCCTTTAACCCCCTGCAGCCCGCAACAGCGCTACGGCCACAACTGCTCTCCTCAGGGGTCTTCCATCCTCCACGGGCTTAGTGCCCATACGCTCTATGGGGCATTTGTGCCTCCTCATGTACGCTCCCAACGGGTAGGCCGGTCTGTACATGACCGACCGTGGTGATGTTAGCAGATGTGTGCCTCCCGTGATGGCGTATACTCTTGTTTGCAATAAACTTACATTCATGTTATTCCGATCTTTCTGGATTGGGGTGTTACTGTTGCTTGCTTCGCCTGCTCAGGCCTGTGATGCCTGTGGTTGTAGCATGTCCCCTTCCTATGCTGCTTTGATGCCGAGCCTGGGCGGGCACTTTGTGGGGTTTTGGTGGCAGCATCAGCACTACCGGACCTTCGCAGACCCGGCTTTTGATGCCGGTACGAGGCCGCAGGACGAATACTTCAATACCCTGGAGATTCGTGGCCGCTGGGAAATCCATCCCCGCTTGCAGGCGACAATGATGCTCCCCTATGCCTATCATTTACGGCAGGATGCCAATGGCCCACGTACAGTCAGTGGTATGGGCGATGTGACCGGACTGCTTAGCTATACGTTTTTTGACAATAGCGACAGCCTGCAACTCAAAGTCCGCCACCGTATCGTAGCGGGCATCGGCGGGAAAGCACCAACAGGGGCTTTTCAGCAGCCTGCCGCCAATGAAGTGGTGAACCCTAACTTTCAGGTTGGGACGGGTAGCTGGGACGCTTTGTTCAACCTCAATTACACCGCACGGAGTGGGCGGTCCGGGTTGTTGCTCGACGCCACCTACCGCCTCAACGGCGCCGGTGAGAATGGCTATCAGTTTGGCAACCGCTTTGCCGGGCTGTTAAGCCTTTTCCGGGTGGAGCAGATTGGTGGTCTCAGCGTGATGCCTAACCTGGGGCTCTACTATGAGCAGGCCGACTGGGACATTGAGAATGGCTACTACCGCACTTATACCGGTGGGGAAGCCTGGCTGGCCAATGCCGGCGCCGAGGTGTTCTGGCAGCGCTACAACCTGGGGGTGACTTACAGCCTGCCCCTGCAGCAGGATTGGAATACCGGACTGGTGGAGGCCCGCTCAAGGGTGGCGCTTCACCTCAATTACTTTTTTTGACGAAATGCGAAAACTAACCTGGCTTCCGGTTTTTATGATCGCCTTTATGGGCTGTCAGAAGGAAGCAATTATTGACACGGTAGAACCAGACATTCACATTCTGGCACCCACAGCAGGCGCTGTCCTGTCGGTGGAGGATGTGATGCCTGTAGAAGTGGATTTCTCCGAAAACCTTGGGCTGCACACCTACTTTATCTGGCTTATTGCCGAGGATGGTATGCCCACTTTGGTGGAAAAGCAGCACCTGCATGCACTGCGCCATGAGGTACGCCTGGAGTTTCCACTCAACGGCCTGGAGCCCGGCACTTACGAGCTTCAGGTAACAGCTGATGATCATGACCAGAACACGACAAATGCTGCTGTTACGGTCCATCTGCAATAAGACTTAAAACAACTTCTAATAACTTTAAATAAAATTGACCAATGACAAAATTTAAATTTTCCACCCTAGCGCTGCTCGCGGTCTTCGCGCTTGCGTTTTCAGCTTGCGACAATGATGATGAAACGCCTGAAATTCAGGAAGGCACCGTGAATATGATGTTTGAGTACACTGTAGATGGTGCTGCTTTTGATACGGCACAGGTGTACGATATCAATGGTACTTCCGTACGGTTCACCCTCGCTAATTTTTACGTAGGCGGTATCGAGCTGATGCCGGAAGAAGGTGATGCAATTCCCGTAGAAGGCAATTACCTGCTGGTGACGCCGGAAGCAGGCATGCAGGAAGTGACCACGGTCCCTGCCGGGCATTACCACATGGTGAACTTCTTTGTGGGCGTAGACCCTGCTATCAACAGTCAGTCTGAAGATGACTTTACCTCTCGCGATGCAGATGATCCGCTTGCTATTCAGTTCCCGGCCATGCACTGGAACTGGAACTCCGGCTACCGCTTCCTGCGCGTGGACGGAGAAGTGGATACAGATGGTGATGGCGTAATGGATGACACTATGGCTTTCCACCTGGGTACGGATAACATGCTGCAGAATGTAAGCCTTGTCGCTCACAAAGACGTGGAAACCGGTAGTAACATGCTGCACATGGAGTTTGACCTGGCGAAACTGTTTGAAGGCGTTGACCTGTCTACGGACTACGTTACCCACACCATGAATAATCCTGAACTGGCAGCGGCTGTGCGGGATAACATCCCGGCTGCGATCAGTATGATGCACTAAAACTGAAGGGTTGCCTGCGAAGAGCGGGCAACCCTAAATTATTGATTATGCGGTATTTCCCATTCCTTTTGTTGCTCTTGTTTTTTACTTCCTGTGAAAAGGAGCCGGCCTCTCCGGTCGACACCACGCCTTACGTTTTGGAATTGCCGCCGCACTTCCCGTATCCGGATATCCCGGAAGATAATGAGCTGACTGAAGCCCGGGTTGCACTGGGCAAAATGCTGTTTTTTGAGCCTGCACTTTCGGTAGATTCCAGCATTACCTGTGGCTCCTGCCATAAGCAATCGCTTGCCTTTGCCGATGACCTGTCCATCAGTCCCGGTGTACGGGGGCGGCTGGGGTTTAGAAATTCACCTACATTGGTCAATCTGGCCTATCTCACCAAAGTCAACAAGGACGGGGGCGTGCCTAAGCTCGACATTCAGGCGTTGGTGCCCATCGAAGACCATGCCGAGATGAACCTGCCGATCCTTCATGCTGCTGAGCGACTCAATGCGGATCCGGAATATGTAGACGCTTTTCAACGGGCATATGGCGAGCCAGCCAATCCATTTACCATCACCCGGGCACTTGGAGCTTTCCAGCGCACCCTCATTAGTGCCAATAGTACTTACGATCAGTACCTCATGGGCGAAGTTAGCCTCAATGCTGCTGCAGAGCGTGGCCGCCAACTGTTTTTCAGCGATGCAACCAACTGTAGCAATTGCCACGGAGGCTTTAACTTTACGGAAAACGGCTTCTTCAACAACGGGCTGTACGAAACGTATGAAGACTGGGGCCGCCGCCGCGTCACGGGCCTGCCTGAAGATGATGGCGTCTTTCGCGTGCCTACTTTGCGTAACATAGCCCTCACCGCGCCTTACATGCACGACGGGAGCCTGCCGGATTTGCAAGCCGTGCTGGAGCACTACAACACCGGTGGTACAACCCACCCAAACAAAGACCACCGCATTCGCCCACTGGGCCTTTCTACTGAACAATTGGCTGATCTGGAAGCCTTTCTGCATACTCTTACCGATGCCTCCTTTTTAACAGACCAGAGATTTAAGCCCTAATTGAAATCGCACATTAAGGTACACTCCTTCCCGTCCGATGTAGCGAAAATAGCCTTCGGGCGTTAGGGTACGCTTTCCCATCGTGCCCTAACTTGTACTTAGGTTAGGGCAGACTTTCCCAGTATGCCCTAACTTAAACCACGTATAATCTTCAAAATTTCCCCTGCGCAGCCCCAGGACACCGTAAAACCCGCCCCACCGTGCCCGTAATTATGAAAAATGGGCTGACCGGGCTCCCGCTCACAGCGGATGGCTGGCCGCTTAGGGCGCAGTCCTGCGGCAGCATTGATCAACTTAGGTTGGGTAAGGGAAGGCTGCAATTGAGCGCAGCGCCGGAGGATAATTTGAGTGTCTTCCGGAGAAGTCGTGCTATTATAATCATGCTCGTAGTCGGTACCTCCCAGAATAGTATCCCTACCGCGTTGGATCACATAAGCCAGCTTGCCTTTGTCCATGGAGTCTACCATAGACCGGGTGCCAGGTACATTTTCCACTTTGACCACTTGCCCGCGAATGGGGTAGACCGATTCATCCTGACATAATTCCCGTGCCCCAAGCCCGGCACAGTTGACGATGAGGTCCGCTTTTCGGGCCAGGTCAGTCAGGTGATGTACGGTTGCTTGTTGGAATAATCCACCCGCTTTCAGAAAACGGCTTTGCAGGTAGGGCAGGTAGACCGGCGCTTCCGCTAAAGGGACCCGGGCAAGGTAGCCCATTTCATACCCCGGCGGCAGTTCTTCGGCTTTTGCCAGGCGTACGGCACCTTCCGGCAGTTCCTCCCGCCAGCTGTTATCGAGCCCCGGGCGGGTGAGGACCAGGAAATCGGTCATGCTTACCCCTCTGGCTGGTGTTTGCGCCAGCTGCTCAAAGACCCGGTAGGACTCAGCACTCCAGCGATTGGCAGCTTGAACCGGCTCTACCGAATAGGGGAACCAAATGGCGGCGGCTACGGCGGAGGTCGTGGCACCAGGCAGGTCTTGAGTGTAAATGTTGACTGCGTAACCCGCTTCCTGCAAGGTTACAGCAGTGGTCAGGCCCGAAACGCCCGCTCCGATAACGATGACCCGCCTCATTTCTCCATCGCTTTGCCCTGAAACCAGCTGATGCCGGGGAATACCGGGTTGCCTGCTGCCCGCCGAAAGGAGACCACCTGGCCAACATGCCAAAGTGCATCTGCAATGGGGCCGTTGAGCTGAAACCAGAAGGGGACAGTTGATTGTACGCCCTCCCGTTCAAAGATCAGGTCAAAGCGTTCCATGTCGTTGGTGTTGGCTTCACGGAACTGATCGCTAGCTGCTTTAAGGTTTTCCAAAGTGGCTCGCCGGAGGTCTTCAAAGTCTTCGGGAGCGGCTGGTGCCGGGCGTTTATTGGGCAGCTGAAAGGCGCTGTTGCAGACCATTGCTGAAAGGTCGTGGATGTGGGTTAGTGTCTCCATAGTAGTGCGTCCATCCAGGCTGGGCTTGTAAAGCAGGTCTTTTTCGGTTAGCCCTTCGGTTGCCCAGTAATAGCGGAAGCCAAGGCCATCAATCATTCTGGCAACGGTGGCGCTGCTGGTGTAGGATTCCGGCGCATCGGGGATTTGCCGGTAGGGTAGGGTGTCGCCTTGCATAGCGGTTTGGGTTTGGGCGTTGGTGGCCATGAAAAAAAGCAAGATGCTCAGTAGAAAAGGATAGGGCTGCATGCGTAGGTTTTTTCTGTTGTCGAGATACCGGCTGTTTATGGTAATTTGAATGCAGGGAGGTCTTCCCTTAAGTCATAAGCGAAGCCATTAACAACTGCGTAATCATATCGTCCGTTTTTTTCGAGCAGGAAGCTGGGGTTGCCGTATTGGTAGATGGCGTTGTTGGGTTGTTTGCCCGGAGCAATAAGGGCTACTGGCCACCGGGCGGAAGCCTGGGCGGGTGGGCGGTTCGTGACTGCAAAATCGGTATATCCTTGTGAAAGCAGCCCCCGAATATCCTTTTGGCGCAAGGCACTAACATCCGGGAGGGCCTGAGGGTACAGCTTGCCTGGCACGATGGTGTAGCCTGTGGCATCCAGTTCTTCGTATCCGTGATAAGTGGAAAGGTCGCCCAGGTCGCTAATGCTGCCCCGGAGGTAATAGGCACGGGCATCGTCAACGTCAATTTCCCGGTGCCGCCACGCCAGGTCGGTCACAAAGGGCTGATCCTCGTACATGCGGGTGGCATTGCGGAGGATGAAATCATAAAAAGCCCCGCTGTCGTTGTAGGGAATATCTTCGTAGGCTTCCTGTGGCCAGCTTTCAAAACTGCCATCGGCGATCGACCGGAAAGCCGTCAGCAGGATGGTGAAGTGCAACTGCCGCAGGTACTGCTTCTCCCGGTCTTCTTTTAGCCCACCGCTTTCAATGAGAATGGTGTTGGTGCCCCATTTTTGCATATTATCACCGAAAGCCCGGGGCTCGAAGGTGTCATCGTACCGACCGGTCATGCCCGGGATGTACTGTTGCAGCACTTCATCCATCAAAACAATGAGCTGCATGGCATTCGCACGGTCCTCGTTAATGTCTTTTTCAGCATTGAAGGCAGGGGCAAGAAAGGACACCGAGGCTGTTTTCGGGCTGTCCCCGGCGGCATAATAGCGGTTTTTATCGTGTAGGTTGAAGCCCCAGACCGCTTGTGTTCGGTCACGGGCAGCTTTCAGGATTTTGGATTCCGGGCTTTGCAGGCGAAGGGCATCCCGGTTGAGGTCGATGTCGAGCACATTCCGCCTTTGGTAGCGCTCTGTGCCATCCGGGTTGAGCATAGGGATAAAATGCAGGGTCAGCTCTGAGGTGATCCAGTCCCTCAGGCTGTCGAAGCCATCACCACTGGCTTTGAAAAAATTGAAAATGTCCATAATTGCCATGGTCGCGGTGGGCTCGTCACCGTGCATTTGCGACCAAAGCAAGACCGGCACCGACCCGCTCCCGATACGCACTTCGTAGATGGCCCGACCTTCCAGAGAGCTTCCGAGTTTTTCTACTTCAAAATCGTCAGGCAGGTCATTGATCAGCGGCTCGATGTCCGCATGCTTGAAGCGCAGGTCCTTAATAACGGGTTCCCGGAATTGTTCAAAAGCCTCGTGCAGTTGTGCGGCCAGCGGAGGCGCTTCGGGGCGGGTTATGGCCTGGCTTAGGGAATCGCCTTCGCCAAGGAGCGGGGTATCAAGTTCTTCTGGGGCATTCTGGCAGCCGGTGGCCCAAAGTATTGCGAGCAGGCAGAAAGGTAGAAGGTGTTTCATGGCTAAAATTTTAGGCTTGCCGACAAAATAGGGATTCTTGGTTGATAGTGCGGGGGCATTTCTGTATCTTATAGGCATTACGCCATAAAACATTAAATCGTCAAGCTATGAAAATCCGGGCAGTTTCCGGACAACTGCTGCAGTCTGGTACTGTGCAACAATCCGGCAGTTCTTTGAATGTCAGTACTTTGCCTAAAGGGTGGTATGTACTGACGGTGCTTCTGCCAGACGGGCAGCAACGCCCCCTGCCTTTCATAAAGCAATAAGTAGGCCCATAAACCACGCCTTCAATCCAAAATTCACTCAAAATGAAAAATATACTACTCCTATTTCTATCCATCTTTTTTGCGGTATCGCTCAATGCCGCTTCCATCCGGGGCGGGGAAATCACTTTTCAGCAAACCGCGCCTCTAACACTGGAGGCGGAGCTCCACCTCTACATTCAGGCTAATGCCACGGCTACCGTACCGGATTCTGTTACTTTGTGCTGGGGAGACGGAGCCTGTTCAACTGCTTGGGTTTCTAATGGCATAGATGCTAATAATGATGGCTTGCCCGACGGGGAACAATTAACGCCGGTTCAACTCCTGGGCGTCTATCGGGTAGCCCACACGTATGAGGACCCTGGGCAATACACCCTTTCGGTCAACGAGCCGAACCGGGTGATCGTTATGAATGGAGGTCTTGAGCCTTTTCCATTTTATATTGAGTCGCTGGCAACAGTCACTGAGACAGAGGAGCCCCACTTTAGCCCGGTTTTTTACGAGCCTGCCATGCTGGACCGCAGTGCCTCGGGGCAGGTGTTTACGCATTTGTCGGCTGCTTTTGACCGCGATGGGGATGCGTTGGTACATCAGCTGGTAATCCCAAAGTCAGCAGCAGGCACTATCCCGGGTTATCAGGAGCCTACGTCGATCAACCCTGGCCCCAATAATCAGTTGACGATAGATGCCGGGACCGGTCTGTTTGTCTGGGACGCCCCACAGCGGCCGGGCCGGTACTTAATTAATATCATGGTCAGCACCTACCGGGACGGGGCGCTTTGGGAGCAGGTGACTCGTGATATGCTGATTGAAGTCGAAGAGCTGACGGCGCTTCCTCCCGCGCTTACCCTCTCGGATGAGTCCGCACTGCAGGAAGTGCAGGTGGGCGATGTGGTAGAATTGGAGGCGGTGGCCCAAAGCATCCCTTTCGGTGGGGAGGTGGAGCTGACCGCAGCGGGCGGTCTGCTGGCCTTTTTCAATACCCCGGCGGTTTTTGATACCACGTCTGGCCCTCAGCCGCTCGAAGCCTTTTCCTGGACGGTAGAGCCTGAGGATGACAGGGTGGAGCCCTACCTCATCGGCTTTAAAGCCAAAGACCTGAGCAGCGGGCTGGCGACATTCATCCCTGTACAATTCCAGGTGGTGGAGGAGCTGACCGGGGCGGTTGATGAGGGAAGATCAGTTACGCTGCATGTTTTTCCCAATCCAGGGGCTGGAGTATTGCAGGTTGAAATGGAGGCATTAAATACCTCTGTGCGCTTTGAGGTGTACGATGCGAACGGCGCAAGGGTCACTTCCGGGCAGTGGAGAAACTTTCCCGCTCAGCTCAATGTACAGCAGTTTCCGGGCGGAGTCTACCAGCTAAGGGTATGGGGTGCAGAAGGTCAGGGCGTGCAACGCTTCATTGTCGCTGGAAAGTAGCTATATTGCCAGTTCAAAAAGCAAACTATGGCTTCGGCAATTTCAGAACTGGCAGATTTTGCGGTGCAGTCCGACATCACAGTGCAGTGGGGCGAGATGGACGCTGCCAACCACGTCAATAATGTAGTTTACCTGCGGTGGTTTGAGCATGCGCGGGTGGTGTACCTCGACCGGCTTAATTATCCGGTTGTACTGGAGCAGGAGGGGCTGCCGGGCGTGATTCTGGCAAAGCAAGACTGTAAATACCTGTTCCCGGTACACTATCCGGATACGATTACGATGGGGATCAAGGTTACGGAAATGGGTGAGGACCGCTTTGTGATGCATTGCAAAATGTATAGTCAGGAGCATCAGCGTCTGGTGGCGATTGCGAATGCCACAATCGTTACGTACGACTATGTGAAGCAGTCGAAGGCGCCTGTTCCGGAAAGTCTTCGTCAGGGCATACAGGCTATAGAACAACAAGTATGAAAGCGACACCGATTTTAATCGTTGGGGCCGGGCCGGCCGGGTTAGCCATTGCCGGGCGGTTGCGCCACTGGGGACTCGATTTTGAGCTCATTGAGCAAAGCCAGGAAGTCGGGCACGCCTGGCACCACCACTATGAGCGGGTGCACCTGCATACCGTGAAGGAATTTTCCCACCTGCCCCATCTTCCTTTTCCAGGGGAGTATCCGCAGTACGTCTCCCGTCAGCAGTTGGTAGATTATTTGGAAAGCTATGCCGCGCATTTCAAAATGGCGCCCCACTTCGGGCACAGCCTGGAGCGGGTAAGCCGGGAAGGCGATCACTGGGTCGCTGCCTGTGCAAATGGGGCTCACTTTAAAGCGGAGCACATCGTCTTCGCCACCGGGGTCAACCGGGTTCCCAACCGCCCACATTTTGAAGATCAGGAGGATTTTTCGGGCACTATGCTTCACAGCAAAGATTACCGCAATCCGGAGCCCTTCAGGGAAGCGGCTGTCCTGGTGGTGGGTATGGGCAATACCGGTGCGGAAATAGCGCTGGACCTGAGCGAAGCAGGCATTCCAACCTTGCTATCCGTCAGAGGTCCGGTCAATATTGTGCCCCGCGATTTCCTGGGGCGGCCTACTCAAAAAACGGCCTTCACCCTTGCAAAGCTGCCTGCGCCCATTGGCGACTGGATTGGCAAGCAGGTACAGGGGCTGGCGTTTGGAGACCTAAGGCCTTACGGGTTGAAGCCTTCTGCTATGCCGCCTGCGCGTCAGTTGCGGGAGACAGGCAAAACGCCGGTCATTGATATCGGCACGGTAGCTGCTATCAAAGCCGGTAAGATCAAGGTGGTTCCTGAACTAAAGGCCTTCACGCCAGATGGCGCCATCTTTGAGGATGGGAGTGAGCACCGCTTTACGCACGTCATCCTGGCCACCGGCTATCACGCCCGCCTCGAAGCCTTTATTCCGCAAAGCGAGACCTTGTTCAATGCAGATCACCTGCCCAAAAGCTGTATAGGGGAGGGGCCGCACGAGGGGCTCTACTTCCTCGGGTTTGACAATTATCAGCCTGGAGGCATACTGGGCGTGGTGTACCGGGACTCAGCGCGTATTGCAGAGGCGATACAGGCCCGGTTAACGGTCAGCGGTGCGTAGTACTTTTACTGTTGCATTGCCTCCCGGCGTATTGACCTTCAGCAGGTAAAGACCAGCGGGGTAAGCGCTCATTTCCAGTTCCGCTGTTGGCCCGGCTGCGATTTGTTCAAACAGGATATGTCCGTTCGTATTCATTAGCTGTAAGGTGGTTCCAGAGGGGAGTTCCCGCAGGTGCAGAATGTTGCTTACCGGATTGGGAAACACCCTCAGGTTCCAGTCCGGAGTGATGGCAGAAGTATTGGAGATGAGTTCACGGTAACCCAGGAAGAAAATCGCCCCGGCAACGGTAGCTGGTTGTATGCATTCGGTATGGTTGAGGGTTGTGCCGGCATCCACAGCAAGGACATCCGGTGCGCCATTGGCATTCATGACCGAATCGGCGAGGATACTGTTGGTAAACGCCACCTGATCATCTGCGGTACAGTAGTACAGCCGGGTTGGTGCCTGTGGTGCCCAGTCGTATACATCGTTGGCTTCCAAAGCCTGAATGATAGGGTGGTCGCTATTCTCATCCTCTAACGCTGTAAGCAGGGAGTCTTGTAGCATGTAGCGCGGAATGGGCGGCCCTTCGTTGGTGTTCAGCAAGTCGATGAGGGTGCTGTTCAGGGTACTGAGGGTGATAGTGCCCTGATAAAACTGTTCAATCGGCTCAGCATAGGGCGGCTTGAAGTATGCTTCCACGCTGTCAAAAAGCCCATAGGCTTCGTTATAGGAAAGGGCGGTGTAAGCCAGGTAGCCCTGATAGAAGTAGGGTTCGTCACTGAGCAGGGCGCTGCGCATCGCTCCGGAGATACTGTAGGGGCCGGACATAGGGGCGGAGGCAGTGACAGTGAATTCATCGGTGTAATTCGCTTCCAGTTCGCGGTGGACGGCCGCCGCAGCGTGCCCACCCTGAGAGTATCCGGTGACAAACAGTTGATCATTCATTGCTGGCCCTTCGCTTTCGCAAAATGCCCGCGCTGCAAGTAGCATATCAATCCCCGCTGAAGCCTCCGTATCGGCATGTACATAAGGATGGAAGCCCCGGGAATCGCCAAGCCCCAGAAAATCCGGGGCAGCAGCAACATAGCCTAGTCCGCCCCATGCGGCGGCGAGTTCCCAGCCGCCGGCCAGATTGGAGGGGACATCTGTTTTACTGTCTACGGTACCATGCATGTAGCACAGCAGCGGGTATTGAAATTCAGCTTCCCGTACCGGCAGAACGATCAGTCCGGAGGCCGTATCCGTAACGCCATTAATATCGGGTGTCGTGTACGTGATTTTGTAGTATTCAATGCCGTTTTGCATCAGAAAGCCATACTGAGCCTGCATTTGTGCCAGGGTTTGGCTGCCTTTGAATTCAAAATCGATGAGGTCCTGTGGCAGCGCAGCCTGACTGAGGAGGAGAAGGGCGCTGAGGCATAGGTATTTCAGGAAGTGGTTGAAGGTGTTCATACCGATTGATTTTGAGGTGATGGGTTTGGCTGGACAAAGTACCACTTTTCTGGCTGCTCCTTGCCATCTTGATATTTCAATATTTTGAGGTTATTTTTGAAGGAGCATCCGACAAAGATGAGCGATTAGCAACAATAACCTACATTCTCGGTGTTACGGAACGATCTGCAGATGAAGTCATGGAGGCACTTGATCAAAAAGAATTTGGCACAAAATCAAAAGTTATGAGCACGCTTGAGCAATTATTGGAAAAGGGGCAGCAAGTGGGCAAGCTAAAGTCCCGGGTTTTTAATTTACTGAAAAGGCTACCCGATTCCCGCAGATGAGCGTTGTGGATTTGGCTGATATTACGGAATTAGAGGCCGAAAAGGTTATCGGGTTATTTGATCAATTAGCTGCTCCCGGTCAGCCGGAGCTCTTGGGCTATATTCAGGCGCAGTTCCTACCTGAGATTAAACTAAGCACCGAAGAATCCACAAAGTTAAACCAACTAGTTGCGGATTTGCTCGACTCCCGCAGATAAATTAAGAGAAGCGGGGTTGCTGTAGCATCTTCTCGACTTGGGTAGTTTAAACAACAGGGCCTTCAATCAGCAATGATTGAAGGCCCTGTAAGTTTAAGGGCTTTTTAGACTATGTTTAAGCCGCCAGTTGCCGCTCGTACTTATTGTTGCCCAATTTGTACAGCATCCGGAAGTGGCTGCGCAGGGCGGCCAGGAAAGTAGGATGCTCGAAATAGGGAATACCGTACTCCTCAGCGGTCGCTTTAACGATCGGTGCGATATCCGGGTAGTGGATATGGCAGATATTTGGGAAAAGGTGGTGTTCTACCTGATGGTTCAGCCCGCCGATGAACCAGGCGAAAAAGTGGCGCCCGTTTGCAAAGTTAGCCGTAGTCTTGAGCTGATGAACGGCCCAGCTGTTTTCCACGCTGCCATGCTCATTCGTTTTGAAGAAGTGGGTCTCCTCCAGTACATGGGCGCCCTGGAAAACCAGTGCCAGGAACAGCCCGGAGATGAAATGCATCATCAGGAAGCACAGCAGGGTTTGCCACCATGCAAGCGGTAGAATCATAATTGGGAGGACCAGCGTGATGGCCACATAAGCAATTTTCAAAAGCACGACATACGTCATGGCGCTGCCGTAAGAAACACCTTGCGCTTCCAGCAGCCCGCGCTTGTGATAATCCCGGGTTTGCAAAAAGTCTTTGGCAACCAGCCAGAAGATCGTCATCATCCCATAAAGGATGGGCGCGTAGATGATTTGAAACCGGTAAAAGGGCTTGTGCTCCTGATCTGGTGAAAGGCGGAAAATGCCCTTGTCGATGTCCTCATCGTGCTCGTGCACATTAGTATAGGAATGATGCAGCACATTATGCTGGATTTTCCAGTTGATGTGATAGCCGCCGACGAAGTTTAGGATGCCGCCAAGTGCGCTGTTAACCTTAGGGTTGGGAGAGTAAGCACCGTGATTGGCATCGTGCATGACCGAAAAGCCTATGCCAGACATACCCAGCGCCATAAGTACCCACATGAGGACAATCGCCCAGGTCGCCTGTACTAGTCCGGATAGCAAAAGCAGTAAAGGAACGGCATAAAGTGAAACCATGAATACCGTTTTGAAGACCATGCGACCATCACCATACTTAGTGATGCCTTTGTCGGAAAAATGTTGGTTGACTCGCTTGCGAAGGACTTGAAAAAATTCGGGCTGATCGTCCTTATTAAAACGAACAGTAGAAGAAGTTGCCATAAAAGTCGTTTTGTCTGATGATATTTAATCACTCAATGTAAGGCAGCCGTAGTAGGAATCCGAAAGATAGTCCAAAAAACTTTGAAAGAAGGGCATAGATTTACGAAAATCAGACATGAAATATAATTCGGACCGCTTAATCGCCGGGCGGATTCGGTCAAAACAATAGCGAACCTCGCCAAGTTGCAAGCCGTTTTAACTAAAACAAAAATCATGCGATTACTCATCTCCTTATTGGTTAATGGTCTCTTAGTTTACCTCTGCGCTGAAATCCTGTCGGGCGTTGGGATAGACGGCTACCTGGACGCCGTTATCGTAGCCATGTTACTTGGTGTTGTCAACTTTTTTGTGAAGCCAGTGCTCACCTTGCTCACTTTACCAATTACGATACTGACCCTGGGGCTGTTCTTATTGGTTATTAATGGTGCGATGGTGCTGCTGGTGGATTGGATGCTTGACGGGTTCTATGTCGATGGCTGGATATGGGCGATCGTCTTTGCGCTTGTGATGTCCTTTTTTAACCTGTTTGTTGGTCAGTTTTCCGTTAAGGAAGAGCGTAAGTAATTGCTTTTCCGGAAAGATACAGTTAACTTATCAGCAACTAATTCAATCATTATGAGAGCTTTCCTGGCCTTTTTATACTTGGAACGGAGAGGTTTGGGCGTAAGGCACAAACCCGACGCACGAGTATATGCCGACACGAAGTCATGTTTGGTCCCAAACTACTTCGTCGTCGGTATAGCATTCATTATTGGCATAAATATAGCTCCGGCTCAGTCTGAACAATACTGTAACAGCAGCTTCGGGTTCTGCCTGGAATACCCGGAGCGTTTCTCTATGCTGACGGCAAAGGGGGCGACCGACGAACCTGCCTTATTCGTGGCAGATGAAGGGCAGACGAAAATCGAGATAGCGGGTTATGCCAACACAGCGCACTGGAGCCTTGAAGACATCTACTATATGAACTTTGAGGACTACCTGCGGGAAAACCCTGACCTGAATATCGTTGAAGAAAAATTCGGTAAAGATCAGTTTGAGGTATTGTACGAGGAAAACGGTCAGCTTCACTACTTTCGGGTACAACAACTCCCTGGCCAGTACATCAAGCTTTCCGTTTTGCTGCCTGCTGAAAGGCGGTCGGAACTGGCGGAACTGAAGGCTCAATTGACTGTTCAGACGCCCAAACCTTAAACCATGCAGGATTTACTAACCGGGTACCTCTTGCCCATCGCGTTGATGCTGGCCATCTGGCTGGTGCTCATGAATGTAGGCAAACGCAAGCGCCGCAACCAAAGAGACCGAAGGCGTTTCTAAATTAATCGCTGCGCCGCCTGCCCCGTTTGGGCTCTTTAATCACATAGCGCACCATGAGGCTGGCGGAAACGTTGGTGACGGGCAGGTCGTACTTTCGGTTTATTCGCCTTTGTTCTTCTGGAAGTGATGGGTCGTTCATTTTTATGGTACCCAAATCTGCGATTAAAAAGTTAGGGATGACCTTGGCGTCAATCATCAGGCGTTTGGTTGGCTGAAAGGACAAAACTGGAATCAGGTTTAAATCCACTGTAAACATGTGACCCTCTGTACTTGGGGTAAACAGCCTGTAGGGTATCATACTGTGTCTGTAAAAAGAAGTCTCAAGTCCAGCGGATAAACCAAAGCGGAAATTAGGATAATCTCTTCGGCGTTCCCCAAAGTACTTTCCTACTTCATACCGCAGGCCAAAAGTAGCGCTGCGCGACTTTACGCCCAGTGAATAATTTGGTATCGTCTCTCCTTCATCATCTACTATGGAAGCCAGCATTTGGTAAGAGGATT
The DNA here is from genome assembly GCA_913057245.1 of uncultured Phaeodactylibacter sp. Taxonomy (GTDB): domain Bacteria; phylum Bacteroidota; class Bacteroidia; order Chitinophagales; family Saprospiraceae; genus Phaeodactylibacter. The sequence goes on from CAJXNH010000001.1 coordinate 57,478, forward strand.
GGGTAAATGATAGTCTGGTAAGCGAAATGTCCTGGAACAACCCATTCTCATTCCAGATTTGAAAGCTGGCACCCAACCCAATCAGATTACTTGGTGGGTGGAAGGTATGATCTTCGTAGATCTCATAGGATTTACCTTCTTCCAAGATAAATGTGCCTGAATTCTTCGTAAGGAAAGTAAGTATTAGGTCGCTAGAGTTCCGAAAAAAGGTTTCTTGATAACTGTGGGGCCTAAGCGGAGGCGTATAATTGAAATTGGTAGATACGGTGAGGGTATTCCCGCCCCGACGCTGCGCCTGACCTTGCAGGGGCATAAGGCAAATGCCCAAAAATAGAAGGAGCGTCACAAGGTGATTGATTGAGAAAGCACTCGAATAACAGAGGTTCATGATTCTAATGTTCTTTGTTTGCAGAGATACCGACAAAGATAGAATTTTTGTGCCAACCATTTTTCCGAATTCCCGTTCTGTTTTTATCCAATTGACCTTCAATCGCTTACCTATGAAAATGCCAGCCTTGTTTTCTGCACTCCTGTTGACCGCAAGCCTAATGGCGCAGCGCCCGGTCATTGATGATTTCACCATCAGTGGGGATACCTACCGCACCGACAATGATTGCTTTCGGCTGACCGAGGAGCGGGACTATTCTTCCGGTTCCATCTGGTATCGTCGCCCCATCAGCCTGAACGAGCCCTTTTCCATCGAGCTGAGCGTATACCTGGGCTGTAAGGACGATGCGGGTGCCGATGGGATGGTCTTCATTTTTGCGCCCAGCGCCAACCTGACAGGCTGGAGGGGAGAAGGCATTGGCTTTGCCGGGCTACGCCCTTCTATTGGCATTGAGATTGACACCTGGCTGAATGAGCACCTGCTAGACCCGGTGGAAGACCATGTGGCGATTATGGCCAACGGAAGGGTAGGGCACTTCAATAATCTGGCCGGGCCCAAGCCTATTCTCAATATCGAAGATTGTGAGCAGCACAAACTGGCGGTGCGCTGGTCCCCGGCAGAACAGCGCCTGTCTGTGGAAATCGACCGCCGGGAAGTCATCGCTGCTGAAGTGGACTTAAAAAACGCCATTTTCCAGGGCAATGACGTCGTCTACTGGGGCGTAAGCGCAGCCACCGGGCGTTACAACAATTACCATGAGGTGTGCTTTGACCGCTTATCCTGGCTGCCGGTGGAGGAGGTTGGGCCGGTGTACCGGGGGAAGTAGCATGAGCTGAAAAGCCCGCATCATTCGATAGCTAACACTTTGAGTCGGTCTATGGCTAATGGCTTTTTACCATTGGCTTGCCAGAACTGTACTTCCAGCTTATCATAGTGCTTATTCGGCACCGGTACATCAAGATAAAGCGTTTTCGTGCTGTTAGGCGGCAACAGTCGAAATAGGCGCAGGAAGCGCGTCTGTATTGCTTCATCACCCTTTTTGAACTTCACCATAAGCTGAGCCATGAGCCAGTATTCCCATTCTTTTTCCTGGCAGCGGAAGTCTCCCTCCACTCTTATCCAGGGGGTGGTGATTGCACTGGCAGGTAGGTGTATAGGGGGCGAAAATTGGGTGTCTTCCGACAGGCAGAGAGACCGGTTACCTTCTATTGGGGGAATGGGGCAGTTATGGGCGAGGGTGTCCGATTCAAAGTCTTTGTAGGCCAGCGTTTCCACTATTTTGGGCTGCCCTGGATAAAGCTCTTTGGTGTCCAGCAGCTTGATGGTTTCCTCGGGTACTTCACTGCGCAGGAAAATAGCTTTTAGGTAAGGCAGTGTCATTTGTTCCGTCACGAATAATCCCCCCTTGTGGGCCTGATGGGTCAGCCAGACGTTGTAATAAATGCAAGCGAGGCCAAAGGTTATTATTCCGATTTTTAATGCGCGTTGCTTCCATGCCGATTGTATCAATGCAGCCATTGGGAAGGCAAGGACGGCGTAGGACTGTACCATCGCCCGTTGCCCTAAGCTGCCACCGTACCACCAAATATCCCATGCGAAGGTGATGTAAATAAAAAGGCAGGTAAAAATGGCTATTGCGGGGAAAAGCGGTCGTTTTTTTCGCCAAAGCGCTATAAAACCGGCGAGCGAAAGGATCATAGCGGGAGAATAAATCAGCCAGCCTCCCTTACCACTAAAAAAGCCCTGCCAGAGGTACGGGCGCAGCCAGCTGAACCCCTGATCCTGATAGCTGTACACGAGCCATTCTCCTGCCACATATTTCCAGTAAATCAACTGAATACTGCCAAGGATGGCTACGCCTAATCCGGCAGTTAGAATAAATTTAGCCCCCCGAATATTTAGGAAGAATTTAAGGCGGGCAGTCAGCTGTTTCCTGCTTTCCAGCCCCCAGAGCAGCGGAATAAGTACCGCAATGATTTCTGTAGGTCGGGTGAGCGCCATTAGCCCAACGGTTGCCCCAATGCACCAGGCACGCCAGGAGGCCGGTCGTTCGTAAAACCGGATAGACTGCCAGATGAGCAGGGCATAGAGCGCGAATAGCCAATTGTGGGTCATGGCGTTATCGATAGCACTGTAATTCAGGTAGTTGGTTGCCGTAACGATCAATACCAATGTGAGGGCGGTTGCCGTATCGCTAAAGTAACACAGCAAGCTTTTCCTCAGGTAAAACAACCCCAGAAAAGCCATCAACAGGCTGCCAAAACTAATCGCCATCTGATAGGGGCGGGAGAAGCCATCCGCCGGATACCTGGAATAAGCGGCGACGGTATGGGCAATGGCAAAGAATGGTAAATACTGTAAGGCCATTCCTGCCGAGTACTTCATAACCCGGTTGCCGCTTTCATGGTCATACGCCTGATAGCTCCCGCTTGACATTTCGTATTGCTGCACTACGCTGTCTCGGAATTCGACCTTTTTGATGTCTTTATAAATGAAAAGGGCGGGCAGGTAAAAATAATACCCGGAAACATCCCAGCTGATGGTGGCCTCCGTTTTGGTCATCTGCCACTTAGGATAGTAAGCATGGGTGCCCAGTATAAAAGCGACACAAAAAAGAAAGGCTAGGAAAGAGCGATTTTGGGGTTTGGGTGCGGCCATCTGACTATAAATTATATTTTAAAATACAATAAATCGCCCGAAAACCGTCCTTCCAGTTGATCTTTTTACCCTCGGCGTAGGTGCGGCCGTAGTAAGAAATGCCCACCTCATAGATGCGGATGCCGGGTATGCGGGCAATTTTGGCCGTGACCTCCGGCTCGAAGCCAAAGCGCTGTTCTTTCAGCTGCAGGCTTTGGATGGTCTCCCGGCGGAAGAGCTTATAGCAGGTCTCCATATCCGTGAGGTTGAGGTTGGTCATGGCATTCGACAGGAAGGTCAGGAATTTGTTGCCTATAGAGTGCCAGAAAAACAAAATGCGGTGCGGCTTGCCACCCATAAACCGGGAGCCGTAGACGACATCGGCCACTTCATCCAGTACCGGCTTTAACAGAATATTGTACTCCTCCGGATCGTACTCCAGGTCGGCATCCTGAATGATGACGTAGTCGCCGGTGGCTTCCCTAATGCCGGTGTGCAGGGCGGCGCCTTTGCCCTTGTTCACTTCGTGCTTGTAGTACTGAATGTTGAAATCGGGATTTTCCTGCTGATAGCGCTGAATGGCAGTCTCGGTATCATCGGTGGAGCAATCGTTAACGATAATGATTTCTTTTTGGAGGTCGCCGTTGAGCACCACAGCCCGGACTTTATCGAGTATAAAATGGATGGTCGGCCCTTCATTGTAGGCTGGGATGACGATAGACAGGGTCTTGCTCATGCGCGTGGATTGTATGTCGCTTTTTTGTTGGTTCCTATGAAATGCCAAAGGTAAAAAAAGTTCCTTAGATGAGCGGCGGGCATATTGGTCCCCTGTTGGCAAAAGCCAATCCTGCACAAAAGAGCATAATTACAGCAGGTTTTGAGTTACTGATCTGGGAAACGGCTAATGTCTACGGATTCATCCAATCCATTTCCACTCACCAGATGATCCGCCAGATGATGCGCCCAGTAGGGGCCAAGAGAAGCACCCTTAGTACCCAGTCCGTTAAAGATCGCAAGGGCAGGGAATTCAGGGTGTTGCCCGAGGAACGGACGCCGGTCTTTAACTGTAGGGCGGACGGCTGCCCGGTGCTCAACCACGTCAAAGGGCAGGCTTAAGACATCTTTTAGCCGTTGTTCGAGGTAGTCCCGGCCCCGGGAAGTAGGCTGGTCATCGTCAAACTTCCAGTCGTAGGTAGAGCCGATCCAGTAAAGCCCGGAGTCTGCGAGGGGGACAATGAACACCCGGTGTTTCAGGATTTTCTCAAAATCAGCCCCCGGGATGCGTACGATGAGGACTTCGCCTTTCGCTCCGCCGAAGGGGAGGTAGTTGAAGTAAGGGTTCTGAGTGCCCAGGTGCCCTTCCGCAAAAATAAGCTGTGAAGCCGAAACTACGTTTTTGTAGGTGGCTTGCTCCGGAGTCAGGGTAAGCTGACTGTAGTCGAAGTGGTCCTCCAGCAGCGCGTCTTTTCCCTTCAGGTACTTGCGGTAAGCTCCGGTCAGGCGGGCCAGATCGGTTTGTCCGGACTGTGTGACTTCTCCATAGCTGTAGGCGAGTACGGTCTTAGTGGCATATTGGTCGAGCACGGGCTGATCGAGCAGGTAAGGGCTGTAGGCCGGGTCTCCCGTGCGGGCCAGCCAATCGTTTTCTTCCCCCTGGTTGAACAGGGTGCGAATGATATTCCGCTCATGGAAAATTGGAATATTGAGCTGAGCTTCCAGTTGCCGGTAGGTGCGGACCGCAAATGGGATGAGGTCATCCACCCGCCAGGACTTGACGTAGCGCCTTCCCGTGATGGGGTTGATAATGCCAGCCGCCACCTGAGAGGCTGCGTTCGGGCTGTAGTGATCGATGACAAAAACGGATTTTCCTTCCGCCTCCAGAAAGTGCGCCAACAGGGTGCCTGCAATCCCTTGCCCCACGATGATGAAGTCTGCGTGTTTCATATCATCCTTAACAAAAAAGCGGCAGCGGGGTTGTCAGAAGCGGTTCAGCAATTGGAGCGACAAAGGCAGGTGTTTTTCCAACATTTTTTATGGGCATAGGTTATTACCGGTACAAATACTGAAGCATGAGCCTATCACCGCAGGTGCAACGCGCACTCGCTTTCGTTTTTCTCTTTTTTGCTTTTTCTGCCGCTGCACAGGACAAATACGTGCTCAGTGGCTACGTGAAAGATGCCGCCACCGGTGAAACGCTGATTGGCGCGGCGGTTGCGGTAGCCGATTCAGCAGGGCTGGGCACGGTCACCAATGCCTATGGCTTTTACTCTTTGGAAATGCCGGCAGGCACGCACCGGCTGCGCTTTTCCTACGTGGGCTACGCAGGGGAGGAAGCAACGGTAACCCTCAACGAAGCCAGGCGGCTAAACGTAGAGTTGGCTGAGGAAAGTGTGGAGCTAAAGGAGGTCGTCGTCAAGGCTCGTCCGGATGACGCCAACGTCAAAAGTACAGAAATGGGTACGGTGGGCCTACAGATGGATAATGTGAAAAAGCTGCCGGCGCTCATGGGCGAAGTGGATGTGCTAAAGACCATTCAATTGTTGCCCGGCGTACTGTCGGCAGGGGAGGGGAACGCGGGGTTTTATGTCCGGGGTGGTGGGCCGGATCAAAACCTGGTCCTGCTGGATGAAGCCGTGGTCTACAATCCGGGGCATTTACTGGGCTTCTTCTCTGTATTCAATGCGGATGCCATCAAGAATACCACCCTGATCAAAGGAGGCATGCCTGCACAGTACGGTGGCCGCCTTTCTTCGGTGGTCGATATTCAGATGAAAGAGGGGAACGACCGGGAATATGCTATGGAAGGCGGGATTGGGCTCGTGGCCTCCCGGGTGACTTTCGAAGGGCCGATCGTAGAGGAGCGCAGCAGCTTCATCGTCTCTGCCCGGCGGACCTACGCCCTTGACCTGGCTCAGCCTTTCCTCGATAATACTTCCTTTGCAGGGACGAACTATTATTTTTACGACCTCAATGCCAAAGCCAATTACCGGTTTAGCGATGAGGACCGTCTGTATTTCAGCACTTACTTTGGCAGAGACGTGCTGCAGTTCCGGAGCAATGCCCGCGACTTCAACTTCGATATGCCCTATGGCAACGCAACAGCCACTCTGCGCTGGAACCACCTGTTCAGCGATAAGCTGTTTATGAATGTTTCTGCCATCTACAATGACTACGACTTCGGCTTTAGCGGCGGGCAGGGCGACTTTAGGATAGGGCTGGAATCCGGTGTGCGCGACTGGAATGGGAAGGTGGACTTTGAGTACTTTCCCAACCCTAACCATCATCTGAGGTTCGGCGCGAACTACACCTACCACCGGCTGACCCCAAGCCTGGCTACCGCAACGAACGGGGAGGAAGTTTTTGCCAATGACGGAGAAATCCGCTTTGCTCATGAAAGTGCGGTCTACCTTGCAGACGAAATAAAAATCGGACCAGGTATCCGGTTGAATGCCGGGCTCCGCGTTTCTGCCTTTACGCAGCTTGGCCCTTACACCTCAAAACAGGACAGCACTGAGTATGCTGCCGGGGAGCCGGTGAAGACTTATATAGGGGTGGAGCCCCGGCTGGCGGCTACCTTTTATCTCAATGCTGTATCCTCCCTAAAGGCTGGGGTAACGGTGGCGAATCAGTACCTGCATTTGGTCAGCAATTCCACAAGTACGCTGCCTACTGATATTTGGATGCCCAGTTCAGAAATCATCAAGCCACAGATCGGGGTGCAATATGCGGTGGGGTATTTCCGCAATTTCCAGGACAACCGCTATGAAGCATCTGTGGAGGTTTACTACCGCGACTTGTACAATCAGATTGACTTCCGGGAAAATTACGTGGATAATGTCGCCAATGATTTGGAAGAGGAGTTTGTATTTGGTCAGGGCAGGGCCTATGGGCTGGAGCTTTTCCTGCAAAAAAAGAAGGGGCGCTTTACTGGCTGGATTGGCTATACCTTGTCGCGTACGGAGCGCATCTTCCCGGAAATTAACAACGGCAATCCATTTCCGGCGATTTACGACCGGCGGCATGACCTTTCGGTGGTGGCGAATTACACCCTCAATAAGAAATGGGAATTTGGTGGGGCGTTCATATTTGGTACGGGCAATGCCTTTACCCCCGTGCAACGATTGTACTTCATCGATCAGTTTCCGGTGCAGGAGTATGGCCCTCGCAACAGTGCCCGCCTGCAGGACTACCACCGCGTGGATTTCTCGGCAACCTATACACCCAAACCGGACTCCAAAGCGCGCTTCCGGTCCAGCTGGAACTTCTCTGTCTACAATGCCTACAGCCGGCAGAATCCATTTTTCATTTACTACGATTTTGAATCTGATCCGAATGCGGGGACTGCGGCAGCACGGGCTTACCAGGTGTCGCTTTTTCCGGTGATTCCTTCGGTGACCTGGAATTTTTCCTGGCGGTAGAGGGCTGGCACACTGATGGCGCTGATCTGACTGATCTGCTTTGCTGGGCCCGCCCCACAGGAGGACCTTCCCGGCAATCAGTGTAAATCTGCGCAAATCAGTCCAATCTGTGTTCCCAACTCCCCACGCACGGCAAGGGTACACTGATGGCGCTCATCTTTTCCACCAAGGCTTGCCTCGCAGAGTAGCCCATTAAAAATCACCCAAACCCATATCCCCAATACCCAGTCCGCCCGATTTTTATATTTTTGTACTCAATTCCCGAAAAGCCACCAAGCTCAACTACATGTCTAACATTGCCATTTTTCCAGGTTCCTTCGACCCCATCACCATTGGTCATGTCGACCTGATCAAGCGTGCCCTGCCGCTTTACGATAAAATCATTGTGGCTATCGGCGTCAACAGCCAGAAGAAGTACCTTTTTTCCCTTGAGGAAAGGTTGGAGTGGCTCAGGGAGGTCTTCGCAGATGAGCCCAAGGTGGAAGTGGGGCATTTCTCCGGCCTCACGGCACACTATGCCCGTCAGATTGGTGCGCGATACCTGCTGCGTGGCTTGCGGAATGCCTCAGATTTTGATTATGAAAAGACGATTTCCCAACTGAATAACATCGTTGGGGAGGGGATAGAAACTATTTTTCTGATTAGTCAGCCGGCCTACTCCCACATTAGCTCCACAATCGTAAGGGAAATCATTATTGGCGGGGGAGATGCAACGCCCTTTGTGCCCGAGGCCCTGCGGGAGCGCTTTAAGTCTACTTAAGCTCTTTACGGGCGATGAGCGGGGTTTTGGGATTGACAATCATTTTCTCCTCGCGGGGTAAAAGCACTACATCCATATCCTCCAGAGGGATTTGGCCCAATAGGGGCTCATTGTCCCCAGGCAGCAAGACTGCTCTGGTGGTTGTAGCCCGGTTTTCAAATTGGATGTCAATGGGGCCTACGATTGGATACTTTTCCTGTTGTCCATTCGCCAATTCGAAGACTTGTTCATCAATAATCGGTAAGCCAAGCTGTTCTTTGATGGTTTCATTAATAACGAGGTTGTACGCGCCGCTATCTACCAGAATGCTAAGCTCAAGGCTTCTAATGGCCGCTTTATCTATCGCTTTGGCATCAGCCAGAACGACATCCCGGGTATTAATGAGCCTTATTGTTGCATAAATTTTTCCCATGCTACAAATTACAAAACACTTCCATCATAATCAATTTTCCCCGTCCACGTGCACGACCTGATCTTCTTCCAGCAGCGGCATAAGCTTATAGCGGAGGTAGAGCTGAGTGGTTGCCAGGACATCCTTCTCACAGTAAAAGGAAATACGCCGCAGGTCCTTGTCTTCCCAGTATACCCGGCCTACCTGCGAGCCATCTATGTCATCTTTGGGCGATGGGAAGCCCAGTACAGCTGCCAGCAACTTCAGGGAGGTGAAGTTTTTACGGTCGCCGAAAGACCACATGTCCATCGTGTCGATAATGTGCTTGGTTTCCCAGGGTTTCTTGCCCGATAAGTCAAACGGAGCCGGCAGGGGCAAGCGGTTGATGATGAGCCGGCGGCAGATGTAGGGGATGTCAAACTCTTTGGCGTTGTGCCCGCAGAAGCCGAATTTGTTGGAGTCGTTGTAGTACTTAAAGACCATCTGTGAGAACCCCTGCAGGAGCTCGGCTTCATTTTCACTGGCAAAGGACTTAAGCCGGATTTTGAGTTTTTTTTCTGCTTTATCCCGGTGTACCACACCAACGGAGATGCAAACGATTTTTCCAAACTCTGCAAAGATGCCAGCCTTTTCTGTATAAGATTCTGCTACCTCTTCTTCAGTTAGAGGTTCGGTCCGGCCACGCGCCAGCTGATTGGCTTTGATGGTCCAGAGTGCTTTGAGGTCGTCATTGAGCCCATCGAAGTTGGGTTTGCCGGAGACGGTTTCGATATCCAGGAACAGAATGTTGGCTATATCAGGCATAGGAGATGCGGTTTTTGACAAAAATAAAATAAATACAGCTACCAAATCCTATTGGGAGCGATATGGAGGCATATCTGTTTGGCGATTTGTAATAAAATTTCGATTTTAACGCCCGCTTCTGAATAAATATTCAGCAGCGCATTGTCTACAAAATTATGATACAAGGTGGAGTGGCCCAAAAGTGGTTGCCTGACCTTTAAAACCAAAACTTATGCTTCGTTCAAAAATTGGGGGCATTGGTTCCTACGTGCCCGATAAAGTGGTAACCAATGACGATTTAACCCGGGTCATGGATACCAGTGATGAATGGATTCAGGAGCGAACCGGCATTAAAGAGCGCCGGTATGGCACCAAACACGAAGAAACCACAACTACCATGGGCGCCCGCGCCGCTGAAATTGCCATCGAACGGGCAGGGATCAGTAAGGAAGAAGTAGATTTTATCATTTTTGCCACCCTCAGCCCGGATTACTATTTCCCTGGCTGTGGCGTTCTGTTGCAACGCGAGTTGGGCATCACCCATACGGAAGTGGGTGCGCTGGACATCCGGAATCAGTGCAGTGGGTTCGTGTACGGGTTGTCCGTAGCAGATCAGTTTGTGAAGACCGGTATGTACAAAAACGTATTGCTGGTAGGCGCGGAAATGCACTCTATGGGCCTGGATTTCAGTACAGAAGGCCGTGGCGTGACCGTCATTTTTGGTGATGGTGCCGGAGCCGTTGTCCTACAACCCACCGAAGAGGAGGGTCAGGGCGTGCTTCAGACCTGCCTGCACTCGGATGGTACCTATGCGGAAAAACTGGCGTTTATCAACCCCGGCTCCCACGGTGGCTACCATAAAAAATATACCGGTGAGGAAGTCGATTATGGCTATTCGGATGCTGAATTTGGCGAGATTTTCCTGAATCAGCACATGCTCGACAACGATCAGATCTACCCGAATATGGAAGGGCAGTTCGTATTCAAGATGGCGGTGCAGAAATTCCCTCAGGTCATTATGGAGGCTCTGGAGAAAGCCGGGCTGAAAAAAGAAGACATCAATATGCTCGTGCCGCATCAGGCCAATCTGCGGATCAGCCAGTTTGTGCAGAAGCGCCTGGGGCTGAAGGATGAGCAGGTTTGGAATAATATTCAGAAATATGGCAACACCACTGCGGCCTCTGTGCCTATCGCGCTTTGCGAAGCCTGGGAGTCCGGTGCAGTCAAGGATGGCGACCTGGTGTGCCTGGCGGCTTTTGGCAGCGGTTTCACCTGGGGCGCAGCTCTGATCAGATGGTAAGCTGAACCAAAGCGACAGGAATGCTAAACAGGAGGTTTCCTAACTGTTTCTGGGCATTCCCTGCCAAATTTTGTATGTTAGCTGTTCATCTTCTATTCACGGAAGTTGTATTAACTTTTTCATAGCACATTAATTTTGGTCCCCGTTCATTGCAGCGGGGATTTTTTTTGCCTGGCAGCCTTTAACGGATGGCTGCCTGGTGCAGGGTTATGTGGATTAGCTGGCCGGAAAAGACAATACGGTAAGCCCGAAAACAGTTTTATCTACGAAATCAACCAATGAGGAAAATGAAGGAAAAGGTGTTATTGTTTTGCCTGGGCTTTTTGCTGGCCGGCACATCTGCACTGCATGCACAGGAGGAGCCGGTGGCCACGGAAGCGGAGTACGAAAAAGCTTATGAGCGGCGTATTAAGCAGGAGTACCTTTATGGGGTGTACATCCCCAAGGACCTGAGCGACGCTATCGTTCAACTGAACAAACTTGCTGACCGGGAGTCACTCCAGAAGTTCCGGATGGCTGAGGAGGAGGAGGCCGTTCGTAAATTACACTTTAGCCTTGGGCGGTGGATTATCCACAACTGGGGCTTTTACGGGGGCTCCCGCCTTTCGGTGGCCCTCAAAGACATGGGCCTGCACCATCCTGATGACATGGCACGGCTCATCATCCGCTCCATGCACCGGAGTTTGAATAAAAAACCTATAGAGGTAAAAGAACAGGTTGCCGTGCTACAGGAAGCCCGCGAAGCCGAACGAAAAAAACGCATGGAATCCGCAGAAATCCTCTACGAAGAAAAACGACAGTTGAACCGGGATTCGGTGGAACTTCGTAAACAGCGATAGTCTTAGCCCTTATTTGAGAAAGGCCCGGATGTGCGCCACTACCTCATCCGCGCATTCCCATTGAATGAAGTGCCCGCACTTAGACACAAAGTAAAGTCTGGCGTTGGGGAGTTGGGCTGCCCCCTCCCGGGCTACCTTCTCCGTGGTTAGGCCGGGGTTGATTATTTTGTTGGGGATGAGGGCATCCTCTTTTCCGTACAAGACTAAGGTGGGGAGTTGCAAGTCCGGGAGGCGGTCGAAAACCGGGTGGTCGAGCATGCCGAGGACGCACCGGGGGATCATATTACAGTACTGACCATAGGCTTCTGGATCCGCTCTCAGTGCCATGCGTTCATCGATCATGAACTGCGCATCAGCAGGGAACTGATGGAAATTGGCGTGGAAATTACGCTCAATCTGATGGACAGGCGTGGCGCGTAATAACGCTGGCTTGTAGAATGCCCGCAGCCACTCCCGTGCCGCCGAGTTGAAACGCTCGAACCCGGCCGGGGCCAGCAGGATGAGCTTTGAAAAATGTTCCTGAGCCTGGAGTGCCGTAAAAATGCTGGTCTGCCCGCCCATAGAATGCCCGATCAGGACTGGCTGCCGGAGCTTCAGCGCCTCCTTAAACTGTAAAAGGGTTTCGGCAAAGAAGGGAATATCAAAAGAATAGTCGCCTTTGTCAGACAGCCCGTACCCCGGCAAATCCAGCGCAATGCAGCGATACTCAGCCGATAACTGGGGAATGACTTTGTCCCAGGCTTTCAGGTTACTACCCAGCCCATGCACCATCAGCAGTGTGGTACGCCCTTTGCCCCGGTCCGTATAGTGGACCTTTGTGCCATTGGGCAAGTCTGCAAAGCGGTGCCATTCTGAAGTTTGTGCCGAAGCCATTGTGGATGAGGTTGCGGATGAATCAGGGGAGAGCGAAGCTACGCTTTGTTGTGGACTTTTCGGGTGCCCGACCGCTTTTTTACCGGCTTTTGGCCGCAGCCAAAGGTAGAATAATCCTCCAACGATTAGTGAAGCCAATATAGCAAAGGTCACAGCCACCGCCGGATTGCGGACGTCGGCCTGCATGTACCAGCCAATTCGCCCGTAGTAGACGCCAAAGTGAACGAGAACCGCAGTCAGGCTTGCCGCTATCGGTGCCTGACGGGGGACTTCCTTCAGAAAAATGCCCATCAATACAGGTACAAAAGCCGCAGAGAAATAAGCATAGACTCCATTCTGGGCAAAAATGCCCACGCTCAGGCTTGGGTTGATCAGCTGTTCGTAGGAAAGGCCGATGGAAACAGCAGCGAGGGCCACAATGACTATTTTATTAATAGCAACAAGCCGTTTTGCTTTGGTACGGCCTGCCCCCAGCTTTTGGCCGAGCACCGGGTCGATAATATCGGATGTTATGGTTGAAGATAAGGACTGAATAAGGCCTTCCAGGGTTGAGAGGCCGGCAGAAATCAGACCGAGGATGACGACCAGCCCCACCATTACCGGGAACTCCGTAACCACATAGGTCGGGACGATGCCATCCATGCTGATGGGGGCGCCATCTGCAGTAAGGTCCGGAAATCGAAGGCGGGCATACAGCCCGGCCAACACAACGGAAAAGAATAAGGTTTCCACCAGGATGCCTGTGAGCAGGTACCGGTTGACATCACGCTCGTCTTTGAGCAGTAGTGACTTGGTGATGATATGAGGCTGGCAGACGATGGCAATACCAACAATCAGGGAGCAAAAAACAATCTCAAAGTAGTCCCGGAACAGAAAACTCCCTGGGTTAACCGGTGAAGCCAGCAAAGGGTCAACGGCAGCAAGCTTATCCAGAAAGCCTTTGACCCCATCGCTAAAGTGCTCGTACCCGGAGCCCAGCAGGATAAAGGCTACGATGGTCATCAGCACGGCCTGTATGGTATTGGTGTACACCATAGAGTTGGCCCCACCGAACATCATGTAGCCAAAGACAAACACGACCAGCCCAATGAGGACATAGAGCTCTTCCGCGTTCAGCGCTTTGGCCAGGACTTTGGTCAGGCCTACACAAATCAGAACAATAAAGGTGATAAGCAGTAGCGACAGGAACCCAAAAAACAGGGCGTACTGCTTGCTCCCATAGCGCTTGCCGATCCACTGCGCCATAGTCAGTGCTTTTACCGTAGCGCCGTGCTTGCGGAAACTCTTGGTCAGTACGATGAGCGACAGGTAGATGCCCAGGGGCATGACCAGCCCAAAAGCCAGTAACCCACTAACTCCATACAAGGCAATAAAACCGGGATTGATGATGAAGGTAGCTGCACTTGTCATAGATGCGGCCAATGATAACCCTACAACTACAGGTGAAAATTGAATGGAGCCTACCGCATAATCAGCTATAGAAGTGGTGCGCATTGCACCGCGGATAACAAAGAATAGAATAGCCGCGCCGTAGAGGGCGAGCAGGCCAGCAGTGGCCCATACCAGTTCCTGTGAAGCCATTTATTGAGTGCTAATTTTCTTTGATGAAAATAGCAGAAAACCAATGAAAAGCAGGTCAGTTCCGATGTTTGTAATTAAAAATGTGGGGTGGACTTAAGCGTCTGAGCCTGGTTTTTTAGACAGGTGGGCTGTGCAGGGGAGGCATAAAGCTTCTGTTTGAAAGGGTTTTTTGACGCTGGCCCGTTTTGTTACGGTAGGGTTGACCTCGCCGGAGCTATACCGAAATTCTAGCGCAGACAACTTTTAAATAAATATAGATATCTATATATTTGTATTTGAAAACATAAGGCTATGCTGCAAGTCTAACCCAAAGGGTGAAGTTTCAGTATTGCTAAACCTCTACACCAAAAATCTCAGGTATTATGACAACAGACAAAAAGAATATCGCATTAGTGACGGGTGCTACCGGTGGGCTGGGCACTGATATGGTCAAGCAGCTTATGGATGATGGTTACGTGGTGGCAGCCAACTACCGAAGCCCGAATAAGGCAAAAGTCTGGAAAGCAGAAATGGAGGCTGCAGGCTATCAGCCCTACCTTTTTCAGGCAGATGTCTCTGATTTTGCTCAGGTTGGCAACATGGTAGAGCAAATTGAGGCCGAACTGGGTACCGTTGACATTTTGGTCAATAATGCCGGAATTACAAGGGACGGGGCCTTCAAGAAAATGAGCCCGGAAAACTGGGATGCGGTGATGAAAGCGAATTTATTTAGTGTATTTAACTGTTGCCGGCACGTCATCAATCCAATGATCGATCAGGGATATGGGCGGATCATCAACATCTCATCCGTAAACGGGCAACGTGCTCAGTTCGGGCAGTGCAACTACGCTGCAGCAAAGGCGGGCATGCATGGCTTTACGAAAACCCTGGCCATTGAAGTAGCCCGCAAAGGGGTAACGGTCAATACCATCTCTCCGGGTTATATTGCTACGGATATGGTCATGGCAGTGGATGAGTCCGTGCGTGAGAAAATTGTCAAAGGTATTCCAATCGGGCGCCTTGGTGGAACTTATGAGATCGCGCACCTTGTCTCGTTTCTGGCGTCAAAGGATGCTGCCTTTATTACAGGTGCCAACTATGCCATCAACGGTGGACAGCACGTTTACTAATAAGAAAGAATCAATCCCCCTTACCCATTTTGGAGCCTGATAACTTCAGATTATTACTGCCTGCACTGTAAGCGGTAGTTCTTTGGCCTGATGTGGGCCAAGCCAGTGGTTGGTATAGCGCTGACCACTGGCTTTTGGATATGGTGTTAAGCGAACTTCCTGCACCGGATACGGACCACAAACCCGCGTTTTGACTCTATCAGTTGTAAGGATGCGCCTATGCGCTCAGCCCGCATCCTGATGTTGGATAACCCCTGCCCGGTTTTCGTGGAAGTGAGGCGCTCTTGTATCAGCGTATTCGCAGCCTCCCGACCGCTTACAGCCTGTCTGATACTTTCCGGAGTAGTGCGCTGCTTCCGGATTTCCTTTCCGTTGTCCTCTATATACATTACAAACTCCTGTCCCTCGTTATGCAGATGGATTTGCACTTCTGTTGCCCAGGAATGCTTACCGATGTTATTGATGGCCTCCTTGAAAATGAAATAGAGGTTTTGCCTGAGGTCCACTTTGAGTTTGCTGTTGGGGTCAAGGTTGCCAACTTCAAAGCGGTAATCGATATGCTGTGGCGCCAAAATTTCTGAGGCATGTTCCTGCATTCTGATCAGGAGGTCTTCAAATTTGTCTCTGCGGGAGTCGATAGACCAGATCACATCACTCATTTTTGACATGGCGGTACGGCTGACTTCCCCAATCCATTTAAGGTCCTTCTGGTTTTCGCCGTCCTGAGTTTTAAACTGTAGAATGTCTGTCCGCATAGCGATGCTGGCGAGCAGTCCGCTCACTTCATCGTGCAGGTCGCTTGAAAGCTTGGTCCGCATGCGCTCCATCTCTAAGCGGCGGTTTAGGCGGTACTGGAAAAACGCGTAAAGGGCCAGGAAAAATAATAGTGCGCCGGAAAAGATAGCTGCATACGTTTTATACCAGGGGGGATTGACGTGTATGGGAATCTCCAGCGCTTCACTACTCCAGTTACCGTTTGCATCAGCCCCTTTGATATGCAACAGGTAATCACCGGCGGGCAAGTTGTAATAATTACTGGTATTGTCTCTGCCCTGGTAAATATAGCCTTTGTCAATACCTTCCAGCCAGGTTTTAAACTGATTACGGCGCGGAGTGATATAGTTAGGCAGGGTGTATTGGAAGGTAAACTGGGTGTCGTCGGGGCCAATAACAAACGTTTGGTCTGTATTCAGGTTGCTGATCCTTCTGATCATACTGTCCTGATCATTACTGTAACGGGAGAAGAAAGTGAGGACAGGTGCCGGGGTCCTGACTTCCCTGACCAGGTCTTCTGTTCGGAAGATATTCATGCCATTGACGCCGCCCAGGTAAATGTTGCCGAGAAGATCCGTATAGAAAGAATGCCGGTTGAATTCGTCATGGCTCAACCCATCTTCTTTATGAAAATTCCGGAAAGTCTGTTGTACCGGATCGAAGTAGGACAAGCCATTATAAGTGCTGATCCAGTATTTGCCTTCCGGGGTGGGCACAAAGCCACAAACGATATTGCTGGCAAGCGCATCCTTTTGGTTGTAATGCTTCCATGTATTGGTTTTGGGGTCAAATATATTAAACCCGTTGGTCGTTCCCAGCCACAACCGGTGCTGCTCATCTTCGTGTATGGCGTAGATGATATTGCTCCCCAGTTGATTGTCATTGCCCTTGCCAGCCTGAAAAGACCTTGTCTGACGGGTATTGGGATTGATCGCGTACAGCCCGTTCTCCGTTCCGATCCATAGCGTGCCGTCGTGGGCTTCCAGTATGTAGCGGGGTGTGGCTTCACTTAGAGGGTTGCCGCTTTCCCAATCATAGTATGCTTCGAATCGCTCAGCTGTAGGGTCGAAGGAAACGAGCAGTCCACTGGGGCTATCTGGTTCGGCAATCAGCCAGATGGTGCCGTTTTGGGCAATGGTGAAAGCGGTAAACTTATGGTCAAACAAATAGGTGCGCACCATACAGGTGGTACGGTCATACCGCAGTAACCGTCCGGTACGCCCGTTAAGGCAGGAAAGCCCCCAGATGTAGCCATCATTACCGATCTCCAAATTCATCCCACAGGATAAGTTTACCTGTTCTCCGGTTTGCTCGTCAATCATCTGCAAGGTGTCGAGCTCAAACGTCTGGGGGTTAAAACGATACCAGGCATCTACTTCACGGGCAAAGTAGACCTCATCGGTCCCATTACCGGTAATCCCTCTCATGATCGCTCCCCGTTGATCAGCGCTCAGCTTATCTGCCAGTAGCTTCCGGATTTTAAACTGTTGATTTTGAACGATCTTCAGGCCGGTCTCAATGCCAAGGATGAGGTTTTCGAAAAAGTCATGGCTGCATGCGTTGACAATATACTGGCTGGAATTCAGCAAATGGTCAAAATCAAACTGCTTGCCATCCGGGCGTATGCAGATGAGGCCTTCCAGTGGGAAGCCATTGCCTGTATTTGCAAATTTAGCCAGGAGAAGATTACCACTTAAGTCTTCCCAAATTCGGCCATAGCGTTTACTTTGAGGCAACTCTTCGGGCTGCTCAATCTTTTGTTCATCAGGCAGGTAATGATACAGCCCACGTTTACCTCTCATGGAATACCAGACTTTGCCGTTAATGTCCTCATGGAAAACAGCGGCAAGGCCAGGGTATGCGGTGCTTTCGCCTGCCGCTTCAAGGTCTTCCTTTTGAATATGCCTGAGTAATTGCCCCCGGTCATTAAAATGGCGCAAACCATTGTGGCTGTCGTTCAGCAGGAAGGTCCCGTCCCGGAGTGGGAGCAGGGACAAATGGGGGATGTGTTTTTTTTGCTGAATTGGAATTTGGAACAGCTCAGTAAACGTCTGTTCATCCTCGTAGGCATAGATGCTGAAGTGCGTATTGCTAAGTGAGATCGCAAAAATATTCCCATAGGTATCTACCGCGATATCCCGCGGAGTGCCCTGAATACCATTGTCTGGCAATAAGCGTACGGTAGTTCGCTCGTGCGTACTCGGGTGAAGAAGGTCAAAAAGCCCATAGCTGCTGTAGAAAGTGATGACAAGCCGCCCTTCCCGGTCCAGGGAGAGCTCACGTATATTGGCGTCTGATATTTGGTAAGGGCTGGAAGGCGTATTGCTAAAGGTGACAAAGTCATAGCCATCAAATCGATTCAGCCCGTTGCTTGTGCCAATCCAGATCAGCCCGTCAGGTGACTTTACGATATCAGATATCATTCGGTCCGATAGCCCGTCGTTAAGGGAGTAATGCTCTTCGGGAAGGGTAGACTGCGCAATTAAGCTGCTACCAGCCAAGAACAGTAGCCCCAGCAGTAAGCATGTGCATAATGGTTTAAACCTGATTACAAGAAGCATTAAGCAAGACGTAGTTTGTGATGTACTACATAATTCGTTAAATATAGTCAATAATATTGAATCGAGAGGGGCTGCCAGGTGCCGGTTGCTCAAAAGACTTCAAATTTCGCCGTTCATGCGCTTTCGGATGACCTCCGCTTTACTGTTTACATGCAGCCTTTTGTAAATTTTTTTGATGTGGTCTCTCACGGTCTCAACGGAGATGCCGAGCTCTGCGCCGACCATTTTATAGCTTAGCCCGTTCACCAGGCCATCTACGATTTGCAACTGCCGGCCAGTGAGTACAGGGGGGGCTTTACTCTGGGAGCGGCTCTGAGCAGCAAAATGGTCGATCACCTTACGGGCAATAGAAGGGGACATAAAAGCACCCCCATTGGCAACGGTTTGTATAGCATCCCGGATAGTCGTCAGCGACTCCCGTTTGATAAGATATGAATCAGCTCCTGCCTGCAACGCCCGGAAGATTTTATCAGGGTCCTCAAAGGAGGACCACATAATAATGTCCACCGTTTGGTAACGCTCCTTGAGCAGTACGATGCCTTCGAGCCCGGACATACCGCCCGGAAGACTAATGTCCAGTAACAAAATATCGAGTGGGGTTGCAGCAGCAACAGATTCAACAAATGCCTCAACAGAGGGGGCACTGCCCCGGAGTTCAAAGCCAGGGAGGGCAGAGAAAAACTGCTCAATGTTTTTTCTCAGCACGGGTTCGTCTTCAATAATGCCCAGGTTAATGTTTTTCATACCAGGTATTTGCGTTGGTCATTCAGTTCCCGGGACTGTAGGCTCTTCTCCAAAGATACGCAATATCAGGTGATATCAATGCTCTTGGCAAAGATATACCAGCTCAGTTGGCTTGCTGAAGATTATGATTGGTATTGCTGTACAGTATTTTTTTGTCCTGTGAAGCAGTGCACAGAACTTCTCTTCCCTAATGCACAACTTGCAGCTCAAACGCCTGATCCCATTCCGATAGCATTTTATCATTCAAATCTTCAACAATGAACCTGAGGCGTACACTATTTATGCTCCTCCTCTCCGGAGCTGCACTTACTGTTAATGCACAGAAAGACATCGCGGTACAGTATAATACCTGGTACATGTATTTTGGCAATCACCGCCTGAGCGACAAGCTTGGCCTGCACACCGAGTACCAATGGCGGCGGCACGAATGGATTGACACCTGGCAGCAATCCCTGATGCGGGTGGGGCTTGATTACTATATAACGGAAAACAGCATGCTCACCGCAGGCTATGGCTGGATTGAAAGCTTCCCCTACGGAGAGCAACCCATCGCTGCTACTTTTACGGAGCACCGCATCTGGCAACAGTGGGTGATCAACCAAAGGGTAGGGCGGTTCTATGTCAATCACCGCTATCGCCTGGAGCAGCGTTTTCTGGAGCAGCCTGGAACGGATGATTACGTGTTCCGGCAGAGAGCCCGATACCGGTTGATGACCATACTCCCCATCGGGCACCGTGACCTGGTCGATCATTCCTTTTTCCTATCAGCCTATGCAGAGCCATTTATTAGTTTTGGAAAAGGGGTAGGTGCAAATATCCTCGGTCAAAACCGCTTGTACCTGGCCCTGGGTTACCGGGTCAACCCACGGGTGAATGTTCAGCTGGGCTACCTCAATCAGTACGTGGTTAAGGCAGATGGGCAGCGTCATGAGCGCAACCATGATTTGCAGGTGGGCCTGACTTACAATCTTGACCTGCGCCGGTAAGAGACCACTAGAATTTATACTTGATTTGCGCACCAACGGAGGTTCGGGTCTGTCCGTCAATTTGCTCGTTGCCTGACCCAAAGGTGTCCTGGTTTTTCCAGAACGTCTGCGCAATCCGACCTTCAATGGTCAGGTTGCGGATGCCCCGGTACCGTAGATTGAAATAAAAGCGGCTGCCCCGGTTGTAATAAGCCGGGATGGAAAAAGTATAGAGCAGATTATTCTCAAAAGAGTAAAACCGGGACTGAAAGCCATCTGTGTCAAAAAGAGCATAGCGGGTGGTGAAGGAAAAGGGGAACGCTGTGGGGCGGTAGAGCACATCCTGGTAAATGGCAAAGCCGTTTTGACGGTTGTTGATTTCATTATCGGTATACCCGACATCAATGCGGCTGCGCAGTTCCAGCTCCTTGGTTACCTTTTTGGCCACATGCAAACGGGCCTGGAAAATATGGCGGTCGAGGGTGAAGTCATTTTTGCCCTCGATCTTGCTGATGTTCTGTGCTTTGTGTTCTTCCCGTATTTCTACATAAACTTCCAGGTTGCGCTTGAGGTAGTAAGTGAGCCGGCCACGGTATTCGTAACCGGTGGAGGGTGCATCAACGGTAAAGCGCAGCCAGGGGTGGCGCCAGGTGTCGAAGTAGGCGCTCAGCCGCCAGTTTTTGTGGGGGCGGACCTCCATGCCTAAATACACACCGGTTTCGTTTTGGGCACCGAAGGTTTCGCCGAAGGCATTCGCGTTAAGCGCCTGATAGTTGCGTGGATAATGCCGGACCAGGAGTGCCAGGTCGACCTTTCGGTCCAGCCCCATGAGCAAGCCGTTTACTGTAGCTATGGCGCCGTTTGCGGAGCGGGCGGTTTCTCCGAAAAAGTTAAAGTTCTGAAAGATAAAGCTGTAATCCAGACTAATATTGTAGAGGTTATTGCCAGTGAAGTCGAACTGATTGTTTGGCGTTGGGCGAAATTGGGCCAGGTCAGCATCCAGCTCTTCATAGAGTGCGTTGGCGGCAATGTGCCCATAGCGGTTGTGCCACTTCACCTGCCCGCCGATAGTGGTTTGCCCAATGGCGCCCTCGTCTGCGATTTCATTGGGGGTCCGGTGCAAACCATCCAGATCCAAAGAACTGGCCTGCCGCACCTGATCCTCGAGGTCGGTGGTGTCTGACTCGAGGAGGTTGGCGCTCCGACGGCGGTAGGAGCCCAGGGCAGTGACTTCAATGTGGTCACCAAAAGCCAGCGTTGCTGCTGCCCCCCGCTGGAAGTTAGACTCATTTACGGAAGTGTAAGGCCGCAGGGTGCGTGAAGTCCGCTTGATGTTCATCACCAAAGAGCTCTTGCCATAGCCGAAGCCGCTGTAGAGGATCAAGCCCTGCCCAAAACTAACGGCGTAATCACCCAGTGCAATAGCTTTAACCCGCTTGCTGTAATCTTTTAGAAAAACGTGGGCGGAGTAAAAGTCAAACCCATAAGGGTTACTGCCTTTAAAGAATTCTTCCCCCCGGTCTTTTTCAGCCGTAAACCCATAGCTCAGGCGGTTGCTGTAGGCATGCTTGTAGCGCATGTAAAATTGATTGGGGTCGCCCACATATCGGGCGCCTCGCTCGTCCTGCCCAAGTGGCGTATACCCCCGTTGATCTTCAAGGATACGGAACCAGCGCAGGTAGAGTTCATTACGGCCCTCGCGCACCATTTGTCCGATTGGCGTCTGATAATCGTCGAGGTCGCCACCTACCCGCACAAAGGGTAGCAGGCGGCGTATGGTTTGCAGGTCAAGGCTGGGGACCGCCTGCAATTCATAAATAGAGATAAAGTCTCCGGCGGTTTGCCGGTATTTGAGCAGTTCAAGAATCTGAATATCCGACAACAAATTCAGGTCCTGAAGTTGCCCTTCGGTAATGGTGTTGAGGTTGATGGGGTTCTCCCGGTAAAACTCAAGTTCCTCAAAGATGGTATTGAAGTCAAAAGTGCCTTCGCTTTCTGTATTCTGCAGGAAATCCTCAATCACCTGCTGGTCCGGGTCAGTAGGCTGCACAAGGGAATCGACTTGCGCACCGGCAATAAAACACAGGCTATTAAGCAGTAGGAGCAGTAGGGGTGAACGCATGTTGTGCTTGGTTGTGGCCTAAAGATATGGATTTCAGCTTGGTTACCAGTTGGCTTAGTGCCTTCAATTTTGAAAGAGAAGGCTGCCGGAGGATTGTTCGCCGAGTTGCGGTTGAAATAGATGGCGCATAAACGCCTGGCTCCAACCAGGATCACACAACTAAAAATCCTTCAAAAGCGTTAGGGAAGAAGCAAATCATCCGAAAGCACAATGATCAAGACAACGATGGAGCGCCTCACTTCCCGATGCCCGATTTACGATACTGTCCAACAGCTGCTGCAGTCGGAATGCGGTAGCCATTCTGCTGAAGCATATGATGATTCGGAGGAAAAAGCGGTGTCTTTGGACATTGGTGCCTATCAGGCCCGGCTTTACCGGTCTGCCCTCGAGTTGCCAGCAGAATGGGATATGCTGGCAGGCGGAGGCCTGGTGTTCCTGAGCCGCAATTACCTCCTTGCGTGGGAAGAAGCGCTTCCTGAAGGTATGGAGACCGCCTATGTTATGCTGGAGCGTTTTGGGAAATCGATAGGCATTGCATCCTTGCAGGTCTTAGACTTTCGGATTGGTGATGCGCTGCCGCGTTGGGCATGGCTGAATGTCGGGTTGCGCGTGCTGGTTTGCGGGGCAGCACAGGTTTCAGGGCCTTTTGGGTTTGCGTTTGCGTCAGAGGTCGAGGTTGGGGAACAGGCGCATTTGCTTCAGCTTTTGTTGGAGCGTATGCGCAAGCAGTTAAATACGCATGCCATTTTGGTAAAAGACCTGCCGGAATCGGCCTTTCCGATGTTGGGGAGCGGGTTGACAAAGAAGGGCTACGTGCCTTTCCATTTTGAACCTAATATGATCGTGGAAGTCGATGAAGGGTGGGATACCCTGGATCGTTTTCTGGAAGCAATGACCAGCAGGTACCGGGTGCGGGCACGCCGTGCTTTCCGCAAAGGGAATAGCCTGGGTTGCCGGTCGCTGACGCCAGCAGACCTGGACCGTTTTCAGGAGCGCATGCATGAACTCTACAGTGCCGTTGCTGACCGGGCTGATTTCAGCCTGGTACGCCTGCAGCCGGGCTATTTCTCACGGCTCAAGGCTGCCTTCGGGGCTTCCTTCAAAGTTATTGGTTATTTTGATGAGGATGAACTGGTGGGGTTCTGCTCTGTGCTGCGCAGTGGATTGGCGGCAGAGGTCCACTTTCTGGGCTTTGATGAAGCTTATAATGAATCTGCGCAGCTGTACCTCAATATGCTGTTGGCTTGTATCCGGACAGGTATCGAGGATTTTGGCAGCCGTCAGATTGTCCTCGGACGTACGGCAACAGTCATTAAAAGCTCGGTAGGAGGTTGCCCACAGCCTCAGCAGGTTTGGCTAAAACATGCTAACCCTTTTGTACAGGCTCTACTGCCTCGTATTGTAGGCTTGCTGCAGCCACCAACGGAAAACACAGAAAACCTCCGTCATCCTTTCGGAGCGGATTAGTGCCTGGGCTAAGAACTTATTTTTCGAGAAGCCCTTAGTTGCCTTCCTGTTCTTTTGAATCCTGCTCTTCTTCTGACTTGGCCTTAGTAGAATACTCTTGTAGTTCTTCCAGTAAACCTAGGACCTTCGCCCGCTTTTCCCAGTTTTTACGGGCAAGCAGCTGCATGTCCTCAATATTGTCCTGTTCATCTACAATTTCGATGCCCAGCAGTGTCTCAATTACATCCTCCATAGTTACGATACCCGCCATGCCGCCGAACTCGTCTACCACAAGCGCGATGTGCTCCCGCTTTTCCATTAGTTGATTGAAAAGGTCAGGCAAAGGCACTTGCTCATTGATGATGAGAATCTCCCGCATAATGTCTCGCAGCGGAGCCTCCCCATTGTCTTTGATGATACTACTCAGAATCTCATCTTTCAGGACGAAGCCATTGATATGATCTTTGGACTCGGCAAAAACGGGAATGCGGGAAAATTGCAGCTTTTCATTTTTGTCGTAGAACTCCTGAATGGTCCGCTCCTGATTGGCGGCTTTGACAACGGTGCGCGGTGTCATCACATCCTTGGTACGGATCGTATTGAGGCGCAGTAAGTTGTGTATAATCCGGGATTCATTGCTGCGGAAAATACCCTCTTTTTCCCCAATCTCCGCCATAGCGGAAAAGTCTGCCCGGCTGAGTACACTCTTATCCTTGTCTTTTTTCATGGACTTCGTAATCAGCTGGCTTAGCCATACTAGGGGGTAGAGCGCAATGATCACGACATTAAGAGAGTTGACGGTAAAGCCGGAGAGCTGCTTCCAGTTATTGGCACCCAGTGTTTTGGGTATGATTTCAGACAGGATCAGAATAGCCAGGGTCATGGCCGCACCCACGAATGCCTCTACAGAGAACGGTAGCTCAAAACCACCAAGTACCATATTTTGGTCACCGTACATTTTCCCCGCCTGAGAGCCTACACCTATAGCACCAACGGTATGAGCAATGGTATTGAGGGTGAGTATGGCAGACAACGGCCGGTCAATGTCTTCCTTGAAGTTTTTCAGCAATTGCCCGGTTTTGGTGCCTTGCTTGTAGGTTACCTCCACAAAGGAAGGGGTGATGCTCAGCAACACTGCTTCCCATATGGAACACAGGAAGGAGAAGAGGATAGACATTGCAAAGAATAACAGCAGCATATATAGATTCGGATAATTTGGTCAAAAATAAGTAAACATCCTTTCGATAAATAAAAATGGGCTATTCCTTTTCAGAAGCAGCCCATTTTTCGACAGTCCGTCGCTTATTTTAGTTCAAATAAATCCGCTGGTAGGGTATCAGGACTTCATTTTTTTCCAAGTTGTTGATTTCCCGAAGGCGCTGTGCCGTGGTCCCATAGGTGCGGGCAATATTGAAGAGGGAGTCTCCTTCCTTTACAATATAAACCGTACGCACCTGATTTTGCTGCGTTTGGGGCACAGAGGTGTTATAGCTCGTTGGGGTGTTTCCGCCTTTTGGAGTATAGGCCGGGGTGTTGTAGGCAGACGGTTGCTCGCGGCTGTAGGAAGCCGGTGGCGGACTTTGTACGGAAGAGCGATTCAGGAAATACGGTGTATTCCGAAGGTCTTCTTCCGGGCGTTGGCTGCCGAACCGATCATCTGTAAAGGATTCGCCTGTTGTGTTGCTGTTTTGTGGCACTCTCGGCGTCACGGTATTGTAGGATTGAGGGACAGGGCCTTTGGCCTGTAAGTCATTACCGGGCTGAGTGGGGGCAGCCATTGCATTTATGCGCGGTTGGGCCTGCTGGTAAGCTGATGGTCCGTCATCCGTGCAGTTGCAATGGTCGATTTTTATTTGCTGCCCGATTTTCACCATTTCATAAGGATTCAGATCGTTGATCTTCCGGAAGCGGTCCTCTGTATAGCCGTAGCGGAGTGCCAGGGAAGCAACCGTTTCACCCGCCCGGACAATGTGGAATTTGTCCGCCTGACTGCTGGCAGCAGGCTGATTAGCACTGTAACGGGGCATCGGGCGTGACTGTACCTGCCCGCCCTTTGCTGTTAAGCCTTCCGGTTGTGCAGTAGCGGCTGTACGGCCTGCTACCTGTAGCATCTCACCGGGGTAGATGGTATTATTGGCCTTGTTATTCCACGCTTTGACCTGGTCGACCGTCACGCCATAATTTTTAGCAATACGATAGAGTGTTTCGCCTTTTTGGACTTTATGGGTTTGGGGCTTTTGAGCTACTGCCTTCGGTGTGGTGTCAACGTTCGCAAGCGGGTCCCGGGGGCGGGTATAAGCTTCTGCACCATAGGAGTCCGGTGTCCCGCCCTTTGCGGTTACATCTCCCTGAGCAGCACGTGTTGCGAACGCCTCTTCGGCAGGAGCCGATTCCCCCTCTGTGTAGTCGCCATCGCAAACACGGCGGAGATGGCGCTCCAGCTTTCTGCCATTCACTTTTTCCAGGCGTAAGGTATTGTTTAGGGCGTCCTCTGCGTTAATGCCGCTGCGCTCTTCTACGATGCCTACTTCCGGTACGAGTACGATGTCAGCGTGTGGGTTGCCATCAAATTCTGCATATTGGTGAAAAAGGTAAGCCCCGGAACATTCATTTTCCAGTTTGCCTTCGAAAAAGACCTCCGCTTTGGGGTTGTTGTAGGCGATATTCTCACCGATCGTACCCATCTTGCGGTCAAACTGGAAGCGGTACTTTGGGGAATCGTAAAGAATCACGTTATCGTTGATCAACAGGCGTGCAGCGAAGTTGATTGGTGATATGAAGTAGCGGCTGCCTTTACGGACCACCATATGTACCTCATCAATATTGCTGTTGATGGCGTTGACCAGTTGTTCGTCAAACACGGCGTTATTGCAGCGTATAAACTGTGCCGGCATGAAGTCCTGTGGGGTCTGGCTTTCTGCTCCCACCTCAAGGATGATTTTTTCTCCGGGTGTGGTACTCACCTGGTACATAATGTAAGATGACTGATCATCTGCATTCTGATAAGCGTATTCCAGTCGGTCCATGCAGGCATCATCGTACAGGATGTAAAGATTAGCAGCAGAGACAGTAGCATTGATCGCCAACACAGCGAACAGCGTAAGGATAGTGGTTCTCATATGATTGAATTTGGCTCACCGCGCGGCCCAATTTTTTGTTTGGCCGCAGACCGGTCAATTAACGCACTCAAGGTAAGTGAAATCGGCAACAATTGCAAGTTTCCGGTTTTTGTACCAATTTGTTTCCCAAGGTTTAACGGTATTTTTACTCGGAATATTATAAAGCAACGGGAATTCGGGTAAGCAAAGGGGCTGAGGAGCTGTCTTTTTGTTTAAGAAGGGATTTGCCGCCCATCCAAGATCCCTATATCAACGGCATAGAGGATCAGTTCTGACGCACTGCTGAGGTTGAGCTTCTTCATGATATTCTTGCGGTGGGTATAAATAGTGTGGGTGCTCAGGTTGAGCTCACTTGCGATTTCCTTGGCAATCAGCCCGCGGGCGATAAGCCGGACAATCTCAATTTCGCGCGGGCTTAATGGAGTAGGGCTACAGCTGACCGATTCGCGCTCAGCGGGTTTTTGTTGCTGCTGCGGGAAGCTCTTTTCCAGAAGATAGTCGAGCACACGGGTGCAAAACAGCTTTTCTCCTTTTGCCGTGGCTTTTATGGCATCAAAGACTTCCTCTTCACCACAGCCTTTGGTCAGGAAGCCGTTGACGCCAAGCTGAAGCACTTTGTAAATACGCTCCTTTTCATCATCGTCGCTCATGACCATAATCCGCACGTTCGGGTGTTGTTCCTTGAGGCGGTTGATAGTGGAGATGGAGAAGGCTCCATCCTGATCATAGTCAAGGATGACCACATCCGGTTGAAGGGCAGAGAGCTTTTGGCGCAGGTCATCTTCATTGCTCGCTTCCCCAACCACCTGAAAGCGTTCATCCTGTGATACAAGATGACGGAGACCTGCCCGAATAAGGTGCTGTGCGTCAGCGATTACAATGGAAGTAGCGTTCATGCTCTTGTTTGTCCTGTCTTTGCGCTAAATTAGGATGTAAGCGTGAACAGAACAAATTTATTTAGACTTAGTTCAGATAGGGTGCCGGGAATAGACTTACACTGTCCTCTTTATTTACGGCGCTGCACTTCGAAAAACACCTCATTGCCGGCTCTGGGCTTGATGCTGTCTGTATTGGGGGCTAACTGCAGCACTTCAAAATACTTAACAAATAAGGAGTGGTAGTCTGCTGCCCGGCCTCCAAAGGGCGGACCGCCGCGTTCCAAAGGGTGCGTAAAGAGCAATCCGGCAAGCTTTCCACCTGGCTTTAGCAGCTTATGTGCCTGCCGGGCATAGTCCTCCCGCCTGCCCGGATCAATAGCACAAAAGAAAGTCTGTTCGAGAATCAGGTCTGCTTCAAGATCCAGCGCAAAAAAATCTTCAACGAGCAACTGTGCTTTGGGGAAATCGGGCGCTTTCGTTTCCAGGATTTCAAAGGCAGAGGGCGCCCAGTCGCAAACGAAGATATTGCGATATCCCTGCTGATGCAGCCATACCGCTTCATAGGCATGACCGGCACCAGGAATCAGAATCCGGTCTGCAGGATTCGCATGCTGCTGAAGGTAACGGACGAGGGGAGGAGAGGGGTACCCAATATCCCAGGGCGTATTATGGTCGTGGTAGCGGCCCTCCCAATAGTTGGCGTCAAGCGTTGGCATTAGTCCTGGTATTGGTTGTCAGCGGCGTAATCGGTTTCCGGTTCGGGGTAGGCGGATTCGACTTCCTTGAACCGTACACGGAGGTTATACCGGCTGTTGATACCCTTGATGACGGGGTCAAACATCGTATTCATAAGGTCGATAGCCTGAGACTTGGCGTCGTCCATAATGTCACTTTCGAGGGCTTCCCGGCGGAATTCCCGGCGCAGCACATCGAAGTTTTTATTGAGGTCCACGCTTTGGACTTCCCGCATCCACCCTATATCCAGCCTGTCAATTTTAGGGAAAACCTCGTGAGAAAGGATAACTGGCTCAGGCAGCGTGATGGTGACGAGCCCCTGCTTGGCATTAAGGCCTATGTCAAAATATTCATTCAGCCTAAAGCCGACCTTTAGGATACTGATGGCGGAAACCTCAATGTCGGAAGAGGAAACCGAAAACCCCAGAAAACGAGTTTGCAGATTTTTGTTAAGCCCCTTTTTGTCGCGGACTTCCATGGTGGCGAGTTCGGCGATTACCCGTTCCACTTTTTCCTGCAGCAGCCCCCGGGAGCGGCTGAAGTCCTGTACGGCAGCCCGTTCTTCAAGCCGTTTGAGCATGGGGTTGAGGGCTTCCTGCATGGCTACGCCACAGGGTGTATTGACTTCCTGCCCCTTGGCATAGATGCTTTGCCCTTTTACCGGTACCAGGGTGGTGATGACCTGGGTAACGAGGAAGCAGGTGTACTTACCGGCGACCTCACGCAGGGCTTCTATAGCACCGCCGCCTTCATTATCATACCAGGTTTCATATAACTGGCTTGTAGTATCCCGTAGTTGGACGAAGTCGTTGAAATACAGCCCTCGCAGATAGGGGTGGTGCTTGTCGTATTCGTCCTGCAGGCGGCTGAGGTCCTCATCGTTCAGGTTCATGCGCCGGCCTACATGCTGCAGGATGCTCATATTGACGTCATACACGAGCTCATCGAAGCCCCGGCGGTTGTTGTTCGGGTCGGAAAGCACGGACAGCGCCCGCTCCTCATCAATGGGCATTCGGAAATCGGAGGGCACGTAGTTGACTTGGTATTCCTGAGGGACATTTGTGTAGCCGGGCGGTGCCACAAATTTGCGGAACAGCAATACGCCAACAATACATACAATAAGGATTACCAGCAATGCGCGAAGCATGTTGCGTGGCCGACTGCCTGAAGAAGGATAATCGTTGTTTCTGGCCATAGTGGTTTTTAATTCAGGTTTGAGACGGCAAGCCCTGCCCACCGTCACGCCGTTTCATATCTGAAAAACGCAAAGATGAGAACAAATGTGCGGAATTTAGACCGTTTGGAGCAGGAAATCGCAGGGCTACTTCTGCAATACAGTTGGGAAATCCAAATACTTTTGCTTCAGAGGATGATGGAGCATGTTTAATTCGGTGGGCTTATCGTAGCGCTTCAGCTATTCAAAGGGCACATTCAAACATTCAGCAAGAGGGTTTAAAAAATCCTAAAAGCCTGTGTCCTCAATTTTTTATACTTTTAGAAAGCGGTAACGATAAGTTTTCCAGAAAATTTAGCTTGAGAAAAGAACCTGTTCAAATATGAAAAAGCGTATCGTGTTTTTGGGGCTGTTGAGCTTGACCGGGCTGCTCAAAGCGCAGGAGGGATATTGGACCAATTTTATTGATCCTGATCGGGTAAGGGAAATCGTGGAACAGGACAATTACCTGTTCTTGCCTACGAGTGCGGGGCTCATTGAGGTCAACTTGGAAACAGGCGCTTTCGAACGCTGGTCCAAGGTTAATGGGCTGCCTTCAAACTGGGTTATGGCAGTTGCTTTTCATCCTCTGAGCGGTGATTTGTATGTTGGAACCTTCGATAAAGGTATTGCCGTACGCCGGTCAGGAGAGGATGAATGGAGCTTGCTGCCGATGCCCGATGCAGCGATCAACGGAACGAATACAGAATACGGAGTAATCTGCATGACTTTTGATACAGCAGGAGGATTATGGATAGGGTCTTATAGAGGGGTCCACTATTACAACGGGACAAGCTGGGAAAAGTATAACAAGACTTATGGTCTTGCTACCCATTTTGATGATGTGTATGATATAAAAGTTACGGAAACCGGTGACGTTTATGCCGCCAGCAGAGGCGCCTTTCGGTTGGAGAACGGGAAATGGCGTAATCTTGGTCCCTTGGACGAATCAGGTGACCCTCTTTCCGATTTTAGCGGGACAAGTCTTCATATAGATGAAGCGGGTGGCCTTTGGTACGCGACAAGCGGTGGAGTTATAGGGTATTACTATGATAATGACTGGGAGATGTTGGAGGAGTTTGCTGGTTTTACGGGCAGTAGTTTTGGCAGGCGAGTCACCTTACTGGAAGTCTCTGGAAGCGATCGGCCGGAGATTTTACTTCACAGAAACTCATGGTATCACTGGAAGGATGAAGCATGGCAGCCCAAAGATGGTGTATTAAGCTTAAGGCCAAAGTCAGGTTGTGTACTTAACTCAGGTGAACGGATAGCTGTAATGGAAGACCACTTGGTTTTTGAGCAAGGGGATTCTATTGTCTATAACGAATATATGTTTGAGGGCCAGGCCGGAGGTTTTGTCAACAGTTCCGATGGAGCACTGTGGGGCTTTGATGAAAAGAAATTGTATAATATGCTGACTGGCAATACTATTTCTTATCCAACCGGTGCAAGGCTGGGCGCTCAGCTGTATTGGAAAAACGCCCAGTTCGCTCCGGACGGAAGTCTCTGGAGTGTGAATGACCATAAAGTCTATCGGTATCAGCAGCAAGGCTGGACAGTTTATGATTCTACCAATAGCATCCTGCCGGGCGAGGGCGATTACTGGCACCTTTTAGAGATTAGCCCATCCGGAAGGGTCTCTTTTTCGGCCGGAGATGGAGGAGCTTACCATTTTGATGGTTTGGATTGGCACCATTCTCCGGAATCGGTTTTACCCCCTTTGGAATACTGGGGTCACGAGCGCACACCGCAAGGTTTATGGGTTTTGGCTGAATTCGGGTCCAATGGAACACTTATACCTGCCTTGTGGGATGGTAAAAATTTAAAATATGGTTCAAATTTTGATCCTGATGATGCACAGTCTACATTCCGGTTGCATTATGACCCCTACAGAGGTTGGCTTTGGGCAGCAGGAAACAGGTCCCTGCTATACTTTGATGGTGATTCATGGCACACTTACGATTTACCTGATGAAGAAGGTTTTCGCATATCTGGTATCCGAGATTTCATTCCCGGTCCGGATTTTCTAATTATTGCTGAGTTTTTGGATCTATGGATAGCACATGAAGGTGAATGGGAAGTGTATAATTTTGAAAACAGCCCCATGTACAAGGGTGGCATTGACAAGGTCGGACTAGACCCGGAAGGTGGGATTTGGCTTACCCATACCAACTTTTCTATGTTGCCAGTCAATGCAGTTGATCGTTTTCAGCGGTTTAATCCGCAGGAAGTTATTGAGCAAACGACTATTCCGGACCAACTTACTGTCATAGGTAACCCTATTCAAAATGGTCAACTTGTGCTATATCGCCGACATGCTTTTAGTTCTGCTGCGAACTTGCAAGTGTTTGACGCTACCGGGCGTTTGGTACCTGTGCAGCCGGCCAGCATAGTGGGCGGATTTTTGCGCGCCCGGGTTCAGGGGCTAGCTGCAGGGTGGTATATAGCTGTAGTGCAGGATAATGGTCAGCGATTTATCGCTCCTTTTGTGGTGGGCCAGTAACTTCTGCCGTCAGTGTTCGGCTCCTCTTTAAAACAAGCGCAAACCAAATGGTTAATACGACTACCCCCGTAACCGGAAGGTAAGGAAAGCCCTGGGCAATAATCGGCAACACACCAAGCAAGGCCAGGTGACGGAGAAACTCTAGTGGAATATAACCCCTTTTTTGTTCCAGTACCCGGCCATGTGCGAGAATGGAGAGGAGTATCGTACCTGTGATTAAGCCAATCTGAAGCGATGTCAGGCTTTCCCGGAAACTGATCATGTAAACAAACAGGAAAGCCGTCAAAACGCTGTTGACCAGAACGTAAATGCCAATGGGCAGGGGGAGCGCAGGCTTGAATTTTACCCTTTGGCCTTCTTCGTCCACCTCGTACTCCGGTGCTTCGTATTGGAGCCCTTCCGGCAGCCATCTTGGATGCGCAAAGAATACCCGTATTTTTTCCTGCCACTTTCGGGCTCTGTTGGCTAGCCGAAAGAGGTATTTCCAGTAAAAAAGGTGAGCCTTGAATGGGTCCGTGCTATGAAAGCCAGAGGTGATTCCGAATTTGACCGGCTCCTTTTCTGATTGGTAGGTGCCAAAGATCCGGTCCCAAATAATGAATATCCCGCCGTAGTTGGTGTCCAGGTAGGCCTCATTATAGGCGTGGTGGACCCGGTGGTTGGAGGGCGTAACCATGAATTTTTCCAGTATGCCCCAGTTTTTGACCAGGCGGGTATGCACCAGCATTTGGTAGAATCCGATAATGGCGATCGCAACCGTTACCGCAGCCGGATCAAAACCTATGAGGGGGACTATGGACCAGAAAGGGGTCCGGAATATAACCGCAAAGGCGGAAACCCGAAATACGGTGGTGAGGTTGAGCTCTTCACTTTGGTGGTGCACGATATGTGCCGCCCACATGAAGTTAATCTCATGGCTTAGCCGATGAAACCAATACCCCGCTAAATCGGCGCAAAAAACCAGTAAAACAAAGGTTAGTGCCGTATTGGGAATGGAAAAGAGCGCAAAATGATCATGAACGAAGGTGAAGACAAAAAATGAAATAATGATCCAAAAGAAGTCGAAGAGCCGCTCCAATAGTCCGCAGCAAAGATTGACCACAACATCAGAAAGGTTGTAATAATCTTTGCCTTGCCGGTGCGCTATGATCCATTCCACCGCTACCATAATAAGGAGCAAGGGGATGAGAAAAGCGATAAATCCTAGTTTTTCCATTTTCCAATTGGTTTGAAAGCAGCGTTTTACCACCCTAAAATACACTTTTTCGGGTTAATTGCCGACACCAGTTATGGGGTGAGCTCAGGAAGGACTGATCTCTGTGATCGTATTGGGTTTAGGGTCAAGGATTTGATCCACGGCCCGGTAGATTAAAAACATACAAATAGCCATTAACAAATGGCTGATGTCATGATGATTGAAATAGGTATGAAAAGACAATTTGGCGTTGTAGGTTATGGCAGGCAGGAAGGAAAACAGCAGGGCAAAAACGATCGCTTTACTGCCCGGGTGCCGCGTATGCAGATAATGGTATGCCTGGAGAGGCAGCACTATCCCTATCAGTCCAATGGCAGCCTGTGCCTGAGTAGCCAAAAAAGACTGAGTGGTAAGGATAAGCGCCCAGAACACCAGGTATTTTACCAAAGTACCTTTGGAAATCCATTGAAACACCCTTGAAGGGATTTCCTCCCGAACAAAGTACAGCGTGCCCCATTCAATCAAAAGTATGCCCGTGGCGCTAAATGCCCAGCCTATCATCTTCCACTCAAAGCTGAACAGGTAAAGAAAAGCATGCCCAATAAAGGCAGCACAAGTAGTTGCAATACCGGTGAAAAGGAAATAGTACCGGAAATATTGGTACATCTTTCCATATCCGTCCAGTTTACTTAGCCGGTAGAAGGCATAGAAACAGACGAGCGCAGTGATAAAGTCCGTCAGGGAGGTGACGGGCTCCAGGATTTGAACGCCATAGAGGGTTATCGGTGGAGAATCTCCCATGTTATATTTTGGTTCGAATAAGCCGGGTTACGTAAAATAAGCGATTTACAGCCCCTCAATGTACGGAATGATCCATCCAATAGAAAAGATCCAGATATTCATAAAACCGGCTTTCCCGATTTTCAAGGGCTGCATTTTTGATAGCCGATCGCCAAACAGTCAGTGTTTTCGGCCGGTCACGGAGCCCGGTGGCGTTCAGGAGTTGCTGTAGATGTTGCAGGAAGAGCTCCGTACTTTCAGGGTAAAAGCCGGTATGGCTTCTGCGAAAAGATTGCAAAAGGTAGGGGAGAAGCTCAACGTGCTGCAGGTCGAAATGGATCATCAACTGCAGCAGGCGGGCAAAGTGGTAGAGTTCTTCGAGCGTTTTTTTGCGGTACCGGTCCAGAAACAGGTTGATCGTAGACTGGGCATCGTCTGCCGCACCATCCAGCCACTGACAGAGGGCAAGCAGGTAGAGTAGCGACTGCTGATTGGGGTAGGAGATGCGCAGGGCCTGGCGCTGCAGCCTGGGCACCAAGTCGTCAGCCAGCTGTCGGCCCCGGCTGTAAGCTTTTCGGGCGACCAGCATATTCGCTTCGAGCAAGGTACTGCGCTCTTCAATGCGTGGGGTGATACCGTGCAGCCGCTTAAAGGCTCGTTGCTTGGGCAGTTGGCGGAGCTGTTTGAGGCCTTCCTCCAGCTTGGCCCAGTTTTGAAGCTGGAAGTGGTCAATGAGCAGGTTTTGGAAAACGGTCAGGTAGCGGGCAGGATAGCGCTCTGTCAAAAAGGGCGCCTTACGGAACAGCCGCAGCATTGCCTGGTTTTGGGCAAAGGCAGCAGCTGGCTCTGCATTCATAAAATGATAGGTGGACAGTGCGCGCCGGGCATCAAGCTGAGTAGCCCACTGAGGGGCATGGAGCGCCTCCCGGAAAGTGGGGCGGTCTACAGCTGGGATTGGGCCGTATCCCTCCCGGCTTCCCTGAGCGCGGACTTTCTGCAAATGCTGAAGGGATACCTCAACGCTGGCGGAGGCGGCTTCCCCAGCCAGGTCAATTGCATTGACGGCGTTTTTCCAGTCTCTTTGCAGGTGATCCAGTCCCTGATGCGCACCAGGCTGGTTTAGGCGTTTTTCCAATAGGGCTTTCCGTAGCAGCAGACACTCGGTTTGCAGGGCGATTAACTGATGCCCTTCAATTAGCTTACGGGCTTTCCGCAGGCGTTTTTCAGCCTGTTCAATTAAGTCCTTTTCCAGCAAGATCCGGGTTTGCTGTAGCAGGCGGCGGCCTTGTTCCAAATCGTGGTCCTGCCGGTGATGGTAGGAAAGAGCCTGCATGAGTTGCTCATACAATTGACGCTTGATCACCGCAAAGTGAGACTTTTTTAAGCCGGTCGTCTGGCGCGCGGCAGCTTCGTCAAACCGGTCTTGTTTGCGCAATATTTCATAGAGCTCAAAGTAACCCATCGGGCGCTTTTCGGTATGCCGGTGCGCTAAATGACGGAAAGTGCGTTGCTCTGCAGGGCGAATGGGCACTGTACAATGCGATGAACAGCCCTATGGACAACCTTCGCCTTAGCAGCCGGACTGGATGCCAATGGCGTGCTCTGGCTGTCCCATAATCACCGTTCTATCGCTGAGCGCGTACAACTGGAAAACCTCACTACAGCTGAGCCACAGCCCGTAAGTGCAAATCCATTACTTCGCGTTATTGGGAACCCGGTAAGCAATAGCGACTTGATATTGGAAGCGCCCGCTACGCTCAGCCAGGCCGCGCAGCTGTGGTTGTTTGATCAGTCCGGTAAGCGATTGGAGACAGTTGGCTTAAAGGTTGGTGATGCAATTATGGAAGCGGATGTCAGTACGCTTACAGGAGGCTGGTACATTGCGGTCGTGATGGACGGAGGATAGCAGTATGTGGCACCGTTTGTGGTAGTCAGGTAATCCCTCAGCCTGGTAAAACCAACCTGCCTGCCCGGACGTTAAGCCAGGCAGGCAGGTTAATTAGGATTAAGCTGAGGGCAAGTTCGCCTACTTGAGCCCCTTGAACTTAATGCCCAGGTCCAGTTTCATGTCCGGATTTTTGAGGTCCTCCTGAGGGATCTCAATAACTACGGTTTCCTTGTCCACACGGGTGGCATATTTGGAATTCAACTTTTTCTTCACCTTGCCGGGAAAGTGGATCGTCAGGCGGTAGGGCTCATCGCCGAGCATGCCCTCTACCATCTGCATTTGCTGCTTGTCTTCTTCGCTCATGTCGCCCATGTCCTGGCCGCGGCGGGAAACGTTAAGGGTTTTACCGGAAAAGGAAAACTGGGTTTGGGCACCCAATACGTCATCAATCATTTCGCTTTGTCCGCCCATAGCCGCATCATCGCGCATGCCCATCATGGTTTCCATGAAGTTGCCGCCCTGCTCAAATTCGGCAATGTCGTCAAAGGTGTTGATGGTGGTGATTTTGAACAGAGACTCCGATTTTTTGACCTGCATGCGCAGCTGGATATTTGTCATCTCTCTAAACATCTTGAGGTTCGCTTCTTTCTCTGCCTCTGTAATGCCTGCTTCTTTTACATTGATCGACTGAAGGCTGTCCAGCAACATATCCAGACTCTTCCCTTCCTTTTCAAGCTCCCGTGCAATCATGTCTGAAAAGCTGATTAGCGTATCAACGGACTCGGACTGCAATAAACCTTCCATCATTTTTGTGAAAGGGTCTTCCTCTTCCCCTTCTTCTTCCTCAGACTCACTGTTGAGCCCCATGAGTATAAAAGGATAAATACCGCTCAGGTCCATGGTAGATTCGTACCGCCCGCTGCCGTTGGCCTCAATCCAGAGCTCCTCTTCATTGCTGGAGCAGGAGGTAAGCATTGCGGCTATTGCAACCGCCAGAAAATAAAGCAATTGTTTCATCAGATTTTTGAATTTTCGGGATGAAGTGATGCTCAAAGATAGGTATTATATTGACCTGCGCAGGTTTGCCCGTTGTAAAAACCAAATAGCTAGCCTATCTAATATGGTAGGAATTCTTTGATCTCAGTATAAGATTGAGGATATTTGGGAAAACTATAAAACAAACAAAACAGCGAAAATATGGAGACCCTCCTGGCTAACGCCCAACAGCATTTCAAAAAGACCTATCAGGACTTGCAGCACTTATTGCAGCTATTGCAGGATGTGCTCGAGGAGAGTGGGGAAGCCCAACTCGCAGAACAAATTCCCTGGATCGGTCAGGCGGGCGTACCGGATGAACTGACGACCCGTCACCTGCAATTATACTCCCTGGTTTTTCAACTGATGAGCATGGCGGAAATCAATACTGCTGTGCAGCACCGGCGCCGGGCGGAAGATGAATCCGGAGACCCGGAGCCCGGGCTTTGGGTGGAAGCTTTCCGCCGCCTGCAGGAGGCCGGCGTCTCAAAAGAGGAAGCCCTGAGGGCCTTGCGGCAAATTTCGGTAGTGCCGGTACTGACTGCTCACCCTACGGAAGCAAAGCGGACCACAGTACTGGAGCACCATCGGGAGCTTTACCTCTTGTTGGTGCAGCGTGAAAACCAGATGTACAACGCCCGGGAGCGGGAGGAACTGAACCTGGAAATCAAAGAAAACTTGTACCGCCTTTGGAAAACAGGCGAAATCTATCTGGAAAAGCCGGATGTCACCTCTGAGTTGCGAAATGTTATGCACTACCTGTTAGAGGTCTTCCCAGATTTGATTCAAATACTGGACCGCAGGCTGGAAAAGGCGGGCGAGTCCTTCGGGATTGCCCCTGGCACCCTGGCCCGGGCTCATGCCTATCCGAAAATCTCCTTTGGGGACTGGGTGGGAGGCGACCGCGATGGGCATCCTCTGGTCACCGCAGATGTGACACAACATACCTTATTACGCCTTCGCCTGAATGCTTTCGTGGCCATACGTCGTAAACTGGCACGCCTGGTCCGGCACCTGAGCTTTGCCTGCCAAATTGAGGAGCTAATCCCCGAAGCTCAGGAGCGCATCCGGGAAATGGTGGAAGAGTTAGGTGAAAAAACCGGTCAGGAAGCCCTGGGCCGAAACAAAGGTGAAGCCTTTCGGCAAATGGCCAATCTCATGCTGGTGAAACTGCCGGTGGATACGCAGCGGGGCCATGCTGTTCAGTTGTCCGAGCGGCCGGGCTGTTATTTTCACAGTGAGGATCTGGTGAAAGACCTGACTATGCTACAGCGGGCTTTGGATGCCCATGGTGCTACCACGGTCGCTTACCGCGAAGTCGTGGTCGTGAAGCGGGTGGTGGAAACCCTTGGTTTTCACCTGGCCGCACTAGATATCCGTCAGAACAGTGCTTTCCATGATCAGGCGGTGTCCCAGCTCCTCAAAGCGGCATTGGTGCCGGATACGGATTTTGGAAGCTGGTCAGAGCAAAAGCGCCTGGAGTTCCTCAGCCGCGAACTGGAGTCCGCCCGGCCCTTTACCCATCCGGATGCGGAGCTGGAAGACAATGCCCGTGCAGTGGCGGAGTGTTATCGGACCTTAAAGGCGCATACCGAAAAATATGGTATCAACTGCCTGGGGTCTTTCATCGTCAGCATGACCCGGTCGGTCTCTGATTTGCTGGTGGTCTATCTGCTTGCCCGGGAAGCCGGGTTGACAGAAATGACAGAAGAAGGCCTGGTTTGCACAGTCCCTGTCGTACCCCTGCTGGAAACCGTAGATGACTTAGAGCGGGGCCCTGAAATCCTGCGCAATTTTTTGGAGCATCCTTTTACAGCCCGTTCCATGCGCTACCTCATGAAGACCCGGCTTTGGGACAAGCCCCGTCAGCAAGTCATGGTGGGTTACAGTGACAGTAATAAAGACGGAGGCATCATGGCGAGTCAGTGGTACCTGTACAAGGCACAGCAGCGGCTTTCCCGTGCCGGAGCAGAAATGGGCGTAGATATCCTGTTTTTTCACGGCAAAGGCGGGTCGATCAGCCGGGGGTCTGGGCCAACAGCCGCTTTCCTTAATGCTTTACCGTGTGGCACGCTGAACAGCCGCATACGCCTTACCGAACAGGGAGAGACCATTGCCCAGAAGTATGCCTACAAACTCAACGCCGCCTATAATCTGGAGTTACTGGTGGCTGGTACCTTTGCCCGTACTGTACTGGACCGGCAGGAACCTTGTGAAGGGCATCCGATGGAGGCGATCCTGGAGCGCCTGGCACAGGACAGCCGGGAGCACTACGCGGCCTTGCTGCATACCGATGGGTTTATCCCCTTTTTCCGGCAGGCAACTCCAATTGATGCCATCGAATCCAGTAAAATCGGTTCTCGTCCGGCTAAGCGGACCGGGGCGAGTACGCTGGCGGATTTGCGGGCTATCCCCTGGGTGTTTGCTTGGGGGCAATCGCGCTACCATATGACGAGCTGGTATGGACTGGGTACGGCCCTTCAGTCTCTGGAAAAGGAAAAACCAGAGGCTTACGTGGCATTAAAAGGGCAATGTCTGGAAGAACCCTTCCTAAAATATGTCCTGCAAAATGTAGACAATAGCGTTGGAGAAGTGGACGAGAGCATCATGGCCGCCTACGCAGCATTGGTGGAGGACGAGGCGGTTCGGGAACGTTTCCTGAAAATGTTCCGGCAGGAGCTGTCGCTGGTCCGGCAGCAACTGGATCAACTGCTGGGGGGCGATTACGAATCCCGTCATCCGCGCCGTGCCCGTTCCAATGAGATGCGCTCGGTTGTGCTTCAACCGCTTCACCGCCATCAAATTGCACTCCTGGAGCGTTGGCGGGCGGAAAAAGCAAGGGGCGCAAAGCAGGCGGCCCACACACAAATGGAATTGATGCTAACGATTAATGCTATCGCTGGTGCTATTGGCACGACAGGCTAATCGCCAAACCCGGAACCCAAAGGCATGCTATATACTTAGCTGACTTTTGGATTCCAGAGTCTTATTTATTGCCGAATGATTCTGAATTCTGTACGCCGGTTTTCCTGGTGCATCCATTCCGGGCAGTCCACGCCATCTGAACAGTCATTGGTTAGCAGGGCCTCACCATAACCAACAGGGATCATACGGGCCCGGTCAATGCCCTCGCTCGTCAGATAGCGGACGATGGCATTAGCCCGGCGCTGACTGAGTTCTTCGTTGGCCACCGCATTGCCATTCGCATCGGTGTGAGAAGATATTTCAACAACCAGGTTAGGATTTTTAAGCAGCAAGTCACGGAGCTTGAGCAATTCACTGACCGAACCGGGTTGCACACTCGAGCGGCCGACATCGTAGTAAACATTGAGTTTGTAAGCCAGGGCGGTGGACGTATCTCTGCTACTTGGCCGGCTGGGCTCAAAGTCTTCAAATAAGTCGGCTTTGTTTTTTCCCATTTCCTGATCATCCAGACTATCGGCAAAGGTGGTGGAGTCGGAAGGAGCGGAGACCGGCATAGCATTACTCCGGGGCTGCAAAAACAGATTGATATACTGCTCCCGGTTGGGCCCGGTAGCGCAGACAGACTGTTGTGTGATATGCTCGTAGCCTTCAAGGGTGGCGGTAATATTGTAGCAGCACTCATTTTGCAATTCAAGAGTGAACCGGCCCTGTCCGTTAGCATAGACAAGCTCGGAGGAAGCACAGGATCCTTCTGATTCCAGTTTGATTTTCACCCCGTCCAATGGCCGGCCGGAAGTCCGGTCAAACACCACACCTTTCAGGGTTTGCGGTATATCCGGTTGTAAAGCGATGGCGAGGAACAAGGTATCTGCGCCGTTAGGGACATCGTCGGGGCAGATATCCACCGACTTTGGGAAAAAGCCTTCCTGCCATCCGGTAAGGGTTGTGCAGGATGGCACCCGCAGCACGATGCGGCCACCTGCGTTGGTTTGCAGGGTGTCGCCATTTTGGGTGTCGAGCAATGCTGCATGAGGTACGGGCATGCCATTGGTAAGGTCCAGTACATCAATCGCAGCGATCCGGCCGCTCCGCCGGAAGAAGTAGATGTCATCGCCCCCTGCGCCACCCTGCCGGTTGGAGGTAAAGTAGCCGCTTTCGGAGGCATCCATCATGGCGAACCCAAAGTCATCGGCTGCCGAGTTGAACGGCGCGCCGAGGTTTTCCGGGCGCTGCCAGGTGCCGTCGTTGCCTTCGCGGGTCACAAATAAATCCAGCATGCCCAGGCCCAAAAGCCCATTGGAGGAAAAGTACAAATCACCAGCGGGGCTGACATAGGGGTACAGCTCATCGCCCGGGGTATTGATGACCGGCCCCAGGTTGATAGGGCGGCCCCACGCTCCATTGATGCGCACACTGACGTAGATATCGATCCCCCCGTATCCACCAGGCATATCGGATGCAAAAAACAACCGGTCCCCATCCGGGCTGAGTGCGGGGAAAGCCACAGCGTATTCATTACTACAGAAAGTCAGTGGGTAGAGTGCGCTCCAGGTTCCCTGTGGCAGCAGTCGACCCGTCCGGATTTCCAGCTTTTTGCGTGCCTGGCTTTCAGGACGGGTACGTGTGAAGAAGATTTCGTCTCCGTTGGCATTGAAGGTAGCCGGGCCCTCGTGCAGGTTATTGGTAGCCTCAACGTCAAAGCGTTTAGGCTTTCCGAAGGACAGGGTGTCCGTTGTGGTAAAGCTGACCTGGTATAAATGAGCCAGGTACTGCCCCTCCACCTGATAGCGGTCGCTTGTAAATACCAGCCCGTTGCGGTAAGGTACGGGCGAAAAGTCATTGCTGGCCGCATTAAAGGGCAAATTGGACACCTCTACCTGTCCTTTCGACTTATTTTGTAGCGATTGATACTTCTCGCAGGCATTGAGCAAGTCTGGTTTGCGGGGGTCAAAGGGGCGTTGATCCAGATAAATGTTAAACCATCGAATAGCCGCATCGCATTTACCGCTGTGCAGTAGCGCATAGCCGTATTTGAGCTGATGCACCGGTTGGCACTCTTCCATGGGCATCACCAGGGCGAACCAGTTGGCTGCAGTATGGTAGTCGCCAATGCCATAGTAGGCTTCTGCCAGATTGATTTTTGCATGGGGGACATCCTGCCGCTGCAATACCTGATGGTACAGGGGGATGGCGGCTTCGAGCTTGCCTTCAGAAAAATATAAATCGGCTTTGCTTAGGCGGGAATTCTGCCCCTGCAGGGAGGGCAGGGATAGCAAAAACACCGCAATGAGGGGCCAAAATTTCATAGCAATTGTGTTAAATCGGTTGTTTTCCGGGCAAACGAATCATTAACGCATGCCCATGTGTCCTGAAACTTTTTCCAGCTCAGTTGCTCTTTTGAAAGCAGCAGAAAAGGTTATCTTGTCTGGGTTAGCTATTGGGATTTACACCGGGGAACGCCGTTCGTAAATCATTTCATTCAGGCAATTGTACGGATTCTTCTACATTTGGTTGCAAAAACAATGAGCGAATACTAAAGGATGAAACAAATTAGTGGAATTTATATATACCCTGTTAAGAGCCTGGCAGGGGTGCCGCTCAGCGAGTCTGCTGTTGGCCCGCAGGGCCTGTCCTATGACCGTCAGTGGATGGTGGTTGATATGAAAGGCTTGTTTGTCTCTCAGCGCAAGGTCCCCGGGATGGCTTTGGTACAGCCGGTTCTAAAAGACGGGCAGTTGGTACTGTCGCACCACCGGGACCCGAATGATTGCGTAGCGACTCCGCTGAGTGGCCCGGCGCAGGCTGCCAATGTCCGTGTTCAGGTTTGGGAAGATACGGTTGAGGCGAAGCTTTGCGAGGATGAAGTCAACGAGTGGCTAAGTGATCAGCTGGGGACTTTTTGTCGATTGGTTTACTTGCCGCTGCCTAATGCCCGCCCCCTTTCTGAAAGGTATGGCCGCCCCGGTGAGGCGACCCTTTTTGCAGACAGCTGCCCTTTGCTCATCACCGGAGAAGCCGCTTTGCAGGACCTGAACAGCCATCTTGTAAACCCGGTTCCAATGAATCGTTTCCGGCCCAACCTGGTTTTCACCGGAGGCACT
The DNA here is from genome assembly GCA_913057245.1 of uncultured Phaeodactylibacter sp. Classification (GTDB taxonomy): domain Bacteria; phylum Bacteroidota; class Bacteroidia; order Chitinophagales; family Saprospiraceae; genus Phaeodactylibacter. The sequence goes on from CAJXNH010000001.1 coordinate 100,541, forward strand.
GCATTTGAGGAAGACGAATGGTCATCCTTCACCATCGCAAACGTGCCATTTAGGGGGATTCGTAAGTGCACCCGGTGTAAGGTGATCAATACCGATCAGACTACTGCAGCTGTGTACCAGGAACCCCTGGCAACACTGGCAAACTACCGGCGTGATGCACAGGGAGTGAATTTTGGACTGCATGCTGCTTTAGAAAAAGGGCAGGGGCCCGCATTAATCCGGGTTGGAGATCAGATTATCGCCTGACTTCGTTTGTGCCTTTGCCTTTTTCGCTTTCCCGCAGCGCTTGCTTTTGGAGCGTTTCCCGCAGCGGAGAGCCGCTCAGAATGTTCTCAGCTTCCTTGTAAAAAGTATCGAGGTACCGAAGCACTTCTGTACGGCTTTGACGGTCAAGTAACTTGAAATTATTGATCTCCCGCTCCATTTCCATACGTTTGAACAGGAAGTGCTGCAGGGTGGAGGATAACATCGCACTGTCTACCTTATTACCCAGGAAAACCCGTTGCTTCACGGAAACGAGCCCGTAATCTGAATTCGGAATGGCATAGGACGGGTCAACAAAACCTGCAAAGTCGAAGTCATAAGGAACCGGGATGACGCCGGTGCCCGTGTAGGGGCGGACCATTTTGACGTTGCGCATCATGCCTGTGTTGTAGTCGGCATTACCAATCATGTACTGAAAAACAGACATGATGTGCTCCTCCTTTTGGGCGAGCTCATTAGCCGGGACATTAATGCACTCTTCGCATTCCTTGCCGCCGGCACGGTGCGCCATCTCATCGGTATCTTCAAGGATAAACCCGTAGCGCCTGATTTTGCTGATCCGGTTTTTGCTATCGATATAGTCGATTCGGACCAATTGTACCCGGTAGCTTTTATCAGAAATAATGTTGTAGAGGCGGTAGGCCAGGTATTCCCGGGCAACGTTCTCTTTGGATGCGAACTTATCCTCCATACAATGCGTGACGAGCTTGAGCTTGTCATACTCCGCGATATAGCCACGCTCCATCAGCCGGTCTTTGGAAAAGTTGAGCTTAATGGGCGGGAAGTCGCATACGTTCCGGCGGAATTTACCACGGGGCTTGAGCTTCATGTCGTGTTGCTCGAGTTGCCCTTGCGCGTTTTCAAACGAGAAAATGGCATACTGGTAATCGTCTTTCTTGCGGTTATCTATAAGGTAGGAGAGGTCTGTCTCAATGGTGACCTCCAATATTTCCGATGAATACAGGGCATCAAAAATAGTTTGCTTATCTTGAGCAAAACCTAATGTACTGAGCCCGATTATCGCCATTAAGGTGGACATAAGCCGATTCATCATAGTTCGTTTTCGATTGAGTGAAAAAATGGCGTTCTGTTTTCTATATTAGCGGGGCAAAGCTATGGTGGTTCCAAATAAAATTCCACTATTGCCCAATTAATTCTATGTTAACAGAATAATCGATTGTTGGATTTGATCAATTGGTGTATAATTTGATTAGGGTCGGGAAAGGGACTATGGATTGACAAAGTATGAAAAAACGACAAAATATAAATTTTGCGCCTGTCTATTACTTAGGGCTGTGTTTAGCTCTTTTGGTACTGTCGGAATCCTGCCGGGTACAACAATTGCCCCCGCCGGAGAATGCTACTGCCCGGAATATCATTTTTTTGATTGGCGATGGCATGGGGCTGGGGCATATCTCAGCTGTCTTATACGCTAATGATAACAGCCTGAATCTCGAACAGTTCACCCACATCGGCTTTCAAAAAACTTATTCTGCTAACGACTTAATCACAGATTCTGCTGCCGGAGCAACGGCTTTTGCCTGCGGCGTGAAAACTTATAACGGTGCGATCGGCCTGACTTCAGATTCGGCGGCTTGTGAAACAATTTTGGAAGAGCTGCAGGGGCAGGGCTATGCAACCGGTTTGGTAGCTACTGCTACTATCGTGCACGCTACGCCGGCTGCCTTTGCTGCCCATCAGCCCATCCGGGTATTTTATGAAGAAATAGCTGAAGACCTTGCCACTTCGGGGGTCGATTACTTGGTCGGGGGGGGGAAGCGCTATTTCGACCGCCGTGAAAAGGACGAGCGGAACCTTATTCGGGAAATGGAGGATAACAGCTATTACGTAACCAGTTACCTGGAGCATGAACTGCAAGACCTGGTGCCCAGCCCGATGAGCCGTTTCTGCTACTTTGCAGCGGATAAGCACCCCCTCACCAAAGCGGCCGGGCGGGACTATCTCCCAAGAGCCGTATCTATGGGGGTTAGTTATCTGGGGCGGCGTAGTGACGCGGGTTTCTTTCTGATGGCAGAAGGCTCTATGATAGACTGGGGAGGGCATTCCAATGATGGCGGGCTGGTTATTGAAGAAACCAAAGATTTTGACCGGGCAGTGAAGGAGGCCCTAAATTTCGCAAGGCGCGATGGGGAAACGCTGGTTATCGTTACGGCAGACCATGAGTCTGGTGGCATGGCGCTCAATCCCGGGTCCTCTTTTGAGTCTATCAACGCAAGCTTCACCACCAATGGCCACACGGCCGCTATGGTGCCGGTGTTTGCTTATGGCCCCGGTGCTGAGCTTTTTGACGGCATTTATGAAAATACGGAAATCTATTATAAAATGAGACAGGCGCTGGGCTTACCGGACAAAACGGTAGCCAGCGGCCAATAATTTTACTCCTGCATACTAATTCATTGACCATGAACCTTCTAAAAGAACTACTGCTTTTCGCAGTGCTTTTGCTGCCGGTACTATCCCCTGAGCTTCGGGCTCAATCCACCTCAGACTTTGCTCCTGTACTTTACGATGGCCTGGAATGGCGTAATATCGGTCCGTTCCGGGGCGGGCGGAGCTGCGCCGTGACGGGAGTGCCCGGGCAGCCCAATCTGTTTTACTTCGGAAGCACCGGCGGCGGTGTATGGAAGACCAAAGACGGTGGACAGACCTGGGAGAATATTTCCGATGGCTACTTTGGCGGCTCCGTTGGTGCAGTAGCGGTCAGTACTTATGACCCTAACGTGATCTACGTGGGCGGAGGAGAAAAAACCGTGCGCGGCAACGTTTCCTTCGGCTCCGGGATTTGGAAAAGTGTGGACGGCGGCAAAACCTGGGAACAAAAAGGGCTTAAAAAATCCCGCCACATCGGGCGCATCCGTATTCATCCCCGCAATCCGGATATTGCCTATGCGGCAGTGATGGGCGACCTGTTCAAAAGCTCAGAGGAGCGGGGCGTATATCGCACCACTGATGGCGGGGAGACCTGGGAGCGTATCCTTTTTGCGAATGCAGATGCCGGGGCGGTAGATCTTTTGCTTGACCCCACTAACCCGCGGGTGGTTTATGCGTCCACCTGGCTCATCCGGCGGACGCCCTACAGCCTGGAAAGCGGTGGCGAAGGTTCTGCTCTCTGGAAAAGTACAGACAGTGGTATGACCTGGGAGAACCTTTCCGAAAAGGAAGGCTTCCCGGAAGGCCCATTGGGCATCATTGGCATTGCGGTGTCACCAGTAAATGCAGAGCGCGTATGGGCATTAGTGGAAGCTAAAGAGGGCGGTGTACTGCGCTCGGAAGATGGAGGAGAATCCTGGTCGCGCATCAACGACAGCCGGTCGCTGCGACAGCGGGCCTGGTATTATACCCGCATCTACGCTGACCCAAAAGACGAAGATGTAGTGTATGTGATGAACGTCCGCTACCATAAATCCAAAGATGGCGGGCGTACCTTTAAAGCCTACGCTGCACCTCATGGCGACCACCATGACCTCTGGATTGCTCCCGAAGACCCTGACCGCATGATTATTGGCGATGATGGCGGTGCGCAGGTGACTTTTGACGGGGGCGAAAACTGGACAACATACCACAATCAACCTACCGCACAGTTTTACCGGGTCACTACGGATAATGATTTTCCTTACCGTATCTATGCGGCACAGCAAGACAATTCGACCATTCGGATTCGCCACCGTACAGATGGCAGCAGCATAGGGGAGTCGGACTGGGAATCTACGGCCGGAGGAGAAAGTGCACACATCGCGGTTGACCCTACCGATAACGAAATCGTGTTTGGCGGCAGCTACGGCGGCTACCTGACCATGAAGAACCACCGCACCGGTGAGCGCCGTGCGGTCAACGTTTGGCCGGATAATCCGATGGGCTATGGTGCAGAAGGTATGAAATACCGGTTTCAATGGAACTTCCCATTATTTTTCTCGCCTCATAATCCGGATAAACTATATGCAGCTTCCAACCACCTTCATGTCAGCACCAATGGCGGGCAAAGCTGGGCGGTCATCAGCCCTGATCTGACCCGTAACGACTCCACTAAACTGGGGCCATCCGGCGGGCCCATCACCAAGGATAATACAGGCGTGGAATACTATTGCACTATTTTTGCCGCCACCGAATCGCCCTACGAGCGGGGGCTGATCTGGACGGGCTCAGACGATGGGCTGGTGCACGTGTCACGTGATGGCGGGGAAAACTGGGACAACATCACTCCAAAGGATTTCCCGGAATGGCTCATGGTCAACAGCATTGAACCAGACCCCTTCAACCCCGGAGCTGCTTTCATTGCCGGCACCCGATACAAGCTGGGCGATTATCAGCCTTACCTGTACCACGTCACGGACTATGGTGCCAACTGGCGGCTCATGGTAGACGGCATCGCCGATGAGCACTTTACCCGGGTCGTCCGGGCAGATCCGGACCGGGAGGGGCTGCTCTATGCCGGGACGGAAAGCGGCATGTACCTGTCTTTTGATAATGGGGCAACCTGGGCGCCCTTTCAGCTCAACCTGCCTGTTGTGCCCATTACAGACCTCACTGTAAAGGAGCAAAATTTAATTGCTGCCACACAGGGCCGCAGCCTTTGGATGATCGATGACCTTACGCCCCTGCACCAACTTACGCCAGGCATGGATACGGCATCGGCTCATCTTTTCCAGCCTATTGAAAGTTTCCTGATGGATGGCGGGCAGCGCAAAAACCTTAAAACCGCCGGCACCAATCATCCCGGAGGCGTAACGGTGCATTTCTTTCTTCCGGAAACGGTTGTAGCTGATTCTCAAACGGTGGCCCTGGCTTTCTATGAGGAGTCGGGTAAGCACATCCGCACTTTCTCTACGGATGCCAAAGAAAAAGAGGACAAATTGGAGGTGGAAGCCGGTGCCAACGCATTTAACTGGGACTTGCGCTACCCCAAAGCTAAAGAAGTGGAAGGTATGATTCTGTGGTGGGCAGGGCTAAGCGGCCCGGAAGCCGTGCCCGGTTATTACACCGTCAGGCTGATGACGCCTCAGGATACGCTTGAGCAGCCCTGGCAATTGAAAAAAGACCCCCGTATTTCTTCCACCATCAGTGACCTGCAGGCCCGCTTTGATTTTATGCAATCGGTCAATGAAAAAGTCTCTGAGGCACATCAGGCGATCACGGACATCCGGGAAGTGCGCAAGCAAATGCAACCGTTTATGCAGCGTTGGAAAGGGCAGGAGGATTATAAGGATTTGCTTATGGAAGCAAAAGCAATAGATTCTGTAATGACAGCGGTGGAGACGGCATTGTATCAGACTAAAAACCGGAGCCGTCAGGACCCGCTCAACTTTCCCATCAAGCTGACCAACAAGCTGGCCCATATCAATGCCTTGGTCGGTTCGGGGGATTTTCCACCCACTGATCAGGACCGGGAAGTGAAGGAAACCCTGACCCGGCAGATCAATGAACAGCTGGACCGATTTTACGCCTTGAAAAAAGAAGCCATTCCTGCTTTCAATAAGGCGGTAAAGGCCCGGGCTGTGGATGTTATCCTCCTGAAGGAAAGCAATTAAGGTGCCTTGTTTAGCCCTTTTGTTTGGGGATATGATGTATTACCAAAATAAAAAGGTGTGAAATCCTGAATTTTGAGTTGGTTTGTTTGGGTAGAATTTGTACATTTCTAAGGCAAATTCGATTCTTTCACAAAATGACAGAGCCATGCATATAACTTATGATGAGCTGAGGGAGATCAAGCACCGTCTCCCAACCGGAAGCGTAAAAAGGATTGCTGACGAATTAGGGCTTCAGGAACAAACGGTCCGGAACTATTTTGGTGCGAAGAAATTTGAGAATGGGGACATCGTTGATGCCCACATTCAGCCCGGGCCGAATGGCGGGATTGTCAACCTGGAAAGCACGGCCATCCTTGATGCCGCGCGGCGTATTCTTGGAGAGGAAGAAGTGTTGAGTTAGATAGAACTGAAGATTATAGCATTGCAAAACAACAAAAGCGCCTCTATCCGCAACAGGGTAGGGGCGCTTCTGATTATACGAGTTCAAGATGATCAGCTTTTCAGGCGGGAAAGCCACCATAGTGCTTGCCGGTTTCCCATTCGTGGAGCGGCAGGTGTTCAGGTTGGCGCAGATCGCTGTTCACGACCTTTCCAATGAAGAGGACATGGTCGCCATCGGTTTTTACCTGTTCGGCGAGTTCGCATTCAAGGTAGCCGATGCCACGATCGAGTATGGGCGCTTCCGTTGCTGTCCCGTTTAGAAAGTCATAGCCGTTGATGGTCTGATCCTTTCGGATGACACTGTCTTTGGCAAAGTTATTTACGAGTGCTTTATCTTCTTTACCCAGGATGTTGAGCGCGAAAGAACCAGCTTTAGGTATGGTTTCATTCAGATCGGAATCCTTAGCTACAGCGATGGTAACCATTGGAGGCTCAAAGCTGCTCTGCATAGCCCAACTGATTGTCCCTGCGGCGATATATTCGCGGTCGCGGGTAGACAATTCCTGCCGGTCCGCCCGGGTCGTGACAATGTGAAAGCCGTAAGTGATTTTCTCCAGCACATCTTCTTTTGCGCGTATGGTATCCATAAATTTTTCATTTTAATTACATCTTTGTAACGGGAACAACCAAATCTGTGTTCGATTTGGCCGGCTGGCCTCGGTCAGCCCCTGAAATTCCAAGCTTTTACTCGTTTCTGCCTCTAAGAACTACCTGTTTTTTTACATTTAATTTTTACCTTTGGATCGCTTAAAAAAGCCCGATTAAATATAGTCACCAAATACTTAAAAACTGAACAATAAATATGAGCGGATCTAAAATCACCATTGAAAACGGAAAACTGAATGTACCTAACGATCCCATCCTGCCTTTCATTGAAGGCGATGGAATCGGTCCTGATATCTGGGCGGCTTCTGAGCGCGTATTGGATGCAGCGGTTGAGAAAGCCTACGGAGGAGAGCGCAAAATCCATTGGAAAGAAGTGCTGGCTGGTCAGAAAGCATTTGACCAAACCGGCGAATGGCTGCCTCAGGATACTCTGGACGCTATCAAAGAATACCTCGTGGCCATCAAAGGGCCGCTGACGACTCCGGTAGGTGGCGGTATCCGCTCGCTGAACGTGGCCCTGCGCCAAAAGCTGGACTTGTTCGCTTGTGTGCGCCCGGTACGTTGGTTCACGGGGGTGCCCTCTCCGGTTAAGAATCCAGGCGCGATAGACATGGTCATCTTCCGGGAAAATACGGAGGATATCTACGCTGGTATTGAATACCTCAATGGTACGCCGGAAGCCGAGAAAGTGAAGAAATTCCTCATGGAAGAGATGGGCGTGACGCAGATTCGCTTCCCGGATTCCGTTTCACTGGGCGTTAAGCCGGTTTCGGTAGAAGGTACAGAGCGCCTGGTCCGTGCCGCGATTGACTACGCACTGGATCAGAAGCTGCCTTCCGTAACCCTCGTGCACAAAGGCAACATCATGAAGTTTACCGAAGGTAAATTCAAGGACTGGGGCTACGAAATGGCCGAGCGGGAGTACGGCGACAAGGTCTTCACCTGGGCTCAGTACGACCGTATCGTTGCGGAGCAGGGCAAAGAAGCAGCCAACAAGGCTCAAAAAGAAGCCCTCGACAATGGTGCATTGCTCATCAAGGACTCCATTGCGGATGCCTTCCTGCAGCAAATCCTGACCCGCCCGGCGGAATATTCAGTCATTGCGACGCTCAACCTTAACGGCGACTACGTTTCTGATGCCCTTGCCGCGCAGGTAGGCGGTATCGGCATTGCGCCAGGTGCGAATATCAATTACACCACGGGCCGTGCGATCTTCGAAGCGACCCACGGTACCGCGCCAAAGTACGCTGGCCTGGACAAAGTCAACCCCAGCTCCGTCATCCTTTCCGGCGAAATGATGCTGCGTTACATGGGCTGGAACGAAGCGGCGGACCTCGTTGTAAAAGGCGTGGAAGGTGCGATCTCCGGCAAGCGTGTGACTTATGACTTTGAGCGTTTGATGGAAGGGGCGACCCTGCTGAAGTGCTCTGAGTTTGGTACGGAGATTATTGAGAATATGTAATTTGAAAGCCTGCGCCTGATGCAGGTGGCTAAAAATTAGATAACGGTGGTGCTTTTCGGAAGAAAGGTGCTGCCGTTTTTTTTTGGGTGCGCTCAGGCGACACTGCCGGCGATGGCTACCCGAAGCAGAACCGCCGCCTGGGCCTGGGTAAATCTGTGTCTTCCCTTATGCTGAGGTATCATTCCTGACTTCGAATCAGTTGGGGGCTCAACATAGCAGACGGTCCCGGCGTTCCTTTCAGATTGCGGTTCAAGGTTGGTCAGAACTAAAAAAGCGCCACCCCGGAATTGCTCCGGAGCAGCGCTTTTTAATTCCTGTTTTTCAGAACAACGGGCTTAGCGCACCACGTTGAACTTCATCGTCTTCGTACCCTGCTCCGTGCTCAGGCGTACCAGGTAAGTCCCTGCTGCCAGTTTGCTGGTAGGGATTTGTACCGTTTCGTTGGTCAGGCCATCTTCGTATTCAAAGAGATTGATCACGCGGCCATCGAGATCCGCAACGACCAGCATAGCCGGTGAGTTGCCATCCAGATCGAAACGTACATTCAGCTGATCATTTACAGCGACCGGGTTCGGGAAGATGTTCATTGAAGCTTCCGGCAGTTCGATGTCATCGTTGGTGGAGGCTAATGCGATGCGCATACGGGTTACGGAAGTCGTTTCCGGGCCAAAGCCACCGAGGAACCACTCTGAAGTACGAACTACTGTTGAAATCTGGAAATACTCGAAGTCATCGTTAGTGCCAGAGAAAACATCAGTAGACTGATCTGCCCACTCTGTTACAATGAAGTAACGGCCACCTGGCTCCAGCGGGATAGGGTTCCCGTCGAGGTCCGTCAAAGGAACAGAAATGAGCTCCCCTTCCTCATCGTCAGTAAACGTGTGGAAGCCGAAGCCGATTTCCTCGAGGTCCTCAGTATCAATGCTGGTATCGAAATCATTGAAGTCAGGAGCTACACCATCACGTACCTTATAGAAGAAAATGGTCGTGTTCTCGCCGCCCATCGGGCCGTCTGCTGCGTTTTTAAAGCCACCGAAGGAGACATCACTGGTGACAAACTGCTCTGTACTGATGGAGCTCATCTGGTAAAAGTTACCCATTTGGTAGTCGGCCTGATTACCGGGACGGGTGCCGCTTTCCAGAGCAGGCTCTTTAGCAAAGAGATCTGAAGAAACGCGGAAGTTATCCTGCTTGCTGTTGTTGAGTGGGTTGAAGTCTTCGTTGTCGAGCGAATAGACATCATAGCGCACGACATACTCTCCCAGAGACAGCCCTTCCGGGACATAAGTGTTTGTCAGCTGAACTGTTGAATCCCGGTAGAAAGGAGGAAATTCTGCAATAACAAGACTGTCTGCCCAGAGCAGTTCTGTGTCGGTATCGGTTACCCGCTCCAGTATACTAGCTTTCACTACTACATTAGTCGCTACAGCTTTGCCAAAATTGGTGATATCCACCTCGAAGCCGAAGGTATCCGTTGCAATTTGGGACTGCGGCGTTGAAAAGCTGGCAGGAGAGTAGAAAAAGTCGCCCATCTCCAGTTCCTGGTCCATTGGAGTGATGACCTGAATATCATCAATCAGCCAGTAGTAATAACGACCGTTCCAGGTGAAACGGATTTGCACATGCGGCTGTCCGCCTGCCACCTCGCTGATGTCAACCAGTTCCAGATCTGTAGGGCCTGTGCTGCCATTACTCGTAGCCTCAGGGTTAATGGGGAAGTCGACCCAGGTGTTACCGGTATCCACAGATACTTCCAGGATAGTGGACACTGCATTTGCGTTAGCCCGTGCCGATTGGTGGAAGGCAAGGTAAAGCGTGTCAAACCCTTCGCAGCTAAATGCCGGAGAAGTAATACTGCCAGAGTGCGTACCAGGGAATGGCCCCTGACCCACACCAACGCCGCCACCATCGTACACGTCAGAATTGTACATGGCTACACCATTGGATACGGTAGGGGACTGAATGGTGCCTCCTGCGCCCCAAAATAAAGCCTCGAGTTCTTCGCCATCAACCATTGCAGCTGCTGCTGTGCCGTCAGCAGACCATTGCCAGACCGCACCTTCAGGGTTGCCCGGGCTGATGGTCCAGGTATCGGGAATGCCGCCATCAAAATCTTCCTGGAATAGGGTGTCAGTCTGTGCTGTGCCACTAATAGCTAGTAGGCATAGCGCCAGCAAAGGGAGTAGTGATTTTTTCATAAATAGTTGATCGATTAATATTGAATTGAAATGATTCGTTCTTACGCTTGGTGGTGGGGTTAAAGAGGTTTTAGGCCTCTCGGCGCTGCAACCGAGCGCAGCCAGTTATATATAAAAGACGATACCAGCAGGCATAAAGTTGCCAAACTGCTCCGGAAGATAGAGGATTGTCATCCGGAAGCACTTTTTTGTTTTTTTGGCTGGAAAATTAGGATAATTAGCCGCGGGGTCAGATGTAATCTGTCTTGTCCGGGGCAAAATGGCTAGGCAGAAAAGGAAGTGCCGCAGCCGCAGGTGTCCGTAGCATTGGGGTTGTTAAAGGAAAAGCCTCTATTATTTAGCCCTTCTTCCCAGTCAATTTCCATGCCGAGCAGGTAAATCCCATGCGCTTTTTCCATAAGGACTTTAATGCCGGCCACTTCGTATACCTGATCATTCTCTTTGGGAAGGTCAAAGCCTAGTTTGTAGGAAAAGCCGGAACAGCCTCCGCCTTTTACGCCTACGCGCAGCCCATGATCATCAGAAATGTTCTGATCTTTTTTGATTTGATTCAGCGCTTTGATCGCGCCTTCGGTCAGTGCAATGGGAGCCTGTTCTACTTTAACATCGCTCATGTCCGGATCAGCTGTTTTAAATTTATGGTAATTTGCGTAGCAAATCTAAGTGCTACGCGATAATTTACCAAACCTAACAACCCGGTGCCGGGTTTGGTTTGAAATCATGTTGAACAGAAATTTTTCCTTTGTTGGGCCGGGTGGTAGCGTTCCGGGGCATGGTTTCTTTGCAACCGGCGGAATTCCTGTGCGTTTTTTCGGATAAGGTCCTTAGTTTTGCAGCCCGGTCAACTAACCTGCCATCAATGTAGGGGCAGATCGTGGTTTTCCTGGATACACAATACAATACAAAACGAACCTATGGAAATTCTTTTGGAGATCATCAAACTTACTATACCCGGATTGCTAACCTTTCTTGCAGCCTACTTTGTGCTGAAAACCTATATGGAAAACCAGCAAAAGCTGCAGCACCTCAAAATGCAGCAGGAACAACAGAAGTCCTCTCTTCCGCTCCGCCTGCAGGCCTATGAGCGCTTGTCCCTGTTTTGTGAGCGTATCTCCCTGCCCAACTTACTACTGCGGGTTCGCAAGCCTGGCATGTCAAATGGTGAACTTCGGGTATCGTTGCTCTTGGCCGTACAGCAGGAGTATGAGCACAACATCACACAGCAGGTCTACGTCTCCTCCCAACTCTGGGAAATCATCAAGCTGGCCCGGGATGAGTCCGTCAATGCGATCTCCATTATCGCAGAGAAAACGGATACTAAGTCCGATGGGAAGGAACTGGCTGGCATGTTGTTCAATTACGTCAATCAACAGGAGGTCATGGCTGTGGAAAAAGCCCTGCTCGCCATTAAAAAAGAAGCGGCAACTCGTTTGTAGGGCCAGTTTTGTTTAAGTTATAACCCATTGGTATTCAACAAAACAGGGAAAATATCAAAATGCAGGGAATGGATTTTTATTTCTGAAGAATTGATCATATATTTAGAATAGACTGGAAAATAGATCATCCTTTTGCTTCCCTGCATTAGCTATAAACAAACAAAACAATGGAGGCTTTTCAGATGTATCCATTTTTCGTATTTCACAGATTTGTTTTATTAATGCCTCAGCTGCCATAATTTAATTCAGCAATTATGGATGCATCTAACCAAACTCAATTATTGCTTTGCGCACTCCGGCACTTCGGAATTGATGTGGAGCAATGCAAGGACAAGGAGTTCCTTTTGCCCGGGGAGGTCCGGATTACGATAGGGCCCGATGGTGCTTTCCATCTTCATCGGGACGGTCAAGCCCTCGGTCGCTTTTCAGACGTTGTCCGCCTATGCACTACTGTACAGGAAAAAGCCCTGCTGAAAAAGCAATAACGGCTCTTGTCCACAGCCTTTCTATAAAGGGTAAAGTGCTTTGCGCAACTGTGCTGGTACGCCCGCGTAGACCAGCAGTAAAAACTCTTCAGCCGTGATATCTGCTGCATTTGCAAAACCCGTTCGCAAGTCGGTAATTGTATACCTGGCATCATACAGCCGGATAACCCGGTGAGCAGATTCAGGGTCCAGACGTCCGTTTAAGGTCACTCGTATTGGAATCGGGGTACGATTAGCCGTGTAGAACAGATGAATACCCGATTCTCCTTCCAATAAGGTCCTCAGTCCGTAGCCTTCAATTTCAATATCATTATCCTCATTTCGGGTAGGGGAGAGGTCCAGCCACTGAAGCAGCTTGTCGTAAAGATTGAGCAAGAAATCGACCTCGGTCTGCCCCATGCCAATAATGCAGGATTGCACATTCAGGCGGAGTTTGCCAGGAGGTTTGATGAGGACTGCGCGCTGCTGCAGCTGTAATATGGCAACGGTCAGAAAGTGGTTGAGGAACTCCGTACGCAGGCTGTCAAATTGAACATTGGCATATTGGTACGCATCACTGATCTCACGTATGCCTTCCTGCTGAAAGAGCTTGTCCTTGAAATTTTCGCGAACGCCTTTGGTTGACCAGTCGCTCCGGGGTACCATATTTACCGATTTCAGGCGGAGCGGGATGGCAGGGCCGATCTTATAATAACGGTCCCGGAACGCCAGGCTGATGTTATTAATGGCTTCCTTAGCTTCAACCACCTTCGACTTAAAGTGGTGGTACTCCCAGTCGAGCTGCCCGGCCGATTGCCCGTCGATGTAGACAACAGGTCCGTCTTCCTGATTGGCAGCTTCGTAGGCTTCGAGTTCGTCCAGCATCAGGTCGAGGGTACGAATGAGCTTACGGTAGAATCCCCTGCCTTTGGTTTCTTCCGGCAACGCTGGCATCCATTCTTCTTCCAGCGGCTCAACAAACTCCAGAGGGGTGATCTCTGGGTGGAGCTGCCCATCTTTCAGGACGATATCCATCAGGATGGGGTGATCAGAATGGGTATTGATCAGTTGCTCAGCGGAAAGGGCGGTAAGGTCGCGCTCAATTTGCCGTTTTAGTGCCCGTCCGCCCATGCGTGGGTCGAAACCCCGTTGGGACACCCATTCCAGAGCATCCTGACTGATGTTAAGGATGGTGGCCCGGCGGACGAAGCCATCCCGTTTGAGGAGTTCCCTAATCTGAATCCGGGCAATACCCAGGATGTGTTCTGGCCGGAGCGGGTTGAAAACGATCGTATGGTCGATACGGTTGATGAACTCTGGCCGAAACTGTTGTTCCATGGCCCGGCGGTAGGCGTGCGCCTGAGACTGTTCTGAGTGGGTGAACCCCAGCTGTGTTCCTGCTTCCCGCGCTCCGACGTTGGAGGTCATGATGATAATGGTATTCGTAAAGTCGATCGTCCGTCCGAGGCTATCAGTCAGCCGGCCATCATCGAGTAATTGGAGTAGCAGGTCCCGTACCAAAGGGTGGGCTTTCTCAATCTCATCGAGCAGGACGATGCTGAAGGGGCGGTAGCGCACGGCACCAGTCAGTTGCCCCTCCGGATTATAATAGTCGCCGATCAGCCGCTGAAGGCTGCTGCTATCGATGTATTCATTCATATCAAACCGTAACAACTGCTTTTCGCTGCCCATGAGGTAGTTGCAGAGGACCTTGGCCGCCTGTGTTTTCCCGACCCCCGTAGGCCCGATGAACAGGAAAGAAGACAGGGGGCGCCCGGGGTGGTTGAGTTTGGCCTTGACCAACTGCACAACATCAGCCAGGGCGTGCACCGCTTCCGGTTGCCCTACGAGCTGTTGCCCCAGCGTGCCCTGAATGGCTTCCGGCTGAAGCGGTTCGGCAGCATCAAAAATATGCTCCTGAAGCCCACTGAAGTTGCGGAACTCCTCCCGTACCTCCGGCGCGTCCACGATACCATACCGGTGCTTAACCGCCAGTTGTTCCAGCAGCCTGATTACACTGCCTGGCAGGGGTTTGTTGCGCAGGTAATTGCGTTGAATGGAGAGCAGCTGCTCTATGGCCTGAATCTTGATTTGGTTGTCGTTGTTACGCTCCTGCTGTCGCCGCTTTTCAATGATGATCTGAATGGCTTTTTCCATGTCGGGCTCTTCGATGCGGACCACCCGGAACAGGTTACTGAAGCGCCGCCCTTTTTCCTGCAGGGTCTTCCATTCCTCAGGTGTCGCGATGACCATCAGGTGCAGTTGCCGTTTTTCGAGGTAAGGGCGCAGTACATCGCTGAGGGTCATGTCATTCTGCGCCGACTTGCCGATACGGAGCAGTGCGATAGGGTTGTCAATCAGCATTTTGTCGCTGTCGCCCTTTTTTTCGGCAGGCTGCATGATGAACTCAATGATGGCTTCGAGTCGCTTTTGCCACATGCCCACAATACTCATGCCTGCAATGAGCCGGGTGGGGTCAATATGCCACAGGCGCTGATGCCGGCCTTTGGCCTTTTCGTAGTAGCCGGACTCGTAGCGCCATACAGCTTCCTGCACAATAGTGTGCTTGCCAACGCCATCTGGCCCGACAATAGCGATTGGCGTCTGTGCAGGTTGGTACATGAGTTGGTAAAGCTGTTGTACCCGCTCTTCCTGATGATAGGCCCGATTGAGTTCTGACGGGTAAAGTGCATTCAGGTCCTGGCCGGTCTTTTCGGCTTCCACGGCACCGTCAAAGGAAGTGTCGTCCAGCAAACTGCTGAGGAACCAGTTATTGGCTGGTGCATCAAAAGAAAAGGGCGTCGCAGCGATATTGACGGTCACCTCTACTTCTGTCAGAAAATCTTTGTCGCTGCAGAAGTAGTCCTGAGGAGAAAAACCATCCTGCTCCTCTTTTTTGAGTTGCTTCAACAGCTTTCGGATGACCCGGCGGCAGGCCTGTTCAAATTCGGTATGGGATTTGGCATCCGAGATGTACATGTAGTTGTTCAGGGTGGGCAGCACTACAAAATTCATCTGCTGCAAGTTAAAAACGGCTACCGGATACTGTCCGGCGATAAACTGCCGGTCAACGGTGAACTCGTACCGGAACTGATGATACCGGACCTCAGGGCGGAACATCATCCAAAGGAGCTGAAGGGCATTTTCCCGGTCCAGGCTGAAGCCTTTAAACTGGTTCTTAATTTCCTTTTGGTATTGCACTATCGCATGCTCGTAACGGCGGTGAGTAGTCACTGGGTAATCCAGAAATAAAGGGCGCAGGCTGTAGTGGCGCTTCCCGTTTAGTTCGAGATCGCTGACCAGAGTAGGGACTTGCAGCTTGACGTTGGCCATGAAGGATTGGTATGATGTTGTCGGGCAAGATAAGTTTTTTGCGGAAATGACAAGCACTTGGCAAAAGGGCAACTTGGTTGCTGAACTTTATTTGTACACCAGAACATAAAAACGGGCGCTCTGTTGTTTTGGGTGAATGATGATAAATCTCCAACCTTAAAAAAGCAATCCATGAAGAAGTTGTACATGGTGAGCCTGGCTATGCTATTGGCATGCCTGAGCTTTGCCCAAACTGCTAACGTTCAAATCATCCACAACTCGCCTACGCCGGGGACCAATACCGGCCCTACTGTTGACATTTATGTTAATGATGCGCTATTACCGGAGCTGACAGGTGTGCCTTACTGGGCTGCCACAGCGTTCCTCGAAGTGCCGGCTGGCGCAGATATTGAGGTGGATGTCGCTGTCTCGCCCAGTAATTCAGCTGATGACGCCATTGCCACTTTCCCACTGGGAGCGCTGGAGGAGGGTGTTAATTACACGGTTATTGCCACTGGCGTGGTCGGCAATATGGATACGCCCTTCGACCTGGCCGTCAATGCCAATGCCAGAACAGAAGCCGAAATGATGGGCATGGTAGACCTCAATGTATACCACGGTTCCACCAATGCACCTGCTGTAGACGTAGATGCCCGGACTGTCGGCACACTTATCCCCGGTCTGGAGTATGGCAATTATACGGACTACTTGTCTGTGGAACCGCAGACCTACTACCTGGATGTCCGTGCCGCCGGTAACCCGGATATCGTTGCGACCTTTGAAGCGGATCTGAGCACCCTCGGCGGAGGCGCTGCCACGGTCTTTGCATCCGGTTTGCTGGGTGCCACGCCTGAATTTGGGCTGTTCGCTGCCCTGCCTGATGGTACGGTTCTTGAATTGCCTGCTGCGTCCGTTGCGCGCCTGCAGGTGATCCACAACTCCCCAAGCCCTACTGTCGATGTTTATGCAAATGGCGGGCTGCTGCTGGATGACTTTGCTTTCCGCACGGCTTCCGAATTCATCTTTGTAGACGCCGGTGTGGAAATCAACATCGGTGTTGCGCTGGATAACAGTACCTCCGTAGCCGATACTCTGGTGAACTTCCCTGTGACTTTTGAGAATGGCAAGACCTACGTCGTTGCTGCCGATGGTATTGTCGGGGATACCGATTTCCCCTTCACCCTGCATGTGAATGACATGGGGCAGGAAGCCGCCAGTGATGTGGAGTCTGTAGCCTTCGCCGCCCTGCACGGCTCGCCGGGCGCGCCCAATGTGGATGTGGATATCCGCACGGTAGGTAATATTATTGAAGATTTACCCTATGGTTCCTACACCGATTACCTGGAAGCCGAGCCCGGGCTGTACTACCTGGATGTGCGCGCCGCTGGCAGTCCGGATATTGTAGCGACCTTCGAAGCGGACCTCAGTGGTCTGGGCGGAGGCGCAGCAACGGTTTTTGCTTCTGGTATTCTGGGTGGTGACCCTGCCTTTGGTTTGTTCGCTGCCCTGCCTGATGGTACGGTTGTGGAATTCCCGGCAACTGCCGTGGCACGCGTGCAAATCATTCACAACTCACCGAGCCCAACCGTAGACATCTATGCGAATGGCAGCCTGTTGCTGGACGACTTTGCATTCCAAACAGCGACCCCATTTGAAACCCTGCCGGCCGAGACTATGATCAATATTGGTGTGGCGCTCAGTGACAGCGAGTCTGTGGAAGATACGTTGGTCAACTTCCCGGTTATGTTTGAAAATGGAGAAACCTACGTGGTCTTTGCAAATGGTATCGTTGGTGATGCTGATAATCCTTTCGGCCTTGCGGTGAGCGCAATGGGGCAGGAAGCAAGCACCGATCCTGAAACCCTTCAGGTGATGGCTTTCCATGGTTCCCCCGGTGCACCAGCTGTAGATATCAATGATTCCGGTGATGCGCCTTTCATCACGGGACTGTCTTACGGAGCATTTACCGACGGCTATCTTGACCTGCCCGGTATTCAGTACTTCCTCGAAGTACGCCCGGCAGGTGCGGATGACCTGGTCGGTACTTTCATCCAAAACCTGACTGGTACAGAAGGGCTCGCTGCCGTGGTTTTTGCCTCAGGTATTGTCGGTGGCGATCCTGGTTTCAATCTCCTGACGGTCCTGCCCGACGGAAGTGTCATTCCATTCACGCCAGCGGCTCGTGTGCAAATCATCCATAATTCACCGGCGGCGGCAGCTGCAAGTGTAGACCTCTGGGTTAACAACGCAGTGAAAATCGAGGAAGACCTGGATTTCCAAACTGCTACAAGCGCAACGACATTTTACCCGACCCGCACACCGCTTACCATTGGCGTGGCACCTGCAGACAGTGAAGAGCCTGGTGACATCTTGTTCAATGTAACAGAGCCTGTAGTGTTTGAAGACGGAAAGTTCAATATCATTATCGCCAACGGTATCCCTGGTGATGCAGACAATCCTTTTGAGCTGGTACAAAACACAGAAGGAGTGCTGTTTTCCGAAGACCCCGATCAGATAGATGTAACCGTATTCCACGGCTCACCGGGTGCACCGGCAGTAGATGTGACGGCACGCGACCTGGGTGCTGAGCTGGTTAGCGATTTGGCTTATGGTAACTTCTCCGGCGTGTTGCCAATTGATCCGGAAACTTACTACCTGGAGATCACACCTGGAGACAGTGATGCCCTTGTTGCAACTTTCGAATCCGAAATTCCGGAAGGTCTTGCTGGCTTTGGCGTAACTGTTGTGGCTTCCGGTCTGCTGGGCGATGAGCCACCCTTCGATTTGATTGCCTTCTCTCCGCTGGGAGATGCCGTGCGCTTTACACCGGTAGCACAAGTGCAGGTGATTCACAACTCTGCTGACCCAACCGTGGATGTCTATGCCAACGGTGACCTGCTGCTAAATGACTTTGCGTACCGCACGGCAACGCCATTTGTCGATTTGCCGACCCGCACGGATATCGACCTGGCAGTAGCTGGTGAGAACAGCAATTCCGCGGATGATGCGATTGCAACATTTGAGGATATCCGCTTTAATGATGGTCAAAAGTATGTCGTCATGGCAACCGGCCTGGTTGGTAATGCGGATACCCCGTTTGATCTGGCGGTATTCGATATGGCACAGACTGCGGCAGCTGATGAAGGCGTAGACCTGCTGCTTTACCATGGTTCCACTGATGCGCCTGAGGTTGATGTCACCGTTCAGAGCACAGGAGGAATACTGTTTGACGATGTAGCCTACGGAGACTATCAGGGTTATGTGAACGTACCAGCTGCTTCTTACCAGCTGAATGTCACGCCTGCTGACGACAACAGTACCGCGGTGAAAGCCTACGAGGCAGACCTCACCGGACTGGAAGGCGGCGCAGCAACGGTATTTGCGACTGGCTTCCTGGGTGAAGCGGAAGGGCCTACCGCATTCGGAGTATGGGTAGCCCTTGCAGACGGCACCACTTTTCCACTCGGCGAGTTGACAAGCACCCGGGAAGTGGATGCAGCCTTCGATGAGTTCCTGATTGCACCGAATCCTGTACGCACTCAGGCGACGGTTCAATTCAGTATCAATGAGCCACTACAGGTGACGGAGGAAATTCGCAGCCT
This sequence comes from uncultured Phaeodactylibacter sp., assembly GCA_913057245.1. Classification (GTDB taxonomy): domain Bacteria; phylum Bacteroidota; class Bacteroidia; order Chitinophagales; family Saprospiraceae; genus Phaeodactylibacter. Next base: position 119,872 of record CAJXNH010000001.1, read on the forward strand.
TACCGGACAAGTGGTATATGCCAGTGATTTGGGTACACAGGTAGCAGGTCAGCACAACCGCACTGTAGAGGTGAGTGCACTGCCTGCTGGAATGTACACCTACAATCTGGTCACTCCACTGGGTACAATTACCCGCCGCCTGGTTGTGGTAAAATAGAAGGACAAGATTATCTGAAGACTATTTTTTATAGTTGATTGGATTGCGCCCTGTCGGTAATTACGGCAGGGCGCATTTTGTATACAAAACCGACTTTTTTAGAAAAAATGTACCTTAAGGGGCATTTCCACGTATAGAATTAAATTGAAAATGCGCTATTTGTTTATCTTTAATGACTTTAACCAGTTAATTGCCGAATGGCGGAGGAAATAACGAATCCCACAACGCGAAATTATAAATTCCGGGAACTGAAGGTTTATGCTTCCACGGAGTGGCTGGCCGATAACAAAAAGAAGTATCGGCAGGTGTTCGACCGGTATGAGACCACCTACATTTACGCAGAGCTCTCCTTTCATAACAAGCTTTTTGATGTCAAAGACTGGGAAGTGGATGTAGAGCTTCGTTGCTACGCCATGAAGAAGAATTCCAAGCTGCTCTGTTCTCTGCCGTTCCGCCGTAAAGTGAGTAAGTACGACCACCTTATGTTTATACGCGAAGGGTGGGGGAATAAGACCGAAGGGGCATTCTGGAAAAAAGGCACGTATTTCTGGGAGGCCTGGATTGAAGGAGAGAAGGTCGCGACGAAGTATTTCTATGTGGAAGAGGCTGGCCGGGATGCCCTGCCGGGCGAGAACCCTTACCTGGAAGTAGAGTCTTTGAAGTTGTACGAAGGGCCTTATGATGATGTGATTGAAGACGAGCGGCTGTACTACGAGACGTTTAGCAGTGAGGAGACCCGGTATATTTATGTGGAGATTGTACTGCGCAACCTGTTCCAGGAAAAATCCTGGCACTGCGAGTTATTTACCAAGTTTTACAACGACGCCCGTGAATTGAAAGGTCAGGTGGTCCGCCTTCAACGTATCGATAAGCGGGATGACCTGATACGGATTACCGCTGGCTGGGGCTCTAATGTCAAAGGCTCCTGGCGCCGAGACCGCTATACCGCTGAGCTGGTGTTTATGGATAAGCTCCTGGCCGTTATCCCATTCGAAGTAGCAGAGGATTTTGAGGAAGGCACTTCCGGTGTGCTCTTGCCCAACCGGCAGTCTTCCGTGCTCTTTGCACCCGATGAGTCCCTGAATAAGACCTTTGAAGAGGTGATGACCAACCTGACCAACCTGATCGGGTTGGAGGCTATTAAAAAACAGGTGAAAGACCATGCCCGGTATATTCAGTTTCTGCAACTGCGCAAGGAGCGGGGGTTTGAGGAAAAGGAACGGATTAATGTGCACTCGGTATTCATTGGCAACCCCGGCACCGGCAAGACAACAGTAGCACAGATGATGGGGCTGCTGTACAAGAAAATGGGGCTGCTGTCCAAAGGCCACGTGCACGAGGTAGACCGGGTAGACCTGGTGGGAGAGTACATTGGGCAGACCGCCCCGAAGGTCAAAGAAGCGATTGAGAAAGCGCGTGGTGGGGTGCTCTTTATTGACGAAGCCTATGCGCTTGCCCGTTCGAATGACGACAGCAAGGACTTTGGCCGGGAGGTGATCGAGATACTGGTGAAGGAAATGTCGGGCGAAGGCGGTAAAGACTTTGCTGTTATCGTGGCAGGCTATCCAAAAGAGATGAAGCACTTCCTGGATTCGAATCCGGGGTTGAAAAGCCGCTTTAAGCTTTATTTTGAATTCCCGGACTACCTGCCGCAGGAGCTGTCGCAGATTGCAGAAGTTGCGGCCGATAACAAAGGTGTTAAACTGCATCCTGCGGCCAAAGAGAAAATTGATGAGCTGATCATCAGCGCATTCCGGACACGCGACCGGTCCTTTGGTAATGCCCGCTTTGTCTATGACCTCATTGAGAAGTCCAAGATTAACCTGGGGCTGCGGGTCATGTCCAAAGAAGACCCCAAAGCGCTGCCTGCGGAAGAACTGGAACTGGTGGAATACGATGATGTCGCCAAAATAGAAGTCAAGCCCCGGATTCAACTCCCGAATATTCCGGTGGACGAGCCCCTGCTCCGGGAGTCCCTTGACGAGTTACAGCGCCTGGTGGGCATGGACAACATCAAGGAACAAATTAATGAACTGGTCCGCCTCGTCCGTTTTTACCGGGAGACCCACCGCGATGTACTGAACAGCTTCTTCCTGCATACCGTATTCATTGGCAATCCCGGAACGGGTAAAACGACGGTAGCCCGCATTCTGACTAAGATTTACAAATCCCTCGGCGTGCTGGAACGGGGCCACATGATTGAGACGGACCGGCAGGGGCTGGTAGCGGGCCATGTTGGGCAAACCGCTATCAAAACCGCGGAGCGTATTGATGAAGCCATGGGCGGTGTCTTGTTTATTGACGAAGCTTATGCCTTGTCGATCAGCCGGGGTGGAAGCGATTTTGGCGACGAAGCCATTCAGACCCTACTTAAGCGCATGGAAGACCACCGGGGGCGGTTCTTTGTTTTCGTAGCCGGCTATCCGGACAATATGGAAGCTTTCCTGAAAGCGAACCCGGGACTGAACTCCCGCTTCGACAAGATCCTGAAATTTGAGGACTACAACCCAAAGGAATTGCACCGCATTGCACTGCAAATGCTAAGCGAAGAGAACGTGGTGCCTGCTCCGGAAGCCGAAGAGCACCTGAGGAGTTACCTGACCTTCCTCTATGACTACCGGGACAAATACTTTGGCAATGCCCGAACGGTACGCAATGTAGTCAATGAGGCCATTAAGAACCACAACCTGCGTTTGGCTGCCCTTTCACCCGAAGTGCGGGCCAATACGCCGCCAAATCTCCTGACTTTCGAAGATGTGGAGCCCTTCAAACTGGATAAGAGCAGCTTCGTGTTCAACAAAAAGTCTATTGGCTTTAAGCGCGGGGAAGGGTAGGAGCTACTTACTTTCCGTTTCGTATTTATGCCTGAATAAGTTGCATTTTTACCCGGTATGTGGTAATTATGGCGCGGTTTCAGGCACAAGCTTCACTTTGAGTTAACAATTATCCACGATATTGCAGTGGCTGATTCAGCGCGGCTACCTAAAAATTAAAATAAGCGATACATCCATGCTAAACCAACAAAATCCGACCCAAACCCAATCCTGGAAAAAGCTGGAAGCCCACTTTGAACAGGTCCGGGATGTACAAATGAAGCAACTCTTTGCGGATGACCCAGACCGTTTCAACCGGCTTTCGATTCAGTTTGAGGACATCCTGGTGGACTTCTCTAAAAACCGGATTACGGACGAGACCCTTCAGTTGCTGCTGCAGTTAGCCGAAGAGTGCAAGCTGCAGGATGCTATTGAGCAGATGTTTACTGGTGCGCCGATCAATGAAACGGAGGGCCGGTCCGTACTGCACATTGCCCTGCGCAACCGTACCAACCTGCCCATTATGGTGGACGGAAAGGATGTGATGCCTGAGGTCAATGAAGTGCTTGGCCGTATGGAAACTTTCGCCAATCAGATGGTGAATGGAGAACGGCGGGGTTTTACCGGCAAGCCACTGCGCACGATCGTCAATATCGGTATTGGAGGCTCTGACCTTGGTGCCGTGATGGTTACAGAAGCGCTGAAGCCTTATTGGAAGCCTGGTATGGAGGTGCATTTTGTATCCAATGTGGATGGCACCCACATGGCAGAAACCCTGAAGCAATGTGATCCGGAGACCACCCTCTTTATGATCGCCTCCAAGACCTTCACCACTCAGGAAACGATGACGAATGCCCGTACGGCACGCTCCTGGTTCCTTGAAGCTGCAGGCAATGAGGAGGAAGTGGCCAAACACTTCGTAGCCATTTCCACAAATGCAGAGGGCGTTAGGGATTTCGGTATCGCGCCAGAGAATATGTTTGGTTTCTGGGATTGGGTAGGGGGGCGCTACAGCCTGACTTCTGCAATTGGGTTGCCCATAGCCTGTACCATTGGGTTTGACAACTTCCGGCAACTGCTGGAGGGCTTCCATGCGATGGACCTTCACTTCCGGGAAACCGAGCTGGATAAAAACCTGCCGGTGCTGTTGGCGTTGATTGGGATTTGGTACAACAACTTTTTTGGGGCAGAGTCGGAAGCCATTTTACCGTATGATCAGTACCTGCACCGCTTCCCTGCCTATTTCCAGCAGGGTAATATGGAAAGCAATGGCAAATACGTAGACCGGAGTGGCCAGCCGGTGAATTATCAAACCGGACCAATCATCTGGGGCGAGCCGGGCACCAATGGTCAACATGCGTTCTACCAGCTCATCCATCAGGGGACGAAGCTGATCCCCTGTGATTTTATTGCACCGGCTATTTCCCACAATCCTATCGGAGACCATCATGCCAAGCTCTTGTCTAACTTCTTTGCCCAAACGGAAGCGCTGATGATGGGCAAATCCGAAAGGGAGGTCAGGGCAGAGTTGGAAGCAGAGGGTAAGACCGCCTCAGAAATTGAGCAGCTGTTGCCATTCAAGGTTTTTGAAGGCAACCGCCCGACCAATTCCATCTTGCTTAAAAAGATATCGCCGCGTAGTTTGGGTAGCCTCATCGCGCTCTACGAGCATAAGATTTTCACGCAAGGCATCATTTGGAATATTTTCAGCTTTGATCAGTGGGGCGTGGAGCTTGGCAAGCAGCTGGCCAAGAAAATTCTTCCCGAACTGGATGGGGCAGAGGATGTAACCAGCCATGATGCGTCTACCAACGGGCTGATTAACGCCTGGAAAGAGATGCGCGAATAGGCGGCAGACGTTTTGTCCCTTTGGTTTGTTGACCAAACCTCGTTGCGGTCAGATCGAATAACCTGCCGGTTTTCTTGGAAATGAGGCGCTTGCTGGTGCTGTACCGATAAGAATAGGGTAAACTGTTCGGCAATTCTGGCTCAATCCAATCGTCAATTTGGTAAGAAATGCTATATTCGTTTCGAACCAGGACGCAAGCATTTCTATGGATAAACATTACAAGGTGGCTGTATTGGGCCCTATTCCTTTTGACCACATTACCACGAGCAAAAACCGGGTGATTGAAAAATACGGGTGCGCCATGCATACCGCAATTGGGGCTGCTGCCCTGCTTGATCAGCAGGGTGAAGTGGTGCCCGTCACGCATGTCCGAAAAAAGGACGAGCCTCAGGTAAAGGCATTGCTGGAGCGGTATCCCAATATCAGCACCGAAGGCGTCTACGCCCATCTGGATCAGGGAGACGTCATTCAACTCCGGTTTGTAGATCAGAACAACCGTTTGGAAAAGCAAACGGCATTCATGCCACCCATCCGCCCTGAAGATGTGGAACCCTTTCTGGACAGTGATGTGTTTGTAGGCGTTCCGATTTCTGATTATGAAGTGCCATTGGAAACTCTTCGGTTTATCAAGGAAAACCGGAAGCCGGATGCGCTGACCATCTTCGATGCGCATGGGCCCACCACAGCGGTGACCACTCAGGGAGACCGGGTGCGCCGCTTTTGGATAGAACGCGACCTATGGCTGCCCTACATCGATATTCTGAAAATGAATATTGAAGAGGCAGGGTGCAGCTGGTTCAGCAAGGAGTATAAATCTGAAGACCTTCAAAAGCCCTATCAGGACCTTTCCGAAAAAGATATGGCAGACTTCGCCCAGCACAGTCTTGAACGAGGTGTAAAGGCAGTGATCATCACCCTGGACTCCAGAGGTTGTATGGTGTACTCTATGCCCGGCGGACAGTTTAAAGCTGAATTTGTCCCCTCCATCCCGGTAGCTGAAGTTATTGATACCACGGGCTGTGGTGATTCCTTCGCGGGAGGGCTGGCTTACGGGCTGCTGCACGACCGGAGGGACTACGTACGGGCGGCTCAGTTTGCCAATGCGCTGGGGGCTATGCGGACACAGGGTACTACTTTTGAGGTGTTCAAGTCGCTGACTGAAACTGAAGCAATGCTGCGGCAGCACTACGAAGCGAATGCCCGCCTATGAGCCTGGCAAAACGCATGCTACGCTACCTGGCGGATGGTTGTGGGGTAGACCACCCAAAGCAGCAGCATTTCCTGCTGGCGGTTAGTGGTGGGAAAGACTCGGTGGTCATGGCGCATTTGTTTGCACAAACCGGCTTGTCCTTTGGCATTGGGCATTGCAATTTTCAGCTGCGTGGCAAAGCTGCGGATGAGGATGCCGCATTTGTGGAGGATCTTGCCCGTCAGCTTGATTGCCCGTTCCACCAAACCACTTTCGATACGCTCGCTGTGGCAGAACAATCATCTGTTTCCGTACAAATGGCGGCCCGTGAGCTGAGGTACGAATGGTTAGAAACCATCCGGGAATCTTCGGGGTATGACTACGTCGCCACAGCTCATCATCTTACCGATGCTGTAGAGACCCAAATTTTTCATCTGGTCCGGGGCACAGGTATGAGGGGGCTGCTGGGGATCCCTCCTCGCAATGGGCGGGTGGCCCGGCCATTATTATTTGCAAGTCAGCAGGAATTATCCGATTATCAGGAAGCCAACGATTTGCCCTACCGGGAAGACAGCAGTAATGCGGAGACTAAATATACCCGTAATTTCATTCGCCACCGGGTCCTGCCCGCCTTCCGGGAGTTGAATCCGGGCCTGGAGCAGTCGCTGGGCGAAAACATGCAGCGGTTTCGGGATTCGTTTTTTCTGATGGAACAAATGCTGAACCGGATCGAAGAAGCTGCTAAAACTCAGGATGGCGACCGGATTTTATATCAACTGGACGCGCTCAAAGCTTTTGCTCCGGCTTTACCAACGGTGCTTTTTGAGTTGTTATCGCCCTTTGGGCTGAATACCACACAAGCCAATGATCTGGCGTCGGGCATTCACGAAGGGCAACCGGGCAAGGTTTTTTTGACCCCAACTCACGAAATTGCCCTGGCGGCGGAAGTGTTGGAAGTCGTTGCTAAAGGAGAAACCGTTCAGCAGTCCTTGATGATAGACAGAGGAGTAAGGCAGTTGCCGTTCCCGGGCGGTTGTCTGTATTTCCAGTTGTTGGAAGAGGTGCCGGAGCATTTCTCCGAAGACCCTAAAGTAGCCTACTTTGACTTCGAAACACTGGCATTTCCGCTGATGCTGCGCAAATGGCGGGCAGGCGATCAGTTCCAGCCCTTTGGAATGGGCGGGAAGCATCAGAAAGTTCAGGATTACTTTAGCAACCATAAATTTACGCGGGCAGAGAAAGCCGCTGCGTGGATGTTGGCGGATGATAGTGGCACCCTGCTTTGGGTCGTGGGGCACCGCAGCAATCATGCCAACCGGGTACGCCCTTCGACAAAGCAATGCGTGCAGGTACGGGTCGTAATGGATTAAAGTTTGTCTTTATAGCGTTCAATTTTCCGGCGGTCCCGCTTGGTCGGCCGGCCGGCACCTTTTTCCCTGAACTCCGTTTTTCCCTTGCCCACAAACCACTCGTTGTACTTGTTGAGTTCTTCCTCAGGCGTCAGGTCTTCGTAGCAGGTTTGGGCGATTGGTGCCCCTACGCGTTTGCGGATCAGGTCTACCGCCTTATATTGTAAATTGAAACCATTTTTCTTAACAGTAAGTTGGTCGCCCCGCTGAATCAGCTGAGAGGGCTTAGCCACTGAATTATTCACCTGAACCTTACCAGATTTGCAGGCATCTGTGGCCTGCGTGCGCGACTTGAAAATCCGGACGCTCCACAGCCACTTGTCTACACGTACTTTCTCAATATTCGACATAAAATCCTTGTCAGTTATATCGGCAGAGGCGGGTATTGCATGTTTAGTGCCTCCAGTCGTTCAACTAACGTTTTGACCACGATATAGTTCCGGTACCAGCGCTTGTCTACCGGCACAATCGTCCAGGGAATGCGGCTCTCGTTGATGGCGTACTCGTAGTATTTCCGGTAAGTATCCCAGTGCTCGCGCTCTTTCCAGTCGTTGGGGTTATGTTTCCAGTGCTTATCGGGCTCATCAATGCGCTCCTGCAACTCTTCCCTTTGCTGCTCGTAGGACAAGTGGAGGTAAAATTTGAAGATATGGGTATTATTATCGAAGGCGAGGAGCTCCTCGAAGGCATTGATTGCCGCCATACGCCGGTGGGCGTGCTCATCGTCAATCCAGCCGTGTACTCTTTGTATGAGAATGTCCTCGTAGTGCGACCGGTTGAAGACCTGAATCATGCCTTTCGGCGGTACCTGCTTGTGGACCCGCCAGAGGAAATCGTGGGCGAGCTCTTCATCGGTAGGCTTTTTGAAGCTGTGGACCCTTACGCCGTGCGGGTGGCAATCTTTAAAGGTATGCTTCACAGCCCCATCCTTTCCACTTGCATCCATGCCCTGAAAAATCACCAGTACGCTGTGTTTTTGCTCGGCGTACAGGACTTTTTGCAAGTCGCCCAGGCGTTCCTGCAGTTCTTTGGTCTTGTCCTCGATGTTGTCCCGGTCCAGATCGTCGGGTGGGGTAGTAGGGATTTCGCTTAGTTTGATCATGAACTGTTTGTGTTTATCGCTCCGGCATAAAAAGCCAGAGCAGCACATATACCAATAAGCCAGGGAAAGCTGCGCTCAGTACAGAAAGCAACACATAAAAAAGGCGTACGTTGGTAGGGTCCCAACCATAGTAGTTGGCGATACCTGCACAAACACCCCCAATTACCGCCTGATCTTTTCGCTTCCTTAGTTTTCGGTTAGGCATATGATGGATAAGATTTAATGATGGTAATATAGGTAGTTCCTGTAAAAAAGAAAAGCCCTGTAATTACAAGGCTTCTGATGTTCTAATGCTCCTGAGCTTCCCTGAGCTGTGCTTTTGCATCACGCCGGAGGACTCGCTGCACGGCGTAAAACTCACGGTGGGAAGGAATATATCCGCCACGCTTCCAGTGGTCTACCATGCGTTGTGCATCCTCCGGAGTTAGCTTTTTCAGTGGCGCTTCCTCCAGAATTTCCATATTGTAATTGGTGGTATTTTGCGTGTCGAGGGCAGGGTGAGGCGTCCTTCTTTTTTCTTGTTTCTGTTGTTGCTGATGTGTCAATCCATATACTAAAGCCACGACTATACCGGCTATTCCTGCTACGAGGTATTCCATTAAAAAGCTAATTTATGTCATCGATAATCAGTAATAGAACGTAATATGGCGGTGATATGTTTTGTCTACTGATTTGATTATGAATGGATTGTGCTTTAAATGCGGCTAAACCACTTGAAGGTGTAGGGAAAAGGGTTATCCGCATCGGCTTCGTGCGGTTCTTGGTGGGTCAGCTTCCAGTCATCAGCACTGAACTCCGGGAAGAAGGCATCGCCGTTTTCTACCTGTGTGTGAATGTCCGTGAGGATCAGCTCGTCGGCATAGGGCAGGGCCTGCCGGTAGATTTCTCCGCCCCCAAGCACGCAGAGCCGGGGCACTTGCTTTTGCCGGGCCAGGGCAATACCTTCTTCCACACTATGGGCAACTGCTCCACCGGGCCCCGCTTTGTAATTTCCCCGTCGGGTGATGACCACAAACTGCTTATCCTTAAAAATGGTGTTGCCCTGATTGGACTCGTAGGATTTTCGGCCTGAGAGCAGGAAACAGCTTTCGATTTCGTTGAGGAAAAAGGCTTCGTCTGCGGGGGTAGACCAGGGCAGGCCGCCATCTTTGCCAATCACCCCGTTGTCGGAACGGGCCGCTATCATTACAATTTTCATGATTTTTTACGCTTTCGGTCCAGCCAAATGTACAAGCCATAGAGGAGTATTCCAATACCGCCCAGCCAGTATAGTCCGGTTTTGAGTTGGTCAAGGTCCCGGGTGAAGTAGGCGATCCCCAGAGTCAGCGGTGTGATGCCCGCAAGAGTAGCCAGTAAATAAGTTATAAATCGCATGCCCAATAAACCGGCAATAATGCTGATGGCATCTGTGGACAGGAAAGGAGAAATGCGGAACAGTACCACCGTGCCAAAACCATATTCTTCCAGGGCTTCAGTAATTTCTTCCTCTTTTTCCTGCCCTATAAAACGCTCCCGGACCTGTGCTCCAAATGCCCGTCCAATCCAATACCCAATGCCCGATGCCACCGTGACGGCGACTATTGAAATCACTACACCCCAAACCGGACCGTACCCAATGGTAGCCACGACCATGGGCAGCCAGCTGGGAAAGATGATTAGGAACATCTGTAGGACCATGAACATTATAATGGCAATTGGGCCCCATATCCCGAACTGTTCAAACCAATTAGCCAGCGCGGCTTCATCACCCGCTTTTGCCAGCCGGAATCCCTCGTTGACGGTTTGCTGTACTGAAGGCGAGGCAAAGTAAAGCACAACCAGGCTGCCCAATAGGAGCAGGGTGAGAAAGGAGGCGGTAACTTGTGTTTTTTTCAAGGGCTTTTAAAAGAGAAAAGCGTTCGACTTTGCTGATGTTCGAAGGCAGGCTAAATGAAAACGGGCAGATGCTCCAAAGAACACCTGCCCGTATTTTTAAGGCAATCAGAGACCGCCCAATCAAAATGGCTTACTCAAAGGAGTATTCGCCAGTCAGCACGTTGAAGCGTACCGTGTAGTTACCCGCAGTAACGGGGATATTCGGCCCATCCTGTGTGCCGGTACCACTTGGGAAATCAGCAGCACCCCAGTTCACGCCCCAGTCATCATTCAGGCGGAACTTCGCTTCGCCATCGGTCAGTTCGATGTTCACAGTTTGAACGGAAGGCTCGGCAGGATCAGGTGTCATATCTGTATCTGAATCCCAGCCATTAGGCGTGGAATCGCCAATGATACCAACAGATGCGGCTTCAAAGTTGTACTCACCTGTTTCAGGATTAAAGGTCACTTGATAAAGGCCAAAGGTAACCGGGATATTAGGCCCGTCCTGTGTACCGGTGCCACTTGGGAAGTCAGTAGCGCCCCAGTTAACAGCCCAGTCGTTGTCGGCACGGAACTTAGCTTCACCGTCCAGCAAGCCGATCAGGATAGAGTAGGTGCCATCACCGTTATCCGTCATAGGCGTTTCTGCATCCCAGCCGCCCGGCGTAGCACTGCCAATGATACCAATGGACTCAAATCCGCCACCGCCACCGGTGCCGAGGAATTCCATGGTGTACTCCAGGGTAGCATCGTTGAAGGTGATTTTGTAAATGCCAGGGTCACCCATGAACATAGTGTTGTTGCCAAACTCTTCGGCTACACCATCACCATCTGCATCACCGAAGTTCTTGCCCATAAAGTTAGGCATTTCGGCAAATTTGAACTCATCGCCTTCAGCCAGTTCTACTTCAGCCAGTTCCCAGGTGTTGTCACCAGTGAGCTGGAAGCGGAATTCGTCCCCGTCGAAGTTGTTGAAAGTACCAAGCAGGTAAAGGCCGGAGAGGTTGGTGGCGAACTCAACAGCCGGGCGTACCGTGTACTCCAGCGTTTCGTCGTTGAAGGTTACGGTCACTTCGCCGGAATAACCACAAGCGGTATTGCCGTTGCCGCCACTCAGGTTGCTTTCCATGAAGCCGTTGCAATCGGTGTCGCCCCAGTCCTCATCACACCAGTCCAGGCAGTTTTTGATTTTCCACTCGTCGCCGAGCAGGTCAATGCCTGAAACTTCCCAGGTGTGGTCAGCGACCAGAATCATTTCATCACCGCCCCAGCCGTTGAAGCCACCGGCAATCCACATTTCATCGTGGTTAGCCGCGAAAGGCAGGAGTGAGATTTCGAAGGTAGTACTTCGGTTGGTAGTCTGCCCTTTAGCATCCGATACCGTGATGTTCATGCTATAGATGCCAGCGCCGAGTTGTTCGGCAGGCACTGCAAAATCTGCACCCGGCACCACAATACTGTCGCGGGTACCCGTTACCGCCTGAGTAGCATCGGCAAGGGTATTGCCAAATTCATCCAGCAGTTGCACGGAGATTTCGGCAAGAGGCGAAGATTCACCATCTGCCACGATGACTTTCAGGTCGAAGTTACCAACTACAATCTTGCTGTTGTTGGCCGGAGAGATGGAAACGATACCGGGCGCGAAGTCCGTCAACGCTTCCACGTCGATCTCCTCCTTGGTACAGCTAAAGGCAACGAGCCCCGCCAAAACCAGGATGGAAAATATTTTAAGAAAATTTTTCATGTCTTAATCTGATTGAAAATTTGATAAATTTTCGAATGGGCGGCGGGCTGCTAAGGCAGCCCTGCCGATCCATAAAGATTTAATAGCCCTGGTTTTGTACCAGGTTGTCATTAGCCAGCAGCTCTTCCGCCGGGATAGGGTAGAGGTTGAGGTGAGGCGAAGTTGTTCTGCCCTCCTGAACATTACCTTTCCATGCCCATACACCGTTTTCGGTGAATTGTCCGAAACGGATCAGGTCTGTACGGCGGACGCCTTCCCAGTACAATTCACGGCTACGCTCATCGAGGATGAAATCCAGGTTGAGGTCTGCTTCTGAAATGTTGCCAGCATCATTATTGTATGCCCGCTGACGCAGGGCATTGATGTAAGCCACAGCAGTGCCCAGGTCCCCGTTGGAAGCACCACGGAGTATCGCTTCAGCGTAGATCAGGTGGACTTCTCCAAAACGGAACATTGGGTAGTCCGTATCCGCAAAAGTAGGATCAGAACCTGGAATACCTTCAGAAGTCACGTTCTGGTACTTTGGAACCGTGTAGCCATTGGTAAACTCATTGATGGCCTCTACCGCTTTGGTTTGCCCTTCCGTGAAGAAGATCGCCCGCTCATCAATATTGCCGGTTTCATCGGGGAATCGGTCTACCATTGAAGGCAGTGTGCGCAGTCCACCCCAGCCGTTGTTCACGCCATAGTCTTCTGCATTCATTGCGCCGCCGATAGCCGCATGAACGAGGTAGGTGGTCCCACCGAACGTCTGAGTTGCATCACCATCGAAATTCACAGCCCAGATAATCTCCGTAGACCGGTCGTTATCAGCCAGGAAGTTGTGTTGGTACTCGTCCATAAGGGTGTAGGCACCAGATTCGATAATCTTGTTACAGGCTTCCACCGCCTCATTCCAGTAGGTCTCCCCTCCGGTATAGACTTCTCCATTCAGGTATAGCTTGGCCTGCAGCATCCAAAGGGCGCCTTTGTCGGCGCGGCCGTAGGGTGCAGTACCTGGCTCCAGCATATCTCTTTCGATTTCGTTCAGCTCATTTGCGATGAACTTGAAAACCTCTTCGCGGCTGAGCTGAGTTGGAGCAGTGGAACCAATAACCTGATCTTCTGTGTAGAACGGGATGTCACCGAAGAAGTCAATGCCATGCCAGTAGCTCAGAGCACGCAGAAAACGGGCTTCTGCGCGGTAGGTGGTCATCTGGTCAGCAACCTCCTGGCTTACGCCGCGTGCGTCCAGCTTTTCCGGTGTAGATTCCCGCAGGAATTCATTCGCCAGAGAAACCTGAAAGAACACACGATAGTACATTGCGCGAACGAACTGATTGGTACTGCTCCAGCCCTGAGTAACCAGGTCGGGCAGACCATCGTCGTTCCATGCAATAATGGCTTCATCAGTTGGTAGTTCCTGCAATTGCCAGTACTGGCGCAGGTAGCTTGAGAAGCCTTCATCCAGGGATTTGATATCCGCATTACCAGCAGGGCCTTGCTGACCGGTAACGGCCAGGCCTGCATAAATACGGGTCAGAAAACGCTCGTAGGCAGCGTCATCTGCGAAGAAAACGTCAGGGGTCAGATCGTTCCTGGGCTGTACATCAAGATCTGTACAGGCAGACATCACAGCCAGCACGGCGATCAACCCTATATTAATTATTTTTTTCATGGCTTAATTTTTCTTGTGTTCAACAAATTAAAGTCCGAGGCTTGCGCCAAAGATGAAGCCCAACGGACGAGGGAACGGTGCGTTATCAATGCCACCAACACCTACTTCCGGATCCAGACCGCTGTACTTGGTGAAAACCAGCAGGTTTTGACCAGTAACGTAGAGTCGCAGGCTGGAAATACCGCGCTTAGGCAGGAAAGTGTAGCCTAAAGTCACGTTGTCCAGTCGCATGAAGGACGCATCCTCTACGTAGTAATCAGAGAAGTACTGAGGGGCAACAAACTGCGTCTCCAGTACAGACTCATGAACGTTGTTGAGGAAGAACTGGTCATTGCCAATATTTACACCTTGTACCCGCTGATAATAACCACGGTTAGAGGCATTATTGTTGTAAACATAGTTGCCTACGGCGCCACGTATTGTCATGGCCAGGTCAAACCCTTTGAATTGGAAATTAGACGTCAAACCGTAGAGGATATCCGGTGCCGGGTTTTGGAATATGCGGCGGTCCAGCTCATTAATCTGGCCATCCCCATTCTGATCGACGTACATCATTAAGTCATCTTCATCAGAAACGGGTGTGCCATCATCGTTCAGGATGTGCTCGTATACATAGAAGGCATCGACAGCCTGACCAACGCGTAGGATCTGTACGTTGTTGCCTACACCACCAGAAATACCACCACGGAGGATACCGGCATCACCAGCGATATTAGAAAGGCCTAGTACCTCGTTGCGGTTATACGCTACGTTACCGGTAAGGTCCCAGCTCATATCTGCTGTTTTAAGAAGATTGGCATTCAGCGTCAGTTCCACACCCTGGTTTTGCAACTCACCAATGTTGGTCAGCACACGGTCTGAAAGGTTGGTGCCTGCCGGTACGTTGACTTCGAACAGCAATTGATCCGTATTCTGAGTATAGTATTCCAAAGCACCGTTGATACGGCCATTGGCAAAACCAAACTCAAGGCCTAGGTTGAGGGATGCGGTTTCCTCCCATTGCAGGCCAGGGTCATAGGCATTCGGGCGGGCTGTATTGACAAAAATTGGATTGCCATCTGCATCCGTACCAATTTGGTAACGCGCCCGCTGATCACTGAAGGCATATTGAGGAAGGTAGCGGTAGTCGCCAATTTCCTGGTTACCTGTGATACCGTAGCTTACGCGAAGCTTCAGGTCCGAGAAAATATTGTTTAGGGAACCTGCCCAGTCTTCCTGTAGGACACGCCAGGCAACGGCTGCTGATGGGAACAAGCCCCAGCGGCTTTCCGGACCGAAGCGGGTGGAACCGTCACGGCGCAGGGTTGCTGTCAGTACATAGCGCTCATCGAAGTTGTAAATCGCACGGCCCCAGAAGGAGATCAGGCGGTTTTCAAACACGGAATTGGCAGGGAATACGTCTTCGGCTTGTGCCGGCCCGTTAATTCCGAACTGATCAGTTGAGAGATTCTGCCCCTCAAACAACGGATACTGCTCGTAGAAGTCCTGATAGGAGTAACCCAGTGTAAGTTTCAGGTTGTTGCGGTCATTGAGTGCCTTGTCGTAGTTTAGGTACGCATCAAACAGGTAGTTGGTCCGGGTGTAATTCTCGATTTTCACCAGACCATTGAAGTTAGCCACCTGCGTGTTCGTGTAGGTGGTGGGTTCAAAGGTGTTCCGGTCGCCCTGATTGACATCAAAACCCAGGTTGGTTTTCACGCTGAGGCCATCAATAAGGTCACCCAGTGAATACTCAATTTCCATATTACCAATGGTACGGAAGGATTGCCCTTCGTCAATGCGTTGCTCAGCGGCAGAAACCGGGTTACGCGGAGCCAGGCTGTTCCCGTAGGAGAAGAAACCACCGAAGGCTTCATTGTCCGGATCCAGTACGGGCTGTGTAGGATCAAAATCCCAGGCCGCACCTATGCCCGGATCAAAAACATCGCGTGTACGTGCACCGCGCAGGTTGGTATTGATCTTCAGCTTATCATCAAAGAATCTGTGGTTATAGTTAAGGCTGAAACTCGCCCGCTCAGTCTCCGAGCCACGGATGATACCTTCCAGTTGCTGATAACCGGCAGATATGCGGTAGCCAAAGTCTTGTCCGCCCCCGGAAACGCTCAAAGAGTGGTTCTGGCCCTGAGCCTGACGCAGCATTTCATCAAACCAGTTGGTATTATTACCTCCCAGGGAGTTCAGTCGGCTTGGCGCGAAGAACGTAACTACATCACGGAAGTTATCTGCATCGAGCATCGCAGGTTCACCGCGGATTTCATTTACGGTGTAGTACCCATCGTAATTCACCCGCGGGCGGCTGCCGGACTGCCCTTTCTTAGTGGTGATGATAATCACACCGTTCGCACCCCGTGAACCGTAGATCGCCGTTGCAGAAGCATCTTTTAGTACGGTAAAGGATTCGATGTCGCTTGGATTGAGGAAGTTCAGCGGGTTACGGCCGCCGGCAAAACCTTCATTGTCGATAGGCATACCGTCAATAACGAAAAGCGGCTCATTACTGGCATTGATAGAAGTACCACCCCGGATACGAATGGCAGAGCCACCACCTGGAGAACCATCGCCAGGCGCAATCTGTACACCCGCTACTTTACCCGTCAGCAGTTGTTCCGGAGATACAATGGCGCCCCGGTTGAAGTTCTTGTCATCAATTTTTGCGACTACCCCGGTCGCATCTTCCTTGCGCACCGAGCCATAACCAATGACCACCACTTCCTCCAGTACTTCGGCGTCTTCGCCCAGTTGGAAGTCAAGGGTAAGGGTTTCCCCGTCTTTAACAGTAATGGCTTTAGTAAGGTCTCCGTATCCCGTGTAGGATGCCCGGAGTTGCTGTTCGCCAGCCGGCACATTTTCGAGGACGTAGTTACCGTCAAAGTCGGTAGCCGTTCCCCGGCTGCTGCCCACTAGCAGAATGGTAGCCCCGATCAGGGCCTCGCCATTTTCGTCGATCGCTTGGCCTTGTACAGTACCCTGAGCATACCCCTGTTGGACCAGGAGCAGCGCAGCTGCAAAAGCTACGACCAATCGCAGAATGTTTTTCATAAGAGCTACAATTTAATTTAGGTTGTATGGTAAGTTTAGATTACCCGTGTCAATTTTAGTGTACACTTTACACTAATTCAATAGTTTGAGTGGTAGGCGTAAATCCCTGACGACTTGGCATTTGTCGTTTTTGAGTAACAGTAAGCAGTGGGGGTTAATGTAGTTTTTATACCAAGTCCATCGGCAAATATATTCCTTGATTCGCAATTGCCCTATTAAATTTTGGAATAAATTTGAGCAAAACCCGACTTTCATGAACCATTTGCTAAGTTTTCTGATTGCAATCAGCCGTTTGTTTCGACAGCCACAAAAGAAATTATCTTGCCTGTGCTATACCATGACCTTTATCACTCCCGGGCTTTTTGTGCTTTGATCTTTATCATTTGAGTTGAAAGCAGGTTTTTAAAGGGGATCCCCACTCTCCCGGAAAGGCGGCCATACAGCAAGCACTGAGACTATGTTTTCGGATGCTGCAGTTGTTTTGGCAGAGTTAAACCGCCGGGTCAACCTTCAGCCGGTCAATCATTTTGTTCAATTCGATAAAACAGCGCCCGGTCAGTACTGCATCCTCAAGCGCATTGTGCTCCTCGGTCTCCCGCTCCAGGTTGAAATAAGCGGCAATGGCGGTGAGGCTTTGGCGCTCCGGCACGGCTTCTCCGGCGGCTTTGAAGATCGGGAATAAGGCGTGGGTTAGCGACTGCATATCCAGCATGTGGTAGCTGAAGGGCCAACGGCGGTTGATAATACCATAGGCAGCGCGCAGGAAAGCGAAGTCATTCACGATGCCCAGGCCGGAAATCATGGTATGCCGCAGCGCCCGGCTGTTATCGAAGGGGTCTGGCTTGAGCTTTCGCAGCCCCAGCATCCAGGCTTCGAATTCGGGCAGGACATCATCCAGCATAGGAGCGTCCTTTAATTGTTCAAGGCTGATGCCGTGGACTTCTTCGGAGGGCTTGGAGAACGCTTCCTCATTTTCCGGGTATACGTAAGATTGATACCGGCCCAGTTCCATCCAGTTATCAGTATAGAGCACGGCGCCGATTTCGATAACGTCGTGATAGCTCGGGTCGTCGCCCGACATTTCAAGGTCAATTACCAAATATTCCATAGCGAGGTTTGTTGGGCTAAAATAAGGGATTTTTGCTGCTTTGAAAACATACCTGAAGCGATTGGCGTAAAAATATTGAGAACTAAATATGGCAGGCTGATTTGTAAACGCTAATTTTGCAAGCATTCTGAGGCAGGGCCGCCATATAAGGCAGCACTGCTTTATTGATTCAAATTTAAATTGCAGATATGGGACGCGCATTTGAATACCGTAAAGAGCGGAAAATGAAGCGCTGGGCCAACATGGCCAAGACTTTCACGCGTATCGGCCGGGAGATTGCTATTGCTGTTAAGGAGGGTGGGCCGGACCCGGAGTATAACCCCCGCCTGCGTCTGGCTATACAAAATGCCAAGACCGCCAATATGCCTAAGGCTAACGTAGAGAATGCCATCAAAAAGGCAACTTCCAAGGATGCGGAAAACTACGAAGAGCTGGTCTACGAAGGGTATGCGCCCCACGGTGTAGCCCTGATGGTGGAAACGGCAACGGATAACCCCACGCGTACCGTGGCGAGTGTCCGCCATATCTTCTCCAAGTATGGAGGCAACCTGAGTACTTCCGGCTCAGTAGACTATATGTTTTCCCGTAAGGCCAACTTTAAAGTCAAGGCGGAAGGGCAGGACCGGGAAGAACTGGAGCTAGGCCTCATTGATTTTGGGCTGGAAGAGTTGAGACAGGAGGACGATAAAATAGTCCTGGTCTGCGCTTTTGAAGATTACGGCAATCTCCAGAAAGGTATCGAGGAATTCGGGCTGGAAGTGACGGAGTCAGAACTGGTCCGCATCCCCAGCCATTACAAAGAGCTGACAGACAGCGAAGTGGAGGATGTTATCAAACTGATCGAAATCATGGAGGACGATGACGATGTCAATGCGGTTTTCCACAACATGAAAGAAGACTAATGGATTTTTACCGAATCAATCGCACCGCCCTTGTCGTGAAGCCCAAACCAGCGCTGATCGAGTGGGCTAATGAAGTTTTTCCGGAACAGCCTCTTGATTTCGCTGATATGGATCAGCACGATGAAGCAGATGTTTTTCTGTTGCCAGATTTCGAGGATGTAGAGGATATTCTTTCTCATCTTAAAGCCAATGTAGAAGATCTCCTCAGCGTCCTGCTGGAAGGCTGGAGCCTGGACGAGAACGATTGGCCAGAGACCCTGGACTGGGCATTGTTTGAGCGGTTCTACGACTACCACGTTGAAACGATGGTAACGGATACTATCGAGGAGGATTAAAAAAACAGGCTGGTTTCAGCCTGCTGCATACTTCAGGAACATACAAAGCTCTCCATAGAGCTGGCAACTATTATTAGGGTTAATGACGGATCAAGCAAGGGTTTGGGCTAGCCACAAGGGGCTAACTGTTTTATTTTGGTGTGTTTTCAGCAGCCTTGCCGCCGGGCAGGCGTTGGAGGGTCTGGATATCCGGGCCGCTGTAACGCCCATGCGGCTGGACGGGGTGCTGGATGAAGCAGCCTGGGAAAATGCCGGTGTGGCAACTGATTTCTACCAAAACTTTCCTTTTGATACCTCCTACGCAGAACTGGATACCGAAGTCCGCGTCACCTTCGATGAGACAGCCCTTTACATTGGCGCGGTCATTTATCAGCCACAGGAAGATTACATCGTCACCTCTTTGCGCCGGGATTTCGAACTTGGCCCTTCCGATGAATTCGCGGTCAATATTGATCCCTTTCAGGATAAAATCAATGGTTTCCATTTTGCTGTCACGCCCCTGAATGTACGCCGGGAAGGCCTCATCGACAACGGCAACAGCATTTCCACCGACTGGGACAATAAATGGTACGCTGAGGTGTCTAACCATCCGGATTACTGGGTGGTGGAAATGGCCATCCCTTTCAAAACGCTGCGATACAAACGGTCTGAAGGTGCCAATCAGTGGCGGATCAACTTCAGCCGCATATCTGTCAAGCAAAACGAGCGTTCTACCTGGAATCCGGTGCCCAGGCAGTTCGGGATCAATAACCTCGCTTTCACTTTGCCAATGCGCTGGGTTACGCCGCCACCGAGCCCGGGCTTAAACGTTTCGCTTATCCCGTACGCTATTGCGGGTGTGGAGCGGGATGAAGAATTTCGGCTACCCGCAGAGCGCAACTTCAATGCCGGGGGGGATGCCAAGATTGCCATTACCCCCTCCCTAAACCTCGACCTGACCTTTAATCCTGATTTCAGTCAGGTGGAAGTAGACCGGCAGTTGACCAACCTCAGCCGTTTTGAGCTCTTTTTTCCGGAACGGCGGCAGTTTTTTCTCGAAAATGAGGATTTGTTTGGCAAGTTTGGTTTCCCCAGCAGCCGTCCTTTTTTCAGCCGTAGGATTGGCCTGGCGCAGGGCACCCTCCGGCGCACGACTACGGACGGGGACGAGATCGAAGTGCAACGCAGTTTTAATGTGCCGATTTTGGCGGGCGCCCGGCTCAGCGGTAAGCTGGACAACAACTGGCGGGTGGGCCTGCTGAATATGCAGACCGGCGCTGTCTCCGATGCTGACCTTGCGCCTGCCAACTATTCCGTGGGCGTGCTGCAGCGCAAAGTCTTTGACCGATCCTTCGTCGGTGCCATTTTTACCAACAAAGTGAACTACCGGCCAGATGGTGCGGGCGGTTACGAAGTCGACCCTGATGCTTTCAACCGGGTGGCAGGGCTGGAATACAATCTTTTTTCAAAGGATAATAAATGGGAAGCCGAGGCTTTCTACCACCGCTCTTTTACCAGCGATAATCATGTGGATGCGCAGGCTGCCGCCCTCTTCGTGGGCCATTACCTGCGCAACTGGCGTATCTTTTTTCCAACCCACTACATCGGGCGCAACCACGAAGCCGAAATGGGCTTTGTGCCGCGCCGGGGCTTCCTGTCCACCTCACCGGGTATCACCCATTTGATCTTTCCAAAAAAGAAATGGTGGGCGGAGCGGGTCATCGCCTTTGGGCTCAGCGCAAGGACAGAGTTTATTTTCAACCAACCGGACTATCAACTGACCGACCGGGAGTTGAGTGCCGGTGCATTTGTGGAATTTCCGGGGCAAAGCGAGCTCAGTTTAAACTATACAGAGAATTACACTTTCCTGTTTTTCCCATTTGACCCGACCAATACTGGAGGCGTTGAGTTGCCGGAAGGGACAGATTATACTTACCCCACCCTCAATTTGAGCTTTAACTCAGATGTGCGCAAGGACTTTTACTATGGCGTGGAGGGCAGCTACGGACGATACTTCAACGGGGATTTCTCCCGCCTGCGATTCCAGCTGAATTACCGCTGGCAGCCATTGGGGATTCTGGCCCTGGATGCGACGTACACGGATATTCAGTTGCCCAGCCCTTACAACGATGCGGGCATATGGCTGGTCGGCCCCCGGGCGGAACTCTCCTTTTCCCGAAGTGTTTTCTTCAGTGTCTTCCTGCAGTACAACACGCAGGCCGACAACGTCAACATCAATACCCGTTTGCAGTGGCGCTTTAAGCCGGTATCGGATATTTTCCTGGTATACACCGACAACTATTTTTCCGACCAGTTTCTGGTGAATCCACGCGGCAAAAACCGGGCGATTGTCCTCAAAGCTACTTACTGGCTCAATTTGTAGCCGATTTAGTTTCCAGTTTCCAGTCTTCCGGGCGGGCATGTTTCCAGCGCCGGTGGCTCCACAGCCAGTATTCAGGCTTTTGGCGGATTTCCTCCTCCAGCAGCCGGGTGTGGGCTTCTGAAATGGCACCGGCGGGCAGACTGGCCGGGTTCTCAGAAATCACTTTGAACCGGATTTCGTAATACCCCCGCTTTACCTTGTCAATGTAGCCGAAGATAACCGGGTAGTTGTACTTTCGGGCGTAGGCCTCCGTGCCGAAAAGCACTGCCGTGTCCTGGTTGAGAAACTCGGTCCAATAGGCCCGGTTGGGGTTGGAGGGCGCCTGATCTGTGGCAAAGAGAATAATGCTAATGCCATGATCCGCCTCAAAGAACTCCCGGGTTTTGCGGATGGAAACCATATCCATCCCGAAGCGGCTTCGGGAGTCTGTAATTTTTTGGTTGAAGAACCGGTCTTTCAGCGGCTTGTAAAGGCCCACAACCCGATGTTTGATGTACATAGGCATAGCCGTGGCGGTCATCTCCCAGTTGTTGTAGTGGCCGGCACAAAGAATAACAGGCTGCTGCCGCTCGTAAAATGGCTCCAGAATTTCCGGATTGACCATTTTTCCCCGGCGCTTGATCTCTTCTTTTGGGATACTGAAGGAGCGTACGGCTTCTACTACCAAGTCGCACAAATGCCGGTAGTACTCCCGGGCGATGCGGTCGATTTCTTTTGCTGATTTTTCCGGGAATGAGCGCTCCAGGTTACCCAGGATCACCTTTTTGCGGAAGCCAAATACCCGGAACAGCAGCCAGGAGAGGACATCAGATAGCCTGTGCATAACGGGCAAAGGCACGTACGAAAGGGGCTTGAGCAGCAAGTAAAAAAGGACTACGTTCATATCATTCAGCGATTCGTTAATGCCAGCCGTGCGATGAGCAGGCTTTCAGTGGCGGCACAAAGGTAATATTAAACCATATACTGCGTTTTGCTTCAGGTTGCCTAACTTTGCGCCGAAAATTCAGAAAACCATACCATGAGCAGAAGCTACCTACTATCGCTTGCTTTGATTTTGCTGGGCTTTGCCGTAAAGGCACAGGAAGACAACCTGGAGGTGATCCGGAGTACCGCCCTTCCCTGGGGCAGCCCGGTCAAAAATATATTTGTTGATACTGATAATACCAAGTGGGTGGCCAACACCCAAACCATTCAAAAAGTCAGTGGAGCCCGTTCCGCTGACCCTATCGCGCTTCAGCTCGGCGAGATGGGGCTGTTTCAGTTCTCTGGCGGTAATGCTGACATTCGCTGGCAGCGGCAGGAGCTTACGGAAGCGATTGGGGATATCATTGACGAAGACAACTACATCACTGCCGCTTTTTTCGATGAGGTCAATCAGGATATCTGGCTGGGTACGAGTCTGACCGGTGCCTACCGACTGAAAAAAGAAAATGGCAAGCTGGTTTTCAAAGAGCAGCTGTCGATGGACAACACCAAGCTGAGGTCCAACTTCGTGCATGAAATCGCCAAGGACGGGCCAGGGCGCATATGGATCGCCACGAATGATGGCGCTTTGGTCGGGCGGGATGGCAAATGGGACCTGTTGGAGAAGGGGCTGATCATTGAGTCTGTTGCTGTGGCGAATGGGGAAGTCTGGCTAATGGGCGATGGGCTGGTTGGAAAAGTAGACCGCAAAGACCGCTGGGAGCTTATTGATATCCCAACCGATGCAGTGGAAGGCAGCATCACTGATATTGCGCTTGACTCAAAAGGGCGGCTTTGGATAGCCTCCCGTATTATTGCCGCTTACGATCCGGCTAGCGGGGAAACCAGAACTTTCGGGGGAGCAGAAGAATACACCAGTGAATTTGCGAACTACCTGGCCGTAGACCTTGATGGTGCAGTTTGGATTGGAACAGAAGATAAAGGCGTTTACGTTATTCAAAAAGGCTCGTCCCTGGTCGCTACAGTAGAGCTTGTCAGCCCGGTCACCTGCAATGGAAATGGCTCAGATGGGGCCCTGCGGGTAAAAGTAACCGGTGGTGCTCCACCATACACTTTCAATTGGAGCGGCAATGCAACTGGCGATAGCCCGGACCGCCTGACGCCAGGCACTTACCGCCTGACCATTACGGATACCAAGGGCAACAGCCGCCTGACGGATATCAGTGTGCCGGACCGCAGGGTTACCCTTCGGGCGGAGGCCCGCAGCGAGGTTAGCAGTGCTGGTGCTGCCGACGGGCAGGCAGAAGCAAGGACTACAGGAGGCATGCCTCCTTATAAATATGCCTGGGACAATGGAGAGACAACACCCATCGCCATGCAGCTGTCAGAAGGCGCACATACAGTGACCGTGACCGACCGGCAGGGCTGTGAAGTGTCAGCTGTGGTCAATATTTCGCGTACCCTTGAGGAATTGGCCGTTCAAATTGAGCAGATTAAGCCCATCAAATGTCAGGGGAATAAAAGTGCTGTGCTGAAAGTCAATGCAGCAGGCGGCGCCAAGCCTTACACGTACAAGTGGAGTGCAGCCGATGCGCCCACGCCTCAGCTGACCGGATTGCTTGCCGGGGACTACAGCGTTACAGTTACCGATGCGAATGGCACGGTTGCATCAGCAACTTATACAGTGGAGGAGCCCTCCGCTTTTCAGGTTCAGGCTCAGGTCACGCAGCCGGCTTCCGCCAATGGCAGTGATGGCGCCGCCGAGGTGGAAGCTTCCGGAGGGGTGCCCCCTTACCAGTTTGCGTGGAGTAGCGGTGGCAATGCGGCAGCGGTGACCGGTCTTCCTGCTGGCAAACATACCGTTACCGTTACGGATGCCAATGGATGTGCCACTACCGCCGAGGTGACCGTGGGCGAAGATATTCTACCCTTATCGCTGAATATTAGTCAGGATGCCACTATTGATTGCCAGGGGGCAGCAGCAGGTGCGCTTTCCGCCAAAGTGACGGGCGGTAAGAGCCCCTTCACTTACGCCTGGAGTAATGGTGGTGCAGGAGAAGTCCTAAGTGGCCTGACTGCCGGAGCCTATACCCTGACCGTTACGGATGCAGCGGGGACGGCTGCAGAGGCTTCCTACACCATCGAAGAACCGGCAGCTTTAAAAGCCCGTGTAGTACAGGTGGCTCCCGCGAATACCGGCGCTTCCGATGGTGCTGCCAAAGCAGAGGTTAGCGGAGGTGTGACGCCCTATACCTACTTGTGGACGAATGGTGCCGGTACAGCGGAAATCGAAAGCCTGGTATCCGGTACCTACACGGTCACAGTAACCGATGGTAACGGCTGTAAGGCAACAGCCAAGGTGGAAGTTACGGAAGATATCGCTCCGCTTCAGGTTCAACTGGAAGTGAGCCAGCCCGTAAGCTGCTCAGAAGGCGCCGATGGGCAACTTACAGCAGTGGTGGACGGTGGTAAAGGCCCCTTTGCCTACGCCTGGTCGAATGGCAGTACTGCTGAGCAGCAGTTGAAAGCCCTCACTGCAGGCACCTACAGCCTCACGGTAACCGATGCGGTAGGCAACACCTCAAGTGCTACGGTGGAAGTCAGCGCCCCGCCCAGGCTTAAGGTTGGAGTGGAAGTTACAGGAGAAGCCAGCCCGGGCCAGGCAGACGGGCGGGCAGTGGTCCGCGCGACCGGTGGGAATGAAGGCTATCAGTACCTCTGGAGCAGTGGCGAAACCAGTGCCGAGGCTACTAGGCTACCAGCCGGCATGCAAACGGTTACCGTTACGGATGCGAAGGGGTGCAACTCCACTATATCTGTAGAAATGGTGGAAGAGATACAACCTTTGCAGGTGTCTTTGTCTCTGATTCAGCCTGTTACCTGTGCCGGAGCAACTGATGGTGTGCTCGCTGCCACTGTCAAAGGTGGTAAAGGGCCATTTGTCTACGCCTGGAGCAGCGGGCAAAGCGAGGGAGAGATTACCGGGCTGCAGGCTGGAAACTATTCGCTTACCGTAACGGATTCCAAAGGGACCAGCGTACAAGCCACCTTCGGCTTAACAGAGCCTACACCGGTACAGGCAACGGCTGCTGCAACCCAACCAGCGAGTACAAATAATTCAGATGGTATAGCCAGGGTCAATGCCACCGGCGGTACTGAACCTTATGCCTACTCCTGGAGTACGGGAGCAACTACTGCGGAAGCAAATAGTCTCGCACCAGCCGAGCATCGTGTAACGGTTACAGATGCCAACGGCTGCACAACTACTGCAACAGTAAGCATTAGTGAAAATATTTTGCCGCTGCAGGTCTCCTTAACTGAAGTTGCCTCCATTAGCTGCAAAGGGGAAGCGACCGGCGCAGTTTCCAGTGAAGTCACGGGCGGCAAAGCCCCATTCACTTATGTGTGGAGTGCCGGGCAGGAAAGCGGGAAAGCAGAGCAGCTAACTGCCGGCGCATATACCTTGACGGTTACAGATGCAGCAGGCACAACTGCAACGGCAAATCTCACGCTGTCTGAGCCCGAAGCGCTTTCGGCAGAAGCGCTTGCTGTACAACCGGCGAGCACCAATAATACGGATGGTATAGCCAGGGTTAGTGCCACCGGAGGCACTAACCCTTACACTTATTCCTGGAGTACGGGCGCTGCTTCTGATGAAGCCAGCGGCCTGGCACCGGGGGAGCACAGTGTGACCGTTACGGATGCAAACGGCTGCACCGCCACGGCAACGGTAAGCATCGGCGAAAACATACTGCCGCTGGCACTGAAACTGGAAGTCTCCGCACCTATCAGCTGCAAGGGTGGGTCAGGCGCGCTGAATGCCGCCATCACCGGTGGTAAGCCACCATTTGCTTACGCCTGGAGCAATGGCGCTACTGAACCCCAGGCGGCTGGTCTATCCGCTGGTACTTACCAGCTCACGATTACCGACGCAGCGGGGACGACAGTAGAGGCTGAGACAACTTTATCAGAACCAGCAGTGCTTTCAGCAAAAGCGACAGCGGTACAACCGGCCAGCACGAACAACAGCGATGGCGTTGCTAAAGTGACCGCTAACGGGGGCACTGCGCCTTACGCTTACGCCTGGAGCACAGGAAGTACCGGGGAACAGGCAGCCGGGCTGCCACCGGCTACTCATCAGGTAACGGTAACGGACGCCAATGGCTGCACAGCGGAGGCATCGGTTGTGATTTCCGAGAATATCCTCCCGCTTGAAGTAGAGCTATCAGCAACCCAGACCATTTCCTGTAGCAGCGCTTCGGACGGTGCTGTAGAAGCGGTTATCAATGGAGGTAAACCGCCTTACACTATTGCATGGAGCGACGAAAGTACCGCTGGTGAAAACCGTACGGGACTAGGCGCGGGCACTTACGAAGTCACTGTGACCGACGAAGCGGGCAACGAAAAGACAGCAGCTGTTTCCCTATCTGCACCGGAACCACTTACTGCTGAGTTGGGACGCGTAGAACCTGCTTTCAGCGATACCAGTGAAGATGGAAAGGCAGAGGTAAGCGGGAACGGAGGCACACCGCCGTACAAAATCAGTTGGGATAACGGTGCTGAGGGCCCTCTGGTAGAAAACTTAAGCCTGGGACAGCACAGTGTCACCGTCACGGATGCCAACGGCTGTACTGCAAGTGCCGAATTTGAAATTACAGAAAGAGTGCTGAAGGAACTGACACGTGCAGTTAGCAGCGGTCAGACCATTCAGATGCAAAAGCTGCAGTTTGAAGCGGACAGTTCCCGGATTCAGGAATCCGTTAAACCTCTGCTGAACGAGATTTATCTCTTCCTAAAGGATAATCCCTCTATTGTAGTGGAAATCGGGGGGCATACGAATAACCTGCCTCCGGACGAGTATTGCGATCAGTTGTCTACCGCCCGTGCCCGAGCCGTGGCGGAGTATATGGTAGCTAAAGGGATTCCTTCAGACCGGGTGTTCTACAAAGGATATGGGAAACGGAAACCCTTGTTTTCCAACCGCACCGAAGATGGGCGAAGGCGGAATCAACGGGTGGAGATTAAGATATTGAGATTATAGAGTATGGGGCGGTGCCTGGTAACGGTGCCGCCTCTTCTATCTATCTTTTATGGATTTGAGCATGGGCTTACCCATTGCCCAGCTCCACCGCCCGGTCAAGCGCTGCCTGTGCGCCCGCAATGATGTCATCACGGACCAGGTTTTTATCGTAGGAAGCAAGGGCGGCCTCTGTGGTGCCCCCCCTGGAGCAGACCTTCTCAATCCACTCCTCACAGGTGAAGTCCGTCTTATTGAAGAGTTCTACAGCGCCCCGGAACGTCTGGCTGACCAATAGTTCTGCCTCAGAGTAAGAAAAGCCCATATTACGGGCGGCATCCATCATGGATTTCATGAAAAACCAGACGTAAGCCGGTCCACTGCCAGATATTGCGGTAGCCGCATCGATGGCTTCTTCCCTTTCTACGTACACGGTTTTGCCGGTGGTGTTCAGGAGGTTTTGAACCATGACGAGCTCTATCCGGGTGACTGCATCCGAAGAAGTAAAGGCGGTCATGCCCATACCAATTTGGGCGGGGAGGTTGGGCATCGCCCGGATCACCTTCTCCGCGCCCAAACTATCAGAGATAGTAGAAAGCTTCACACCAGCCATAATAGACAGGAAGACCTGTTGAGGGTCAATAAGCGGTTTGATATGCTCAAACAGTACGGAGGAATCCTGAGGCTTAACCGCAAAAATGACAAGGTCGGACTG
This sequence comes from uncultured Phaeodactylibacter sp., assembly GCA_913057245.1. Classification (GTDB taxonomy): domain Bacteria; phylum Bacteroidota; class Bacteroidia; order Chitinophagales; family Saprospiraceae; genus Phaeodactylibacter. The sequence goes on from CAJXNH010000001.1 coordinate 148,051, forward strand.
TTGGATGCAGTCTTCTGCCCGGCCATAAACCGTGCCGATGTCTCTTTTGGCCAACTCTGCCGCTTTTTGAGGCGATTTTTCCAGAATCATCATGTCCTCTTTGCTGGCAATATGAGAGCGCAGGAAGCTTTGGGCGTAGGTAAGCCCCATGTTGCCGCCGCCAATGATCAGTATTTTCATAAAGTTGAATTTTTCAAAGGTGGTCTGGATGAGGCGTAAAGCTACAATTTACCAGGAATAAGCAGAAATTTTCATTTCGATGTTGCAACTTTGATTGTAAGCACCTAAATTTGTGCCAATCAAAGTTTAAACATTAACAAGGGTAGCGTTGTTACCCTTTCTATAAAAAACAATCAAACCAAACCATTATGAAAAAGGCAAGTATTTTCTCTGTGCTGCTGGCAGCAGTAGCGATGATCGGCATGAGCTTTACTAATCCCGTTGAAGGCGAAAAAGAACGCCGCACAGTAAGCGTGGCGGAAAGCAACATCGTATGGAACGGCTACAAAGTGACCGGCTCTCACACCGGCAACATTCAGCTGAAGTCTGGCGAACTGGAGTTCGATGGCGATCAGCTCACCGGCGGTAGCTTCGTTATTGATATGACTTCAATCACGAACACCGACCTGGAAGGCGCGTGGAACCAAAAGCTGGTTGGGCACCTCAAGTCAGACGACTTTTTTGGTGTGGAGAAGTACCCAACGGCAACTTTCGAAATCACACAAGTGGTTTCCCGCGGTAAGCCGGGCGAATACAAAATCGTTGGTGACCTGACGATTAAAGGTATTAAAAAAGAAATCAAGTTCCAGGCAGATGTTGAGGATATGGGCGACAAAGCCAAGGCTGTTGCTGAGGTCGTTGTTGACCGTTCTGAGTACAACGTGCGTTACGGTTCAGGCAGCTTCTTTGACAACCTGGGCGACAAGACCATCTACGATGAGTTTGATCTGCAGATTAGCCTCGTAGTGAACAAGTAATCAGATCAGAAATGATCGTCAGTTAGGAAGGGGAGTGGCAAAAGCCGCTTCCCTTTCTTCGTAGATAGCGCAGCTGAAATAAAAGGTAGCGCCCTTACCCTCTTCTGTGGATAGCCCGATTTGGCCATTCTCTTCCTCAATGATTTTCTTGCAGATTGCGAGGCCTATACCTGTACCCGGGTACTCAAGGCTGGTATGCAGGCGCTGGAATATCTTAAATATCTTTTCCTGGTACTGCGGGTGGATGCCGATGCCATTATCCTCAATGTAGATATAGGGCTTATCGTTTTCTTCCCGGGCCATCACACGTATCATCAGGTCGCGGTCCGGATGCCGGAATTTTGAGGCATTGGACAGCAGGTGATAGAACAGTAGTTGCCCGTTGCGGGTGTTGATCCAGATTTTTTGGTTTTGGGTAAGCAAGCTTACATGGTTTTGTCCCTGAAGGCCAGGGATTTGCCCGATGGCATGCTCCACCAGGTCTTTGACGGTGTTCCAGCTTCTTTGCTCGGAGTAGGCGGTGATTTGAGAATATGCCTGCAGGTCATCAATCAGTTGCTCCAGTTGCTGCGTTCCATTTACGGCAAAGTCAATAAACTCCAGCTCTTCCTGATCGAGCTTGTTCTCAGCACGGCGGCGCAGCAGCTGCACAAAGCTGGAAATATTACGCAGGGGCGACTTTAGGTCGTGGGCGGCAATGTACGTAAACTGATTGAGCTCCTGATTGGACCGCCGGAGCTTAGTATTGGAAGCTTCCAGTGCCTGGTTTTGCTCTTTCAAGGCTTTTGTTTTTTCTTTGACCAGCTGATGGAGCTCCCGGTTTTTCGCCCTGCGGTTGAAGCTTTGGAGGATAAGCAGCATAACTGCTAAAGCACCTATGAATAATAACCAGTAAAACGGGGCAGACTGTGTGAAGGGGCGGTTGATTTTGAAGTGGAAAGGTTTGGGAAGGTAGCTGATTTGACCTTTGTCTGTCAGCGCCCTGAGCTCAAAGGTATAGCTCCCGGGCTGCAAGCCTGCGTACCTGGCCTCTGGAGTCTTTGTAGAAGCCCATTCCTCGTTCAGCCCTTTCAGCCGGTACTGAAAAGTGATGGTCTGCCGGTCCTGGAAGTTCAGGGAGGCAAACCTGAATTGTATATTGTTCTCATCCGGGGCCAGACTGGCCACAGGAGCTTTGAGGAACATAGTATCATTAACCTCCGGTGGATAAAGCATTAGCTTTGGCGACGATGAAGCATTGATGATTTCGCTGGGCTTAAAGTACATCACCCCTTCATTAGTGGCAATGAATACCTGCTCCCGCCAGAGGGTGATATCATTGATATTGTTGGAGAGCAAACCGTCCGACTTGCTGTAAGTTACGAGTTGGGTGCTGCCACCGTCATAAGAGGGGGCTATCCAATTGGTAAGCCCCTTGTTTGTTCCAATCCAAAGGTCACCCTGTTGGTCTTGGTAAAGCACATTGATGAAATCACTGGCCAGCAAGCTATCCTGGTTGAGTATCCGGTATTCATTGTTTTTGATCAGAATCAGTCCGTCGCCTCTGGTACTGGCACAAACTGTGCTGTCTGCCAGGATTTCGAAGTCTGTGACCTGAGTGGAGAATACAGGGTGGCGGTTTTTCCAGAAAATGGTATCCGTTGGCGTGATTTGCATCAAGCCATTGGCTATGGTGTGGGCCCAGATATTTCCACTATGGTCTACGGTGCTGGCGTAAGATCTGCCATCGAAAACAGGCTGGACTTTCTCTGCTGTTTTGTCGATCATATCCCAGGGAGCAGCCATCACGTCTATTTGGGCAAGGTCAGCTGCAGCTATCTTTCGAATGCCTTGATGACTGGATATGATAAGATCGCCATTTAGGCCTATGCTTAAATTCTTGATGGCTTCCTGCAAGAGGAGCTGTTCCTTTTCCTGGCTATAGTAAATCAGACCGATGTCCGTAGCCAGGAAGTAATGGCCGGGAAGGGGAATGACAATTTTCAGAATGCGGTTAGTGATATGAAAACCAGGCTTTGCTGTAAGCGTTTTACGCCCTGTCACCGTCACTTTACCGGCGCTGTCGGGTGTAAGAAATTCGAGGATGTCACTGCGGTTGCCGGTAATCAGGTGCTGATCGGTAGCCAGTATACTGTTGATAGTATTTTCGGCCAGCCCGTTTGCTTTGCGCACCACCTGTATAGCACTGGCTTGGCGGGGCAAAAAGTAAAGCCCGTTTCCAAGTGTGGCAATCCAGGCATTGCCTTCTTTGTCCAACAAGACGCTGGATGGTTGAAGGCCCTTTAAAAGGGTTTGCTGGTGAACAGCCACAGTATCGTCCCGAATGGCATACACTTCAATACCATTTTTCGGCTGTATTACCCAGAGATTATTGTCTTTCAACCGAATGTGACTGTTGAGGTCGCGTCCCTCAATCAGTTCCCTCACTGTTTCGGTTTCCGTATTAATCACTAACACATTGCCGTTAAAGTGGCAATAAAGCAAGGGCCCTTTTGAGGCATAGTAGAAATAAAAGACTTCGTCTTTTGACTTCCCAACCTCAAATTGCTTGTTGATTTGATTGCCGGCTATTTGGAGTAGCTCTGTTCTGTACCCCTTCTTTTTTCTGATCATCCAGGGCTGCCCATGATGTTCGAAGACCCAATAATAGGTACTATCCCCCCTGAGGATGTCCGGGTTAACAGGTAGAGGTTTCAGGTCGTCATTGAGCCTGAAGAGGTCACTTGACCGGCTTACCCAAAGCCCACTGTCCGCTTTCACAAACTGATGGTCAATGTAGGAGGAAAAGGTCTTGGAAGAAATAGGAGCGATTTGTACCTTGAAGTCAGGGGTAAGATAAGATAGTGGCCCGAGTGTATTTACCCAAAGCCGGTAGTCTACATAATCTATGCCAATTACATCATTACTGGGTAGTCAATCTTTAGTAGTAAGGGTATGAAATTCATAGCCATCAAAGTAGGAAAGGCCAACGTCAGTAGAGACCCAAATAAAACCGGAACTGTCCTGCTCGATGCCATAAACAACTTTAGAAGGCAGCCCATCCTCAATATCAAAATGGACGAGTTGTTCATCACTGACCTGACTATGCAGAAGGTAGCTGTTCGAAAAAAGCGCAAAAAAAAGAACACACCAGAGTAGGCAATTACCCTTTTTTAGCTTTGACATGATTCGTTCCGGTCAGTGACTCTGAGATTCAGAGCGAAAAGCTACGAAAAAAAGAGTAAACTGAGCACTCAGAAGCTCCCAAATAGTGACAGAGCAATGTTTGGATTAAAGACCGTTTTTTGATTGGCTGTTGTTGAAAAACCTGAGATAGGGGCGCTGTAGGTTAGGGTAGTGAACATTTTGTCACCAAACCTATACCGCAAACCAGACGTCCAGCCTGCATTCCATCGGTTCAACCCTGCGGTTGATTGGGAGCGGTTCGTCAAATTTAGGGCGGCAAGGCTTTCCTCGCTCCCGTCCGTTCCGCCACTACTATTGGTTGGAGTCCCTGCGCTTGTCCACATATCTGTCTGCCGGGCACCGGTAAGGTACGCCATGAAGAAGCCACCTTCCAACCCTAGTCTCGGGGTGATTTGATAACCCATCCGGATGGCAGTGTTGGCGAAGTGCACCATTTCAACCTGTTTGGTTAAGTCGACCAGAGCCGGGTTATTGGAGAAGCTGCTGTTGGAAAAGGCGAACTGCCGTTCCTCCACTTGCTGCTCCGCTCCAAGCCGGAGGTAGCTGAGGTTAAGGCGGCTGTACCATCTTGACCCCTCGGGCTCCCAGGCGAGGAAAACCCCTGCATCATACCCTGTGCTGCCTTGTTCCGGCCCATAGAGCCCGCTTACGAAAAGCCCGGGCTGCCAGGGGGAATTAGCTGCAGAAGCAGTGGTTTCGGGCTGTTCAGGCAGTGATGGAAAGCTTTGTTCTTCCAATGGTTCAGGGCTGAGCACCGCAAGAGCGTTCAGTGGAGGGATAGCGGAAAGGGTAGGGGAGAGCGTAAGTGGCTTTTCCTGCTCTATGGATGTCGTTGCACTTGCTGTCTGTCCATCCTTAACCGGTGCATTAGACTCAGACTGCTTTACAGGGCGGGCAATTGGGGAAGTGTTCAAAGCGGCATTTGGGTAAGGAGCTGCTCCTGCTGTTGGGGGAGTATTGCCTGCAATGGGTGAGGAGTCGCCCTGGCCAGTAACGTTTGCTTCCTGCTCCGACGGTGAGTGTTCCGGGTCTTGGCTTGCCCTTGCCCATTCGGAAGGAACCGGCAATTGCCCGATGACTGTATGATGATCGGCATAATCATTTAGCAGCCAACCTGTGCCTATGCCAATGGCCAGCAGTGCAGCACTCCACCATACCCATACCAACGGGCGGCGCTGTTGAACGGGCATTTCCTGGTCGAGCATTTGCCGCATGCCTGACCAGCCCTCTTCCACCCAATCCGGGTCAATATCCGGTGTAAAATTATCCTGCATGGTTGTAATGCGTTCTGATTAATTGTTTCAGTTTTTGCCTGGCATTGGAAAGGTGCCATTTTGAGGTGCCGGTGCTGATCCCCAACTGCTTCCCAATTTCCACGTGCGTGTAACCTTCAATAGCGTAGAGATAAAAAACCTCTCTTGTGGCATCCGGTAAATAAGATACCAGCTTGAGGATATCCTCCAAATACAACTGGCTCAGGGCGTTGTCAGGTGCAGGCCCGTCCCGGTCTTCCAGATCGAGAAAATGGACCTGATTGTTGTGCTTTTTGAAGTGATCTGACAGACTGTGGAAAACCAGCCTCCGGATCCAGCCTTCGAGCGATCCGTTGAAGGAGTACTTTTCCAGCTTTTTGAAAACCCGGAGAAACCCTGCATTCAGGATTTCCAGGGCAACAGATTTATCCTGGGTATAACGCAGGCACATCCGCATCATACTGTTGAAGTACTTGCGGTAGAGCATCTCCTGAGCAAGGCGCCTGTTTTTCAGGCAGCCTTCCACCAGCTCTTCATCGGTATATGCGGATGCGTCCTTTGCCATATTAAAATTGGTTCCTAGACAAATCTCGTGATTTAGAGTCAAGCCAAAAAGGAAATCAACGCTCTCGTTGGTTGCTTTTGCTTCCCTTTTCGACTTGACCACGAGATTTGACCAAGAAGGCTAAAATTTAACGCCTATTTGCAGTTGTATACGCCGGAACTTCCATTCCTGCGTAGTCTGCCGGTCACCCCACCACCAGCCAAAGTGCTCAAACGTCGACTCAGCTGCCTGAAACTGAAAGCCCAGGCTTAGCAACAGGCATAGTTCCTGACGGATGGGGACTTCCAGGCCCAGCGCCCCGTGAGCATTAAAACCGCCTTTTGCATCAACCAGCAGGGTTTCATCGTCCCTCCTGTTAAGCGCTGCCCCGTAACCGGCAGCCAACTGCAAATAAGGCTGTACGCCAGTCTGGAAAGGGTCATAAAGCTTACAAACAGCCCAAAACGGGAAGTAGCTGTAGCCACTGTTGAACTGATAGCTTTGTGCTCCAACTCCTCCACCTATCCCAAGATAACGTTTTATCCGGTAGGTGCCAACGTATTGCAGAGAGGCACCGGCCTGTATTTCTGAATCTGAGGACCCAATCAGGCTGCCATAGTGCACTTCATGTGCCCACCGGGGCTCGAATATGCTTTCAGTATCCTGCTGTGCCTCAACTGCGCCTGGCAGGAGCAGCACCAAGGCTGTAAATACGGCAACAGCCCATACTTTTGTATGCTGTACCATATCAAAGCGATAATAAGTTGCTCAACCGGCGTGGTGCCTCCGGGTTGGTAATATCATATTGATATAAACCATCTTCCCCGATGACAATCGCTAAGCCACCCTGCAGCGTAATGATATCATAAGCCTGGAATCCTGTCATTTTGCCAATCTGTTCGTTGCCAACCGTTGCCGGGTCGGTGGCATCAAAAACCTTGACGCCTTGTTCGTTCTCACAAATGTATAGGGCATTATTCAGCTTGGACAAGCCATGTGGATTGTGCATGCTGAAGCTCTTGATCAGTACCGGGTCCGTGAGGTTAGTCACATCGACTACATCCAGCTGATTGGTAAAAGTCTCGCACTCCGTGCCGTTCCGAAGGGTCACGTAGGCAACATTCCCATCCACAAACACAGGGTCGCAAGCGGTAGCGTGGCGGAATACCGACAGCTGCTCCGGCGCGGTGGGTACGCTGTTGTCAAAAATATACATGCCATTGGCAGCACCGATAAACAGCTTATCTCCGTAAGGGAAAATCGTCTCAATGCCCCAGCCTATGTCAACGACGTTTATCTTTTCAGGCTCAGGGGTAGCGGACAGGCCAAATACATGCAGCCGGTGTTCGTCCACCACATAAAGGTGGTCCTGGGCGAGGGTGAATCTGGCCATTGAGCCTCCAACGCCCACATCCTGCGCCTGCCCGGCGGATTCATTCGCGAAATCTTGCGCCACACCGCCTGCCGCCACATCAATGAACAACGTGCCGTCCCTCCAAAAAGAATTCCCGGTGTAGGAATTGCAGGCTACTTCCTCGGTCATTGGCACTTCCTCGTACCGGACCAGGTAGCCCATCTCCTCATCAAAACTGTGGCTGGGAATGGCTTCTTCGGTCCGTCCGGCAAAAACCGGGCTGTTAGGATGGGTAATGTCAATGGAGACAAGGTCAACATAGTTGTCCGCGTAGATCATATTGCCCCGTACTGCCATATCCATATTGCCTGGAATATTTAGGAATCCAAAGGGCTGGGGATCTTCCGGATTGCTATTGTCGATCAGGTGTATGCCCGCGCCCCGTTCATTGATCAGGAGAAAATCCTGGTAAACGTAAATTTTGCCGGGGTTTTCCAGGTCTCTGGGCGCTTCAAATTCTATTGCGTGGCGGAAGTCAGCGGGTTTCACATAGACCGGCTCATAGGCCTGGAAGGTGGTGGTGGCCTCACAGGTATCCTGTATACAGGAAGGCAAAGCCAGCGCAAGGCTTAGCAGCCCCATCAGATAATAGAAAGTCGGGATCGATTTCATAAATATGAATTTGTGAAAAGTTTAGAAATAATCTATTCCCAATGACTTCTCACAAAGCTAGACGTTGGATAAAGCCGCGAGGGTTGGGTTAAAGCCCTATATTTGTGCAAAAAAGATGAGGGAAATCATTCTGGCTATATTCATTTGGGTTGCTTGCGGGATAACGGCACTGGCTCAGGTGACTTTCAACATTACAAGTGTGCCCGCTAATACCCCGGATGGCGCGGTCCTTTATGCAGCAGGCAACTTCAACGGCTGGGAGGAAGGCAGCCCGGATTATGCCTTTACTGAAACAGCCAACGGGGCTTACACCCTTACCTTTGAGCCTGATCCTGGAACCCTGATGTTCAAGTTTACCAGGGGTAGCTGGGCAACTGTGGAAGGCAATTCGGATGGCGGTTTTCTACCCAACCGGACTTTGGAGTACGATGGAGGGCAACTGGAGGTTGATCTGGAAATCGCATCCTGGGAAGGGGATAACCCGGGCAGTACCACCGCTGCGGATAACGTTTCCGTGGTGGCGGAAGATTTTTATATGCCTCAGTTGGACCGCAATCGCCGCATTTGGGTTTATCTGCCACCAGATTACACGACTTCCACAACGGACTATCCGGTTCTTTATATGCACGATGGGCAGAATCTCTTCGATGCGGCTACCGCTGCTTTTGGTGAGTGGGAAGTGGATGAATCGCTCAATGCCCTGTTCCAAGATGGGGATGAGGGCGTAATCGTGGTTAGCATTGACAACGGCGGCGTGGCCCGGTTGGATGAGTATAGCCCATGGGTGAATCCCAGTTACGGTGGAGGTGAGGGCGATGCTTATGTGGACTTCATCGTAGAAACCCTAAAGCCTTACATAGACGAAAACTACCGGACGTTACCGGGGCGGGCTCATACAGGGATTATGGGGTCAAGCATGGGCGGCCTGATTTCGCTTTATGCAGCGATGGAGCATCAGGATGTGTTCAGCAAAGCAGGCATTTTCTCTGCTTCTTTCTGGTTTGCCGAAGCGTGCTATGACCATGTCAGCAGTCAGGGCAAGCAGCAGGATATGCGCATCTATATGATTGCCGGAGCACAGGAAGGCGCGAATGGTCAGCAGGTGGCGGATATGCTGGCGATGAAGCAGGAACTATTGGATGCCGGGTTTGAGGAGAGTGAAGTCATTGCAATGGGGCACCCGGACGGAACGCATGCTGAATGGTATTGGAAACGGGAGTTTCCGGCTGCCTACGAGTGGCTGTTTGCCGATGTAGGAACACCAATAAATGAAGCGCCCCGTGATTTTATGCAAGGTGTGGATGTTTTTCCAAATCCGGGTGGAGATACGGTATACATCGCGTTGCCGGAAGAAAAACTTGGGCTTCAGTGCAGGGTTTTTACAGCTGAAGGCAAACTAGTAAGGCTCATTCAGCCTGATGGTCGGAGAATGAGCCTTGCCGGATTGCCGCCTGCTACCTATTTGATAGGCTTTTACCTGAAAAGCGGGCATTATATAGGCATGAAACGCCTGATGGTGCAGAAATAACGGTTCAGGCTGCGGTTTCCTACACTTAAGGAAATCGGTAAGTCAGACTGAAGGAATTACTCTTCAGCTTCTACTTCGTAACCACCGATGACTTCGTACAAGCCATTCTTTACGCGCTTTTCGAATTCTTTCCGAGGCACAGGCATTTTCCTGTTTAAAGTCGTCAGTTGTACGGTAACGGTCTTGGAAGTTTCCTTGAGTACTTTGACTTTGATGCTGCGATCTATCATAATAGCTGTCGATTAAAGTGTTGAAGAAAGTAGTTGTCCGGTAAGTTCGAATAATCGGCTACCGCACTATGATCCAATAAAGGCACACCTAGATGTTAATCAGGGTGGCGTTGATGTCGTGTTGTTTAACCAACCGGTCGGCAAAGGCACGGTGCCCATGCGGCGTAAAGAGGAAAAATTTGCCCTCTTTGATCGAGGCTAACCGGTCGAGCAGCTTCCACTTGGTAATGAGGTCTTGTTTTTGGTCTGATTTCATTGCGATTTCAAAGTAGCATTTATTGCCCCGCATCACTGCGGTAATGTCAGGGGTAATATAGGTCTCTTCCTCATCGGGAGAGGACGGCGGTTGCTTAAAAGACGTAGGCTTTTCGATTTCCTCGTCTTCCACGTTGGCTTTTACTTTTGAGTAACCTCTTTGTTTGACCCAGGTAATAGCCTTTTCGTAAACTTTTTCATCTTTCTCAGACGTAACCATATCATGGAGGCTTTAATGATGAAACAATATCTGGATTTGCCTCCCCGAATAAAACCAGGGAAGAGGCACGATGTGCGATAGATTTAGCAAAACCTTTTATGGAACGGCGGTCGGGCTGCAATCTTAACTTACTGCAAGCCGGGGTACAAATTTCCATAAAGCCGACCAATTTTGAAGTTTTGCCGCCAGCCTGATCTCAAAAACTGATGGTATCGGGGGAGGCGTCAAAAAAACTGGACGAAAACACTTTTTACAAGCCTGACTTTGCTTTCTATCCGGGAAGATTAGGAAGCCAGGGCGGCAGGCATGGAGTTATCCACGAATTTTTTGCCATCCCACTTGCCAAGCCACTCAATTTCTTTTCCGGCTTTTTGGTACTTCTTAAAAGTAGAGATAGCAGCATCCTTCGACTTTCTGAAAATGGTAATATTGTTGGGGACAGATTTTATTGTAAAGTAGTACTTGCCTTTACCCATTGCAAAGTTCTTACGCAATTTCATAGTAATAGTTTAGTGAAAAAAAATAGAATGAATCTTAAAATCCTGGCTGCTAAATCAACCGGACTTTTCGAGCTTCAAGCCCTTTGTCGCTGGCTTCCACCTCGAAGGCTACTTCGTCGCCTTTTGAAATTTTGTCTTCAAGACTGGTGACGTGGACGAACACATCTCGGTCCATATTTTCGGGCTCTATAAAGCCATAGCCGCGCTTGCGGTTAAAAAATTTGACTTTACCCTTCTTTTCAAATGATTCGTCCTCTCCAGTGAAGTAATTCACAACTTTCTTTAACCACATGGTATTCTTGGTTTTATACTGCAGGTTTCATGAATTCAGGATTCAAAATTTCATACAGCCCCAATTCTTTCCGGTGCAGAAAGGTTAGTCTGGGCAGCTGAATCTGGCAATGCTGATCGAGAAAGAGCAACGTAACATATTTTGCGCTGGCTTCAATAACTTGTACCCTGCGGGTTTTGATTTTTGCCATGAAAATTTTTTCCTGGTTAATGTGTTTTCCTGTTTTGGATGTAGCAGTGCAGATTCTCCGGAACCTGTAAGGGCATTCTATTCCCGTCAAAAAACATTCAGTCGGATGCGTATTCGATTGAATTGATTTTCAGGTATTTAGAGGGGAAATGCAAGAAAACCCAAATTTTACACAAACTTTTAAACAACTTGCTACATTAGTAGAAACGGCTTTCCCAAATAAATAGTTCAATTTCGGGAATAAAGGGGTATTATTGCCCTGTTCTTTTCGGGGTCAACCAAGTGCTCATGTTTACCATATTTCTTCTCATTGCAGCTTACATCGTATACCGGGCAGTACGGCAAATTCTGCGGGTGTATGAATGCCCTTCTGATGAGGTCCTTACTGCCTTTTGGCGTGGGAAACTAAGACCGGGCAGCGAGCCCCACCGTCAGTTGATCACCCACCTGGGGACCTGCGAAAAATGTCAGGAGCGGCTGCACCTGCTCCGGCAGGGGCTGCCGCTGGAAGACCACCTTATCGACAGGGATCAGGATTAGAACAAGCCTGAAATCACTCCTTCATCATCAATATCAATATTCAGGGCAGCTGGCGCCGCTGGCAGGCCCGGCATACGCATCATATTTCCGCTAAGCGGTACGAGGAAGCCGGCACCGGCAGCAACTTCAATCCCCCGGATGTGAAGGGTAAAGCCTTCGGGACGGCCGGTCAGCTTAGGGTCATCCGACAGGGATTTTTGCGTTTTGGCGATACAAACGGGCAAGCCTTCCAGCTCCAATTTTCGGATTCGCCGTAGATCCCGCTCTGCTTCCCGGCTGTAGGCTACATCGGCAGCGCCGTAGACTTTCGTGGCAATCGCTTTTATTTTTTCCTTTACAGGCATGCCCCACTCATACATGGGCTTGAAGAGCGTATTGCTGCTTTCTGCAAGTTCGACCACTGCTTCCGCCAATGCGCGTGTCCCTTCGCCTCCATTAGCCCAGCCATCAGAAAGGGCTACCTTAACGCCTTTCTGTGCGCAAGCGGCTTCAACAGCGGCAAGCTCCTCTTCGGTGTCGTGGATAAACCGGTTGATGGCCACTACAACCGGCAAGCCAAACTGTTGCAGGTTTTCCAGGTGCTTTTCCAGATTCGGTAAGCCTTTTTTGACCGCCTCAGGATTCGGGGCCTTCAGGTCATCCAGGCTGACACCACCGTGGTACTTTAAGGCCCGGATGGTGGCGACAAGCACTGCTGCTTTGGGCGACAAGCCTGCGCTTTGGCATTTGATGTCCAGGAATTTCTCAGCGCCCAGGTCTGCGCCAAAGCCTGCTTCGGTGACGGCGTAGTCTGCCAGGCTTAGCCCCATCCGTGTGGCGATCACGGAGTTCGTGCCCTGAGCAATATTGGCAAAGGGGCCACCATGGAGGATGGCGGGCACACCTTCCAGCGCTTGCACCAAATTGGGCTTGATGGCATCCTTAAGCAGCGCTGCCATTGCGCCCTGCGCACCAAGGTCACGGGCATAAACCGGCTTCCGGTCATAGGTGAAGCCAACGAAAATATTGCCAAGGCGGTCCTTTAAATCAGTACGGTTCTCGCAAAGGCACAGAATCGCCATGATTTCTGAGGCCGCAGTGATATCAAAGCCCGTCTCCCGGGGCAGCCCGTTGCCGGTACCGCCCAAGCCTACCACAACTTGCCGCAAAGCCCGGTCGTTCATGTCCATAACCCGTTTCCAGAGGACCGTTCGGGGGTCGATGCCCAGGTTATTTTGCTTACTCTGAATGTTGTTGTCAATGAGGGCGGCCAGCAGGTTATGGGCTTTCTCAATAGCACTGAAGTCGCCGGTAAAGTGGAGGTTGATGTCCTCCATGGGCAGGACTTGCGACTGCCCACCCCCGGCAGCACCGCCTTTGATGCCGAAAACCGGGCCTAAAGAGGGCTCCCTAAGCACCACTACTGTCTTCTTCCCAATTTTTTGCAGCCCCTGGCTTAGCCCGATGGATACCGTCGTTTTGCCTTCTCCGGCGGGCGTTGGAGAAATGGCGGTCACCAGGATAAGGTTGTTTTGCCTGGCTTTTTCTGCATCAATTAGGGAGAGGGGGAGCTTGGCTTTGTGGTGGCCGTAGCGTTCCAGGCTGCCTTCGGGCACACCCAGTTTGGCGGCAATCGCTCCAATATCCTGAAGCGTTGCCTGCTGAGCAATTTCAATGTCTCGATTCATGTGTGGTTTTATCTGGTTTGGTATTGGTTAGGTCATACCTGTTTAAGGGCAGGTATAATCCACTTTAGTTTTGGCTGTTTCAATGATATATATCAGTAGAAAAGCGAAAAAACAGGTAAATGATTAACTATTTGTAAGCCCTTTGCTAATTAAGTGTGATCTTTTATTAAAATTTTTAAAAAAGTGAAACAAAAGCCAGCTTATCGAGTTAAATTTACCAGAGTTTTTTCATACTAATTAATTTGCTGAACCGCATTCTTGTCTGAGTGCGGTTTTTTTATACTCCGGGGTCCGGGTTTTCCCGCATGCTTACCACTCGCTGTGGCAGGCCGAAGGCAATTCCGGCAGCCCTAAACCGTGACACCAGGCGCTCCATTACATCACACCCCATGGCAAAGGCACTGGCATTGTCTTCCGCCCACAGGTAGGCACGCAGGCGCAGCCCGCTTTCCCCCAAATCAATCACCCGGATTCTGACCATCGGCACACCTTCTGCTTTTTCTTCCTCCGACCGGTTGTCCAGCAAATTGGGGTGGGCCATCGCCTCTTCAGTCAGGATGGATTTTGCCAACTCCAGGTCGGTATCATAGCTTAATGAAAATTCCAGCCACTTGCAGATCGAGTCATCCCCAAAGTCGGAATTAATGATGACCTCCTCGCTGATGACCGAGTTGGGGATGAGGATGCGGCGGTTTTCAAAATCCCGGATCACCACGTGCCTGAGGCTGATATCTTCAACCACGCCCTGCAGGCCCGACTGGAATTTGAGCCGGTCATTGACCCGAAAAGGTTTGAAAATAATAATGAAGACCCCGCTGATGATGTTGGCCAGGGCATGTTGGGAAGCAAAGCCTACGGCTACGGCCAAAATCCCGGCACCCGCCAGCAAGGAATTGGCAATAGCACGCATATTGGGCATGGTGTAGACCGCCCAGCCGAAGCCTATTATGTATATCAGGCCGGTAATAGCGTGCCTAAGGAAAATGTAGTTGGTTGGGTCGTTTCTGATGATAACGGTCGAGCGCTTGAGAAACCGCCGGAAAAGCCAGCTGAATATAGCTGCCAGTACGATAGTGGCAGCTATAATTCCTAAAAACAGCGCATAAGGTTTGAGTTGTTCCATTACGACAACATGATTTCATCCAGTAAGGCCTGATCGTCATCCAGGGACTTGAACAGGCGGGTGCGGAATTTATTTTTGGAGTTGAAAAGCTGTATGGACATCTTGTCGATGGCGATCATCGATAATACCGTTTGAATGTAAGCATCCACCAGGTCATCGAGCCCAATACCGAGCTTGTTGAAATCCCTGCGGTCCATAAGCAGCAGCCGGTTGGTATCGGAGCCCCAGCTGTTCGATCCCTCCTTAATGGAAAGATTGGTGCCGAGCATGGACCAGGAGTCGGTGCCCCCTTCGATATGGTCAGCCAGTGGTTCGGCAGCGCGGCGGGCGTAGATAGACAGGGGCCTGATGCCTTCTGCAGTGTAGCTGACCATCATGCGGATGTCGGCCACATAGGCATTGCCCTTGCTGCTGGGCACGGTTCCAATATGATAGAGTTTCCCCTTACTGCTCGTCGAGCTCCAGTTATAGTTGCCGATGAGCGACTGTACGATGAAGCGGGAGTATTTGAAGTCTTGCTTCATAAAATCCGCCAACTCCTGTTCGTTAACAATAGTGTAAACACCCTGCCCGGCGTTGCTGTATGGGTTTTTGACCACAGCCTGCCCGCCCAGCTTAGCCACCCAGATGGGCACTTCATCCAGGCTGACGTCCCAGATGGTTTCCGGCGTCAGGATTTCCAGCCCGGCTTGTTCCAGTTCGGCATTGAACAGGTCATAGGCTTTGGAGGCCAGCATTTTATTGCGCCCGCCCGCCAGGCAAGCGACGATCGGGTTGAAAATCTGCGTTTTGCTCATCACCGGCAGCCGGTTCCAGGGGCTTTGGGTGAGGTAGCGGAAAGCCATTCTGATTTTGTGCCATTCCCCATCCGTACCCAGGACATACATGACCCCGTCTTTGAAGCGGACGGCCGGGTCTTCGTCCGTATTGTAATACGTTACGGTATGTACCGGCTCCTGGAAAACATCAGCCATGGCTTTAGCGTAGCCTATGGCCTCCATGGGGTTCTTGTCATAGACCACTGCCAGCTCACCTGAAGGGCCGCGGCGGGACTTGGTCAGGGGTTTGAAAGTACGCTCCATCAGCAGCCGGTAGCCGCCTTGTTCCTGATTGTCATCGAGCAGCGGCATAGACTTTTGACCGGAAGGGCAGGAGTTGTTCTCAATAACCACCATTTGGCGTTTGCCCTTCTCACTCGTCACGTGCATGAGGTCAGCGCCCGCCCATACAAAGTGCCTGGGTTTGTATTTGAGCAGGTTGCGCAGTGTATCCGGGCTCACCATAGGGTGGAGGTGGCAATAACGCTTGATGATGCGCTCCTGGCTCAGGTTGAGGAAAAAGGAGATCATCGGGTGGATGGTAGCGTTCAGGGCTTTGGCGTACCAATGGTCTTCCGGTTCAAATTGTCCGGGTTGGAATAGTTGGGACTTCATGCGTTGTGCTTTTCCTGTTTTTGTGGGTAAGGTATGGTTTTCAAAATGGGATAAACAAGCTACCCGCTGTTATTTTTTTGTAAACGGGCGGCTTTGTCTAATGTTGGTTGGGTGCACTGCAATTACCGGGCCTTCTTCCAGGTCCATCATCGCATTGAAGAGCGCGATTTTTTCAAATTGGTCAAGGCTGGCAGCGTGAATGTCCGCAGGGGAAATGCGGCCCTGCTCCAGGAGCCGTGCCCTCCGGGTCCCCTCTAGCATTGGCTGTCTGGGCGTCAGCCATCGGGAGCCGTCCCACAGGGCGATATTGGCATAGGAGGTGTCGGTGAGCAAGCCATTCTTAACGAATAACACATCATCTGCTGCTCCGCGTTCGGCAAAGGCGGCGTTAATCAGTGCGCGGTCTTCGTACTTGCAGGCGTAGTCGATATGATCGGCATTGGCTAGGGTAAGCCTGTGCACGGGGCGTATTGCGTAGGGCGTAAATTCAACAGTTTCAATGTATTCCCGATAGAGCACCCGGCACTTGTAACGCCCTTCTTGAAATCGTTGAGGGACAGTAATGCGATGAAGGTCAGGAAAGGTCGTCCAGCCAAGGGCATGTGCGCTGCGCCGGACGCGGGCCTGGTGAAATACCAGCCCCTTCAGTCGCCCATTTTGGCAACAAATGGTTTCGAGCAGGCGGGGCCTCATAGCAACGGTGCGGTTGCAGGGGCAAAAGGCAAGTAGGCTTTTTGAAGCAACTCTTCGTACTCCGCTTCCATCCGGCTGCGGGCGGTGATGCCTCCGCCACTTTTGAATACCAGCCCATCAGGGGTGGCTTCCACAAAACGGATCATCACACCGCTATCTACCGTTTGCCCGTCGTAAATGCCGCACACGCCGGTGTAGTAACCGCGGTCTTGTCCCTCTGCGGCCCGGATGACCTCTACCGTCTTCTGCTTTGGCGCCCCGCTTATGGAGCCGGCCGGGAGTAGTTTGAAGAACAAGTCACCCAGTTGCTGATGGAAGTCAGCGGGCAGTTGCCCCTCAATCTCGGTACTGGTCTGCAGCAGGCTGCCGGTATGGGTAGTAATAGCCTCCACGTAACGGTAGCGCTTTACCCGGACTTTTTTAGCCACCATGCTCAGGTCATTGCGGATGAGGTCGACGATCGTGGCATGTTCTGCCCGCTCTTTGTCGTTGCTCAGCAATTGTTGTTCGGCACCGGGCAGGGTAGCATCGATCGTGCCCTTCATAGGAAAGGAGGCGATGCGCCCGTCCTGGCTGACTCGCACAAAAGGCTCCGGAGAAAAGCAGGTAAACTGCCCCTTCATCCAAATCCGGTAACGCGCCCGGCTGAGCAGGAAAATATCGTGCAGGCTCAGGTTGGTATCAATGGCAGTAGGGAAGGCCAGGTTCAGCAAATAGGTATTGCCGGCGTGCAAAGCTTGCTGCACCTGTTCAAATGCGGCAGCATACCGTGCAATAGATACCGGGTGGCGTTCGAAGTGGAAGTCGGTAGCAGAGGGCATGCCCCTGTCATTCCGATGGGTGTGAATGGCAAACTGCAACTGCTCCGGGTCGATGGTGTCAAGAGGCAGCACGACGGGGCGCTGCATTTCAAAGTCAATCAGGAAGAGGAAAGGCCGGTGGTCTTTGCCCAGGTCATTCATGCGTTGCCGGGCGGTCTGCCGGTCGGTGGTTATGGTCATGTTCCGGTTTGGGTTCCTTTAGTTAGACGGTTGTGCCAGCCATAGTAACACGATAAGGCGGATAGAGTTGAAATGTACACTTTTTCCTATTTTCGCTCCAAAAGAATATGACCCGAGCGGAACTTAGTGCCCAAATCCGGCAAAAGCAATCCTACCTGTGCGTTGGCCTCGATGCCGACATCGACCGATTGCCCCGCCACTTGCTGGATAAAGAGGACCCGGTTTTTGAGTTCAACAAAGCCATTATTGACGCCACCAAAGATTTATGCGTGGCCTATAAGCCCAACCTGGCTTTTTACGAGGCACTCGGCAGTAAAGGGTGGGAAAGCCTCCGCAAGACCCTGGAATACATCCCCGATGAGCACTTCACGATTGCCGATGCCAAGCGGGGCGATATTGGCAATACTTCCCGCCTTTATGCACAGGCATTTTTTGGGGAGATGGGCTTTGATGCGGTTACGGTAGCCCCTTACATGGGGGTTGATTCTGTAAAACCGTTTCTGGAGTTTGAAGGCAAATGGGTGATCCTTTTAGCGCTGACCTCCAACAAGGGCAGTCAGGATTTCCAATTCGATCAGCAGGAAAACGGCCAGCCTTTGTATGAGAAAGTCATGCGAAAGGCGCAGGAATGGGGCACGCCAGGCAACCTAATGTACGTCGTTGGGGCCACCCACCCGGAGAAATTTAAGGAAATCCGGGAAATTGCACCGGAGCACTTTCTGTTGGTGCCCGGTGTAGGCGCACAGGGCGGCGACCTTGAAGCCCTGACCCGCCACGGTGCCAATTCGGATGTGGGGCTGCTGGTCAATTCTTCCCGGGGCATCATTTTCGCCGGGGAAGGGGAGGACTTTGCAGAAAAAGCAAGGAGTGCCGCTCAAGCCCTGCAAACCTCTATGGCTGCATTGCTTCAAAACCTATAGCTTATGCTCACCGGAATCCCTTTGCTGCTGGCGATTATTGCGGCAATCGTACTAATTATTGTGCTGTCTGCCCGGTTGGGCGTGCACCCCCTGCTCAGCCTTTTGAGCGCTACCTTGTTTTTGGGACTGGTAGCCGGTATGCCACTCTCCGGGCTGATTATTGCCATTAACGAAGGCTTCGGCGGGCTGATGGGCTACATTGGGCTCATCGTGGTATTCGGGAGTATCATAGGTTATATTTTGGAGAAATCGGGTGCTGCCCACCGGCTGGCGATTGCGTTGCTCCGTAGCGTAGGGAAAGGGCGACCTGCCCTGACGATGTCGGCAATTGGGGCAATCACCAGCATTCCGGTGTTTTGCGACAGCGGTTTTATCATCCTGTCCGGGCTGAATGACGCGGTCGCCCGGCAGTCGGGCGTTAAAAAAGGCGTGCTGGCGCTTTCCCTCTCTGCGGGGCTTTACACCACCCACACCCTGGTGCCGCCTACGCCGGGCCCAATCGCAGCTGCCGGCAACCTCGGTGCAGCGGATTATCTCGGCACGATTATGCTACTCGGGCTGCTGGTCGCCCTGCCCACGATGCTGGTCGCGGTATTCCTGGCTAAGCGGCTGGGGCAGCGGCTGGAACTGCCGGAGCTGGTAGCAGAAGCGCCGGAGACAGGTACATTGCCTTCCCTGGGGCGCTCCGTTTTGCCCATACTGCTCCCGATTTTGCTCATCGCAGCGGGTTCGGTCCTCAAACTGCTCGGGTACGATGGACCAGGCAGGTCCGTACTGTTGTTTCTCAGCCACCCGCTCATTGCCCTCATGCTGGGCACGGTGGCCGCCCTGTGGCTAATGCCCAAATGGGACAGCGCGCACCTCAGCGGCTGGATAGGAGAGGGCATCAAACTGGCAGGGCCGATTCTTATTATAACGGGTGCGGGTGGTGCTTTTGGAGGCGTTCTGAAAGCCACGCCGGTTGCGGACCTGGTGGAAGGCAGTCTGGGCAGTGGCGGTTATGCCGGAGCAGGTGTGTTGGTGGTCGCTTTTCTGATTGCTGCGTTTTTGAAGACAGCTCAGGGCTCCTCTACCAATGCGCTGGTGATTACTTCCTCTCTGCTGGCACCGGTAGCTTTGCAACTCGGAATGGACAGCCCGGTGGAACTGTCGCTGCTGGTCCTGTCGATAGGTGGTGGCGCAATGACGATCTCTCATGCCAACGACAGTTACTTTTGGGTAGTCACGCAGTTTAGCGGTATGGAAATGCGGGAGGCGTACCGGAGTTTTACGTTGATTACAGCGGCTCAGGGGGCGACGGTTTTGGTGGGGGTGTTGGGGTTGTATTGGGTTTTATCTTGAGTTTTGCTTTTGGAAGGGTTTAGTATCTTCCACATGTATTTTTAAACTTTGTGATGCCCAAACGCTGCATTATTGCTATTGTTACAATGCTTTTGAGGCAGTAAATATTCAACTTACTTAGATTTCAGCGAATCAATTATTATGGAAGAAGGATCACTTTTCGGGATTTCAAATTCAAACAGATCAGGCAAGGATCTTTGGGGTAAGAATCAATTTAATTCTTCTTTCCCCGCAGCATTAGCTTGCTACATGAGGTCAAAAAATATACCTGCCGTTTATCTTTCTCTTAACGAAGAGCTTAATGTAGTTGCTAATGATATAGCAATTGACGAAGTGTTCAATACAGATAAACCTAATGAATCAATTCGGTTTGAATTCGAGTCAAAATTTGAGCCATATCAGCAATGGGCATTTGACGATATTCGAAATATAGATTTAATACTAAAAGATGGAAAAGATTTCCTGAGGGCGCTAGAAGTCAAGTTAACTGTGATACCTGATCAAACTACTTTTCGAAAGGGAGAGGAGGAATGGAGCTCGGAACTCGTTATCAGACCTGCTACTACTTCATATTGTGCACTCGGAATTGCAAATTCCTGCAGATCTGTTTTTAATGAAATAAGACCTCTTTTCGAACCCGTAGGATCATCAATTCAGCATTGGGATAATTCATTTGAGATAATTGCAAAACAGACACAGATGCTTGAGACACTAGATACTTTCCAGTACCAATATCTTTCCTTTCAACAGCCGTTTCTTCTTCAGCCAGTTTGGAAAACAAAGGGAAAGTCTCCTCTGCTGTCTGACAACGCATTCGACATTTTCGTTTGGAGTGATTTTGCTTTATGTAGAACATTCTTAGATAAATCATATTCTACAAATGAAAAAGTCAATAGGTACATGAGAAGTACTGCAAGATTTTTTAAAATACTGTTCGAAATAACACAAAGTCGTAAAGTGTCGATAGGGAAAACTTACGCACAAATGACTTTCGGTCTTCAAACAGATAAGGAGTTTGCTTTGAGCGGAATTAATACAGCTCCCTATATTCAATCTGAACGCCGGACAAAGCCAATTCTTCCCCCAAGCATCCTCAAGGATATTATTTTGAATGGGGGCGAAAAATTGCTCAGCCCGGAGAGGAGGTTTGATCAAACGATATACTATACAGCATCGAATTTGTTTTAAAAGCCGCGTTTAAAGTTTTGTTTTAATAAATTTTTAATAAATTTGTTTTCAATAGGCTTAAAACTTTTAATCAAATGAAGGTAATTGATTTGTTTTCCGGATGTGGAGGAATGTCATTGGGTTTTCAAAATGCTGGTTTTGATATTGTAGCCGCCTACGATAATTGGAATCCTGCTGTAATGTTATACCGAGATAATTTTGAGCATCCGATATACGAATTTGACCTTGACGATCCAGTAAGCCATGAACATATCAAAGATTTTAGCCCTGATGTAGTAATAGGAGGTCCCCCCTGTCAGGATTTCTCTAGTGCAGGAAAGCGAGATGATACCCTTGGAAGGGCAGATTTGACGATAACTTATGCGGAAATAGTAAAAAAAGTACGTCCACGTTTTTTTGTCATGGAAAATGTCGAAAGAATCAAGAAAAGCAGAATTCTTGACCAATCTATAGATATTCTTGCTGGTTGCGGGTATGGCTTGACAATGAAAGTACTTGATGCAAGTTATTGTGGTGTGCCACAAGCTAGGAAACGGTTTTTTATGATAGGTTGTATTGATGAATATGATGACTTTCTGCTTCCATTTTTAAATGGTAATTTAAGCAAGTCGCGAATGACCATGAGAGATTATTTTGGTGAGAGTCTAGGTGTAGAGCATTACTACCGGCATCCAAGAAGCTACAAAAGAAGAGGTATATTTAGTATTGACGAGCCTAGTCCAACTGTTAGAGGTGTTAATCGTCCAATACCTAAAGGCTACAATCCTCATCACGGTGATACTTCACCTGTTACAGATAAAGTTAGACCGTTGACAACAAAAGAAAGAAGTTTGGTGCAGACCTTCCCAGCGGATTTTCTTCTAAAGGGGTCAAAAACAAATGTGGAGCAGGCTATAGGAAATGCTGTTCCTGTAAAATTAGCTGAATATGTTGCTAACTGCCTCCAAGAATATGTTAATGTGAAAAGAGAAAATACCTACAAGGCAAACGCTCAAGCGAGAATGGCAATGGATAAAGATACATTAAGTTATAGTCAGGTCTAAAGAAAAAATAGGAGCATTTAATTTCCGTCAAATGAATTTATGCGTTTTAGCATAGCCATTATACTATTTTTGATCCTTCAACTCGGTCATGTTTGTGCACAGCCTTACGTAGAAGGCGGGCAGACCCGTCACCGCTTTGCGCAGTTGCTGGTCGGGGCGGACGCGGTATTCTTTCCGGCATCGGGGCAGACTTTCGCGCTGGATGAAGACGGCAGCTTGTCGGATTTTACGCCCAATGCAGCCCTTGTCCCGCGCATCAATATCGCAGGGACACACTTTTGGGGGCACGCTAATTTTTACATTTCCATACCCGTTGCGAATGTGCTGGACAACAGTGTGCCATTTGGTGGGGATTATACCTTTAATCCCGGCGTTGAAACCGGGCTGCGGGTGTACCCCTGGCGTATTGAGGAAAAGAAATTCCGGCCTTTCGTTGGTACTGCCTTTGCGGTCAGCGACTGGCAGCAGAACACCAATATGGGCTCGGGAGCATTCGCGCATCAAACGCGTTTTCCGTTACAATTGGGGCTGACCTGGCAGCGGAAGCATTTGCTGTTTGAATTGGGCGCCGGGCAGTTTTTGAATAACCAAACGGACTATTACGTCAATCTAAATGATGCCGTTGAGATTGAACTCCCCTCCACTTACTTCTGGCTGGGCTGCAATTGGCAGATTGAGACCACCCTTAGCGCAGAGCCCAATTGGGAAAATGGGAGAACGGCGGCTGCGGTGGAGCGCCTGGCGGAAAAGCGTGCCCTGAGTGGCTGGTCGGTCGCTGTGGGCCCCTCATCTGCCTTTGTACTGGGCAATTCCCCGCGCAATGATAAGCTGTACCCGGCGATAGGCCGCCATAGCGGTGCGGCAATCTTACCGGAATTTGGGTTGGGCTACTACCACTATCCCTGGGATGCCCACCTGAACCTGGCTTTCCGGGCGAACCGGTCGGAGCGTTCGGCTTACGGCACGGCTCAGGTCCTGCAACGCCGGGCCTTAACACTCGAAGCCTATAAATTCCTCTTTGATTACCATGGCTTCGTACCGTTTATTGGCCCCCACCTCAGCCGCGAGTGGCTCAGCATGGAGGAAACGGTGCAGCGGTCTACGCCTTACGAGGGCAGCGAAGTACAATGGGTGCCGGGCGTGACCTTCGGCTGGGATATCCGGCCCAATCAGCTGCAGGGCTTTATCCTGCGCACCAATTTGCGGTATACGCCAACTCAAAATATAGGACCTGAGGGTGGAGTCTCCTTCTGGCAGCTGGAGTTCAACTTCATTCAGCTGGTGCTCTATCCCGGGCGGGTTAAGCGGATGCGGCGGGCGTTGCGATAATTGGAAATGAAAGGGGCTTTCGTATATTGTACCGTTGGTTGTCATGAATAAAAAAAATCAGGCAATGGAGGGACAGAATTACTATCGTATCAAAGAGCTAAACATCGAAAACTTCCCCAAAGGGCAAATCAGCGAAGCCTGGTTGCATATCATTAATAATGGGATTGGGGAGCCGGTAAGGATACCCATTATTATTGCCAGAGGGAAAGAAGAGGGCCCCGTGCTTGGGCTGAATGCCGCTTTGCACGGAAACGAACTGAACGGCATCCCGGTCATCCAAAAGCTTATCAACGACCTAAATCTGGAGGAGCTCAGGGGGACCATTGTGGGGGTATTGGTTGCGAATGTTCCCGGGCTGTTGCTGGAGCAAAGGGCTTTCAACGATGGCGTGGACCTCAACCGGATCAGCCCGGGCAAGCGAGATGGGACCCAAAGCGAGCTTTACGTCTACCGTCTGTTTGAAAGGATCGTGAAGAAATTTGATTACCTGATCGATTTGCATACCGCAAGTTTCGGGCGCGTAAACACTTACTACATAAGGGCTGACATGTCTGACGAGATGAGCTCAAGGATGGCAAGGCTGCAGAATCCCGAAATCATTCTCAACCACACGCCCATCGGGATAACGCTGAGGGGACGGGCTGCCATCCATGGCATCAAGACCATCACCATAGAGTTGAGGGACCCCCATTTATTCCAGCGGGATGTGATCAATGACAGTCTGGTAGGAGTCCGCAACATACTCTACGACCTGAAGATGCTGCCCGGTGAAATCCTTTGCCCTGCCGATGAAATTACCCTATGCGACTCCTCCTATTGGCTATACACCGACGAAGGGGGGATTCTCAATGTCTTTCCACAGCTCGGGCAGCAACTAAGAAAAGGCGATAAAATTGCCGCCGTCAAGACCATTTTTGGAAAAACCGTCAAGGAGTACTTTTGCCCTGAAGACGGGGTCGTCATTGGCAAGAGTGTCAATCCCATCAATCAATCCGGTAGCAGGATTTTGCATTTAGGGATTAATACGAAGAAGATACCTTGCATTACTGCGCAGGAGTTGGTAAATTAATACAGCTGGCTATTGTTCTAAACCTCTACCACTCCACCGCTTCCGTCTGCACCGGAATGCGCTTCAGGTGCGGCTTTTTGTTCAGGTAGCGCTGTATGAGGCGCGTGGTTTCCGGATTGCCGGCGTAGAGTGTAATGGCATCCCGGAGGTTATCCATGCTGCCATTCAGCCCTTCCTCATCGAGGTACCCAAAGCCTTGGTAATTGCCATTTTCAACCAGAATGACGGCCAATTCTCCAGGCTCCCTGCCTTCATCCAGCAGGAAAAAGTCTTCTTCGAATACCGTGGAAAGGACTTCCCTGGCCGCCATGGCCCGCTCATTGTAGTCTTCCACTGATTCCTGTTCAGTACAGGCACCGTGGCACTGCTTGATGTGGTAGTGGAAGCAGGGACCGCTGTTGCCGGGCTGTAGCTTGCAAAGCCGGGCACAAAGCTCAAAGGCTTCCCGGACGCGGTTGAGGTGGTTGCGGGCGTGGGCAAATTTGGGATACTCCGAAATGACCTGCAGGGTTTTCCGGCGGGCAGCATTTGCCTGTGTGGCCTCATAGCAAATGTATCCGGCCTCATCCGTAAAGGTATGCACCAGATAAGGGAAGCGCCGCACCCGCTGTGCCCGGTTGATGGGCGGGTGGAGGCGTTTGATCTCGTGACTTTCCAGCAAAAGGGCCACCAGCTCGCTGCCGGTTATTTCGTAGGTGATATCGTGCACATGCCGTTGCAGCTTCCCCGCTTTCTCTGTTTTGTCGGCGAAGTGCTCGGCAATGCGCTTTTTGATGTTGATGCTCTTGCCTACGTAAACCACTTCTCCCTGAGCGTTGTGCAGGTAGTACACCCCGCATTCCTCAGGCAGGGCATGCATCTTTTCCATATCAAAGGACTTGGGCAGCAGGGATTCTTTGATGCCCAGGTTGACCATGTCTACGACTTGCTTTTGATTGTCTTCTTCTGCCAGAATGCGGCGCAGCAGCTCTGCTGTGGCGAGGGCGTCATCCAGTGCGCGGTGGCGGGCATCGGCTTTCCAGCCCATCCATTTGATGAGGTTGCCAAGGCTGTAGGATGGCAGCCCCGGGAAAGCTTTGCGGCTCAGGCGGACCGTGCACAGGTTCCTCCGGGAATAGGTATAGCCCAGCCGTTTGAACTCCTCCCTCAGGAAGCTGTAGTCAAAGCGCACATTATGCGCCACGAAAATGGCGCCTTCCGTCATTTCCACTATCTTTCGGGCTACTTCGTAGAATTTGGGCGCATCTTGCACCATTTCCTGCGTAATGCCCGTTAGTTGTGTGATGCCGTAGGGGACGTAGCACTCGGGGTTGACCAAAGAACTGTAGGTGTCCAGGACTTGCTGCCCATCGTGAAGGACAATGCCCACTTCAATGATCTTGTGGCGGGAAGCCCGGCCTCCGGTAGTCTCCAGATCGACAATCGCGTAACGCTTGGGTTGCATAGTTTAATCTCCGTCAGTAAAAACAATATGTTGTGAAGTTAAAAATTTTGTTTGTAATACTGGGTTTTTTGCCACTAAATTGTGCAAAAAGTGTGTCAGAAAAGGCGGTTCAGCCGGTTGATATACCATCGGCTGTGGACATCGATAGCACGCTCGTTCTCGGCGCAGCGCGTATGGACGCCTATTTGCCGGACTTGCAGAAAGCCAAAGGCGTGGGGCTGGTCGTCAACCCAACCTCGATGGTGGGCCGCACGCATCTGGTGGATACGCTCCTGGCTCAGGGCGTCAACGTCCGACAAATCTTCGCACCGGAACATGGCTTCCGGGGCACAGCTGATGCCGGAGAGACGGTGACGGATGGCAAAGACAAACAAACCGGGCTGCCCATCATTTCCCTCTACGGCGACAATAAAAAGCCGAAACCTTCCCAACTGCAAGGCCTGGATGTCGTGGTATTCGACATTCAGGATGTGGGGGTGCGCTTTTACACCTACATTTCCACCCTGCACTACGTCATGGAGGCTTGTGCGGAACAAGGCATTAAAGTCCTCGTCCTCGACCGCCCCAATCCTAACGGGCATTACGTGGACGGCCCAATCCTTGACCCGGATTTCAAGTCCTTTGTAGGCATGCACCGGGTGCCGATTGTACACGGCATGACGGTTGCGGAATATGCCAAAATGGTCAATGGCGAAGGCTGGCTAAAAGGTGGTATCAAGTGTGAACTGGAAGTGGTGCCCTGCCTGAACTACACCCATTCCACGCCCTACGAATTGCCGGTAAAGCCCAGCCCGAACCTGCCCAACAACCGCTCCATTTACCTTTATCCGTCGCTTTGTTTTTTTGAAGGCACGGTGGTCAGCGTAGGGCGGGGGACGAACACCCAATTCCAGGTCTACGGCCATCCCGACGCTACTATTGGCGATTACTACTTCACGCCCGAGCCCATGCCCGGCGCCAAATACCCCAAACTGGAAGGGCAGCGTTGCCGTGGCTTTTCCCTGGCCAGCACTGCACCCGAACGCATTCGTCGGGAAGGCTACCTGAACCTTGACTACCTCGTTGATTTCTACCAAGCCTACCCGGATAAGGCGAACTTCTTTTTGGAGACCCTCTTTATCGACAAGCTGGCGGGCACGGATGCCTTGCGCAAAGCTATTGTCGCTGGTCAATCGGCGGAGGAAATCCGGGCCTCCTGGGCAGAAGGGCTGACGGCTTACCGGGAGATGCGGGAGGTGTATTTGCTGTATCCCTGACTTCGCAACGTGTTAGGGTGCGCATTCCCTTCGCGCCCTCACTTCAGCTCGGTGCTCTTGTCGTATCCCGGTCTTTACCGGGATACGGCAGGTTCTCCATGGCAGAAGCTGGAGCAGAGCGCCTGGGAAGGACCAGGCTTAAGCTCTACCCCAGCAGCCTAATGCTCCTGTCGTAGAGCTTTCTGCTCTGCTGCAGGTTCTACCTGGGAAAGCTGGAGCAGAGCGCTTGGGAAGTCTCAGGCTAAAGCTCTACCCTGGCAGCTCAGTGTTCCTGTTGCGGAGCTTATCTCGCGGGTACTTTACCGGTATCCGGCAGGTTTCATAGCAAAACCGTGGAACCGGCAAAATGGATAGCTCATCATGCCTTTAAGTTTTCTGCTCCCGAAGTGTTAAAAATTAGGAGCTTCTGTTTTTTTTTTGCATCTTACATGGTACATTGTTTAAAACTATAAAAAACATTACCATGCTTAACTTATTGAAAACCTTAACCATTCTCACTATTTTTTCCTTTGCTTTTATATCATTCCATGAAGTTTCAGCTAATGATTTAAGTGATTCTTCTTGCTCTTTGACCTTTACGAATGATCAGATATGCAATGTAACTACAAACGACTGTTCAGAAGTTGAATTATTAGTACAAAATCTATATAGTATTCCGTGCGGGAGCAACGTAACAGATATAGACTGGACTTTTGACCCGGGAGTAGTCTTATGCGGAGGAGGCCCTTGGAGTGGTGTCAGCCCAACTTATACAGTTGACATAGACGTTGTTGCAACCTCGGCTAAT
This sequence comes from uncultured Phaeodactylibacter sp., assembly GCA_913057245.1. Lineage (GTDB taxonomy): Bacteria > Bacteroidota > Bacteroidia > Chitinophagales > Saprospiraceae > Phaeodactylibacter. Next base: position 176,085 of record CAJXNH010000001.1, read on the forward strand.
AAGCCAGGTAGTAGCAGCGATAACGTGCCTGTAGGTGTTACTATGACTTATACCTACAACTGCTCAGGAAGTACTTGTACGAACTCTTATTATAGAACCATTTTTGTAACTGTTTGCTAGTGAATATAATTTCGCCTAGTACACGGTCTACCAGGACGTGCGGTATTAAAGCTCAATTTATTTGCACGCGTTCTTATGACAAAAATTTCGAGAATGATTCCATTAATTCTACGGGTAGGTGTCTGCCTGGTAGCGCATGCTCTAATGATTCAGCATATATCCGCTCAAAACCTGGTACCGAATCCGTCCTTTGAGCTGGTAATTGATGATCCGGAATTCAGGCCAACAGGGGTCAATAGTTCTGTAGACTGGTTCATATTGCTGTTTACGACAGAGTTTTTTCATCGGTCTTATGCCGCTGTTGCCAGTGTGCCGGCTAATCATCGTGGATTTCAGGAGCCTTATATCGGAGATGGATATGCAGGCATTATTGTTTATCCTTTGCATTCCCGGGAGTTTCTTGCAGTGCAGTTGACAGCGCCATTGGAGCCGGGAGAGGTTTATACCCTAACCTTTCAGGTTAGTCTCTTGGAGCGGTCAAAGTTCCGGACTGATGATTTTGGGGCTATGCTGTTGCACAACCGGCCTGAACAGGACAGCTTGAGCAGGTACCATTATTCGGTAAAAAACCTTGAAGGTCGTGTCCTTTCGGATACTTCCGGATGGATGGAAATCCGGGGGCAGTACCTGGCTGAGGGTGGCGAAGAATACCTGCTTATTGGTAATCTATACGATCAGGCACGTACCACTTTTGAGGAAACAGGGGTTGAGAATGCTTTGCCCTGGGCTTACTATTATGTAGATCAGGTCGTGTTGGAACGATGCGGAGAAACAGGCAGCTCTATCACCCAATTACCTCCAAAGGACACTGTGATTTGCGATAGTGGCAGTGCAATGCTCGAGGGGTTGCCTGATGCAGATGGCTATTACTGGGTTGGGGAAGGTACCGAACCTGTGCTGCAAACCCGGAGGCCAGGAAGGTATATGCTCAATCATTACTATGGATGTGATATCCTCCAGCAGTCTTTTACCGTTGAAACCGATGGGTGTTTCTGTGATATTACCTTTCCTTCTCCCAGTAGGCTGCCTGCCGAATTGCGTCCTTTACCTTCCCGAAATGTGGAAAGTTACACCCTTGAACTCTTCAATGCCGCCGGGCAGAAAGTCTGGTCAGGCGATCAGGAAAGCCTGAGCCAGACAAAGCTTTCTTTGGCTGCGGGCATTTATTTCTGGCGCGCAAAGCTTGACTGCTTCAGGGAGTTGGATCAACAGCCGTTTCAGCGTACCACGAGCGGGCGCATATTATTTGTGGATTAGGGCTAGGGTGAGGAGGTTTGCAGGGCTATAAAGCTATTGTGCTGATCTAAATTTTTGACGGAGCATCTATCCGGTCTTGGTTTTCCCTTTGCGAGGAGGTTGTGAGGTTTAGCTTCCTTTCGCCTTCCAGCTAAAACGGGCGAGCTCCCAACATTGTTTTTCTCCACCCAAATCCGTATCTTACCGATTATTCACTAACCGCAAAAAACGGACCTCATGTTTACACACACACACATTCCATCCGCCGAAGCCAACAGGCGAAAGAGGACACACACATTCCATCCGCCGAAGCCAATAGGCGAAGGAGGACACACACATTCTGCGCACGACATTCTGTTAAGCTTATTTTTTCCATGCTCATGATATCAGGCTTGCATACCGCAACCGGGCAAAGCTACGTCACTTATGGTTTATATGGGGAGTACGAAGAAGACCCCAAGAGCTATTTCCTGCGCGTTCAGTTCAATTTTATAGATGCAGATGCACCTAACGAAGATGCTGCATGGTGGGAAGTAGGGGGGTATGACTTGGCGGACGAAGCTCAAAAAGGGCTGGACAACCTCAATCAGGCGTTCAACCCGCATGGAATATTTTTCCTGGCAGACGAGCCAACGCCGGATTGTGCTACGCCAGCTACCTATCGTTCTTATTTTGATTTGCAAAATCAAAATCCGCAAGGGTTAAGTGTTTTGGAGCTGATTAGGGGGAGCCTCCAAACGGAAGATGAGGTTGAACGGGCCCTGAATATTTACATTAACAGTGGCCAGGGGGAACCTTTGGGCTTTGCGCCTCAACTGCCTGGCAACCATGTAACTGTCAAGGGCTTGGAAGCTGGCGAACTAGCCACTAGCGGCACTATAACGGTGCACGAGGTAGGGCATGCGCTGGGGCTGTTGCATACCTTTGCCGGTGATGTACTTGGGGAGTGCAATGAAGGGGATATTCCTGAACCTGTGGGCTTCTGCTCTTCAGAAGAAGACCTTTGCTATTGCTGTGGCGATTACGTTTGTGATACAGACTACGATCTGAATGAGGATTTTGAGCTTGACCCTACAGATTGCTCTGGCGGTGAATCTATACCAGCGAGTGTGCGGCGCAATTACATGAACTACATATCTCCGGATGAATGCCGGAATGCTTTTACGGAACAGCAAGGGTTAAGGATGAAAATGTATTTGCGGGAGCTGAAGGATTACTATTCGGATGACGTATTGGAAAAAATCCAACTACAGGAAGCCGCCTACCCCGGCACCGCCCCTTCCGGTGTAACAGGTAATCTTACAGTAGAATCCGAGGTGCTTGAAATACTGTCGCCCCTGCAAATGCTGCCTGGCGCAACCATTACCGTGAAAACTGGTGCAGCCCTCCACATTAAAAGCACCCTGACGAGTGCCTGCGATGAGATGTGGCAGGGAATAAAAGTAGAGTCAGGAGGTATCGTCAAAGTTTTTGGGCAGGGCGTTATTGAACATGCCGAATGCGGGATAGATGTAGTCGGGAATAGCTCTGAGGTGAGTATCCTCGGGGGTACACTTTTGAATAACTCGATAGGCTTGCGCGTAGCTGCGGATGATGCGATTGAGACGAGCAATCAGGTCTTTTTTGCCAACTTTGAGCTCAACGACCAGTATAAAGGTGCTTCTGATGAACGGCCCTATTTCATGGTCTTGCGCGGCAACCGGGGCACCCGGATCAGGTACACCACTTTTGCAGATGAGCGGACAGCTGATTGTTCTGCCCCAAACGGGGACTGCCCAAAACGTGCCATTGGTATTGATGCCCGGGAGGAATTCTTTTTCGGAGACATGCCGTTTTTCCAGTTGCTTTGGGCGCGCATCCCACAATTGGTAGCCCTGACCCCTTATCAGTCAGGTACTTACAGCAGCCTTTCTGCACTCTTTTCGGCTCTGTCCCCTTATGTGTCCGAAGGGGGCGGCCTGTCCAATATGCCAAAACCTTTGGTTGAAGCGTTGTATAATTTTACTACGCACTGCAACGAAGCGGGCTTTCTCGCGGTGGAACTCTTGCGGCGCAATGGGGTAGAAGCAGCGGTGCAGTGCAACAGCCCGAGCCCGGCAATGGCTCAACAAAACAGCGGAGGGCCCCAGGCAAAGGAACTGCACCACAGGCAGGACCGTAGGAGTGCTGTGTTTTTCCCTAACCCCACGCAAGGCACCCTTCAGGTCGTCCTTTCAGAAGGGACAGATCGGGCCTCCCTGATACTTTACAACTTACAGGGGCAACCTGCCTTCCAGGCCGTGCTCACCGGGCAGCGTACCACCCTGCAACTGCCAGTGCCAGCCGGCATCTACTGGGCACGCCTGCAAATAGCCGGGCAGCAGCCGGTGCACCACAAAATCATTGTATCACGCTAAACAAGCCTGCCATGAAATTAGTAACCAAAGCACTTTTACTGCTGCTGCTGGGGGCTGTAGGCCTTCGTGCACAGTCTTTTAATATTGCTGAAGATTTAGGGTATCAAAGTAATTTCTTTGAAAGGGTGATGGTCCATAACGATACAATCATTGCCGTGGGTACCGCTCGCACTGACTCCTTAGAAAGCGGCGTTTTAATTGCTTCATACGATTCCACAGGGCAGCGGTTAGCCAGCCAGCTATTAACAGACTTTGGAGGCGAAGGTCTATATATGCTTGATAATGCTGGTGGATTTGCACCCGCAAATGGAGGGGGGTATGTTATAATTGCTTACACGATCCGTTTTAATGCCATTTTTATTAAACTGGATGAGCAGCTCAACGAAGAGTTCCGTCATGAGTATACTGACATTGAAGATGTTAGCAATTATCACTACCGCAGCCCTATACCTTTAGAAGAGGGGTATTTGTTGTACGGCGATATAGACCGGGACAATGGGGTGCCCGACCCCTTTGTGCGCATTGTGGACGAGCATGGGCAAACCGTGCGGCTTAATTTCTACGGGAATTATGAGGATAAGGACATCTACCAGGATGCACAGCTTTTAGGGGATTCTATTTTAGTAGCTGGGGGGCAGCGGCAGGTTAGCCTGGGCTATAGCAAAAACTTTTTCCACCGTATCCGGATATCCGATGGTGCGCTTTTAGATAGCTGGGAGTCTTCAGTAAACGCGGACATGGGATGGCTGCGGCAATTGGTTGCCCTGGAAGATGGGGATATCATCACCTTTGGGCAGCAGCCGCTGGAAATTATCGACTGGAATACTTACATCGTACAGCCTATGCTGACCCGCCTCAATAGCAACCATGAGATCGTCTGGCAGCGGCCTATTTACCGTTCTGGCTATCATTCTAGAAATAATGGCCTGCACGAAATCAAGCACGTGTCTGATGGCTACTTCGTAGGATCTGGCCACGTAAGTACAAATGTAGATGGCAACTCCACCCGTGCAGGCTGGCTATTTAAGTTCACGGCTTTCGGGGATTCGCTCTGGTCGCGCTATTACCTTCCTCCATTTGACACCCTTAATAATCCTATCCTCGGGGGGAGCTTTTTCTCCTTTGGAGAGCTGTCCAGCGGTAATTTAGTCAGTGGCGGAGAAGCTAATGGCGATGGCCCTCGCCGCTGCTGGATCATCAAAACAGATGCCAATGGGTGTCAGGGGGAGACGCCCTGTGAGGTGCTTACGGATGTGGCGGAGGCGGAGCCGATGGAGGCGTTAGGTATGCGGGTGTTCCCAAACCCGGTCTCCCGCCACCTCACCGTCGCCTGGGCGGGGGCAGCGCCCACGGGCACGGGCCACTTCACGCTCTACAATATGCAGGGGCAGGCGGTATGGTCAGAAGTGCAGCCATGTGCACCAGAGGTGCTACTACAGTTACCGGAGTTGCCGCCGGGCGTTTATGCCCTGCGCGTGGAAGCGGAGGGGCAGGCTTGGGTGGAACGGGTGGTGATTAAGTAGCCGACTTCGCATCTCTACTTGCTATGTCGGCCGTAGAAGGTTAAAGTGTTTAAAGTTAAAGTTTGCAGCTCATTGCTCCTGTCGTATCCCGGTTTCTTCTGGGATCCGGCAGGTTCTACCTGGAAAAACCGGGGCAGAGCTCCTGAAAAACCATTATACACTCCAGGATGCTCATTTAGTCGCACATAGTGTAACTTTAACACTAAATCACCCCTCCCCCTGAGATAAGTCACTGCGGAAGTGTGCTGCCTTTTGTTCCTTGCGGGCAAAAGCATGACGATATGAAACGGTTCCTGCAAATTCTGGTGGTGTTGATGATGGGATGGAGCGTGCTGCAAGGACAGGGCGTACTGCGGTACAACCTGGATACCACCGGGCAGACTTACCTCAAAGCCAGTCTTCGCGCCCAGCTCTGGGGGCGGTATACGCAGATGAACCCCGGTACCGTTATCTACGGCGAGCCCACCAGTGAGTACTTCGATGTATCCATCCGCCGCCTGCGGATGAACTTCTGCGGGCAGCTGACCCCCGAGCTTTTCGTTTACGCTGGTTTTGGCAATAACAACCTCAACTACCGCAACAGTGCAGACTTCCAAATCGGGGTGTTGGACCTTTACGCAGAGTATGCCTTTCACCGGGCCCTGGCCGTTGGTTTTGGGAAATCCGGCTACCACGGGCTGAGCCGCCTGAATTTGCGCAGCAGCCGCTCCATGCTGGGGCTGGATGCGCCCCTGTTTTCCCTTTACTCTGTCAACCAGACCGATCACCTGGGGCGCAACCTGGGCATTTGGGTGAAGGGGCAGGCTGGCAACTGGGATTACCGCGCCGTCATGAACAATCCGATAAAGTACGATAGTGGCGACCCCGGTGCCTACGCTGACTGGGCCAATACCCGCCCACGCCTGCGCTGGTCCTTCTACCTCAAGCATCAGTTTGCTGACCATGAGGGAAACGGGCCCTTTGGAGCCGGTACTTACCTGGGCAAAAAGAAAATCTTCAACCTGGGCGCAGGCTTTGCCTGGCAGCCCCGCGCGATGTGGACGGGCAGCGCGTTGAGCCCCGATTACCATGATATGTTCCACTTTGCCGCAGACCTGTACGTGGAGTGGCCCGTGTTTAAGGGCACTGCCGATGCCTTTACGGCTTACCTCGGCTTTTTCAATTATGACTTTGGGCCCGGCTACCTGCGCAACCTAGGCGCCAACAATCCTGCCACCGGCTTATTACTGAGCGAAGCCAGCTTCAATGGCACCGGCGCTGCCTTCCCAATGATTGGTACCGGGCAGGTGCTGTTTTGGCAAACCGGCTATTTATTGCCAAAAAGGGTCACGCCAACTCAAGCCCGCCTGCAGCCCAATGCTTCCGTGGAATACGCCCGTTACGACCGGCTCTCTGACCCTATGCTGGCCTATGAGCTGGCGGTCAATCTGTTGTTCAACGGGCACAACAGCAAGCTAACGCTGGGCGCACAGAACCGCCCCATCTTCCAGGCACAGGAAAACGGCGTCTTCGAAACGGACCGGCTGTGGATGGCGGTCTTGCAGTATCAGGTGGAGATTAATTAGAAGTTGACTTCCAGGATGAAATGCCTTGCCAGAGCCAATTCACGGATTGTGCCGATAAATGCTCTGTCCGTCTGAGAGGAAGATTCCGGATAGCGGTTTTCCACCCGGTAGAAACTCCACCCCAGGGCACTTTCAAGACCGAACTGAAAATGCTGCCCTACACGGTAGCGCAACCCTGTGAAAAGATGGATATTGTAAGAACGATAGAACGCATCTTCTACTGAAAGATCCAACTCCCTGGATAATCCATCAACCGAAAAGACCCCCATTTCGCCAATAGCAATATACTCATTGATAAAGGTAGAGCGCGTATAGCCTACCTCCTGCCCGAAAGTAATGCTAAACTTGCCAATTGGGCGGTACCATTCGAGCCCAAAGTTAAAATTGAAGTTCCGCTGGTCCAGAATTTTGTCATCAAGTGAACGGTCTGCATCGTCTTCAATAGTAAAGCGGTTCAGTACGCCAAGCCCAACCCTGTAAAAGATTTGGTAGGGCCCCTTCTGATTGATGAATCTTTTGTAATAGATCATATTGGAAGTCCCAAAAAGGTTGGTGTTCACCGGAGCTATGGCAATCATGTTCCGTAATGTATCCGTAGTGGGGGCATCTTTTTGAGCCATTATTCCAGAACAGGAAAAGAGCACAAATAACAGTAGTAACAACTTATTCATAAGAGCGGATTTGTACAGGTAGCGCACCTGAGGTTTAATAGATAAGGCTAAATATAAAGAACAATGTCGATTGTTACTCAATGTTTCGTCGGTTTTGATTCGCAATAGCGGCGCTATAGGTTACTTGCGAAACCGTCGGCCATTTTTCGTCATAGCGTTTGAAGCATCTGATGTACCGGATTTGCTATAAAAACCGTATACTGCCCATTCATCTGGTTATTATGAAAATCATCCACACCTCCGACTGGCACCTGGGCCAGAAACTATTGTACAACGACCGGGAAGAAGAGCACCGCCGGGCCCTGGACTGGCTATTGCAGGCTATTGAACAAGAGCAGGCCGACGGGCTTATTGTTGCCGGTGATATTTTTGATATTGGCAATCCGCCCAATTACGCCCGCAGCCTGTACTATCAGTTTTTGCGCAAACTGCTGAATACCAACTGCCGGCATGTAGTGATCACCGGAGGCAACCACGATTCTCCGGCTATGCTCAATGCGCCCCGGGAGCTGTTGCAGGCACTGAATGTGCATGTGGTAGGCGCGGCAGGCGAAGATGCAGCAGAGGAAATCGTGGTCTGGAAGGACGAAGCCGGCAGGGTAGAGGCGATCATCGCAGCGGTCCCTTTTCTGCGCGATCGCGACCTGCGCTACAGTGTGGCCGGGGAAACGGGCTACGACCGGGTGGAGCAAATCCGAGCAGGTATCAAACAGCACTATGATAACCGGGCGGCTTATATTTCTAAACACTTCGATACCTCGGGCGTACCGGTGATCGCGACCGGGCACCTCTACGCCACCGGTGCGGGCGCTTCCGGCAGGCAGGACAACATCTACATCGGCAATACAGAAAACATCGAGGCGCGGCAGTTTCCGGAGCTATTTGACTATGTAGCACTCGGGCATATTCACCGGGCGCAGGTGGTGGGTGGATTGGAGCATGTGCGGTACTCCGGCTCGCTTATCCCGCTGAGCTTTAGTGAAACGAAGGACGAGAAAGCCATTTATGTATTGGAATGGTCTGGCAAAACGCTGGATCAGGTACGCAGCCTGCCGGTACCGGTATTCCGGCGGTTGAAGGGCATCAGCGGGAATCTGGAAGAAGTGCTGGAAAGCCTGTCCCGTTTCGTCCAAAAAGACCGGGAAGGGCTGGAACCCTGGATTGAGGTCAGTGTGGAACTGGACCGCATGGTGCCGGAGCTGAGCACCCTTTTGCAGGACGCCCTGGAAGCCAACGGCGGCGGCGCATCCATCCTGAAGATACAGGCCCGTTACCCGCAACGGCAGGAGCTGTCCCAACAGAATGCCCCCGACCTCGACACCCTGGAAGCCGAGGAAGTCTTCAAAATGAAGTGTGAACAATACGGCAGCCCCCCCGACCAAATGGACGAACTGCTCGCTACTTTCCGGGAGTTGCAGTCCTGGATGACCGAACAAGAAGAAGTATAGCTTTAATACCCTGGACTTTAACTGATGAGAATCAATACTATACGCTTTCTGAACCTCAATTCCCTGCGCACCGAACAGGAACTCCGTTTTGACCAGTCCCCCTTGTCAGAAAGTGGCCTGTTTGCCATCACCGGAGATACAGGCGCGGGCAAAAGCACTATTCTTGATGCCCTTACCCTGGCGTTGTACGGGCAAGTGCCCCGGAAGGCAGATGAAGGCGAAATCATGTCTTACGGCACTGGAAAAAGCCTGGCCGAGGTAGAGTTTGAAGTCGGTCTGGAACGCTACCGCAGCAAGTGGAGCATCTGGCGGGCCCATGAAAAAGCAGAGGGTGCCCTGCAGCCCTCCCGCCGGGAACTGTCCCACTGGAATGCCGAAAAGCAGGCTTTTGAAATCATCGGAGAGAAAAAACGAGAGGTCAATGAGAAAATTATTGAGATCACAGGACTGGACTACGACCGTTTTTGCCGGTCCGTGCTGCTGTCCCAGGGCGATTTTGCCGCCTTTCTCAAGGCAGACGAGCGCGACCGCAGCGAACTGTTGGAACGCATCACCGGCACCGCTATCTATTCTGACCTTAGTAAAGCTGCCTTTGAGCGCCACAAACTGGAAAAGCAGAGGCTGGAAGCCCTGGAACAGGAGCTTGAAATGCTCGATTTGCTTTCGGAAGAAGAAGCTGCAACCCTCGATCAGCAATTAAAGGAACTCCAAAATACCGTCAAATCCCGGCGGGCAGAAGAGCAGCAACTCCGGGAACAACTTAACTGGCTGCTTCAGCTGGAAAAACTGCAGCAAAAAGAACAACGCCTGCAGCAGGAAGCCGCCAACCTGGAAGAACAATCCACCGCTTTCCAGCCCAAAGCCGAGCGTCTTGCCCTCCACCGCAGAGCCCTGCCCCTGCAATTGCCTATTCAGCGCCTGCAGGACGCCACCGGTCAGTTACATGCCCTCAACGAAGGCATCGCAAAGGACGAACAGGCGCTCCCGGCCTTGCAGCAACAGCTCGAAGCGGCAAAAAACAAGAGCACCGCCGCTACCGATGCCCTCCAATCGGCCAAAGCAGCACAGCAAAAGCAGGCACCGGTGCTGGAAAAGGTCAAAGCCCTGGATCTGACTATTGCCGGACAACGCCCGGCTTTGGAAAAACAGCAGCAAGCCCTTGCCCATGCCCGGGAGGACCTGCAGAAAACAACGCAGCAACAGCAAAAAACAGCCACAGCTTTGCAAACAGCCAGAGAAAAGGCGGAATCGGTTGGCCAATGGCTGGAAACCCACGCTTCCTGGTCAAAACTGGCCGAAGACCTGCCCGGCATCCGCGAGCAACGGAAACAGCTGGCTGGCAGCTTCAAGGAACAACAGTCCATCAGCAAAAAGCTGGAAGAACAAGAAAACAGGCAGAAGACAGGTGCCGCCGCTCTGTCCACACTGCAGCAACAGGCCGATGATTTAAAGCAGAAACGAGACCAAACCCTGAGCCGGCTGGAGCAACTGGCGCCCAGGTCTTTCACCACCGATACCAGCTCCCTGCTGGACCGCCTGCACGAGGAAATCACCGGTCTGACCCAGCGGCAAACCCGCCTGGAAAAACTTCAAACCCTCAGCCGGGATTACGAAAAACTGCTGGCGACCTACAGCCGACTGGAGGCCGAACTGGAAGAGCTGCAGTCCCGCGACCGCATTCTGAACACCGAAGTCCTGGGCACCCTCGATCAGATCGACCAATTGCAGAAGACCCGGCAGTACCGCAGCCGCATTTTTGAGCAGCAGCAGGCCATTGCCAACTATGAGAAAGACCGTGCCCATTTGGAAGAAGGCGAGCCCTGCCCGCTTTGCCTGTCGACTCACCACCCCTTCCGGGAAAAAGAAGTGAAGCCCTTTGTAGATGAAGCCCGGGAAGACCTAAAGCGTGCAGAAGTGCAACTGGAAAAAGCCCAGCAGCAGCAACGGCAACTCCTGACCGAGCAGCAGCAGATCGAAATGCGCATCGAGCAGTTGCAGGGCGATGAGAAAAAAGACCTGGCTGGCAAATTGCAGGAGCAGTACGAGCAGCTCGTGGCCCATGAAGAGCAAATTGCTGCCCTTCAACCTAAAGAAAGCCAATGGGTGAAAGCCTCGTCACTGAGTGGCGAGCTAAACGCCGTACAAGCCGAACTGGAACAGCGGCAGGCCGACCGAAAAACCCTGGGGCAGGTCCTGAAGTCCCTGGATGCGATAAAGGCAGACCTGGAAAAAGCCGAACGCCGCTACCATGATGCCGCCGCTGATCAGCGATTGTTGGAAGCCGAAGCCAACCGATTGCAACAGGAGCAGGCCGAAAAAGCCTGGCAATTTGAGGAAGGCACCGCCCGCATTAATCAGTTGCTGGAGCCCCACGGTTTTGCCTTCGAGCTGAAGACCGCCAAAGCCATGTTCCAAACCCTGGAAGAGCGTCGGGAAGCCTGGGCTGCCCAAAAAGGAGAAGCCGATGCCTTAGCAAAGGAAACCGCCGTGCTGGAAGCCCAATTGGAGCAGCTCAATCAGCAAATGCAAGAACGGCAGGCAGTAGCACAGGAACAGGAGGCCGCCGTAAAGGAAACTCAATTAGCCCTTGCCCAACTACAGCAGGAACGCGAAACCTTATTTGGCGACAAAGACCCGGTCAAGGTGGGGCAGGCACTACAGGAGCAGCAGGAGCAGGCAGAAGCGCAGCGGGATGAAGCACAGGATGCCGCTGTCAAAGCAGAGCGGGCCGTACTTACCACCCAATCCAGCCTTAAGGAAAAGCAGGAACAGCAAATCAGCCAGTCCGCCAAGGTTAAAGGATTTGAAGACGAGCTGGCCAAAGCCGCCCGTTCCGCAGGTTTCGAAGATGCCGCTACTGCCCAGTCTGCCTTACTAACCGAATCGGAAGCCCAGTCCCTCGAAACGGAGGCCGAAACCCTGCGGCAGCAACAACAACAGGTCCAACAGCGCCTGAAAGAGACGACAGCCGAACTGGAGCAGGAAAAAGCCCGCGCCCTCACGAACCGCCCTGCTGACGAGCTGGAAACGGCCCTTGAAGCAGCCGCAGAAGCTTTATCAGCTGTGCAACAGCGAACGGGTGCACTCACAGAACAACAGCGCCGTCATCAGGCACAACAGGCTAAGGCCGCCGGTCTGGCAGAACAACTGGCGCAACAACGCAAAGGCTACCAACGCTGGGCCGCCCTCAACGACATCATCGGGCAGGCGGATGGGAAGAAGTTCCGGATGTTTGCGCAGGGGCTCACCCTGCAAAAGCTGACGCACCTGGCCAATATCCATTTGCAGCAGCTCCACGGGCGCTACCTCATCCAAAAGCGGGAAGGCGATACGTTGGAGCTCGACATCGTGGACACCTTTCAGGCCGACAACCGCCGCTCCATGAATACCCTTTCAGGCGGGGAGAGTTTCCTGGTGAGCCTGGCTCTGGCCCTCGGCCTCAGCGAATTGGCCGGGCGGGATACGCAGATTCAGTCGCTCTTCATTGATGAGGGCTTTGGCACGCTGGATGAAAATACCCTCGACCTGGCTATTGCCACCCTGGAAAATCTACAGGCGAGCGGGAAGACCATTGGCATCATTTCCCACGTCAAAGCCCTGAAAGAGCGCATCGCTACGCAGGTGCAGGTGACGAAGCAAGGGAATGGGTTTAGTACGGTGCGGGTGGTGGGGTGAACAACTGATGCAACGCTCCATATAATTATCTGTCCCTAAGGGTGTATGCAACTTTTTGGGTAAATCAATCGTCTTCCGGACGATGATTTAATTTAAAAAATCAAAACACCCGACGTTTATGAAAAAGCAGTTTACCTATCTTTTTATGGCCGCCTGTGCCTTTTGCCTGGTCCTGAGCACGCCTTTGCAGGCGCAGGAGGGCGATCGTTCCATTACTGTAATCAAGACCGTGACGCACGAGGAAGGCACCGTAACCACGGTTAAGAAGCGGCTCTCCGGTGATGAAGATCCGGAAGCTTACCTGGAGACTCTGACTGAAGATAAAGGAGCCGTATCCGTTGACATTCAGGTGGTCATGGGAGAGGAGCCTTCTGGTGAGGCGGACGATGAGCCGGTCTTGTTTTTCCGCCGTGCCAATTCAGATGATGAAAATGAAGACATTGAAGAAGTCCGCATCTTTATGAATGGGGATGCCGGTGACTTCACGAAAGTGATTGAGGAACGCATTCGTGGGCCACACCCCAACCGCCGCACCAAAAAAGTCAAAGCGGTCAAAGCGTTTTTAGGGATTTATCCGGGCAGTACCGATGATAATGCAGGGGTTGCCGTGCGCGGTGTGGTCGATGGGACTGGTGCGCAGGCCGGCGGCATTCAGAAAGGTGATGTGATTCAGTCGATTGCCGGCTATGCCACCAATGGCACTTATGGACTGAGTGGCGTTTTGCAAAAGCTGGAGCCCGGGCAGCAGGTGGAGGTTCAGGTGCTGCGCGATGGACAGCCACAGACCCTTTCCGTAGTGCTGGGCGAGAAAGAATACATGCGCACGGTGCTCAATGAAGACCGGGAACCCTGTGATGTGTTTATTGGTGTCTACGTTGGCGGTACCGGCGCGAATGGCGAGGGCGTGCAGGTGACCAATATTATCGGTGGTACACCGGCTGAGGAATACGGTGTTCAGCCCGGTGATATCATCCTGGCTATGGATGGGGTGAAGGTCAACGGCAATGCTGAATTGCTCAAAGAACGCAATAAGCATGAACCCGGCGATGAGTTTATGCTGTCTATCAACCGGGGCGGTATGATTAAGGATTTAGGCGCAAAATTCTACCTCTGCGAGCGCGTGGAAGAAGAAGTGCCGGCTATTGTTGAGGAGACGATGGACGTACCGGAAAGCACCCTTGAGCTTGGCAATTACCGGGCATTCCCGAATCCGAGCTACGGACTGATCCGGGTACAGTTTGCCGCTGAGGAGGCACCGGTAAGCGTGCAAATCACAGATGTCTCCGGCAGAGTCGTGTATCGTCAGCAGCTCAATCAGTTTGATGGCTATTTTGATGAGGAAATCGACCTGAGTGCCGCTACGCCCGGGAATCTATTCCTGACCATTCAGCAAGATGGCAAATTCACCACGAAGCAATTACTGCTGATTAACCGGGTGTAAGAACCATCCGTGAAAAAGTGTTTTGTGCCCAGGGAGCGGATTAGTGCCTCAAGCCATAAATCCTTGATACCCCAAGTTTCGTTCTTTTCCGCCTACTCTTCGTTGAAGAACCGCTCCTTTAGCTCGGGCTAAAGTCGCGAACCTTCGCCTTGACTAGTCGAAAAATAACTTCAACTTAAGTATCAGAGATCTATGACTTGAGGCACTAGGGCTTCTCGAAAAACAAGTTTTCCAATTGGGTTTTGCTTTGATGAGGGACAAAAACCAACCATCGGGCGGGTCTTGGGTCTTATCAAGGCAAAAGCTACCAAAGCAATTGGGAAAACTTGTTTTTGCCCCACTACTTAGTACCTTGGGCACAAATCGTTTATATGAGTTCTTTTGACTTCGACAGCTTCGCCAACCGCTTGCGCAAAATGGACAAGCACCTGCGCAAGTGGGCACGTAAGAAAAACATTACCTGCTACCGGGTGTACGATGCTGACCTGCCGAGCTTCCCTTTGGCGGTAGACCGGTACGAGGCGTATCTTCACGTTGCGGAGTACAAAAAAGACCACGGTATGGATGAGGATTCCTACCGGTTGTGGCGGGCCGGTACCCGCAGGGCACTGAGCGAAGCCCTGGAGGTGCCCAATGCCAACATTTACTACAAAGAGCGCAAACCTCAGAAAGGCCGGGAGCAATACGAAAAGCTGAGCGAACAGCAATCAGAAATCATCGTACAGGAAAACGGGCTGCAGTTCATCGTCAATCTGGCCGACTACCTGGATACCGGGCTGTTTTTGGACCATCGCCCCACCCGGGAGGCCGTCCGTGCCCAGGCCGAAGGGAAGCGCGTGCTCAACCTTTTTGCCTATACCGGCTCCTTTACCGTTTATGCAGCAGCGGGCGGCGCAATCGCAACCACCACCATCGACTTGTCGAATACCTATTTGGATTGGGCCAAACGAAATCTGGAGCAGAACAACCTCACAGGGCCTCAACATGAGTACGTCCGCGCTGACGTCAAAGCCTGGCTGCAACAGCCGGTGGCGCAAATGTATGACCTCATCATACTCGATCCGCCCACCTTTTCCAACTCCAAAGCCATGTATGATATCCTTGATACACAACGTGACCACCCTGAGCTCATCAACGGCTGCCTGAAGCGCCTGTCACCGGAAGGGCTGCTGTATTTCTCCACCAATTTCCGAAAGTTTAAACTGGAACCGGAAAAACTTCATGCTAGCCGCATCAAAGACATTACCGGCGCGACCATTCCCAAGGATTTCCGCAATCCGAAAATCCACTATTGCTGGCTGTTGCAGCATTAGTACGATTAGACCGAGATAGTTGACAGTCTTTTCACGCTTGAGCGCTAACTGGTGCGGGGGTGTTAACGGTCTAACATCTACGGTTCAATCCATTAGTGCATTGAGCCGTAAACAATTGATCTCCAAATGCCATGCGCAATTGAGTTCCTAAGCCTGAAAACACTATTCAATAATCCACTGTCTGCACCATTTCTGTCCAAAATTGAACTGTGCAGGGCTAGAGCCCCGTTAGGGGCAAAATGTCGGTAACCCAAAGGCACCGCACCGGTTCCGCGCCGTTAGGTGCGGAATGTAAGCTGCTGAAGCGGTTGAGCCGACGAGTCTGCCTCGCCCGAATTACCTGCTTTTTTGCCACCGAAGGCCTTACGACAGCTGCACTTTAGATAGTCAGGCATTCGCGGCTCAATCTGCTGGCTGCATTAATGTTCTTCAGTCCTGAAGCGGTCCAACAGGTAAAACAAAGCGCCCAACGGGATAAGCGGCAGCAACCACAAAATTTGGGCACCGTTTAGCCCAAGAGCTTCCTTCAGCAGGTAAAGTACGCCCATCCAAACCGTAAATCCAAGGGCCACCAGCAACCGCCGTTTGCGGTCAAAGCGGAGGTCCGTCCCACACTCCGGGCAAGGCCAGGTGTCCCCCAGGCTACGGAAGAGCATGCCGCTGAGGTATGCTTTGGGGCTGTATCGGTATTGGCAGTTTGGACAAGTTCTCGCATCCATAATTAGTAGAGTTTAATTTTTTCTGCTAGATTCCCGGGGAACATCTACAGGGAGTATATCTAATAACAAAGGTCATCCCTTTTGGATGCTCAGTCCGTCATTTTGATGATTTTTGTGAGGCTGAAAACCGGTAACGGTTGTGGCTGAAACCCTTCGCAGCTATGCTCAGTTGCAACCCTCCGCGACCTTTGCGAATACCCTTGCGGCCTTTGCGTGCCCCCCTCCGCGACCTTTGCGAATACCCTTGCGGCCTTTGCGTGAACCCCTCCACGATCTCTGCGACCCCCCTTCGCGGCCTTCGCGTGAACCCCCTCCGTGAACCTTGCAAGCCCCCCAAGCTGTTAAATCATAAGAACAAGACAACAATAGCAAAAAATACCATGAGTCAAATTCCCACCCTGAGCCTTGAGCCCAAGCCCATCTGGAAAAACTTCGAAGCCCTGAACGCTGTGCCCCGCCCTTCCAAAAAGGAAGACCGGGTCATTGCCTTCATGCGCGCCTTTGGCGAAAGCCTGAAACTGCCCACCCTGGTCGATGAACTGGGCAACGTCGTCATCAAAAAGCCCGCGACGCCCGGCATGGAAAACCGCCCCACCGTCATTCTTCAATCTCATCTCGATATGGTGCATCAAAAAAATGCCGACACCGACTTCGACTTCAATACCGAGGGTATCCGCAGCACCATACAGGGGGAATGGGTAACCGCAGAAGGCACCACGCTGGGCGCAGACAACGGCATTGGCGTGGCTGCCATCATGGCTGTGCTGGAAGCCGATGACCTGAAGCACCCGCCCATTGAAGCCCTTTTTACCATAGATGAAGAAACAGGCATGACTGGTGCCAAGGGGCTCGATGCGAGCATGCTGGAGGGCAGCATCCTGCTCAACCTGGACTCCGAAGAAGACGACGAACTAACCATCGGCTGTGCGGGCGGTATCGACAGCAATACCCAAATGGACTACACGGAGGAAGCCCCACCAACCAACAGTACAGCCCTGCAACTCACCGTCCGCGGGCTTAAAGGCGGTCACTCTGGTATGGACATCCATAAGGGTCGGGCGAATGCCAATAAGCTAATGAACCGCCTGCTGTACAAAACAGGTGAACCCTACGGGCTGCGCATCGCCTCCATTGATGGCGGCAGCCTCCGCAACGCCATTCCACGGGAGTCTGTAGCCATAGTGGTGGTTCCCAACGGGCATCTGACTGCCTTCCTTGAAGCCTTTGAAGCCCGTCGCCGGGAAATGTTGCGTGAGTTTGCCAGCATTGAGGCGGGTATGCAAATCGAGCAAGCTGAAACCACCCTCCCCGAAAAGGTCATGCGGCTGGAAGACCAGGAAAAAGTCCTCGCTGCTCTTTACGCCGTCCCCAATGGCGTCTGGCGCATGAGCCCCGATATCCCCAATCTGGTGGAAACCTCCAGCAGCCTGGCGCGGGTGATTGTGAAGGACGGAAGTTTTGTAACCCAAAGCCTGCAGCGTAGTTCCATCGAATCCGGAAAGCACGACGTAGCCGCTGCCGTCCGCGCTGCCTTTGAAGCTGTTGGTGCGACAGTGGTAAACGATGGCGACTACCCCGGGTGGGCACCTAATGCTGATTCCAAAATCATGCGCACGATGGAAGGCCTGTACAAAGACCTCTTCGACGATGCCCCCAAGGTCTCTGCCTGTCACGCCGGACTGGAATGCGGCATTCTCAGTCAGCATATGCCGGAGCTGGATATGATTTCCTTCGGCCCCACGATCCACCATGCCCACTCGCCCGATGAGCAGGTAAATATTGCTTCGGTGCAGAAGTTTTGGCGGTACTTGACAGGGGCGCTGGAAAGGGTATAAACTAAGCAATACTCAGCTTAAAATGCAGGTCTGTTCTATTGTGGACAGGCCTACTCGCCAATCATCATTGCAAGAGTCAGGTGATGGGTAAACAGGCGTATGGAGTGCTGCAATGAATTTTTGTTGCCAAGTGAACTTTCATGTTCGTATTCTAGAACCATTCTAAGTTTATCTCGCAGTGGTAAGCGTACGCCAAAACCTGCCCTCCAGCCATATTCATCCCGGGCAATTCTCGGGATTTCCTCTTCGATGAGCGTAATGATCTTGGCTTGTGCCCTGCGGGCGCCCAGACTGAAAGTAGCACCACCGTGGATATATGGAGTGCCCCAAGTCTGAGGAAACGTGTACTGAACGGAAATCGGTGTGTTTATGAAAACAAAATCATAATCTACTCTAATGTCATAATTATAATTAGGAGAGGGCTCTTCCGCAAAGCCACCCTTTCGGATAATCCGAATCTCAGGCTGTACAGCCCAGCGGTCATTAAAATTAGTGAAATTCATAAATACACCACCTGAGTAATTACGTTTGTATTGAAATGGAAATTCAGAAAAGTAGATATCTGAATTCAAATAACGTAAGGAACTCAAACCCAAGCCTCCTTTCAACCCGTAACGCAAACGAATGCGGCTTGATTTTTCAAAGCTTGCAGTGGAACTGCCCATACAATCATTGAAATCATTAACGATTCCAGTCAAATCATTGGAGGTATAGCTCAGGTAGCGCGCTTTTTCGGCTACTTTCGGACAACTTCTCAAAATATAAGCCATAATATCCCGGTATCTGTAGTCTCGGCGATAAGTCTGATTAATTTCTGAGATCCCGTTGAATTCGTCAGGTCGCCGCTCCAGAACAATCCATCTGCCTTCAGGAACCTTGAGGAAATAAGCTTTCTCCTGATATTTAAACAGGCTAAGCGCTCCGATGGATAATGGAAGAACGATTAGACGATCCGTGCCTTGATGATTACCGGAAGTGTCCACACTTTGAAAGAATAGCCTGCCCACCTTGAAGCAAAGGACTTCATTGGCAGCATAAGTTTTAAATGCCTCCTTTGTCTCAGATTGATATCTAAGTGTATTGGTGGTGTCGGAAGGAGCAAAAAGAATATTCCCTTTCAGGGTGTCTCCTTCATTTGTGACCAAGAAATCTCCCTGGGCAAGCATAAAATAAGGCATTAGCAGGAAAGCATACAGCAGGCGAGTCTGAATATTCATTTTGGGTTAAATTTTCTCAAAGATAAGGCTGCTTTACAATTCTGTGAGATCAGTAATACAGATTTTCTAAACAAAACCGACTTTTAGCGAATTTTCGCTAAATTTTATTGCGTGTCCGGTCAAATATGCCGATATTATGCGGGTAAAATCATTACCTACAAAAAAGAGTACAACCCATGGCCGAGTACGTCAATATGGACACCCTGCGCTTTCAGCTTTATCAGGTGCACGATATGCCGCAGCTTTTTAGGTATGCCCGTTATGCGGAATACGATAAAGATGCAGTGGATATCTTTCTGGACTCAATCAAGGATTTCTCCGATCAGGATTTATACCCTTCCTTTCGGGAAATGGATGAAGCCCCGGCCCACTTTAAGGATGGCAAAATCGTTGTGCACCCTGCTGTAGGGGAGGCGATGAAAAAAGGAGGCGAACTGGGTGTGATTGGCGCGTCCTACGACATGGAAGCCGGTGGGCTGCAACTGCCGGGCATGGCCTTTCACGCAGCCTACTATATTATGGAAGCAGCCAATAATAACATACCGGGTTATCTGGGGCTGACCGCCGGTGCGGCCCACCTCATTATTGCCTTTGGCAACGAATGGCTGAACGAAACCTTTGTGGGTAAAATGCTGGGCGGTCAGTGGGGCGGTACCATGTGCCTCACGGAGCCACAGGCAGGCAGCTCACTTTCGGATATCACCACCACTGCCTACCCTCAGGAGGATGGCACTTACCGGATCAAAGGGCAGAAGATTTTCATCTCCGGAGGGGATCATGAGCACAATGAGAATTTTGTGCACCTGGTGCTGGCCCGCATCGAAGGCGCACCGGCAGGCACGAAGGGGATCTCCTTGTTTGTGGTGCCGAAAAAGCGCCCGGAAGCAGGCAACCTGGTACCCAATGACGTTATCACGGCGGGCGATTACCAAAAGATGGGCCAAAAGGGTTACTGTACCACCCACCTGGTATTTGGAGAAAATGAAGGGTCTACCGGCTGGCTCGTAGGTGAGCCGCATAAGGGGCTGAAGTACATGTTCCAAATGATGAATGAGGCGCGGATCGCGGTAGGGCGAGGTGCGGTATCTATCGCTTCGGCGGCCTATCATGCTTCCCTGCAGTACGCACAGGAGCGCCCGCAGGGCCGCCGCCTGAAAAACGATGGCACCAAGGATGTTTCCGAAGACCAAACCCTTATCATTAACCACCCGGATGTACGCCGGATGCTGCTCCTGCAAAAGGCCATCTACGAAGGGGCGTTGAGTGTGGTTAATCAGACGGCACTTTATCACGATCTGGAAATGGTATCCGAAGGGGAAGACCATGAAAAATACTACCTCCTGCTGGAACTGCTCACGCCGATTGCCAAAACCTACCCATCTGAGAAGTGCCGGGAAGCCGTGGACAATGGGCTGCAGGTGCTGGGCGGTTACGGTTTCTGCACCGATTTCGTGTTGCAGCAATACCTGAGAGATATCCGGATCATGTCTATTTACGAAGGCACCACTGGCATTCAGTCGCAGGATCTCCTGGGGCGCAAGGTGACGATGCAGAAAGGCAAAGCCCTTGAATACCTGGCTGCCGAAGTGCAAAAGGACATGGAAGCGGCGCTGACCTACGATGAGCTCAAGCCTTACGCTGGCATACTCGGCCAAAAACTACAGCTGGTGCAAAAAGTATTGGGCAAGCTGATGCCTTACGCCATGAAGGGGCAGTATGAGCGCTACCTGTCCGACGCGACCTTGTTCATGCAGATGATGAGCACGGTAGTGGTAGGCTGGCAATGGCTCAAAATGGCGACTGCTGCCAAGCAGGCCCTTGTCACCGGCGATGATACGTACACCACGGCTTTCTACGAAAGTAAGGTGCATACCCTTAAGTTTTTCTACAAGTACGAACTGGCGAAAGTCGACAGCCTGGCTCAAATCCTGATGGACGAGGCCGTGCTGACGATCCTGGAAGAGCAGGAGCTGATTTGTTAGGCTTTAGGGCAAATGCACCAAAATTTGAATATGAATGGAGTACGTTTGGAACATGTCGCGGAACACGTAAGAGCGGGTGGCGGCTGCCGAAATTGCATGTTCGACGGAGGAGTTTGCGAATTTCTAGCGTTTTTGCTTCCTTTTTTCGCGATGAAAAAAGGAAGAGCCCCACTGGCTTTAGGCGAAGAACAGACTAAAACGCCATGCCCGAGAGCCTTCATCGCCCGTTTTCATGAAAACTCAGTTTGGTGGGTTTGCCCTAGTTAGTCTTGCTCCACGCCTACAACCAAACAACGCCCAGTAAGCCTTTTCGCTCACCGGGCGTTGTCGATTGCGGGCATTCGAATTTACCGCATCAGAACCACGTCGCCTTTGAACTGTGCGGTGGTCCCGTTATTGAAGGTCACCGTTACGTAGTACACGAAGACGCCGCTATTCAT
This sequence comes from uncultured Phaeodactylibacter sp., assembly GCA_913057245.1. Taxonomy (GTDB): domain Bacteria; phylum Bacteroidota; class Bacteroidia; order Chitinophagales; family Saprospiraceae; genus Phaeodactylibacter. The sequence continues at coordinate 197,666 of CAJXNH010000001.1, forward strand.
GAGGTCGCCGCGGAAGGTGCCATCCCAGCCAAACTGATCGTCATTGATGGGGAAGTTGTAAGCTTCAAAGACAGGCTCCCCCCAGCGGTTATAAACCTGGAATTCATCGACCTGCTCCACCCGGTCATCTCCCTGAACATAGAAAATGTCATTGACGCCATCATCATTTGGAGAGAAGACATTGGGGAGGTAAACGCTTTGGCGCTGGTCCACAATGACGTTGACTTGGTCTCCCGCCATACAGCCATTGATGTCCTGCACCATTACCGAATATGCCGTAGTGACCAGAGGCGTAACCACCTGCTCCAGGCAATCCGGGCATTCGGTTAGGAAGCGGGGCTCCCAGATGATGGTGTCGATATCTTCAGGCGCTATGTTGGTCTCAATGGCCAGAATAGCTGATGCACCAGTTTGTATGTCGATGTCTTCGCCCAAACTGACTTCCAGCTCAAGTGGCTGATTGATGAGGATAGCAGCGGTAGTTACACAACCATTCACATCCTGTACCGCAACAGAGTAGTTGCCATCATCCAGCCCGGTAAAGGTGCTGTTGTTTTGGAAAGCGCCACCGTCAAGGGCGTAAACGTAGGGCGGTGTGCCTCCTTCCGCCACTATCTGCACGGCGCCATCGGTTTCCCCAAAGCAGGAAATAGGGCTGACGTTGAGGTTGATCAGCAGGTCCTCCGGAGCAGTGAGGATTACAGAATCCACCGCTATGCAGCCATTGGCGCTGGAGACCGTCACGTAGTGGGTGCCTGCCGGCAAATTGTCTACCTCTGGCGTGTTTGCACCGGTAGACCAGCTGTAGTTAAAGGGCGGCTCAAATTCGGTGCTGAGGATATCTACTGCAGCCATGCCGTCATCGCCACCGGCACAACTTACCTCAAACGGGCCATAGCTGGACGTTACATTAGCAGCAATTTCCAGTGGGGCCAGGGTGGTGGTCGTAATCACCACGCTATCGCACCCAAACTGATTGGTAAAGATCTCGGTTACGGTCCCCACATTCTCCGGCTGACAGGAAGCAGCACTGATCATGGTGGTATCTGAAGGCAGCAGGGTAGTGGTGGTGACAATCAGGCTGTCGCATCCAAACTGATTAGACAATAAGGTCTCCTCTGTGCCTACATCGGCAGGGTCGCAACTGGACTGAGTCAGGAAAGTGGTATCACTGGGCAGCAGGCTCGTGATGGTCACAATGAGGCTGTCACAGCCGAATTGATTCGTCAGTAGAACCTCCTCTGTCCCCACTTCCGCCGGATCGCAGCTTCCTGCTTCCATCACAGTGGTGTCACTGGGCAGCAGGCTGGTAAAGGTGATCACCAGACTATCGCACCCGAACTGATTTACAAATAATTCCTGCGTGGTACCTGCCTCTGCCGGGTCGCAGGTCTCCGCTGCCACTTGCACCGTATCGCTAGGTAGGAGGGTGGTGGTGGTCACGATCAGGCTGTCGCACCCAAACTGATTGACCAACAGGACTTCGGCTGTGCCTACTTCCGCCGGATCGCAACTGGCTGCATCGAGGAAGGTCGTGTCGCTGGGTAGTAATGTCGTTGTTGTAACCACCAGGCTGTCACACCCGAACTGATTGGTCAGCAGGACTTCGGCCGTACCCACGTCCGCCGGGTTGCAGCTGGTGGCATCCAGGAAGACGGTGTCGCTCGGCAAAAGGGTAGTGGTAGTGATGACGAGGCTGTCGCACCCGTCCTGATTGCTAAAGAGGTCCTCTGTTGTGCCCACCTCCGCCGGGTCACAGGTGGTCGCATCAAGGAGCGTGGTATCGCTTTCCAGAAAAAGCGTTGTCGTGACCACAAGGCTATCGCACCCAAACTGATTCATCAGGAGGTCTTCCGTAGTGCCAACATCCGCCGGGTCACAGGAACTGATTTCCACGAAAGTGGTATCACTGGGCAGCAGGGTAGTGGTGGTGATAACGAGGCTGTCGCACCCGTCCTGATTGCTAAAGAGCTCCTCCGTTGTGCCCACCTCTGCCGGGTCACAGGATTCGAGTTGTACCAGTACCGTATCACTGAGCAGCAGGGAGACGGTGGTTATGATGACACTATCGCAGCCGTCCGTATTGGTCAGGACCTCTGTGAAGGTCCCGGTTTGCGCCGGATCGCAGTTGGTGTCGCTGAGCAGGGTCGTATCCGGAATATTGACCACAAGAGTGGAAAACAACAGGCTGTCACAGCTATTGGAACCGACCAGGGTGTCCACATAGGTACCGGGCATGGTTTGGAAAGCACCACCCAGCAGCAGGCTGTCCCCCTGGCAAATTTCCAATGTCTGACTGGCACTCGTTGGGAAATTGAGGGTTACAATGGCGCTGTCTGATAATATGTTGCTGCAACCGGCGGGAGAACTGCCGGTTAGGCTCGTCAGCACATAAGTCGTGGCCACATCTGGCATCACCGGCAGTGTATAAGGCGAGTTGACATTCTCAACCGTATTGGGAACCCCATTGGCTTCATAGGTGAAATCGAAGGGGGCTGTACCGGCGAATTCAAAGGTGAGGATTGCCGTGCCGCCCTCACAAATTGCGGTATCTCCGGTGATAGAACCATTTGGTAAGGCATAGAAAACGACTGGTGCGCCTATGGAAACCGAAAGGCAGGGGCTAATATAGTCGGGAGCGCCGCCCGGGGTGACATCGGTAGCTACGGCGGATACATAATAGGTCTGACCATAATTCATACCCATTTGAAAGCCAAATACCGGATTGTCATTTTCTGCAAAAATGGTGCCGAGTGAGGTGCCGTTGTTGTCATGCAGGACGAACAGCAGGGTATCATTGGGGTCGAGCTGAGCATCCTGATTGTAAACCAGCGTAGCGTTCTCATCCTCACAAGCGGTGACCAGATCGGTGGCCATGGAGCCAGCTGCCGTAGCACAATCGCAGGAGAAAGTCCCGGAAACGACCGTAGGGTTACAGTCATTGGCATCGGTGACGGTGATGCTGTAGGCGCTGCCATTCGCAAGCGGCGGCGTGGTGTAATTCGAAGGGGCATTATTCACCGTCGTGCCATCGCTGAATTGCAACTGATAGGAGGTGCTGTCCCCACCGTTAATGCTGAAGCTCAAGGTGTAATTGGTATTGGTGGAGTCGCAGGTAGTCATGATACCGGAAACGGTTGGAGCCGTATTCAGTATTACTTCGGCATTGCCGGTGCCGGTCACCGTACAGCCATTACCATCTGTTACACTTAGCAAGGTGTAGCTACCAGGCAGCGTGGCATTGAAGACCGCAGTCGGGTCGTTGGTGGTCAGGGCAGGCTGTGCATCTCCGTCAATCGCCACAGTGTATGTGAAAGGCGGCTGTCCTGTAAAGTCGAGTGTTAAAGCCACCGTATCCCCGCTGCCCTGGCAGATGCTGCCATTGCCACTGATTATGCCCGAAGGCAAGTCGAAGATTTCAATAGTCAGCGTATTAGCGGCGGTACAGCCCTCGGTTGTGGTGAAGGTATAGGTCACGTCATGTAGTCCGCCACCCAGTATGGTGGGGTCTGCGTTGCCCTGCGCATCAGCAGCGCCCGACCAAACCCCTCCGGCTGGGCTGGCAGAAAGGGGCTGAATGGTGTCATTGGCACAAAATGGCCCGGCATTAGCAATAACAGGCCCAGGCAGAGGTGCCACAGTGATGGAAATCGTATCCACATCTGAACAACCGGCAGCATTCTCAAAAGTATAAATCGCCTGGTAGATGCCCGGCCCGTTAGCATTGGGATCGAATACCCCGATGGAGGAGGCATCGCCTGACCAGGTACCGCCTATTGGTGCGGCGGAAAGGTTGATTGGCGCTGCATCTTCGCAAAGCGTGCCCACAGAATCAATCAGGACTACCGGCCGGGGCAGGATGTCCAGTTGCAGGGTATCGGTGCCTTCGCAGCCTTCCGGATCGGTGTAATCGTAAATCGCCTGATAGGTGCCCGTCGTCAGTACTGAGGGGTCAAAAATGCCCTGTGCATCCACATCGCCCGACCAGGTGCCGCCCGCAGGAGCGCCTATGAGCGTATCCGGCATAGCCCCTTCGCAGTAAGGGCCGGGGTCTTGAATATTCACCTGAAGGTCAGAGCTGATTTCGAGGTCAAGAGTAGCAACCGCAACACACCCATTGGCATCTGTGTAGGTATAGGTTACGGTGTAGGTGCCGTTGGTCCGCCCGGATGGGTCGAAAGTACCGCCCGGTGTGGCTTCACCGCCCCATACGCCACCACCGGGGATACCAGTGAGGGGTACGGGTGGGCTGCTGCTGCAAAAAGGGCCCTGTGGTGCGTCAATAAAGGTGAACGGAAGCGTGGTGACCTCAATCAGGAATTCGTCGGTAGCGGTGCAGAAATTCGCATCCGTAAAGGTGTACGTCACCAGGTGAAAGCCTGGCCCAGCCTGCTGAGGGTTAAATAGGCCATTAGGCGCTACTTCCCCGCCCCAGGTGCCGCCCGGAGGAAAGGCTTCAAGCACTACCGGCAGATCATCCTGGCAAAATGGAGCCGGCTCAACAATAGCGACTACGGGATCAGGGACAATCTCAAAAACTAAATCTTCAGTAACCGTGCAACCATTGTTATCTGTGTAAGTGTACGTAGCGGTGTGGATGCCAGGCCCAAGGACCCCGGTAATGACTTGTCCATTGGGCAGTGCCACACCACCCCACGTACCTCCAAAAGGCTGCGCTTGCAAGGTGACGATGCCCTCGCTCATACAGAAAGGCCCGGGAGTAGAGAAGGTGACGGTTGGCGGCGGCAGAATCGTTACAAATCCGGTCTGCGTCCCCGAACATCCATTAGGCCCGGTAGCGGTGTAAGTCACCTGAAAGGAGCCCACACCTAAAGCTTGGGGGTTAACCTGTCCGGAGGGTGTGGCAACACCGCCCCAGGTACCCCCCGGAGGCGTGGCGGTAAGGGTAACCGGAGGCCCTTCCGGGCAAAGAGGCTGCCCGGAGTTGATGACGATCGTTGGGCCGGAAAGGACCTGAATATCGAGTGTCGCCTCATTAGGGCAGATTGCTCCGGGGGTAGCGTACGTCACCTCATGAATACCCGGGCCATTATTTGCAGGTACAAACAAGCCTGTACTGGTGGCATCACCGCCCCAGGTGCCGCCCGGTGGATTGGCCGTCAGCTGGAAGGGCGGGTCTTCCGGGCAAAAAGGCCCTGCTGGAAAGATAGTAGGATCAGGCCCTCCGCCCGGATCACCCGGTGCAATGGTCGCGGTACCCCCGATTTCGAGCGAAAAGCCTACATCATTACCGGTGATGTTGTCCAGAATAAGCAGGTAAGTCGTACCGGCTGTGAGGTTGACCGTATTTTCCCATTCGGCGGCACCAGTGACCCCCCAGGAAGCCTGCGGGTTGGTCGCGATGCCGGTGGGTACAAAAGGTGGGGTATTGATAGGCCCCACATAGTTGCAGGAAATCTGCTGAGAGCCCGTATTCCCGGGGCATGCATTAGCCAGCAAGGCGAAGTCATAGTCCGCACCCAGATTGTTAGGCGTAAGCAGCATTTCAAAAGTCCCGGCGCTGGTCGCTTCGAAAATAAAGTAATAAGTGTCGTGTTCCCCACCGACCAGGCAGGTACCATTGGCCAGGTTATCGTTATCATTACCAGGTCCGGCGACAGTTGGGACGTTGATCGGTCCAGGCCCGCTCAGTGGCGCCGGCGAGCAGCAGTCTAATTGTGCTTTAAGCGGCAGGGCAAAAGCCATTACAAGGCCCAAAAGAGGCAAAAGTCGAGTTTTGATCATGGTCATCTTGGTTCCTGAAATATGAAATCGGGCCTAACGCGGCAAAAGCAGCGATAGAGCTTCGTTATTTTGGTCTCTTTGGGAAAGGATAATGGGGTATTTAGATGTGTATGAAGCAAATGTACGGCATGCTTGTTCATTTTCCATTCTTCCCGGTGTAATAATTATGCAAGTGGTGGAGGGTGGCGGTTTTTTAAAGTCTGCTGCTTGCAAATTTTTTTAATCTGTGGATCAGATACTTGTGATGCAGAGATAAAAAAGTAAGGCTAAACACTTGCTTTTGTCTTTTAGATTAAAGTATATTTGCATCGCTCTTTTAAAAAAGGGCATTTGAAATATTGATAAGCGGATGTAGCTTCCCGGTAAACCGGGAGTAGAGCGTTCCGGTGTTACCGGGACCAAGGTTGAGGTCGCGGGGTCCCGACAAGTTGTGCTTCGTCGGGAATGCAGACAAGCTGTGCTTCGTCTGCATTCGAACTTGCCCTGACAAAAGTATTTTCGTCAGGGTCTCGTCATCCGCTCCAAATTACTGGAGCAAAAAAGTTGCTCATTTGTATTGAAAGAATAAGATTAGCTTTGTTTTAGCAAAGCAAACAAGCGGATGTAGCTCAGCTGGTAGAGCGCAACCTTGCCAAGGTTGAGGTCGCGGGTTCGAATCTCGTCATCCGCTCCAAATTGGAGCAAAGCAGTTGCTTCATGAACTTGAAAGAAAGATAAGCGGATGTAGCGTTCCGGTGTTACCGGGACCAATGGTTGAGGTCGCGGGGCCCCGACGAAGCACAGCTTGTCGGGGTGCAGACAGGCAAAGCCTCGTCTGCATTCGAATCTCGTCATCCGCTCAAAAAGCCTTCTGCACGCAGAAGGCTTTTTTTGTTTGCCGGTAGCCCCTATTTTGGCTATCTTGTGAGCGCTAGTAAGCATGCCACTCAACGGAGTGGAACTTTACTTTAGCCATACCTTTTTATTGGATGTACCCAGTTTGCCCGGATGGTGGAATTGGTAGACACGCAGGACTTAAAATCCTGTGGCCATTGCGGCCGTGCGGGTTCAAGCCCCGCTCCGGGTACCACAGGGTACTAAACACAGTACCCCTTGAAACGCTGATGAAGCCCTGTATTCCTGGAATGCAGGGCTTTTTAGCTGGATAACAGTTTGAGCAGGATTAGGTGTTTTGGCGTAGGATTCGGGAGAAAAATGTATTTGCTTTCTCTCCATTTTCTAAAATGCCGGACACGGAAATAAATTTGAGAAAATGGCCAAGGATAGAGAAAACCTGACGATCATCCCAATCTTGAATCAGGCATTGAAAGGGAAAGAGGTTGATGGGGTGTTAACCTATCCAATTTACTTACGTGTGGTTTTAGGCCAAAAGAATACCCACCTTCCCATCTATTTGAGTTCAAGAAACAAGGATGTAAACACCTACGCAAGTGAGGCTGAATTCCAAGTGTTCAAGGCGAATTGGGATAAATATAGCGCTTCAGAATCTCTGGGTGAAGTATATGTGGGTGACATCAGGTTTCAGTTAATCACGAAATTGGCAACAGTCGTGAGTAATCTGGAGAAATATGAGTCGGTCAAGCTCAATCAGAAGTTCAAATTAAAAGGTCTGAGGAAAAGGCTGGACTTTATGTACACCCCTTTGGTCAGCTTTGTAGATCAGGAAATGAATGAAAAGGTTTATCAGTACCTTTCTAATGACAAGAGCGGGATTAGTGATTTTATAGCTTCTCTTTTTGACTTTTCACTCCCCTTTGAGCAGAACTTTGATCGCTTAGCCTGGAATTATCAGGAAGGCGACCTCACGTTGCCCGATACACTGACCAAAGAAATTGAGTTTAGCTTTCTATTAAAGGCAATGGAATATGAAAGCTCATTAAGTTTCCGGGAAGCTTATCCAGCGTATGATTTCCTGGTACTGGAAAAAGACATTCATCTTCTGGATTTCCTGAATTATAATTCAAAGACACTTTTTGATAAGGAACAATTGCTCAAATTGCCCCTCGCCCACCCATTTTCCAGGTATGTTTCCCTTGTACCGCCAAGTCAGGATGTGCCATTTTACATGGAGATGTATAAAAAATTACTAAGGCGACTTGAAGATAAGTTCAAAAAAGAACATGCGTAATTTTTATTTATGCACATAATAGTCTATATTTGTCAAAGTTGATTTCGGGGACCTTTTTTTTACCCCGAATACATGCATAAATAAAAAATACGCAAATGAAAAAACCGCAAAACCTTTTATTCCGAAAAGAATCGAGTGAATACCTGCGTTGTTCAACACGAACAATTGATCGGTTGCGACGCGAAGGAGAGCTGAAATGGTTCAAGCTAAAAGGGCGCATTGTGATTCGGAAAGAATCCCTGGAAGCTTACATCCGGAAAAGCGAACAAGCAGCCAAAACCGCATAAAAAAAGCGCTGCCCCAAGGAAGGACACCGCTTAACAATTATTTCGATATTTCAAATGTACGGATTTGTTCGTACAAAAACAAGCCTTCCTTCCTTAGTAAGCAGCGCCATTATTCATACTTAAACATTGAAGTTATGGCGATGTCTAACCATTCACTTCTGAACGAATTCTTCGAGGAGGTTCCTGTAGAAGTCCTTCCGACAACTGTGAGGGAACAAATAATAAAAACCCTTGATGTTGATTTTGAAAAGCTGAATGCCCGAGAACGGCTTCAACTTCTTGAAGGAGTCCATTTAATACTTAAGCTGGTCTTTCTTATTCAGGAGAATACAAGAAACCAGCAGAGAATTCGCTTGCTTAAACGAATGCTACATTCAACCAACTCAGGCTGTAAAGTTTTATCTGCCCCGGAACAGGGATCGATAAATCAGATACAGCTTAATCAGCAGATCAAAAAAGTCATTTAAGAACCACGGCCTTTTGTGGGGACTTTAGGCCAGTGGGCCTACACAGCAAGAGGGAGTGGCGGCGTTAGCCGCTGCTCCCCTGGCCCAACCCTGTCTTGCTGGAAGGCTGGCAAAAGTCCCCTATGGACGGCAAATCATTAAGCTATGAAAATTCACTATCAGGAATCACTCCTTGGCGAGACTGAAATCCTGCTGCCACATGAGGCACTGGATCCGGCCATTATCGCTGTAGGAGCAGATCGCTACGCAGCTGAAAGGGAACTGCGGCGACAGCTCATCCTTCGTTCAAAGGACATTGCTCACCGCTATCTGGCATTGGCGAAAAAGTCCAGAGGAAATTACCTCAAGCCTGAGCTCGCTAAATCTCTGGAGCAATGCTACGAAAGGCTGCGAAAAGTACGCCGGAACAGCAAACTGGAGAAAGCCCAGGAACACCTGCGCTTGTTCTTGCCTGATGCAGCAGAACTATTGTCACATCCGAAGAGCCGTTTCTACCGGTCACAATGTGCGAAACTCGATTTCCTAACCCAAGTTGCTGATCTGAAGATAGGGAGCGATAAAAGCCGGGAAAATGTGCACGTATAATATACAGGTAGAACCCTTCCTTGATACGTTAGGAACGGTCGGAAGCTATCCAAAGGAACCCGAAGTGGGGATCATTGGTCATCTGGATATCGGAGCCAAAAAACAGCGGAAGCAAAGTCCAAAAACCGATTATGATCGGGTGAAGGGAAACCGGCGCAGGTGTTTCAAGATAGTCAGAGCGAAAAAAGAAGCGGACCGGCACCGGGATGATATCCACGAGTATCTGGAATACCATGGGGATTCGCTCACACCGGATCAGGTAAAGGCCTTACTGGACTACCGGTATTGCTTGTCCTCGTGTTGCACGACTTCCCTTTTCAGGGAGCACAAAAGCAACGGCGCAAAGGAATTTATCACATCCTTCATGTGCGGGCACAAGCTCTGCCCGGTCTGCAATGCGCAGCGATCGAAAAACCTTAGAAGGAAATTTCGGGCATTCTACGATAAGAACCCGGAACTGATGAAGGAGTATGATCACATGCACCTCACCCTGACGGTTCCCCATCATCATGAGAGCAGCCGATATCCCCGATTTTACGCTTCACAGCTGATGAAAGATTTCAACTTGATGCGCAAGCGGTCTTTCTGGAAAAAGCAGGTGTACGCCGGGGAGTTTTCGGTGGAGGTGACCCGCAATGAATCCGGCTTGCATATCCATATCCATGCTCTGCTGCTGGTGAAAAAAGGCACACAAAACCGGAATGTCCTTCATCGGGATATCCTTCTCGCCTGGAATCGGATTACTGCCGGGGCAGGTACGCGGCAGGTACTGAACGAAGAAGAACAGCTCGCCATCCGGAAAGGAAATGCGCTGCTGACCGAGAAGGATGTCGCCCGGCTTGACCCCACCGGGTCTACCTTCATCGGGCTTGAGACTCTATATATTTCCAGTAAATCGCCAAAAAAAGGCTATCAGTACTGTGAACACAGTGGCATCTGGAAAAAACGGGTCCACCCCAGTGATGGGGAGTTTTTCCTGAACGGGATATTGGAATGCCTGAAGTACCACTTTGAGCCCCTTGCGCTTAAAAAAGACGGTTCTCTGGATATGGGCCTGGTGGTGGAAATCTTGCCATCTATCAAGGGACAGCCTTTATACCGGAAATTCGGTGCCTTCCACAGCGGTACCAAGAACGCACATCAGGATGCCAAAATGCTCAACATCAAGAGCAAGCCGGAAGAGGATGAGGAGGAAATCAAGCAGACTCTTGAAGAAGTTGGACAAGAAATCCAGAATCCGGAAACCGGTATGCCTGCTGAACGCACTGAATACGAATACTTCACGATCAGCATGTCGCGTGTATTCGTCAATCCTGACGATAATTTCCGGATCAGTATCACCACACCCAGGCGGAAAAAGTACTTACACCGCTCTATTGCCCCCACTGCTCTTGCTGCCATCAAGTACATGCAGAAGAATGCTGCCCTGTCGGCTTTCAGGACAAAGAAGATGGACCAGATGACCGGAAAATGGGGCGTAGGGCCTTATCGATTTTATCACTTTTCAAATAATTAATCATGTTAAAAGTAGAATTAATCGGCCACCTCGGCCAGGACGCGATCGTACGCCACTGGAACGGCAAACGCGCTATCAGCTTCTCCGTTGCCTATAACGAGTCGTACACGGACAGCAATGGCACCAAACACGAAACCACCACCTGGGTCAATTGTACCCTGTGGCGGGAAGGCGACACCAAATTGCCCAACTACCTGCGGAAAGGCCAGCTCATTTACGTCGAGGGCACACCCAATGTCAAGACCTACGTCAGCAAGACGACCGGAGAAGTGCTCCCGGATTTCCAGCTCAACGTTAAGCAGCTCCAGTTGCTGGGCGGCGCAGCTACGGCTGGAAATGGTCAGGGAAGTCCGGAGCCAAAGGCTGAAACCGCTGAGCCTGCAAAGGCTATGAATGCTGAAAAAGTGCCAGCAGGAGTAGACCAAACGGTACCCTGGGAGGAATAAGATTGATCACTAGCCTGCCCGGCACTGACTGGGCAGGCTCCAAACTTTTGGCAATTGAAACAGTTAACAAGCACCCCCGGAGATGTGGCCTTCTTTGCGACCTATGCTCCCTTGGCCGCCACCATTCGTAAAAGCGGCTGGATCGCTCAGGTCATCAGCGGGCTGACCGAAATCGGTGGGATCTACGCGGCTGCGTATGCAGCTTTGCTGCCCATCTTCCCCTATCTGGCAACGACAGCAGCTGGTGTTATTGCGGTATTGGGAACTGGGCTGATTGAGGTGGGGCTCCGCGTACTGGCACCGTACAGCGTTGATGCGGTGCTAAACAAACGGTATGATGGGCTGCACCTTGCCATGACCATCGCGACGATGACCCTGACCGTCTTTTTGATAGCGGCCTCCGGATGGCTGAGC
>CAJXNH010000002.1 GCA_913057245.1 uncultured Phaeodactylibacter sp.
AATGGCTGAACGAATTCCAGGCCTATCTCAACGAGTACCCGGAAAGGGAGAAGCCCGTTATCCTTTGGGCGCTGGGAGGCATCAATGATCTGGCTAACGATGCTGTAGAGATCGAAGGGCAAACCTGTAAAGTCTTCAAATCTACATGGACGATGCTTGTCAATGCTGTACAGTCTGAGCGCCAGAAACAGGAATCAATCCTACAGTCATCCCATCTGGATAGAATCTTTTCCGATCTGATTTTCGCATTCCAGTTCCATGGCTTTTTCGTGGGGGAATGGTTTGCCGACAGCAGACTGAAACCTCTCGGCTGGAGTAGCCATAGCCTTAACTTCTTTTCTGAAAATAAGCGGAGGTTTGACAGTGACAAATGGCTCTATTCCTTAACCCAGCCTGTAAGATACAACCTAAACCACAAAGCCCTTGAAACATGGGACATAGCAATCAGATAGCCAAGCAATTCGATGAAGTTTTGAAAGATGTTAGGAGCTCCTATCGATTCTTGTATCAATACCAAAAGCGGCTGATGGACTTGGTTGCCTTTATCAGTAATCACTGGGGGTTTTTATTTGCAAATGGTGAATCTCACTTTCATAATAATGCACACAAATCCTTTAGTAATATAGAACCCGGAGATCACTGGGCGTGGAATTCACTTCAGTTATATCATTACAACTTTGTACATAAATCTAAGACTATTGGTAAATGGGAAAAAGTTATGTTAATGATCAACACCGTATCTGACACTGGATTTTACGACAGCCAAGACCAGGTAAAAACCCGCGTTCAGGACTTTGCCCCCGTTGAAGAATCGAAAACACAATTGCACATTATCCTTAAAACCCAAGGCATAGGGTGGAGGAATTATATGGATAAGTAATTTACAGCCCTGTCAGAAAATGATGGATTCGTGCAAAATGAAAACAAAGACCAGCTACTCATTGGCAAAAAGTATGGCCTGAGCCGCTTCATTGATGAAGAAAGGACTCTTTTAGTTCTAAAAGACTTTGAGGACTTCTGTAAGTTGAATGGGGTGGGGTTAGTACCTAATCAAGGTAAAGAAGAACTATCGAGTATAAACAAGTAGATGATGAGCGTAGAAGATATTTGTAAAATCGGGGAATCGGATTGGCGTGTGATTGGGGTAGACCCGGCGCCTGCCAATAAATCCACCGTATGCTTTTTGGGTGAAAACGGACTTGCTTTTAAAGACCTGAAGCATCACGAACTACTTCATTTTATTCAGAGTTGCAAAGGAAAACCTGAAGTGCTTGTCGTCTGGGATGCGCCACTGACGGGGCCTCCTGAGCTTGAGCATTTGACTAAAGGCGAATACACTCAAGGCTATTTCACTCAGCGCGACATCGAGAAGTTATTTATGCGTCAAGAGTATGGCTATCAACCCCCTACAGGAATAAACACACAGGGTTACTCAGGCTGCCAACACTGGACCATCACAAAAGCGATGACCGGGCTTCCATTACTTGGCCCTTACTGCCAAAAGCAAAATCTGCCTTTTAATCACGTCTCTGAAAACGTAGAATCTAAGGTATTAAGGGGATTAAGCCAACCTTGTATCGTTGAAGCCCATCCTGCTTTAGCCATATACCTATGGTTGAAAGATACTTTCCAAAAGGATGATCCAGTTTGGAAATACAAGGTAAAAACTGAAAAAAATGATGGAACTGTCTTCACAAAAGCAAAGAAAAGAGAAAAGATCCTCAGTGGGCTTAAAACGAAAATCAAGACATCTGTACCTGAAACAGTAGCATCAGATGACGAACTCGACGCCTTCGTAGCCTGGGCGCTAGGCTACTTGTACGTTACACAATCCGAGAAACAAACAGCAGTACGCATTCTGGGAAACCAGAAAACAGGCTCCATGCTATTACCCTACGATGAAAAGCTATTTGATAAGTTCAAAACCGAATTTATGGAACCGGAATCCTAAGCCCTAAACCTTATACCCTAACCAGAGCAAAACATGCAAATCAAATTAACCAGCTTAACCATTGAGAATTATAAATCCGTCAAATCTGAGACCTTCAGGCTTTCGGATTATACGGCGCTTGTGGGGTACAATAATGCGGGTAAGTCTAATATCCTCGATGCCTGTTACTGGCTCTTGAGAAGGTCAACCCTCCAAAAGGAGGACTTTAATGACCCTGCTCAGGCGGTCTTTGTCATTGGAGTTGTCGATGGCATCACTACGGAAGTACTCGATACAATCCACCAAAAGCACCGCACGGCAATTGAGCCTTACATCGTGGATCATAAATTATGGATTCAGCGTAGGCAGGCAAGCCCGGGAGGGAGTGCCAGAGATATTGAACTCAATGTGAAACGGATCGATGAAGGTGGCTCTGAGGAGTGGGTAAGCAACCCCGGAGGAATTGATGCGGCCATACAGAAGTTGTTTCCTGAGCCCATTCACATAAAAGCTATGGATAACGCTGAGGAGGACGTGGGTAAATTCCAAACGACCACGACCATTGGCAAGCTCATCAAGGAGATCATTACGCCAATTGAAAAGAAATACAGCGGAGAAGTGGCCGATGCGATGAACAAGGTCAGCGCTATATTTGGAGCTGATGGTGAAGCAAGGGCGGAAGAGCTGTCTGCTTTCGACCGGGCGGCCAATGAAAAACTAAGCGCCCTATTCCCCGATGTAAACATCAAATTGGATATCCCTACGCCTAAAGTGGATGACTTTTTCAAGTCTGGGACGATCAAGGTGTATGAGCGGGCGGGGGATGAGGGCAAGGACATCCGCTCAATGGGTACCGGGGCGCAGCGCAGTATCCAAATGGCGCTCATCCGCCAACTGGCAGAAGCCAAGAAGGGCGAAGGTGATGGTCCAACCCGTACACTGCTGCTAATCGACGAACCGGAGCTTTATCTCCACCCACAGGCCATTGAACAGGTGCGGGCAGCACTGAAAGCACTTTCTAAAGAAGGGTATCAGGTACTGTTCTCTACACATTCACCAATAATGGTCACCAAAGAGGATGTACACGCTGCGATATTGGTAAGAAAGTGCGAAGAAAAGGGGACTTATTGCCGAAAACGGATTGAGGAGGCAGTTAGAAAAGTGGTGCAAGAATCTACCTCGCAGATGGATATTATTTTTGAACTCAGTAATTCCAGCAAAATTCTTTTCTCAGAGAACGTTGTACTGGCGGAGGGTAAAACAGAACGAATATTGATGCCTAAGTTGTTTGAGGCAATTATTGGTGAATCTTTTGGGTTTTACAAATCTGCTTTCATTCCGCTTCATGGAGTAGGTAACACAGTCAAAACCATGCAGGTACTTGAAGCCATGGATATGCCAGTCAAGGCATTAGTTGATTTGGATTTCGCCTTTGTACATGCTACAAGGAATAATCTTCTGGAGCCGGAAGACGAAGATATCGCTACTTGTCTTGAAATTTTCAAATCTCTGGAATCAAGTGGACAAATCAAACTGAAAAACGGGTTGCCTACAAAGTACAATAACACCAAGGCAGCTCATGGGTATTTTCTGATGGCTCAATCCTCAGATGCAACTACTCCAATTCAAAGACTTCACGACAAGCTCAAAGCACAGAATATCTGGATTTGGAAACAAGGCAGTATAGAAACCCCGTGCGGGCTAAATGGAAAAAGCAACGCTCATTGGATCGGTCTGAGCCAGCGCCTGGAGTACGAAAACTACAAAACAGTTTTACCACATTGGCAGGAGGTGGAACAACTTGTCAACTGGCTTACCGAATAATTATACAATTTAAAAAACCTGGCTTTTTAATCGTACAAATATTGTATGTTAAGGCCAGCAATTAAGAAATATCCAACTTTATGAAAACCCTCGGAGAAATTTTAACCCCGCGTCAAACCGTCTTTGACCAAAGCTATAAAGACGTTGTGCTCGACTTGACAGACCTTAACGAGGATAAAATTGACCCTGACCGGTTCTTTGCAGAGAACTATATCACCAAGGGTATGGAGCAGCTTTACCAGAGCGTCTTTAAGCGCATGGAAGGCACCATGGATGATGGGGTCTTCAAACTCACGCAAGCCATGGGCGGTGGTAAGACCCACACCATGATTGCAGTAGGCTTACTGGCTAAATACCCGGAGTACCGGAAACCGGTTATGTCTGAAATTTATGACACTTCATTCCGGGGCGCGGCTAAAGTCGTTGCCTTCTCCGGGCGTGAAAAGCCGAAGAATGGCATCTGGACCTTCATCGCAGAAAGCATCGGAAAGAAAGATGTCTTTCAGGAGCTCAACCGGGAAGGAGAACCTCCTGGACAGTCTGACTGGATTCGGCTGCTGCAGGGCGAGCCTACGCTGATTCTGCTGGATGAGCTGCCTGATTATTTGAATTATGCAGCAACGGTATCAAGTGGACTGGGCACCTTGGCCGATAAGACAGCTAGAGCGCTAACAACGCTACTCAATGCCCTGGGTAAAGAAGAACTATCCAATGTTGCACTAGTCATCTCCGACCTGCAAAATGCTTACGCTAAGGGCTCCGGGCAGATTGATGAGCTACTGGGGAACTTTGAGAAGGAAACCCGCCGCTTAGCCAAGAACTTTACTCCGGTAAGGCAAAACACCAATGAGATCTATCACATCCTCCGCAAACGGCTGTTCAAAGAGGAGGTCGAGGAGGAGGTCATTCAGGAGACCGCAGCTGCTTACGGCAAGGCACTGGATCAGGTCGTCAAAATGGAATTGACCAATGAATCTCCCCGCCAACTGGAGGCGGCTATTCGTGAAAGCTATCCCTTCCACCCCTTTATGCGGGAACTCTATGCCCGGTTCAAGGAAAACCCGGGCTTCATGCAGACCCGGGGGCTGATACGGCTCATGCGGGCGATTACCGCACGCATGTTTGACCCTCAATCCGGTTGGGCGAAAGAGAGTTATCTGATCCACCCCTACGATATTGATGCCAATGACGATAGCGTAAGCGCTCAACTGAATGAGATCAACAATAAACTCATCAATGCGGTATCCAACGATATTGCTTCCGGAGGTAATGCCGCAGCCGAGAAAATCGATGAGGAGCTGGGCTCTTCCTTACCCACCAAAACCGCCAAGCTCATCTTTATGTCTTCCCTCAGTATGGTACAGGGAGGGCTCAAAGGCTTAAAGCTGACTGAAATTTATGCTTCTCTGGCTACACCAGGGATCGATATTTCTCAGTTAAAAAACGCCATCCTTCCCGCGCTTCGCGAACGCTCCTGGTATTTGCATGCGGATAAAAATGGGGCACTGCTTTACAAAGACGTTGCTAACGTATCTGCTAAAATCAATACCTATCGAAAAGGCTACAATCCTGAAGCCATTCGCAAGGAAATGAAGGCGCAGATGAAGGAGCTTTTCGAGCCTAAAATGAAAGACCTTTACCAGCAGCTTTATATACTACCCGCCCTTGATGAAATTGAGGTGGATAAGGACAAAATCGCACTGGTTATTTTCCAGCCCTATGCTCAGGGCGGCTTACAACCGGAGATGCAGGAATGGTATGAGAACCTTCGCTACAAAAACCGGGTGTTTTTTCTGACTGGTGACCAACAGTCTATCGACTCTGTATTTGAAAATGCCCGGAGTATCCGTGCTGCTGAAGATGTAAAGGCAGAGTTTGATAGTGAGAAAGTACCTACCAATGACCCACAGTATCAGGAAATTGAGCAACTGATCGAAACCTACCGGTTCCGCTTCTACTCTGCGACAACTAATGTCTTTACCAAGCTCATTTTCCCTACCAGGCGCGGGCTGATGGATACCAACATCAACCTCCAATTTGAGAAAAACAAGCTGGAAGGAGAAGAGCAGATCCGGCAGACGATGATCGAAAAGCGGAAGTTTACAACGGAAACCGAAAAAGAGGCTTTTCTCAAGCAACTGGAGCAGAAACTCTTTGAAGGCAATAAAGAGCGCCCCTGGGGTGAAATTATAGATGCTGCGGCTACCAATACCAGTTGGTTATGGCATAAGCCCAACGCACTCAGTCAAACCCGACGAGAGCAGGTTTCTAAAGACCACTGGCGGGAAGACGGGAACTGGATCAAAATTGGCCCTTTCCCCAAGCCACCTACCGATGTCCGCATTCAGGAAATGGGCAGGGATGAGAAAACCGGAAAGATGCGATTGCGCATTCAGCCGGTCCGGGGCAGCGTAGTTCACTATGCTTATGGTAAAAAGGTAAGTGATAACGACCCGGTTTGGGATCCCAAAAAAGACCTGGAGACAGACGAACTGTATGTGGCATTCCTTTGTGTAGACCCTGAGGGTACACACGAAACGGGAGATACAAAGGTTTGGCAAAACACTATCGACCTAAAATATGAGTTCTACCCTCAGGGAGATGTATTCCGGGTAGAATTTAAAGTGGCGCCCAGAAATGCGGAGATATTTTATTCTACCGATGGCAGTGAGCCAATTGAGTACGGCGGCACTTATGCCGACCCTTTTGAGGCAAAACCAAAAACCAAAATTCTGGCCGTTGCAAAAAAGGAGGAGCTGGAATCCAAGCGTATTGAGTTCGACCTGCCTGATATTGGGGCTTCAGCCGAACTGGAAATCAACCCGGTCACGCCGCTCACTTATAAAAAGCGATCGGAAATGACCACTACCGCTGAAACCTTCCACCTTATCAATCTGCTGAAACGCTTTGAAATTGAAGGGTTCGGTTTGGCCGTTAATGTGGATGGCGATCAGTGGCTGAGTATGGAAGTGGACGAAAGAGTAAGCTATAAAGCCGAGCAAATCGAAGAAGCCGTTAACTTTGTATGGGACAAGTTGCTGCACACGGGTGAACTCAGCCTGGCGCTCTCCCGCCTGAAGTTCTCTACCGGGCAGCATTTTTTAGATTTTGCCAGAGAGGCGACTTTGGAATATAAACCACAGGACATTGAGCAACGCAACGAATAATAACGACCTACTCGGATTTGGTTTTGTGCCGGCGCAAAGTGAACACCACTTTGTAGTGGTGATCCCAAGGTCTCCCAAGCAGGAAATCACTGTGCATGAGCTGCAACAGTATGATCCTGATATGACGCTGGAAGGGCTGCAAATGCGGTTTGTAGGTCCTGCCTATACCGGTAAGGTACGCATTAGTCAGGCCAGATGGAACCTGCTTGAGCGCTACCTCAAAAGCGAGTTCAACCAACGACTGCGCGATTCCGGGGCGACCAAAAAGAGTACCAACTGGAAAAAAGGTATCAACTACGTCCACCGCCTATTTGGCAAAGAACTGATGGTCCTGCTTTGGGCTATGGAGGAGGCGGATCCGCAGCGGGCTCCCCAAGCCGTCGAAAACTGGCTGGGGCTGCGCCCTGAAGAGCGGTGGTGGCTGTACACCATCACGAATGCCGCTACCGGGCACCCGGAAAACAGCCGGGGCCGGGGCTGGCGCAAAGCTCTCCGATTTGCCCTTACTGAAAACCCCGTACCCGAAGGGACGTACACGCAGGGCTTGCTTGATAAGGAAAAACTGATGCTCTTTGAAGAAGAAAATGAATACCCGGCCAAAAAATAATCCCGATGAAATCAAGTGCATTTATTGAACAGCAATTCCCGGTATCAAAAGTCTCTAAGGAAAGTTACAAGGAGCGAAAAGGAGTGCAAAGTCAGACTCTAACCCCATTGGGTAAATGGTGGGGGCGCAAGCCTTTGGTACTGGTGCGTGCCACTATCATCGGCTTATTATTGCCAGCTACCCAAGACCCGGAAAAAGATCAGGAAGTATTCCTGCGGCTGATGACGATGGATGAGGATGGGCTGCTGCGCCGCCGTAATAAAAATCTAAAGATTAGCGAGGTGGCAGAGCTGCTGACTGAAGAAGAGCGGGCCCCTTACCTGCGAATTAATGATAGCGGGAACTGGGCCTGGAAAAAAAAGTTGGATGCGGAGCTCAAAAAGGAAGCGCAGGATATGGCTTTTCTGAAATTGTCCTACGATGAACAGTTAAAATACGCTGCCCGTCCGGAGCAGATTGACGGCCCCTCTTCCGAATCCTGGAAAGTCATTAATGCCCACTGTGGCACCACGGCTAGCAACTTGCAGGAATGGGTGCAGCAAATGGGAGAAAAACAATTTGGGCATACGCCTAAGGTCGGTGATGCATTCTGCGGTGGCGGTTCTATACCTTTTGAAGCGGCCCGCCTCGGCTGCGAGGCGTACGGCAGTGACCTGAATCCAGTGGCAGCCCTGCTTACCTGGGCATCCATTAATATCATCGGTGGTGGCCCAGAGATGAAAGCCGGAATCGAAAAAGCCCAGGAAGAAGTCTTCAGCGCTGTTGACCAACAAATTACCGATTGGGGCATTGAACACAACGAAGACGGCTGGCGGGCTGATGCTTACCTCTACTGTGTAGAAGCCAAAAGCCCGGCAACCGGGTATTGGGTGCCGCTTGCACCGAGTTGGGTGATTTCGGAAAAATACCGGGTCTGTGCAATACTACATCCTGACCACGATCACAAACGGTATGATATTGAAATTAAGACTTATGCCGACAAGGGGACCTTTGAACAGGCCAAAAAGGGGACGGTACAGGACGGTCGGATGATATGTCCTGAAACAGGTAAAGACTATAATATTTCAACCCTTAGAGGGGATCGCCGTGTGGATGGTGAGACCCAATACGGGCTGCGTATGTGGGAAAACGAGGATATTGTGCCCCGCCCGGATGATTTGTTTCAGGAACGCTTATATTGTATCCGGTATTTGGAATATCACTATTTTGATTCGAAAACCAAGGAACGGTACACACAAAAACAGGCAGAGTCCCTTCCTGAGTTCAAAAAATGGCTGGAGTCCGGAAGGTTAACTGTGAGTAACAGGCGACACTATATAGCCCCCACTGAGAATGATATCCAACGAGAAGCTAAAGTATTGCGGCTCCTCAAAGAACGCTTTTCTGAATGGCAGGAAAAAGGGTATATCCCTTCTGCTAAGATTCCAGATGGTGACAAAACCGAAGAACCTAAACGAACGCGAGGCTGGACGCATTGGCATCATTTGTTTAATGCTAGACAATTATTGATAAATGGTCTTTTTATTGCCTTTCTTGAAAATAGGATAAATGAAAGGAACTCCGAAGTCTTTTTAACTCTATCCGTATTAAAACTGTCAGACTGGCATAGCAGATTGTGTAGATATGGAGTAGGGGCTTCTAGAGAACTTACCGCTCAGACCTTTTTTAACATGGCTTTCAACCCTCTTTATAATTATGGTTCAAAGTCAATCAACCAGTTATCAACCTCTTGGCACATTGAGCTCCCTCATAGAGCAACGATAAACGATAATCGTTTTGGTAAAGGAACTGTTAATTTGATTGATGCAAGAAAGATAGAAAAAAGGTGCACATTTTGGGTCACAGATCCTCCCTATGCAGACGCCATTAACTATCATGAATTAAGTGATTTCTTTTTAGCATGGATAAATAAAAGGATTCCTAAACTATTTCAAAGATGGTATAATAACAGCAAAGCCGCACTAGCAGTAAAGGGCAAGGGTCAATCCTTCAACCGCTCGATGGTGGAGGTCTATCGCAACCTTACCGCCCACATGCCCGACAACGGGGCGCAAGTTGTAATGTTTACCCATCAGGATGCCGCAGTTTGGGCCGATCTGGCCCTTATCCTCTGGGCATCCGGGCTACGGGTCACCGCCGCCTGGACCATACAAACAGAAACCGATGCGGGTGGTATCAAAAAAGGCAACTATGTGCAGGGTACGGTCATCATGGTGCTGCGCAAGCAAACCTCGGATGAGATGGGCTTCCTATCCGATATACAAATGGATGTAGAACAAGGCGTGAAGGAGCAGATTGCCTTCATGCAGCAGCTGGATGATAAGGACGATCCCAATTTCGGAGACGCTGACTATCAGCTGGCTGCTTATGCGGCTGCCCTCCGGGAGCTTACCCGCTACAGCAAGCTGGACGTGGTCGATGTAGACTACGAGCTCAACAAAGAGCGGCAAAGTGGAGAAGACAATGAGATTGTAAAGATTATTGAGTCTGCCGTCCGGGTAGCGATGGATGTACTGGTCCCTAATGGCTTTTCCGAAGCCGACTGGCGCAAGCTCAGCCCGATCGAGCGCTTCTACCTCAAGGGGCTGGAAGTGGAACAAGGCGGCGAGTACCGCAGTGGTGTGTACACCGAAATGGCACGCGGCTATGGGCTGCGGGAATACCGCCATCTGCTCAAAGTCAAAGCCAATGAAACCCGGCTGATCACTCCTCTGGAGTATAAAAACAAAGATTTGGGCGGAGAGGACTTTGGCGGCAGCCTGACCCGGCAGATCCTCTTTGCCATCCACGAAACCCACAAGGCAGAAAGCCCGGTGGAAGGCCGCAACTGGCTTTATCACGAGTGGCCAGACTACTGGAGCAGCCGCAGCCTTATGCTGACCATTTTGAAGTACCTCATCCTTAAAACCAAAGACATCAAACACTGGGCGAAGGATGTGGAAGCAGCTGAGCTGCTGAAGGGGTATTTGGAGAATGATACGATGGGGTAACCCGGTAGCATCAATATTGGTTTGAGGTTTCAAACATCAGAAGAATATGAAGCGATACTCTTCGCGGAGGCAGTCCCTCGGAAAGCACTTTTTTCAAGACCGACTGGCAAAAGCTATTCGATATGACCGTATTGCCGGGTACTTCAGCTCTTCTATGCTTGAAATTGCCGGCGAGGAAATTGAAAAAATGCCCGGGAAGGTCCGGATGATCGCCAATTCATCCCTGAACCCCCTTGATGTACAAACAGCCAAAGCAGCCAATCAGGCCCTCACACAAGAGTGGAAACAACAGATAGATGAATTATACAATGATCAGCTACAGGCGCGTTTTGTACGTTTGTACGAGCTGCTGAAGTCAGGAAAACTGGAAATCCGCATTCTGCCCGATCAGGCTTTTGGGCTCGTACATGGAAAGGCAGGTGTGCTCACCTTTGAAGATGGCAGTCAAACCTCTTTCCTGGGCAGCGCTAATGAAAGTAAATCAGGCTGGACATTAAATTATGAATTGATCTGGGAAGACCCCTCCAAAGAATCAATTGCATGGGTACAAGAAGAGTTTGATGCCCTGTGGAATGACGGCAGAGCCTGTTCTTTATCCGAAGCTATAATTGTTGATATCAAGCGCCTTGGCGGCCGGAAAGTAGTACCTCTGGAGAAATGGCAGGAACAGCCTGAGCCTGAAGCTGCTATAGTTGAAAACCCAATCTACCGCGAGCACTTCGGGCTATGGGGGCACCAAAAATACTTTGTAAAGTTAGCTTATGAAGAGCACCGGTCTGGCCGGGGAGCCAGGTTTGTACTGGCCGATCAGGTAGGCCTGGGGAAGACCGTACAATTGGCAATGGCAGCCATGCTCATGGCATTGCAGAGCGATAAGCCGGTGTTGGTCATTGCTCCCAAAACTTTGGTGTATCAGTGGCAGGATGAACTACTCAAACTCCTGGGGCTCCCGTCAGCGGTTTGGGACCACAACTCCTGGATAGATGAAACCGGACACGTGTATGTCAATAACAATCCGGAAAAAGCCATCTTAAAATGCCCGCGGCGGTTTGGCATCATCAGTCAGGGGTTGGTAATACACGGCTCTAATGTCGTACATCGTCTACTCGACAAAGATTATGAATGTGTAATTGTGGACGAGGCACACCGCTCCCGCCGCCGTAACCTTAAAGAAAAAGGACAGGAAGAACCAGCGGAGCCCAATAATTTAATGAGTTACCTGCTGCAAATTTCTCAACGGACAAAAAGCATGTTGTTGGGTACAGCCACCCCCGTCCAATTATACCCAATAGAAGCTTATGATTTGCTTTGTGTATTAGGTGCAGGTGCCCCACATGTGCTTGGTAATGATTTCTCTTTTTGGCGAACGCAGTCTAAATCCTCCGGGTTCAAGCTCGTAGACGGCACCGCCCGTACATTCCGGGACAAAAGCAGGCTTTGGGAATGGCTTCGCAATCCATTTCCTCCGGCTTATGAAAATGATCGTTTGTTTGGGCGAATACGGCGTGCCCTCAATATGTCTCCCACGGATTACGTCATCAAGCCCAATATCATCGATAAGCTCAATCCGGGATATAAGCGCTCCATTGAACGGGAAGAGGGGTTGTTTGAGCAGTACAACCCTTACGTCCGGCACATCATACGCCGTACCCGTACGTTTCTGGAAGAAACCATCAATGAAGAGACCGGAGAGCCTTACTTGCAGAAGGTAGAAGTTGAACTCTACGGTGAGGAGCCTAAAGATGCCATTCCCCTGAAAGGTTATCTGGAAGATGCCTATCAGACCGCAACGGAATTTAGTAAGTCGCTGGGTGAAGTCATGAAGGGGGCAGGTTTCATCAAGACTCTGCTGCTAAGGCGTATCGGTAGTAGCATGGAAGCCGGACGTAAAACAGCCATTAAAATGTTGGGCAATGACTTTGACTTCAGCGAGGAAGAGGACATTGAAGACGAGCCAAAATCCGGTATTGCTGCAAGAATTGGACCTGAGCAACAAGAAATCTTGAATCGCTTAATCCGGCAACTCGACGAGTTTACAGACTCGGACCCCAAATTGGAGCAGTTAAATACATTGCTCTTTTCCTATGGCTGGAGCGACTTAGGTTGTATCATATTTAGTCAATATTACGATACGGTACAGTATTTCTCAGAACTGGTAGCCAAGGAACACCCCGACAAAAAAATAGGTGTATATGCAGGTGCCGGAAAATCTGGTGTTTGGCACAAAGGGCTATATCAAAGAGTGGAAAAGGATACTATTAAACGAGCCGTACAAAATGACGAGATTCGGATCCTTTTCGGTACCGATAGTGCAAGTGAAGGCTTAAACCTGCAAAGGCTTGGGACGCTGATCAATCTTGACTTACCCTGGAACCCTACAAGGCTTGAGCAGCGCAAGGGCCGGATACAGCGCATCGGGCAACGACTGGATAAAGTCAAAGTTTACAACATGCGTTACCGAGGCACAGTGGAGGACCGAGTGCATGAACTGCTTAGCAACCGCCTAAATAATATCTTCAGCATCTTCGGCCAGATCCCGGATATTTTGCAAGATGTATGGGTGGATGTTGCCATGGGTGAAAAAGAAAAAGCGCAGGAGCGCATCCGGGAAGTAGAAACCCGTTCCGCGTTTGAAATCCGATATGACCGGATTGATAATACGGATTTTGAGTCTTGCAATCGGGTGCTGAATAAAGTGGATGTGCGGGAGGCGTTGGGAAAGGGGTGGTAGGGACTCAACAGGCTATCCTGACAGACATTTAAAATCCAAAACCAAGAGTTTATGTACACCATAGACAAGCATAAAAACCGAATCAACCGCCTCGAAGAGCGCACTTTTTCCGACTTGGCATTTAAAGAACGAGAGCATTTACAGGAGTGGATCGCTCAAGAGCCTACTTGCCTGGGTGAAGATTTGCTAATCATACAAAAGGAGTTCGACGGCTTTCAGGATACGAGGGAGCGATTGGACTTGCTTGCGGTGGATAAGCAAGGGAATCTAGTAATTATAGAGAACAAACTGGACGACAGTGGGCGGGATGTCACCTGGCAGGTGCTGAAGTATGCTTCCTACTGCAGCAGCCTGAGCAAAGATGACATTCGTAGCATATTCCAGCAATATCTAAAGCGCATTGGCAGTGATGCTGACGCAGAAGAAATCCTGGCCGAATTTTTGGAAAAGGAAGATTTCTCGGAAGTACAGCTCAATCAGGGTTACGCCCAGCGTATTATGATGATCGCTGCCAAATTCAGGAAAGAGGTAACTTCCACCGTCCTGTGGCTGATGAACTTCAATATGCGGATTCAGTGCTTCAAAATCACGCCCTACAAATTTGGAGAGCAACTTTTCCTAAAGATTGATCAAATACTCCCCGTACAGGATACTCAGGATTATTCAATAAGCATGGCCACCAAGGCACAGGAGGAAATCGCCACCCAGGAGAACTTAAAACAGCGTCACCACGTCCGATTGGATTTTTGGTCCGCTTTTCTCAAGGCAGCCAACCAAAAAAACAGCCTCTTTGCAAATACCTCCCCCTCGAAAGACAGCTGGATCGGTCTTGGTATCGGGATGAGCGGCGTGACCATAAATCTGGTGGTTTCCAAAAACTACACCCGCAGCGAAGTCTACTTTAACCGGGGTTCTCAGGAAGAAAACAAGTGGTGCTTTGACTTCATGAAAGAGCAGCAAACTAAAATAGAAGAAGAGTTTGGGGAGCCCCTAATTTGGGAGCGGATGGATGACAAAGTCACCTCCCGTATTAAAACCGAGCGAACGGATGTGTCGCTTTATGAGAAAAGCGATTGGGAGCAGATGATTGATTTTCTGATTGATGCTTCAGAGCGGATGGTGAGGGCGTTCAAGGGACCAGTGCGGGCGTTGAATAAGAAGTTGAAGGAACAAAACCAGTAAAGTATGGATGCGAAGAGTAGACCGAAGTCTTGGGATAGGCTCCAGGTAGAGCAACCTAATACCCCATTGCTGCAATTCCGGTGTATGGATATGGGATGGGCGTTATTGACGGGGAAAAAGTGGTTGGGGAGATGAATGAAGATGGAAATAGCGTAGATCTGTATGATATTGGTTTTTATTCCATCGGAGCACTAATAAAGGCTATTGGTGATACTTCATTTTATGTGGCTCCATACCAACGGGGGTATCGCTGGGGCGAGACAGAAATCAATTATCTGCTCAATGATATTTGGCAGGCTGCTGACAACCGTAAATATAGCCTTCAGCCAATTACAGTGGTTTCGAATACTGTTGAGGGTGAAGAAGTTTGGGAGTTGGTAGACGGTCAGCAACGACTTACTACGATTTATCTGATTTTGACTGTACTGAATAAACGGCTCAATAAACAGTTGCCTTCTTATAGTATCAGGTATAACACCCGCGAAACAACTGCTAGTTTCCTTCAAGATATTAGAGAGCACTCCTTACTAGAAGATTGGCAAGAAACGGAAGAAAGCCCGGTTGAACTTTGGGAAGACTTTACTGGAAAGAATCCCAAAAGAGATAATATTGACAATTTCCATTTATTCCAGGCTTATCTTCTAATCAGCAAATGGTTTTCATTAAAAGGTTTAGAGGCCGCAGAAAAACTGGCGGCTAAACTATTGGATAACACTAATCTGATCTGGTATCCAATTGCTAAAGACGGTCAGTCGGTTGAAGGTCGTTTTATCAATATCAATGCCGGAAAAATAAAGCTTACCGATGCAGAATTAATAAAAGCACTGTTCATTTTGAAGCTCCAACGAAATGATGATGATTCATGGGACATCCAACAGTATAAGATAAAACAGTTGGCCGAAGAGTGGGATGCCATCGAAAAACAGTTGCATGATGACGACTTTTGGTATTTCATAAATCAAAAGGACACTGATTCCTATCAAACCCGTATAGGTTTATTATTTGATATCCTTTCATCAAGGCGGGAAAACCAGAGTCCGTATGATTGGTTTGCGGAGGAAGAAGACAGGTTGGTTTGGGACGACTTACTAAATCTCTATCATAGACTGACAGAATGGTATAGTGATTTGGAGGTGTACCATAAAGTGGGTTTTCTCATTAACGCCGGTATAAAGCAGTTAGAAGATTTGGTTAAAGAAATGAAGGATATCCGTAAATCGAAAATTAAACAGAAGCTGGACTGGTATATTCGTGAAAAAATGAAAAGCACTAAGCAAAGAGACGGTCAGCGCCTACCCCGCTTTAGTTTTGATTACCTGAGTTATGAAGATGATAGAAATGATTGCCAGATATTCTTGCTATTGTACAATATCAAACTTTTAGAAAGCACTTTCCCGGGACAAAGGTTCCCATTTCATTTGTACCGAAGTGAATCCTGGTCCCTTGAGCACATTCATCCGCAAAATCCAAATGCCATAAAGAGTAAAGAACACGCAAAAGCATGGCTAGCTGATTTTTCAGAAAGAGCAAATGAACTGGAAGGCGATCAAAAGCGATCATTTGAGGAAACCATTACTCGGCTTCAGAGCGGAATAGAGAACATCGATACAGCCAATATCACTCAGGAGATTCAGGACAAACTGTCTGAATTTACGGAGAAGTATAAGGATGATTTCGACTTACATGGTATTCTGAATTTGGCTCTGCTCGACAAACAAACGAATAGTGCCTTAAGCAATTTACCCTTCAAAGAAAAACGGAATTCGATTCTTAAGCATGAAAACCGACGATATATCCCCTTAGGCACCTTGAATTGTTTTTTAAAAAAGGCAAGTAGCAAAGATCATTTACAACTGGAGTATTGGTCTCGTTGTGATATGGAAGGGTACTGTGATTCTATCAAAAGCGTATTAAAAGAATACTTACCAGATGAAAAGGAAGCATGATGGAACAAACTTTTTGGCAAATTATTGATAAGAGTAAAATTGAAATCCCGGAAATTCAGCGTGATTATGCTCAGGGGCGTGATACCCCCAAAGCTAATGCTATCAGAAAGAAGTTTATTGACGATCTGATACGTTGCTGTCTTCAACAAGGACAACCTCTTCATTTAGACTTCATCTTCGGTCAATCAATCCACAAGAAAAGTATCGCCCAGTTTGAGAAGAACAAGGAAAGCTTAAAGCAAATGGTTGCTGTTCTGGAACGTTTTAGTGCTGAACAGGGAATTGAGTTTTATTACAATATTGGTGCCAGTCCAGCAGAGGCTGTTAATGACCGTACGCTTATCCCTATTGATGGTCAACAGCGGCTGACAACCTTATTCCTTTTTCACTTATATGTAGGCGCTCAACTTTCAAAAAAAGAAATTCAAAAGCTAAAAAGTTTTGAATACAAAACCCGGAAGAGCTCTACAAGTTTCATAACCAAATTAGTAGAGCATGTACAGCTTTTAAAACAGAGTGACGATTGTAGAGAGGCTAACCTATCAGAGAAAATCAGAGATCAAGCCTGGTATTTCAAGTTTTGGGACAAAGACCCTACTGTTGCAGGAATGTTGGTGGTTCTGGATGAGATACATACCCAATGCAAAAAAAAAGTCCAGCAAAAGACCTTTAACAGGATATGGGAGAATTTGGTCAATGAAAATCCTAAGTATGTTTCATTCGATTTTTTTGACCTCAAGGAAGAAGGTCTTGAGGATGACTTATATATAAAAATGAACGCGCGCGGCAAGCCATTATCTGATTTCGAAAATTTTAAGGCTTGGCTGGAAAACAAGTACAAGGAATCAAAAGAAATCAATAATGTAGGGTGGCTAATTAAACTGGATAAGGAATGGTTAGATATATTCTGGTCGGAAAGGGCTGATATTGAAAGTGTGGATCAACACTACTTGTCCTTTTTTAACACCCTCGCCTTATTCAAAAAAATTGAAATGACTGAAGGAGGGGATGAAATTGATGAAGACTTAAAAGCATTAATTAATCGCCTTGGTTCTTATAAATTTATTCCTACATCCTTTTACGAGGACAAGGATGTGCATTCGGTTGATTCAGTCAATTGGTCCTTTTCTGTGCTTGAAATGTTAAGTAGTAAGGAAGACAGGAGTGAATTGAATAGAATAATTGGAGAAGTTTGGACAGATACATTCTACAAACCTGAGAAAGACAAGCGCCAAGATTTTACATCAGCCTTACTACTCTATTTTTCTGGATTAAACCTGTATCACAAGGTATTTGTGTATGCGGTGCTAATTTATTTTCGTCATATTGCAAAGCCTGTAATTGAATTTTCCGAAGAGGAAAAGGAGAACTTTCAATCGTGGCTGCGAGTAGCTCGTAATATTATTTACAACTCTCGAATTGATAACAACATAACATACATAAATGCCATTCAGTCGATTAATAAGTTCGATGCTAATGCTGTTCTCAACATAAATGAATTCCTTAAAAAAGATGTCCTTAATGAACCATGGATTAGATTTTTTAACCAAAAGCAGCAAAAGGAAGAAGGAGAAAAGGTCAAGCTGGGCTTAGAATGGCAGGAGGCCTTGTGCGAAGCAGAAAATCATTTTTACTTCTTCGGTCAAATCGGGTTTATTATTGAATTATCAAAAAACGAGCAAGGGGCAAGCCTTGAATCTTTTAAAAAATATTGGCACAGACTGAATCAGTTATTCACCACGGAGCACTTAGACAACGGTCGTTTCATCATTCAACGGGTTCTTTTAGTAAATGGAGATAGGAATGCTTCCTGGATGAGGCCTCTGACCTCAAATAGAAAGAGTTTCCATCGTTCCATTAGAGCTAACAGCAGACAGCGTGATGAAAACTGGCGATATTTATTTGTCAAAGATGGTAATGGGAACAGATTGACGTTGCTTAAAGAACTGTTAGACGAATCTGATTGCTCCACAAGTTCATTAGAATCTATTATAAAGGAAAAGGGAAAAACTATTCGCGATTGGAGAATTTATTTCATCAGAGAGTCAAAGCTTTTTGGTTACTGTAGTCAGGCATTAATCAATTGGGGAAGTGAAAGAAATATCAGGCTTTTAGGGTCTTCAAGATTGAGCCATTACCATAGTGAACTTAGAATTACCGCTCTACATGAGTGGCTTAAAGACAAAGCAATAGACTCTAAACTAATAAAAGTAAAAAGAGGCTTACACAGCAGTTTACTTGAAATTGGAGATACTCAGTCCAGGTGTAAGGTTGAATATAAAATTGATAACCAAGTATTTCAGTATCAACAAAATGATGGTGACGAGTTTAAAGCAATTGACAAAGACTTTGTCTATTTCAAAGAACTACAAGAGTTTAATCAATTAGAACTATGAGCCAAGCATATCGGGAAGAACACCAGATTTATAACCGCGTCCTCCATCTCTTCTAGGATCAGATGATTACTTGCCTTTTTGAGACATCAGAATGGATGACAAAGGTTTTCAAAGACCCCGTTCTGAAATTGAATAAAAAATTGAAGGCATTCGATCAAGGAACATAAGCAGAAGTATATGCCTCAAAAAACCTTTCAAATCTTTACCTTTAAGGTGCAACATTCCTAGTGGAAAGCCGTATAAACTTAAAATTGTCCATTCATGAACCCTCAGCTCGACTTATTTGGTGATGAAAAGACACCGGAACGGCGCACCAAAATGGGACAGAGTAAGATTGCTTACAAGCAAGCTTCTTCCATCCTGACGGCTACCTCTGGCTTCATGAAGGACTATGATTATTCTATCAATCCGTATTCGGGATGTTCCTTTGGATGCACTTACTGTTATGCTGCATTTTTTTCGAGGGATAAGGAAAAGATGGACAATTGGGGCTACTGGGTGGATGTGAAAGAAAATGCGCTGACACTGTTAAAGAAAAAGCGTAAAAAGCCTATGATAGGCAAAACGCTGTACATGAGCAGCGTAACAGACCCCTACCAACCGATCGAGAAAGAGCTGGAGTTGGTGAGAGGCATCCTTGAAGAGCTCTTGGAGTTCCATCAGGTACGGCTTGTTATTCAGACCCGTTCACCGATGGTCATCCGGGACATAGACTTGCTAAGGCAGTTCAAAGTTTTACAAGTCAATATGACCATTACTACCGATAGTGAGATTATACGCAAAGCCTTCGAGCCGCTTTGCCCTTCAAATAAGGTGAGGCTAAAAGCGATACAGGAAATAAAAGAAGCAGGTATACAATCCTGTATAACGCTTACCCCCTTACTGCCAGTAGATGAACCAAGGTTGTTTGCACAATCGCTGAAAGCAACCGGAGTGGAACGATTTATTATTCAACCATTTCACCCATCTAAGGGTAAATTTGTAAGGGGGACACGCGATGAGGCATTGCAGTTGTTGGAAGAGCACAACTGGGACAAGAGAGAGTACCAGCGTATATTGCAAATTATGCAGGAAGAGTTGCCACAGCTGGGCATCGGACAGTCAGGTTTTGCTCCTATTTAGCGAGCCCCCCTCAAACAGCAGGACAAAATGAAAGCGATAATTGTCAAATGGTTACAAAGCCATCAAAACGAAATTGAAGGAGCCATAGTGGAGGCCTCAGAAAGGTTTGTGCAAACCAGGTATGCCGACAGAACAAGTTCCAATTTCCTTTTTGATCTTAAAGAATGTGAGCGAGAGTCTCTTGGGCTGAGTAGAGGAGAAGATTTGTGTTATGACCGCCATACAATTGGTTTGTCCTACGCATTATGGTATCAGGGCAGAAGGATTAATACCTCTATGTCATTCATTATTGATATGGTTGTAGAGGCTATAGAGGATAAAAAACCAATTGAGCTATTCGATCTTGGGGCAGGTACAGGAGCAATTCAAGTGGCTGTTGGGCTTTGTTTGCAGGCTGCGAAGGATTCCGGTATTGATTTAATCGAAGCAAACATAATCAATGTTGACATAAGCCCTTTTATGCTGGACTTTAACCGGTCATTTTTGGAGCCGGCATTCCGTAGACGTTTTGATGCGTTTAGAGAATTACGGGTAGACTATAGTGTAAACTCATGGATGAATATTGACCGCATACGGTTGTCGACACCTTACATTGTGGCGTCATATCTATTTGATCACGAAGAGAATCAACTGGAAATTGCGAAGTATTTTGAAGAGATTGTCCGCACCTATCAGCCGGAAAAATTGGTACTGTTAACCTCCAATCAGCAGAATAAGGTTAAGTTTTTGAATGGGGTTGCCAAGCATATTGAGGAGGGTGGATACAATAGCCAGGTACTAATGAAAAATAGTGTTTTTTCCGGTAGCATGGGTGTTGTAAAATCCTATCGCGAGCGCTTTAATAAAAAGTATGGTAATATCCTTTCAACAAATACGCCGAGTTGGGATGTTCGTGCGTTTTACGCTAAAATCATCATCCGGGATATCTCGCAGCTTCCTCTTCAGTACCAACTTGAAATGCCCCAGCCTCAGGAAATTGACGACCTGAACCTGTACATTCCTCCAATTAAAATAAGGCGGGAAATCAGATTGAATTCAGAACAGAAAGCTGCAGCGAAGCATAATAACCGCCCAACTATTATTCTAGGTCCTGCAGGCTGTGGGAAAAGCGTGGTCATCACCGAACGCATTAAGAACTTGTGTGAAGAAGCCAGGTACAATCCTAACATTTGTATTCTTCTAACTACCTTCAATAAGTCCCTAATGAGTTATTTAGGAGGTTGGTTAGAAGATATTCTTGATTCACAATATTGTAGAAGGCAAGGGGGCAAATTTTATTTCCATGACAGCAATACTCCCAATATAGAGCTTTTGCACTTTGATGTTTTGGCTCCGAGAATAGGAAAACACCTGGGAATTCTGGAATTCGATAATACGCAACGATTTTACATCGGTAGAACGATTCAGGAACTTTCTGAAGCAGGAGAAATAGATAGAGAACAGTTCGAAAAATACCTTGATACTCGCTTTTTACTGAGTGAATATCAGCGGGTAATCTATGGGCAGCAGTATGATACCCTTGAGAAGTACCAAAATGGGACGCGATCCGGTAGGCCCTACCCTCACCTCAGAACCAATAGCGAAGAGCGCAAGACAATCTGGACAGTCATTCGGCATTATTTGGAATATCTGGAAAACCATAACAAAGCCACTATCCATACCAGGCGGCATAAGCTACTGAAAGATTTAAGAGAAGGCAGCTATAATGGCCGATATACGCATATATTTGTAGATGAGTTTCAAGATTGTACGCAGGCCGATTATCAGATTTTCTACGGCTTGTTGAGAGACAACAACAATCTCGTAATAGCTGGTGATTATGCCCAGGCCGTGCACCTCGGAAAGACAGCAGATATTCCAAGAGAGGATAGAGTATTTCAGGGCAAGGAAAGAATGGGCAATAGAGAAACGAAAAAGCTAAATGGATCTTTCAGGCTTCCGTTCAGGATTAGTGAGTGCATCCGCCCTTTTTCTAAACATATAAAAACAGGCAATGGACAAGAGGTAGATGAGATTTCGCCATACAAGGGAGCTCCTCCCGGCGCAAGGCCCATCGTTGTACACGGTCAGAGTTCAGAAGACATGAAAAACAAGCTTTTGTGGATCTTTTGGTATTTCCAGGTATTTGATTTATTCGATTCTGAGTTGCCGCGCCGTAAGAAAATCACGATCCTTGAAAAGGATCAACAACTTACAAAAGCCTTAAATGACCGGCTACCGGAAATAGCCGAAACCGATACGATTCTTAAGCTAAAAGGTATGGAAAAAGATTGTATTGTTTGGTCAACCCGATCTGATGTGGGCAATGAAGATGATGCATACTACTACATCTATACCATTTTGACCCGGACATGTTCCGTACTCATTATTGCTCTGTTTGAGGATACCCCGGACTATGTATACGATGTGCTATCAAAAATGGAAAGAAAGAGGTTAATGTTTTGGGATGAAGCCTCTGCCAAAGCCTATCAGCAAGGTTTACGGTTGATAGAGGCGGCATGATTGTCACACTCTTCTATGCCATCCGTTTTCCTGATAAGAGCTATGCTTACCCCCCAAATTCTAGCCAGTGGCTCAGTTTTTATCACGCAATGCTATGTACTTTCGCTGAACCTCTGCTAATTCGCGGTAAAGTTCAATATTTTCCCTTTCTAGCTTGGAATTAGAGTTTTTCAAATCTTCTAATTCTAAATAGATCTTTTTCAGTTCATTGATTGCCTGCTCATTACTCTGTATTTTATTGGTGAGAGACTTATGCGAGTCAGAGAAACCCTGAAATTGTTCTTTTAATTCCTGTATTTCTTTGAGGGCTCTTGAGCCCGACGTATCTAGGCTTTGACCCTTAGCTCCTGCATTATCAGGTTTTTCATCATCTGTAGATTTGCCCTTCGGTTTTTCGTTTGTTTTGGTCTGTTCTTCTGGTTTATCAAGAGAAGTGGTTGTATCATCTCGAGGGTCATCCTGTTTCTTATTGGAGTCGTTTTCTTTGTCTTTATCAATGTTGTTTTCCTCCTCTTTTTTTGGACTTTGATCTGTATCAGATTCATCGAGAATGGGCGATTCCTCCTCGCTAATTTTGTTATCTGCCAGAGAGTAAAAATCAGGAAACAATGGTTCTTTATCCACGTCTTCAATACCTAACGAGGTGATGTTAAAACCTGTATCTTTATTTTGTTGTTGCTCAAGTTCGAAGAGTCTCTTAAAGTATTTTTCTTTTTCTTGCTCCAAGTTCTGAAGTCTTGTGTTGCCTTGTGCACCAACATCAATCATGACTTTTTTGAACTGTAACTTCTGAATGCGATTGGATATAAAGGTAGAGCTTTCTGTACCTGAGATATTAAGTTTCCTAATTGCTTTAATTGCATCTAAGAATTTATCATGAGTGCGCTCAATTGCACATACCTTTTCAATTGCTGATATAGAATTGGTTGGTGCAATATTCCCTTTTACCAGAGCCATCCTTACAAGCGCATATACTGCTGGAGATTCTGTAAAATCTTTGGGGCTGTTTTTTGAGCGAGCTAATAACTTGATAAAAAGCCTGGTCAATTCAGATACGCCCTCTGCATCTTTCAAACGTCCAGCAATACGTTTTAGCTTGTTAAGTTCATTTTCCTCCTTATAATATGGAGTAAGGATAAAGTTAGCTATGGAAATAATGAAACCTTGAGTTAAAATAGTATTTCGTAAGGCAGGGTTGTCGTCTACTACAGACAGCGTAGATAATAGAAATAACTCCACCTGCTTCTTATGAGTACGCTTTTTAAATATTTTTTCTTCAAGATAAGCCCATAGATCTGTTCCTGAAGCACCAAGTTTCACTACTTCTTCATAACGTTGCATTTCTAGATAGGCGTCAGCTACCACTCTGAGGTCGGTCTCCTGCCATTCCTGAGCTGCATCTTTTTCATAAGCGCTAAGAATATCTTCATATTTTTCTAATTGAAATAGGTAGAATATCTTTTCTCCTGTATCAATTGGTGTTTGAAGCTTAGCCCTGTAGTAATCTTCATGATTATATTCTTCACATAATTCCCAAAATTCAACAGCTTTGGCATGATTGCCTGCAAAAGCATATAGCTTAGCAATACTATTGTAGTAGGTATCACCAGACCACTTTATAGAAGACATAAGCCCTGCTAATTGCTCAACGGCATCCTTATCTTCATGATGAATCCAATCGGCTGACGCTGATTCCAATTTTACAAGGAACTCATTCTTCCAAAATAGTCGACCCCGGCAGCTTCGGTCATTAAAGATTTTTTCTGCTTTAGTTATGTATTTAAGCGCCTCATTTATATCCACAGGCACATCGCTCATTATCTTAGCGATAAATCGTAGGGAATTAACTTTTTCAGAATTAGTCTCTTCTTGGTCTAATATTTTCTCCCAAGCTTCTCCTAATAGATAAGCTAAATTAGCTTCGTAAGCGAAGCTGTTGTAGTATTGAATCAAAACATCACCTGCTTCTTCGAATTTATGCTCAAATTCTAAGGCTTTGGCGCTGCAGTAGTCTGCATCTTTTTTGTATTGTATATCCGGTACTTGAGAAAAGGCCTTCGCAGCATCTCTTAAGCGATCAGGGTCTTCAAAAGCTAATCCGTTTTCTTTCTCCTCTTTTGCAATTTTCAGGAGGCTTTCCAGGTCTGTATTATTAACCATTTCAATGTTGCCTTCTACCAAGAAACCAGGCTTGATAGCATCATTCCATTTTTCATCAATATCCGACAGAGCGCTAATCTGGCGTATTGGTTCCCAAAAACCAGCTATTCCTTCAGCCGTATCGATAACGTAACAGTCTTCCTGAGCGCGAGTAATGGCAACATATAGCTTGTTGAAAAAGAATGAAATTTCAAATTGCTGACTAGAACTCAGGTTGTCGTAATTCTGCTCTAGGGAAAGTAATCCCTTGATCATATCATCTCCGTAGGTGTCTATAAAATGCTGCCCAAACCCATAAATAGCCACATTAGGGTACTCTGATCCCTTCGCTCTGGCTGCACTTTTAACAATGTATTCTTCTCCAAGCCAAGGATCATTATTTACAAGGTCATTCTCTTCTCCGTCGTTACAGCTTACCAAGTATACAACACCTTTACCTAAACGATTAAACAATCCTCTAGCGTTTTCATTTAAACAGAATAGCTGGGGAGATGGCGACTTGCCCAATCTCTTTGCTTCTTGAGGGCTATCAAGGTCTGGTGTATTCAAAAATCGGCGCCTGAAATATTGCACAACATTAGCCAAATCAACAATAGGGCTGCTTGACCTATAATTGTAGCTTAGTTCTGATATGAGCCGATCGTGAGAAAGCTCGAATTTGAGTTCTTCTTCCAGTTCTTTTCCAAATAATCTTTTGAGTTTTTCTAAGCTAAAACCAGTTGGATTAACAGTTTGAAAAGGGTCACCGGCAAATGAAATAGGTACTTGATTTAAGCCAGAAAGATCAAAATCCGAAAAGCGGGATAATCTAATAATTAGCTGTAGTTCAATCCGGGTAAAGTCCTGAGATTCATCACACAGGATCACTGTTAGCTTTTCAGAAGACGGAATCTTATGGTATCGATTGAGCACGTCTCTCACTAAGTCGAGCTGATCCCAGTACCCTTTCCTGCGCAAATTAGAATAAAATGGCTTCCAAATTTTTTCATAAACTTCGCGGAAAGTCCCTTTATCCAGCCTTCCTTTATCTTTTTTGTATAGATTTTCAAAGCCATCTGTGTCAAGAGCTTCTATATCAGCTCTTTGTCCTTTTATAAAAGTATAAATAACGTACCAAGCAATTTCGGCAGAATACCGCTTTTTGGTGTAATCTGGTAAATTGCTATTTTGATACAATTTTCGAAAACGCGAAAAATTTACAAACTTATCCTCAGGAAAAATGCTTGAGTCGTCTACAAAGTTGTCAAGCAAAAAACGACGAAAAGGAGAAAAGTACTTTTGTAGATCGACATTTTGTAAGTCAATATCCTTATACTGAGAATTATAAACCAACTTACTTCTAGTATCCTGCAGTGCTTTTTTTAACAGCTCTTCATTCTCTGTTAAGAATATAATCTTATCCTCAAATTCATAAACCTGCTGCCGGAAGATAACTTCCGCAATAAGGTAATACAGCATTTCAGACTTACCACTTCCAGCTTGCCCGTTAATGAATTTTGGGAAATCATAATTTTTGAGAAGTGTAAGCTGTTCCGGTGAAAGTGCAAGATTAGATTTGTTATTGTACATTTGAACAGCGCGCCAGGACTTCCTGTCTTTTAGTAGATTAGCTGGATAGGCACGTACTGCTCCTTTTGCAAAATCGTTCTCACTATATAGTTCATTTTCAATGTTTTTCAGAGGTGAAAACTCAATGGCTCCTTGAATTTTTCTAATGCGTTCTTCTTCGCTAAACTCCTGGCCCAATATACCTCCATCATGTACTAGCATAAATTGCTCTAATTGCTCTCCATGCTCCTGCAGATAAGCCTCGTGTATAAGATACACTTCTTGATATTGAGAAACTAATAAATTTCGTTTACCCTCTAATTCTGC
This sequence comes from uncultured Phaeodactylibacter sp., assembly GCA_913057245.1. GTDB lineage: Bacteria > Bacteroidota > Bacteroidia > Chitinophagales > Saprospiraceae > Phaeodactylibacter. The sequence continues at coordinate 26,433 of CAJXNH010000002.1, forward strand.
AACTGGCTCATGTGTTATTCCATGATGATTCGTTTGATGGTAAACCGAATCAAGGATGAGAAAGAAATCCCCTAAATAGGTACTCCCATACTCTGCTGAAAATGTGACCCAGTTCTGAGTTTCGTATATCCTAAACTCTGGTTCTATTCCAAAACCTTCTTCCTGGAACCAACTAACTAGAGCATGAGGAGGCATTTCTTTATCTAAACCATTCTGAATTTGATCAAGGTACTCCTCTTTTGCCTTTTCTATTTCTTCAGGAGGAATCGGGTGGCGTTCTTTGTAAATCCCATCTTCGATTTCAGGCAAAATGTAGTTTCTCCATCGCGGTTCGTATTTAGACTGCGGTACATATTCTCTTAGAAAGTAGATTACATGCTCTTGTCCTAAATGCTCAAATTTATATTCCTGTATGAGAATCCGCATATTCATCCTTTGCCCCATAAACCGTTGTACATAGAGACCGGCTCGATCGTATACTTTGAGCGTTTTATTTGGGATAAATGCATTCCTTGCTTGAAGATGTTCAAGTTTTTTCTTTACTATACGAATTGTGGCGTTGTCCTCTTGTTGGAATTCGGAATCAAACTGCTGACAAATATGAAAGTATAACATAGGAGCTATTTAAAAAATGAACTCTAAACGGATTAAGGAGAGAAAGTGAATGATCCTCAAAAACTCAAAATACTAAAGAGCTATTCACCAATATTCTCTTTAAAATCATGATATTATGTTTTCGTAAAAACATGAATTCGAAATCCGTGAGGTTAAAAAACGGTAGGGTGATTGCCTTTTTTACGAAAGAAATTAGAATTCGTTTCAAAAAGCAGTAAGTATTGAATTGAAATTTGCACCTATATCCTGCAGCAGTGTTCACTTCCCCCTCTCCCCGAAACCCTACCTTCACTCCATTCACAAAAGGGGGCGCATGCAAATCAACCTCATTTTAGTCAAAAGTAGTATAAGCTAACCTAGAAGTCCGTTCAATGATTTCAAAATCAAAGTCAACTTTCAAAGTAATTGCTGTAGAGATACTCGTACTGATAATCAAGAAACAGTGATCCTGTTGAAATCTGTTTTGGTGTATTTGGCTCATCAAATATGCTAAAAAAGATTCCACCAAGTTCATAAGTGTTTAGTTTACAACAGGGCCGAGCTCTAAACATGGTCTTACCCTTTAGTTAATCGTATAGTCTTACTGCTACATCATAGTAAAATGCAAATTTACCAAAGTAGACAAGCTTTAGATTTTAAAGAATTTGCACTAAACTAGGCACAATAGACGTTTATAAAGCACGATATTTGCCTAGCAATATTATTCTAATCTCAAGTCATTTTAAGACGGGTAACCTAAACCTCTGTTATAGTTTTTAACTGGACAGCAAAACATCAGAATCCAACCAAATGAAAAAAGCAATTATCCTGTTAGGTCTGCTATCCTCAACCTTGAGCTTGTGCGGGCAGGCGCCTGAAGAGGAATACTCCTATTGGGGCCCTTTTGAAGAAGTCGTTAACCCGGTCGATGAATACCGATCCTTAATTGATGACATACGTGATTGGGATGATATCCGAACCATCACCGGAGCAGACTCGCTTGGGCCTACTGTGGCACGCTATTTCATCCTTGAAGATGAAATTAAATATATTGAATATTACCATACAGGTAAGCGCCGATACTTTATTGACACCTATTACCCGAAAGGCAAGCAATTAGTTGCTTCCACGAGCCACGCTGATCACTATTCAGAAGATATTCCATGGCAAAAGCTACCCGATATTTGGGATTACCCCAGCTACGGAATCAGCAAAGATTTGATTGCCGAAAGCTTTTTTACAATCACTTACTATTCTAATGGCGAAGCCATCCATCAACTGGCGAGTGGCGACTGTGCGGGTGTACTGATGGACGAATACCTGGACGAGGTGGAGGCATTTGAGGTTGCGGAAATGAGGCGGTTACTTGGCTTGTTTAAACGGTATTAAAAATGCACCACGTACCGGATAAAAAAGTGCGTAATCGAGAGGAAAGGTAAATTGGTGGCGCTAACCGCGCCTACTTGAGCTTTATAGAGCGGTGCGACCAAAATATTGCAGTCTAGAATCTGGCGGGCGCGCTGGGGGTGGCGGAGTTGTTGGGGAAGAGTGAAAGGGTTGGCAGAGTAGAAACTCTATTGTATATTGCCTCCTTGGTAATATAAGTATAGCCTATGCCCGGCAACATACCCGATGAGATATGGCTGTTTCGTATTGTGCACATCGACAACCTCCCTTTCCTGTTGGAGCGAGGAATGTTCGCAAGTACACATCCGGATAAAGACCCGGACTATGTCTTCATAGGGGACACAAAGCTCACTGAACAGCGCAGGCATTATCCAATTCCGCTGGAGGGGCGTGGCCATATTGGAGAGTATGTAGCTTTTTACTTCGGGCACCTTTCTCCGATGTTGTACAATATTCACACGGGTTATAGAGGTATTGTGCAACGCCCACAGAGCGATATTGTATATATTTGCTGCACATTGGGTACAATAGAAGCGGCTAATTGCAACTATCTTTTTACAGATGGTCATGCCAAACAGCGAATTACGCAGTTTTATAAGGACAAATCTGACCTGGAACAAGTAGACTGGGACATTGTCTATCAAAAATACTGGCGAAACGATGAAGAAGACCGCGACCGTATGCGCCGTAAGCAGGCAGAGCTGTTGGTCAAGGGACACGTACCTGTTAGCTGCATAGATCGGTTGGTTGTATTTGATGACGAATCGAAACAGGCAGTCAGCCCAATACTTGAAAAACTGGGCTTAAATCTGGATATTTATGTTAACCCAAAAGGTAAATTCTACTACTGATCATGTTACACTACACCACAGGAAACCTCCTCAATTCAGATGCTCAGGCACTGGTCAATACCGTCAACACCATGGGGGTGATGGGTAAGGGTATAGCATTGCAGTTCAAAGAAGCCTATCCCGAGAACTACCGGCAATACCGTGCAGCTTGCAAAAAGGGTGCTCTGAAGCCAGGTCAGTTGCTGATAGTAGAAGATCAGGATCTTATGGGGCCGCGTACCATTATTAACTTTCCCACCAAGACACAGTGGTGGCTGAAATCTAAATATGATTATATAAAAGACGGTCTGACCGCACTGGCAAAAGAGATAGCATTAAGAAATATCAAAAGTATTGCCATCCCGCCCCTGGGCTGTGGGAACGGTGGATTGAAGTGGGAAAAAGTTAAGACAATGATAGAGCAGCAACTAGGTAAACTAAATGCTGAGGTGTATGTCTACGAACCTAATGAAGCCATCAAAAAGGTCTTACAAAAAGAAGATAAGCATAAAAAAGCCCACCTGACATCGGCAAGAGCTATGTTGCTCTCCGCCCTCTACCAGTACGAAGGGCTGGGAGAACATGCCAACCTGTTTGTTGCCAATAAACTAGCCTATTTCTTGCAGCGGATGGGAGAGCCGCTGAGATTGAAATTTGTCGCCCATCATTATGGTCCTTACTCCGTTCAGATACGCCATGTATTGTATGCTTTAAATGGCACCTACCTGAATGGGCTGGAACAAAAAGACGCCCGACCCTTTGAGCCACTCTTGCTCAGCTATGAGAAACAAGCAGAGGTGCAAGCCTATATTGATTCTAACCTTGATACTACTCAGAAAAAGCGGCTAGACAACTTGCTGGGCTTCATTCAGGGCTTTGAATCTGCTTTCTCTATGGAATTATTGGCCACAGTAGCTTTCATGATGGAAGAGAATCCTGGCCTGGATATTACAGATATAGAGAAACGCCTGAAGGACTGGTCAGAGCGAAAGGTGAAGATGTTCAAGCCGGCTTATCTCAAAGTCGCCTATCAACACCTCAAATCGTATGAGCAGCTGAGCCTGCCAAAAGCGTAGAAGCAGTATGTGCAAACGCACCCACAGGATGAATGATGGGTGTCCCGCTGCTGGACGGATTACCTCCGTTGTTGGGCTAGTAAAGACATCAACCTGGTTTAAATTTAAAAAAAGCCAACCGGGCACCACAATAGCTTTTTCGATCAAACGGATTTAAACATGACCACCCCAACCGACCTCATCGGCGACATCCACGGCCACGCCGACCGACTGAAAGCCCTGCTCCGCAAGCTCGGCTACGAGCGTAAAAACGGTGCGTACCGTCACCCCGACCGTAAAATCATCTTTGTTGGCGACTATATCGACCGTGGGCCGGACAGCCCGGAGGTGGTGGATATCGTCCGGGCGATGGTGGATGCCGAGAGTGCGGTTGCCTTGTGCGGCAACCACGAGTTTAATGCGATCTGCTACAATACGCCAAAGGAAGGAGGCGGGTACCTGCGGCCGCATACGGCAAAAAACACGCATCAGCATGCCGCTACGCTGGAGCAGTACCGTGGGAAGCCGGGCAACTACAACTCGGCCATTGCCTGGTTCAGGACGCTCCCGCTCTTCCTGGAAACAGAAGACTTACGTGCTGTACATGCCTGTTGGGATGAAGCGGTGATCAGCAAGCTGCACAAGGCACTGGGCGGGGCGGCCCTTCCCGATCGCTTACTGCCCGAAGCCGCAGAAAAGGGCACCGATTTATACCATTGGGTGGAAGTCACCTGCAAAGGCAGGGAAGCCGACCTGCCGGAGGGCTATAGCTTTCACGACAAAGACGGGCACGAGCGGCGGGAAATACGCATCAAGTGGTGGCAAGATCCGGAGGGGCAGTCCTTTCAGGATATGAGCGTCATCCCGGGCCTGGGGCTCGACCACCTTGATTTCCGGGGCGCGGATACCGCCCACTATGCCGCCGAAGCCCGGCCGGTTTTCTTCGGGCACTACTGGCTCAAGGGCACGCCTCAGCTTTTGACGCCCAATGCCTGCTGCCTCGACTATAGCGTGGCAAAGGGCGGGGTGCTCACTGCTTACCGGTTTGATGGGGAGCGGGAGCTGAATGAGGGGAAATTGGTTTGGGTGTAGAGGCAGTGGTGCATGAGCCCTTTATAAGCTTCTGCTTCGCAGCGGTAGCAGGCTAAGGTGTACATTTTGACTTCCTTGATCATAGCTCTCGTTTTTCCGGTTCGGCATACTTCACGCCCGCATAGCAAAAGAGGTCTTCCTCCGTTTTAATGTTGATGCGCCGGCCCTTGTGCGTCAGATAGCCGTCTTCACCTTTGTAGCCTCGCTGTTTCCAGCTTTGTGCCAGCATCTTGCTAAAGGCGGCACTACCGGTACGAATAGCCATGATGTAGCCCCAGTTGCCCGGCTCCGCAAAGAACAGGTCGAGCTTGATGCCTTCCGGCAAAATACGCTGGGTGTACTTGCAGGGCAGTTCGCCTTTTACCTTTTGCCACTCATTCACCACCGTAGCAATGCCGCTGGCAAACAAGCTGGTCTGGTAAGGCTTGGGGATGGCAACGATCTCGATGTCGCTTACCTGGGGGCGCAGGCGGCGGATGCTCCCAGCTATGGCTATGCGTTCGCAGTGGGGCTCCAAAGCGGCTTTTACGCGCTCGGCGATGGCTAAAGCTGATGAGTAGTCATATTTTTTAGTATTTAGCTTCATTTTATCTTTGTTTAATTTTCGTAATTGCCGCACTACTTTGGTGCCATCACAATCAACTAGCATATTCCCGTTTTGCCCCGGATGCACTTCCCATTGGGCTGAAGTACGCCCTGGCAGATTTGCCCTGCATAAGGGACGAGCTTTGCCAATCGGTCGCCCCGGTACACGTATTGCTTACCATTTGTGTCCATCGGTATCGCCGTACTTGCGGGTTACCTGACGGGTAAGTCCAGATTTTACTGATAGCAATCTCTTTTTCTATTGTTGGCCAGCTGCGGGTCTGAACCCATGCTTTATCGCTCCAGTAGTGCTCATTGCGGATGGCTTTCCAGTCTGCTATCGTGAGGTCGCGGGAAAGCTCGAACAGGCGTTTTTCAAGCCGGGCCAGATAGTAGGCCCGACAGTCTTCCCGCTACGTCCGGCGCTCAAATTGAGCTAAGGCTTCGGTGTAGTAGTCCATTGCGAAGAGGGTAGAAGTTCAACTGCTGCTGCATTTGGCTCCCAGCCACCTAGATAGAAGGTTCGCCAGGTACCATTACGTAGGCAAACAGTAGATGTATTGGGATATGCTTTTACCAATTCATCATGAAATAAGTTTCTTAGCCATTTCAAATAGTTCAAATCCATTTGTCTGTTAACTTTTAATTGAATATTCATCATCCCCGCTGCTTCAAAATCTCCGCCTCCGTCCAGTCACTGGCCCAGCGGTCAGCAGCTTTGGCTTTGTGGGCAGTGCCGTGGTGCCGGTGCGCCCATTCTTCTGCCACTTCGCAGTAGCGGTCGAAGGATGGGGCCATTACTAAGTAGCGGTGCAGTTGTGGGTTGATAGGGGGCATTGCTACAACTTCCTCCATATCTTCTACCGGGTTGTGCTCGTAGTACATAATGATGACTTTAAGCTTGCCTGCTGCATACTCAGCGTTTTGGCTGTCTTTTAACAGGTGTACTTCCTCCATTGCCCGGGCTTTGACCGTATCGTCCTGCTCATCTTCGGCGTACACAAAGATGTCGTCTACCTGTCTGGCATACTTTTCCATCAGCAGCCTTATCTCCCGTGCAATTTGCCATTTGTGGGCATAGTAATACAGCAGCATGGCAGGAAATACAGCAATGGCGAATCCGGATATGCCGTAAATAAGGGAGATAATGATGGTAGCCGCCGCTACAAACATCAGGGTGATTTGGTCTACGTTGTTTTTGATAAGGTTGATCATGCTCTTTGATTTACTTCAATTTCAATGTTGATTTCAACGTTGTTTTTCCCGCAACCTTGCCGGGGCTCGTATGTCTCCTGTTCCCACCGGTTGCCGTACTTGTCAGGTATGTCCATCGGGTCTATGTCCGGGTCGTCATTACGGATGATGTCGTTTAAAGTCCACCAGCTTTTTGACCAGTCCGACACACAGACAGCTATTGCCCGACAGGTGTCCAGTCCAATTTTCCATGACGCTACTGCGATGTGTCGGACACCACGGGCGGCGACAGTGGACAGGTGTCGGGCGTACTGTCCGGACAGGTGTCCGATAGGATGCCGGACAATTGTCCGGACAATCTGCTGGACACTACGCTGGACAGGGTTGCGGCTGGGCAATTCATACCCGTAAGTACGCATATCGGCCCGGTCGCAAAGTTCTTCCCACTCGCGGGCGAGCTGAGGGTCAATCTGCTGGAATTTCGCCTCCATTTGGCGGTAAAAGGGGGTGTTTTTGTACGCTTTTGTACGTGATTGTACAGGCATGTGTCTAAATTTTGTACTTGTAACTAATTGAAAATCAGTTGCCCACTGTACAATTGTACGTAATTGTACTAAGGGCGGCGGTTTCAGCCCCTTTCCTGGTGGGGGAGGGGCTGCTCCCTGGCTTGATCTATGCCTGTTTCTCTCGCTTTGGGAAGCTGCCCGGCGTTCCGGGTCGGCTTGGAAGTTGGTGTCAGGTTTCGGTGTCAGGTCGGGTGTCGGGTGCCGACTGGACACCTGTCAGGTTTTTGACTGGATACCTGTCTGGACAACAGTCCATTTGTCGGGCTGACACCTGTCCGGGTGTCAGGTTTTAGTGTCGGGCTGTCTAGTTGTGATTTATTGGTGTCGTGTCCGTTTGACTGGACAGGTGTCCGGTCAAATGTCAGACCGGGGTGTCCAGTCAGGTGTCAGGTTTTAATAATTAATTTACAGTTTGATTTTCTAATTCCTGCTTGCGCGAAGCAGACAGGACCGCGTAGATTGCGCCGATATTGCTGACGCTATAGCCCTTGTTCTCGCCAAACTTCCGGGTCAGAATGGCGCTGGCTTCTTTGCGGCCGGTACCGATGATCCAGTACGGCTTCAGGTGGATGGCAACGCCGACGTTCAGGTTCTTCTCATTCAGCAGGAGAATATCCAGCTCGGTCAGTTCCTTCTTAGTCCCGCGCTCAAGGCGAAGCTTCATATCTACCTGGCTTTCGGCGCTGGCGCTGGCGGGTGTTTCGAGGTCCGGGTCGTTCATGTAGACGTTGGTGCCGACTACCGTATATTCTTCTCCCAGTCCCTGGGCAGCTCGCTTCCGTTCTGCCTTAGTAGGCGAAGGGGATGCCGGGCGAACGTAGCCGGTCGGGTCGTATTCGTTCAGGATGGCCCGGCGGAACCAGGCGCGTAGGTCATTCATAAGGCTCATGCTTTTCCGTTTATAGCGTTATCGAGAGCTACGGTCACGCCAAAGGTGGCGAGGGTGAGCCCTACGGATAGGATGATCATGCCTGCGTTCTTCTCCGGCATAGCAAATACGTGCAGGACGAACTGGAAGACGGAGAATAGCGCCTTCAGAGCATTCTTGTATTCCTGGTCGCCTTCCCATTTGACTATGGTCACGATGGTGATGTAGCCGATGGCAATGCCCATCAGGATAGCCATGATGACGGCGTAGAGCAAAACGGGGTTGCTGCCCAAGGACTGCACCGCTTGACTGATGGCGTGGAGGCGATTCCCGTCCTCCGGTATATCGGCATAAGTCTGTATGACGATCATAGCTGCCGAGAACCCATCAAATCCTACAAAGACCATACCGGCCAGCATGAGGGAGATCAGATAGACGATACCATGCAGCTGTATCGGCGTTGGCTTTTCTGCAATTGTTGCTGCCAAAGGAGCGCCTTTGAGCAGCTCAGGCGTTGATTTTACTGAGGTTTTGGGCTTCTCTGGTGCTGGCTTTGGCTGGGGTGCTGGCTTGCTGGGCGCATCTTTCTGCAGGCTGTAGTCTTCCAGGAAGATGTCGCGCTCTTTAGCGAAGATCCGGGCAGCGTTGGCGATGCGCACGTTGCGATTGCTGGCATAGTGCTGCACGATCTGGGCTTCTACTGATTCGTAGATGGTATCTTCTGCACTCATTTTGATGCCCTGAGCATTCAGATACTTATACAGCTTGCGCCATGCCTTGAACTCATCCTCCGGGTTCAACTGGAGCTTTTGGGCAAGCTCTGCGCCGTTTAGGGCTACGTTTGGTGGCATAATTTTCGTATCTTGCATGGTCTTTGTTCATAATGGGAGGCGTTGTCTTTACTGGGCTCGCCTCCCTTTTTATTTAATTGATGGTGGCTTGGTTATCATTTACGTATTTCTCGTAATCGTAAAACTCCAAGCCCCCCCCACTTTCAATTGTCGGCACAATCACTGTTATCTCGGCTTCCCCAAAAAAAGCGGTTGGCTTTGCGCTTTTGTCGTTAGAGTTCTCTGCCACGACAACTCTTTTGTACCATTTGCCCTCATGTTCAAGCATGGTAGTGGCAGGATCAACACTTATATCAGTCAAGCATTGATCTAAAAATCTTACCGTGCCTGTATGTAGTCTTGCCACTTTTTTAGGCGGTGATTTGAGTAGAATTACGTCCATTTGTCCTTAGTGATTTTAAGCGGTTTTGAGGCTGCGGTACAGGTTTCGGGTATACCGCATGTCCTTAGTAAATTGGTTGATTTGTCCTTAGTAATTTTAAGCGGTTTTGAGGCTGCGGTACAGGTTTCGGGTGTGCCGCACGTCCTTAGTAAATTGTTGCCGCAACGGTTCCATGCAGCGCTTAGTAATGTTCTGGAAGGGCTCATCGGTATGCCGCATAGTTTCCGGGCTAAACAGTGCAAAGAATTGCGCCTTAGTAAGCTGGATGTTGCTGCGGCGGTTGTCCTCAACGCGCTCTAGGGTTTCTTCGAGTAGCCACCAGAGTTCAACTGGATCTGCTTTAGTAAGGCGGGCCATACGCTGGCGGAGGGCGTGGATCATCACCGTCCACTCTTCGTCTGTCATGGTCACGCTGACCTTTCCGTTAATCGTTGCCTTGACTGGGTTCATGCTTCTTGTAATTTTTGAAGTTCTTCTTTTCTGGCTTCCAGGTGTGCATCTTCGTCGCCTCTAATTTTTTTGAAGCTGCTCACATCATTGTTCCATCCGCTTTTAGCCGTATAAATCGCTATAGGTAGCTCATTCCATTTGCCGTAGCCAGCATAATAATTCAAATACACTTCTGCATATACGGCTGGAACTTCCCCGTTCTCTGAACTAATCTTAGCGTTTTTGGGGTATGGAAATCGCCGTACTTTATTACGGTTGTTTACATAGAAGGGTAGCAAAGGGCCTTTTCGGTAGGATTCATCGTCCTTGTTGCAATAAGCAAATCGTTTGGTATATACAACGGGTTTCAATACTACCCTGTATTTAGCTGTATATTTTCCTGTCCGATCATTTCTCATCAAAATTTGATTTTGTCTTTGTTTAGTAATTCAGCACGTCCCCGAGTTGGTTGGTGCCTTTGGACCGACCCCGGCACGAAAGCCGGGCAGCGGCCTGAATGCGGTACGTTTGCCGCTCTGGCAGGGGATATTTTTCCTCATTGCACCACCATTCCCGGGTTTTGGTGAAGTTTTCCACTGATGCGCTGGGGTCAAAGAAGACCTCAGCTTCCGGCAGGGCTCCTACCTCGCTGTGCCAGTAGAGCTGGGCAAGTTTCATGCGCTGTATGTAGGTTGTGTAAATCTTCAGTAGCTTCTCCTCCGGTGCTCTCCCGAATAGCACCTCGATTTTTTGGATGATGCGCTCTTTGTCGGCGGCTTTAAAGGGCTCGCCGGGGTAAAGCCAGGTCTTGGAGCGGTTGAAAAGGGCCTTGGAGAAGCCCCGGACCGCCTTTTTGCGGCTAGATTCAGCGGCTTCGGCCGCGCCCCGGCCCTCTTCGGTCAATTTTTCCGCGCCGCCCGCGGCCTTTTCGTCGGTTCTTGTTTCATCCTGTACGGGCATCTGTCTACTTTGGCCGTTCCTGTTCCCCAGTTCTTGTAAGTTATCAACATGGGGTTCGTGTTTTTTTCCGCTAACAGTACTTGTTATAGTACTTGTTAGGTAACATGTACTTGTAGGTGGAAAAATTTGCATTGGTGCGAAGTAATCCGGCACGCCCTGAACCTCGACTCGGGCGGTGTGCAAATTGCTCACAATCCAGAGAAGACGGGGGTTTAGCGCCAATTCGTAGTTGCTTTGCCAGCCGTGGCCGACTCGGAAGGCCTTGTTGCCTTCATCTTCGCTTACAGGCATTAAAATCCCGGCTTGTGCGAGCTTCTTCCGGTAGTTCCGGATGGTGCGACCAGACTTGCCTAGTTCATCGCCCAGAAACTCGTTATTGACGCTTACGTGGGGCAAGTTCTCGTTGGTGATTTCTACGTCGTAGCCCATTATAGCCTGCCAACGGACAAACTGTTTAGCATAGAGGTCTACTAAGCATAGTGCAAGGTGCCGGGCATTCTTGATGCGCTTCTTGTTGTCCTCCTGCTGCTCGTTGTACCAGGTAATGTATTCCTTGATCAGGAGCTTGGTACGTCCAGCATTCACCGCATAGCGCCGCCGTTGAACTTTGTCGCCTTTGATTGATGTTAAGTGTACAGACATTGCACTAATTTTTCTTAGTAAGATTTTCACTTAGCTCACCGCCGCAACTAAGCGGCGGTGAGAAAGTCTCATTATGATGAGTAGCAGCTGCTACTTCGGCCCAAAATTGAGGGAGCCTGCGACAATCTTGCAGGAACGCTTCTGTGCTTGGTTAAGCAATAGAAGATGCAGGCTCCCTTTCTTCATAGTGTTTGATGACCTCCTTTAGCGTAAAGAAGTCTCTTTTCAAGCCCCTGGACGGGTAGTATTCTACGTACCGTTCCAGTTGCCCGAGTTTGTCTGTTAGCGCCGGGATATAGCCCTCTTGGGGCAACTGCTGCACCGACCGGGCGAAGCGCCCGAACCGCTGACTGGGTTGTCCAATCTGGCTTAGTAACCGGTTGGCTATGTGTTGTGCGTATTTGTTTAACATCCGGCGTTCTATTGCCGCCTGTAAACGTTCTATTTTGTCGCCGGGAACGGTGGCTATGTCGCGGGCTTGCCCATTAACACGAAGAGTGATCTTTACATTCACTTTTCCCTCCGAGAATACCTGTTGAGGCACGAATCTAATCATCGCTCTGGCGGTCTTTTTCGAGTTGCGCACTGATTGCCTTAAATCGACTCAGATAGTACGATTCGATACCTCTTGCAGCATCTTTCATGATGTTTGCCGGACAGTTGTCCTCATCGGTCTGCAATGTGAACACCTCAGCCGTTTCAGGCTTAGTTAAGCTGGCAAAGTTGAACCCATGCTCGGCATAGTACGCGGCGGTATTTATCTTTTTTGATAGGTCGCTATGCTGCCGCTGTAGTTCGATGCGCTCTTCTACGTCCATTTCTCTTGAGTTTTCAGGGCCCATATTGGGGCAGGACTACTCCCGTCCTGCCCCGTCTGCCGCTCAGATTAGAAAAGAGTTATCTTGATAAACCAGTACACGGCGTGGTATTGCCTGCCGTGCGGTTCAGTTGTTTCTGATAGATTAGTTGCTGTTGATTCATGATTGTGCTTTAAAATGCAGCCGGTACTAAGCCCGACTGCATGGAATAACCCCATGATGCCTCCGAGGAGGCCCAATTGCCCCATACGGGTAAACCCCATACGGTAAACCCAATACGGGTAAACAATGCTATTTTGATCGGTAGTCAAAAGCCCGGAGGGTAAACTTTAAAACCCTCCGGTCTATAATGAGTAACTAAACCATAAGACTCATGAAAAAATGACTACTCGTGATCTTCAAAATTAGCCGGGCGGTTGCGAGTTCCCCAACAAGAACAACCTTCGCCCGGCTTGCCCGGCCCTCGTTTGGGCGGGGACTTTTACCTGCCTGACTCCTTACTGTCCGATTTCCCAAAGCGGAGAGACAGGGCATAAATCAAAACTTCTATGTGATAAGCTGGGTGTAAGTCGGAATGACCACTCTCCCTTCCTGGATTTTGCGTGAAAGCTCTTTCACCTCCTGACGGCTAAACTGCCGGTTGTTTACGCCTTGCACGGTAGGCAAACGCCCGATTTCGTGCAGGTGATTCAGGACGCGTACAAAGTGCTTTTTTCGCTTAGTAGCGATGCCCAGCTCTACCGCAGCCTCTTCCTGTGTCATCCACGGGCTGTTGTTGCGCTGCTGGGCGGTGAGCAAGTCCTTCAGGAGCCGGTTGTTTTGCTCCAGGGCGCTGTTTTGGCGCTTCATTTCAGCAACTTGCTGGCTCAACAGCGCTATGATGCGCTCCTGATCTGTGCTGGGTGCTGATATGTCGTGGACTTGCTGGGTCATGGTTAGGCGGCGTGATCCATCAGTGCCAGGTCAAGACTTTTGCCTGACTGATTAATGATTTCATTCACCTCAGCCATGCTCAGGCTTTCATAGCCGCAGCCATACCGATACCAAAGTTCAGAAGGCTCCACATCAAGGGCTTTGGCCCAAGCTGTGATTTCTGTCTTTGACATCTTCAGGTGGCGCTGGTTCTTCATGACCAAGGTTACATGGTAGCCGGTCAGCCCCAGTGCCTGGTGAAGGTCGTCCGGCCAGTTAGGATACTTGGAAGCTACTAAGCGGCGGAAAGCTTCGTAACGCTCATCTATCGTTTGTACATCCATGATTGGAGTGTTGATTGAAAAATTGTACATTTACAAGACTGGTAAGCACTTTTTGGCGAGATCATTAAAAAATCAATGGATATCCATTGATTTTATTCGCCTTGCACTTTTAGCCTAAGAGGGATTGCTTCAAATCCTTGCTTTTTCGTTTCTCTGAAACAAATTTATCATGATTTAAATCACTTTTACAAATTTTAACAAGGGTTTTTAGTGATTAAATTAATAAAATAGATTTATTGCAACCATTTATGTCTGTAAGAAAGCGGTTTATGTGGCTTTTGGAGGCTCATAAAATTTCACGGGAAAGTTTTGGTAGACAGGCAGACTATAACCCTAATACCATTACTGCTTTTGTTAACGGGAAAACCAAATCACCCCGGCAAGACTTCTTCGAAGCTGTAAAGAAGGTGTTCCCCTACGTCAATCTGAACTGGTTCATAGTAGGGGAAGGGGAGAAGTGGGTAAGTGCGCCGCCGGAGGGCATTGATCCGGAGTGGGCGGGGCCCGGGAAAATCGAGGAAGGCGCAACCCCTTCTGAAAAGAAGCTGCTGGCAGAGAGCACGCCGCAGGAGTTGGCCCAGGCGGAGTCCTTGGTCACGAAGCTACTGCTGCGCGAGATCAAGCGAATGCGCGATGATATGAAAGACAGCAACCCCGGCCTGGTGGATAAGTATGGGCTGGATGAGTTGTTGGAGGATGTGGAGTAAGGGGATCTGTATTCAATCAAAAAACGCGTCAGATTCGATCGGGATTGAATTTTGGGCATATGGAAGTTCCAAATTCAAGTTGTTACTTGTTGGCAAATAAATTCCAGACAGAACAAGGCTGGTATGATCGTGTAAAAGAGATGTTTACTTCCATTTACGTTGAGATTGAATTATAAAACAATTTATGTTTTATTTCACCTCAAAAAGTTGTCAAAAAAGCGATGTTTAAACAATTTGTTTTTATATTTTAGCCGCAGAATAAATCTATGCACTTACAATGGCGGCTAAACCTACTTTTTCTGATGCGAATCCCCCCAAGAATACGCAGCGGTTCAAACTAATTCGCATGGCGCTATTGTTGATCAAAATCCGCAAGGCACAAAAAAAGCCGAAGCGTGGGGGCTCCGGCAAAAAACGATTATTGTGAAAGACTAAAATAATTTCAAATATAGGATAAAGTTGCTATTTGCGCAACACCCTCTTTTTAGGAACTTTCTTCCCTTTCTCAGCACCACCTCCTGGGCGGTGATTATGCCCATCATGAGGCGCCCGTAAAGCACAGGCGGCAGCACTCGGGCGGCTTTGTCCTGGAATTGGAGCATAGCCTCTCGGTAGGTTTCCCAGTCTTCCTTGGTGGGTTCGGGCTGCGCTCCTGCTTGTGTAGCCAATGACCAGGAGGATGTTTTTTGCTTGCTCATAGCTCTTTTTGTATAAAGATACGATGGGGTAGGAGTTGGGGCAAGTTAAGGGTTGATTGCCGATATGCCTGCATTCACAATAATTGATTCGTTTTTGCCGTCAAGCAACTCTATTTTGTACAGCAGTTCGCCCTCGATGTTTATAAAGCGCTCAGAAATTAGGCCTAACCCCTGATCGGTCTGAATAACATCTCCGAGTACTTCTGGATCTGCTGCTTTCATAGCTACGGCTATACAGGCTAGAAGGATGGTGATGCCGCCGAGTACCCTGATGTGGTTTTCTTCTGTCATGTTGTTTGCTTTCTTTTGTTATTGTAAACCTCATATTCCAGTTCCGGATCGAGATTGCTGTAGTTGAGCACACTGTCCAGGTGGATGGCGAAACAGGGTTTGCCTGGCTGGCCGCCCCATTCTGGCTTAGTAACATTCGTGGCAGCAAGCTGGAAGAATTCTACCAGAACTGCCGGTGAGGTGCTGGCGTAGCCATTCACGAATAGCGCATACTGCCAGGGTTTCTTAGGCTGATGGAAAGCTACCAGATTTCTGGTTGGTGCCGGGTTCCAGTCATGCAGCACCTGTTTGCGCTTATGCTCAGGCAATAGCCGTATGGCCCAGTACCTGGACAAGTCCCTGTATTCCTCTTTCTTTTCCCCCTTGGCTATCATATCGAACCATTTCTTTTGCAGGCGAAGGAAAAGCACCTCATCATCGACGGTCTGCCAGCCGCTCATTAGCATTTCCATGAAGCCTTCTTGTGTAGGTAGTAAGCTGGTATGTGTTACCCTTCCGGATGAAAGAGTTTTTTTAAGCTTTATTTTTTCGTACATGCTTTAGGAATACCACATTTATTCTTAGTAAAGAGAGCCCCTAAGATAGGCATAAGTTGCTAAATTCGCAACAAAAAGAAAACGCCCAGATTGAGAGGCTGAGCGTTTTGAAACAAACAAATATGCACTTTAAGAAGGTAAGCTTAAAGAGATAGGATCATCTTGGTAAGCTTTACAAAGATATAAAAAGTTGCTTAAATAGCAATATTTAGATGCTTTTGCTTCAGTCCTACGGGCTAAGGTGCTGCTGCTTTTCTTTCATTGCAGGCATATAGCCCTTAAATTGCCCCGGATAGCTCCCGGGAGAATGCCCCCTCCGGATGCCGCCAGTTGCTGATGAAAATAGGGCTGTTGAACTTGCCCATGACTTCTTTGCCCCAGCGCCGTACCATATCCGGGCGGAGGAAGGAGCGCCCCTTTGCTACTTTCTGGCGGATATGCAGACCATTGTAGAGGGTATGGCTGAGGTCTTCTTCCATTTCCGCCAGCTCGTCAATCTTCCATGGGGCAAGCTCATTGATACTGGCCCAAGTATTTGGGCTGCTGAAGATGCACAACTGGCAACTGCACCTGCTCCATCCCAGCTCGTAGCATGGATGAGGCTGCACCCGGTACTTTTCGTACAAGTCCCAAACCTGCTTCTCGTGAAAGTCGATCACTGGCCGCCATTGCCAGGCGTTGCGGCTTTTCGTCCAGGAGCGGTATTTTTCGAACTTCGTGTATTTACTACGGGCAGCACTTTCCTGCCGCCGTTCGCCCGTCAGGACCAGCAGATTGCCAGATTTGAACCGGTCATTTACTACCCGGCTCAGTACGTCAATTTTGACCACACTGGAGCACCATCGCGTCCGCAGGTCTGCCGCTACGGCCGGGAACTTCCGCCTGGTGCTGTTGCCCCTACGGGAAGGCAGATGGTGAAGCCGGTCGGTCTGGTAGTAGACATCCTGCAAGCCCTCATTTTCCCGGTATATCTCCCGCCGGATGCCGCCCTGCCTCCATGAGAAAACAATAGGCAGTTCAAACGCATCTGCAAACGCCTGGCAGTAGCTCGGGGTACAGGGCCAGTCGAACAAATTGCCGCCATGCCCGTCCACATCATGGTGGTGGAGCTCCATTCTGCTTTTCGGTATGCCCATATCCAGTAAGTACAATACCATAGCCACGCTATCCTTACCGCCCGAGAAAGCGATTAGGATTTTGCAGCCCGGATCATCTAACATACGCTGCATTTTTTCCGGCACGGTCGGTTCTTTATACTCAGGCTCCTGCTCGAAGAGCGGTAGTTGATACACCATGTCTACTTAGTAAGCTTGTTGCTAATATCGCAACTTTTTAAATAGGGTGCAAAAAAAGGCAGATTTGGTACCTACCGCGATTTTTAAGTATTTGGAGTTACCGATGTCTTCAGTGTTTGTATATTGCGATTGACTCAGTATTAAAGTACCGTTACCGATTACGGCACGGTGCTTTTTTAAGATATTTTAAACTAGGTATCTTTTTTGATTTTAAATAATTGATTTTCAAAGGTTTGTTTTTGGTTTAAGGAGAATAGTTATTTTCCCGGCCATTACACAACCAACAGCGCGGAACGGCGCGATGATTTTTCGCACCTCTTCTCTGATGGGGCGGAATCCAGCCGTGGCGCGGTAAAACCAAATTTATGATTGATCAACCCCGGCAGCTGTGGGCACCTACCGAGGCCTTCCGGGCGCAATCCCGCCTGGCTCACTACCGGCAATGGCTTAGCAGGCACCACCAACTGAACTTCGACGATTATAAGGCGCTTTGGTCCTGGTCGGTCAGCGAACCGGCTGCCTTCTGGGCCTCCCTCTGGGATTATTTTGACATCATTGCACATCAGCCCTATACCCAGGTGATGTCAGATGACCCTATGCCGGATACCAAATGGTTTGAAGGGAGCACGCTGAATTACGCCGAGCATATTTTCCGCAACCGAAACAGTGAGCACCCTGCTCTGATGGCGCAGTCCGAAACCCGGCCGCTGCACAGCCTCAGTTGGGCAGAGCTGGAAGAACAGGTCGCTGCCTTTGCGGCCTTCCTCGAAGCACAGGGCGTGGAAAAAGGCGACCGGGTCGTTGGGTTCTTAGCCAATGCGGAAGAGGCAAGCATTGCTTTCCTGGCGGCCTGCTCACTGGGCGCCATTTGGTCAAGTTGCTCGCCAGACTTCGGGACCAGCAGCGTAACGGACCGTTTTCAGCAAATTGAGCCCAAGGTGCTCATCGCTGTAGACGGCTACACCTATAATGGTAAGCCCTACGATAAAATTGAGGTGGTACAGGAGATTGTAGCGGCACTGCCCACTTTGAAGCGGGTCGTTCTTGTACCTTTTCTGGATGAAAATGCAAAGGCAGCAGCCATTCCCAAAGCCGTAAAATGGGGCGATGCCCTCGGGGCACCCCATGATGGACTGAAATTTGAGCCGGTGCCGTTTGCCCACCCGATCTGGGTGTTGTACTCCTCTGGTACCACAGGGATTCCCAAAGCCATCACCCATAGCCATGGGGGCGTGCTGCTGGAACACATGAAGTACCTGGCTTTTCACAATGATGTACACCCCGGAGAGCGCTTCTTTTGGTTCTCTACAACGGGGTGGATGATGTGGAACTTCGTGCAGGCGGCTATGCTGGCAGGTGCTACACCAGTGTTGTACGATGGAAGCCCCGGTTATCCGGACATGACCGTTATGTGGGCATTTGCCGCAAAGGCGAAGATCAACCACTTCGGTACGAGTGCGCCCTTCCTGGTAGCCAGTATGAAACAAGGCATAAACCCTTCAAAAGATTTCGACCTGAGCGCACTGCGGTCCATCGGTTCAACGGGAGCGCCCCTGCCACCGGAAGCTTTCGATTATGTGTATCAGCATATTAAGGAAGACCTCTGGCTTTGTTCGATGAGCGGCGGTACGGATGTTTGTACGGCATTCGTGGGTGGCTGCCCGGAGCGGCCGGTCTACATGGGCGAAATTCAGTGCCGTGCCCTTGGCTGCGCCCTGTATGCCTACGATGAGGAAGGCCAGCCACTGGAAGAGGAAGTTGGCGAAATGGTGATCACAAAACCGATGCCCAGCATGCCGGTCTACTTTTGGAATGATGGCGGCAAGGCCCGTTACCGGGAAAGCTATTTTGAACTGTTCCCGGGCATTTGGCGGCACGGCGACTGGGTGAAAATTACCGGCCGGGACTCTCTTGTTATCCTCGGGCGATCGGATGCCACGCTCAACCGGCACGGCGTCCGCATCGGCACTGCGGAAATCTACCGGGCGGTTAATAAGGTGAAAGCCATAAAGGACAGCCTGATCGTGAACCTGGAACTCGAAGGCGGGCGGCACTACATGCCCCTGTTTGTACTAATGAATGAGGGAGAAGCGCTGACAGAAACCGTTATAGCGGAATTGAAAACGACTCTCCGCCAAACCTATTCGCCCCGTCATGTGCCAGACGATATCATTGAGGTGGCTGATATCCCCTATACCATCAGCGGCAAAAAGCTGGAGGCACCGGTGAAGAAAATCCTGCTTGGGCACCCGGTAGGAAAAGCGGCTAACCGCGATGCCATGCGCAATCCGGAGGCCCTGGACTTCTTTATCGACTTTGCAAAACGGGTTAATGGCTAATAAAAACTGGCCCGGTGCAGCCCAGGCCGGTAGGGCCGGTTGATGAGGTCAAGGATTTTCTGATAATCCTCCGGGTTGTTCAGGAAGTCCAGGTCCTCAATATCGATGATCAGGATAGGGAGTTGTTCGTTAGAGCGGAAAAACTCAAAGTAGGACTGCTGGATTTGCTGCAGGTAGGAAGGCTCGATTTCCTGCTCAAAGGATCGCCCCCGCTTTCGGATGTTATCCATCAGGCGGTCTACGGAACGGTGGAGGTACACGAGCAGGTCCGGCTTTGGAAAAGCGGCGTTCAGGATGTTGAACAAACGCTGGAACAGGCGGTACTCCTCGGTATTGAGGTTGTTGCGGGCAAAAAGCAGGGTTTTGTAAAAAATATAATCAGCAACGATGCCCTCCTGAAAAAGGTCGCGCTGTGCCAGTTCCTGCTGCAATTGCTTGTGGCGCTCGGTCATAAAGAAGAGCTCCACCGGGAAGGCATAGCGGTCCGGATTTTGATAAAAATGTGGCAGGAAGGGATTGTCAGCAAACTCTTCGAGCAGGAGTTTAAAGCCAAAGTCTTCGGCCAGCATTTGAGAAAGGGTCGTCTTGCCCGCTCCAATATTCCCCTCGATGATCAGGAACTGATGTTGCATGGATGGGTTGTTGTTCATGATTCTCGTCTCGGTTTACAGCACATTGACTTCCGGTTGGAGGGTAATGCCGAACTGCCGCTCCACATCCTCCATAATCTGTTGCGCCAGCGCCCAAACTTCCGCCCCGGTCGCACCTCCGTGATTGACGAGAACGAGCGCTTGTTGGTGGTAAGTGCCTGCATTCCCGAGCCGCCTGCCCTTCCACCCGGCCTGCTCAATCAGCCATCCGGCGGGGACTTTGGTATGCGTATCCCCTTGCGGATACCCGGGAATGGCCGGATATTGGTCCCGTAAGGCTTCAAATCGGATATTGGTAATCACCGGATTCTTAAAAAAGCTGCCGCTGTTGCCCAGTACTGCGGGGTCGGGCAGTTTGCTTTGCCGGATATGGATGACCGCCCGGCTGATGTCTTTGGGCTCCGGCCGTTGAATGCCCCACTGCTCCAGCGTGTCGGATAAGGCACCATAACTGGTATGTAGGCGGTGCCCACGGCGGGTGAGCCTAAGGTGGATATGAGTGATAAAGATTTGCCCCTTAAGAGACCGCTTGAAGAGGCTGTCCCGATAGCCGAAAGCGGCGTCTTCCTTAGTGAATTCAAGGGCTTTACCCGTGCTTAAGTCGATGGCTTCCAGGCGTTCGAACACATCCGACAATTCCACGCCGTAGGCACCGATGTTCTGAATCGGAGCAGCTCCGGCAGTGCCTGGTATGAGCGACAGGTTTTCCAGGCCACCCAGGTTTTGTTCCAGAGCCCAAAGCACGGTCTTATGCCAGTCTTCACCTCCGCCGATGCGCACCAAAGTGGTGTCCGTATCTTCAGCAAGGATGGATTTGCCCAGAATCCGGTTGTGCAGTACCCACTGCTCTAGGTCCCGGGTCAGCAGGAGGTTACTGCCGCCGCCCAGGACAAATACAGGGCGCTCCGGGTTTTGCCGGCGAAGGCCTTGCAGCATCTCAGGACTTTCGATATCCGAAAAGAAAGCTGCCCTGGCGTTGATGCCAAAGGTATTGTAAGCCCGCAGTGATTGTTGTTCCTGAATCATTGTACCGCTGCTTTCTTTAGAATAACCTCGCACCCCCACAGTCCTGGTTTGATGTTGATCAGGACGGTGTCGCCCCGTTCCAGCGTGCTCGGGTAGGGGGTTAGGCTAGTGATTTGCCGGATTTTCTGCCGGTAGTAAAATTCAATATCAAAGGCATTCGGAGCAGGTTTTTCTCCGGCTATGGGCCCGCTGCGGCTGGCGTAGCGGGCGCTTTGGGATACGAACTCCACCGGCGTTGGTTTTGCAGGAGGCCCGAGCAGGCGATTGCTCAGGCTGCCGGCCAGCGGCCCAAAAATAGTACAGGAAAGCCCAAAAAAAATATAAATCTGGATTTTTTCGGTTAGCCCATGCTCCTTTCGTGCGGCGTAGTGTCCCAGTGCGAGGCCGATGCAGCCACCCACGCCCATGCTGTAAAACGCCAGCCGGGACATATCCAAGGTATGGTTGAACCCTGCGAATTCCAGCGCGTAGACGACAACCAGCCCGAGCATTGCCAGCCCCGCAAGGGTGTACGTCAGCCGCTCTTTAAGCGTGTAGGCCATGGTCAGATGGGTTCGAATTGCAGCTTGGCAAGGGTGTTGTAAGCGCCTTCTTCCTGCTGGGAAAGCTCGGTATGTGTGCCCTGCTCAATGATCTGGCCATTTTCAATAACGAAAATCTGATCCACATCGCGAATTGTAGCCAGTCGGTGTGCGATGATGATAGAGGTACGTCCCTCCATCAGCGTGGCGAGGGCATCCTGAACGGCTTTCTCTGATTCGGCATCCAGGCTGGAAGTTGCTTCGTCGAGGAGGAGAATAGCCGGGTCTTTGAGAATAGCCCGCGCAATAGCAATACGCTGCCGCTGTCCCCCCGAGAGCTTTACGCCCCGCTCGCCCACCAGGGTGTCCAGCCCTTCCGGGAAGGTTTGGATGAAATCCCAGGCATTGGCTTTCTTTGCTGCCTCAATGATTGCTTCCTCCGCAGCATTCGGGTTGCCGTAGAGGATGTTCTCCCGGATGGAGCCCCCGAAGAGGATGACCTCCTGAGGCACGATGGCAATATTACGTCGGTAAGCAGTGGTGTTGAAGGTGGAAATTGACTGCCCGTCCAGCAGGATATCGCCTTCATCGATCTTGTAGAAGCGCAGGAGCAATTGTACGATAGTAGACTTTCCGGCCCCGCTCGTCCCTACGAGTGCGACCTTCTGACCGGGCTCTACTTTTAAGCTTAGATCTTTCAGCACCTCTATATCGGGGCGGGTGGGGTAGCGGAAACGTACATTTTTATACTCAATGTGCCCTTTGACGGGGGCATCAGGGATTTGGCCTGCATGTTGAATGTCAATTTCCTGGTCTTCCAACAAGATTTCCCGAATGCGCTCGGTCGCCCCAATCGCCCCCAGCAGCTCCGTGTAAAAGTTCCCAAGACCGGCAATAGAGGCACCAATAATAGCGGTATAGGCTACAAATTCAATGAGGACGCCCACGCTCATAGTCCCATCCTGAACCATCATGGCTCCCTGCCAGATGATGAAGAAAAGCGCCCCAAACAGAAAAGTAACGATGAAGACAGAAAATAAAGCCCGCCATCGTGCGTACTTCAGTGACATACCCACCACTCGGTTGATCCGGTTGCTGTAGCGAACCGACTCAAACAACTCATTGGTGAATGCCTTTACCGCCTGAATGGCCTGCATGGTTTCGTTGAGGATGTTATTGGACTCCGCCAGCTCCTCCTGCCGCTCCTTGGAAAGCTTACGGATGAAGCGCCCGAAGAACATCGCACCGATAATAACGACCGGAAAGGTGGCCAGCATGATGAGGGAAAGCTGTGGCGCACGGAAAGCAAGAAAAATAATACCTGCCAGCAGGATAATGATCTGACGCAGGAATTCGGCAAGTGTAATGGAAAAAGCATTATAGAGTTTCTCGACATCTGCCGTAAGCCGGCTTACCAATTCGCCTACACGAGCGTGCTCAAAAAAGGACATGGGCATGGAAATGAGCTTCTCGTACAAGGCCCTTCTTACATCAGCAATCCCCTTCTCACTGACGATGGAAAACAGGTATATCCTAAAATAAGATACTGCGCCCTGCACCACCAGGATAAGTGCCAGTATCCAGCCCACATCGACGAGGGAATAGGGCATTTCCTTTTCGCCGGAAGCGATATCGACCATTAGCCCGGAAAGGTAGGGGAACACCATGAAGGTGATCGAAGAAACAAACAGCAACACCAGCCCAAAACCAAATGCGAAACGGTAAGGGCGGATAAACCTGAAAATTTTAGCGGCAGCGGCCAGCTTTTCCCGGGTGAGGCGTACTTTGGGCGCATCATCGGCGCCTGACTTGCGTCTGGACATTATTGTGCTTGATTTTTTTGCATTCCACGATCATAAACAAATCGGCTGGCTTTAAGTTAAAATTATGAAAACATTAATCGGGTAAATGCTTACTTTCACTCAAGCCATTTTTTTAATCCGGGTTATTGTATTGCACTCATACCATTGAAGTAACGCCTGCCTTTAATTTTCTACCAATAGTTTTTTTGTTTATGTATCCAGGTGCATTTCTTGTAGGGTGTCAGAAAAAAAATTAGCTTTGTAGTCACTCACACACAGGTATGCCGGGCAGTCCAGTGAGACCCACTGGGTGCCTGCCGATATAAAGCGACTCCCTAATTTAAAGTTTCTATTTTTTCATCCGTTCCCCAGCAATTGAATGAGAATTAATAGCCAGTCCACGCACTACTTATGTCAAGGACTTTAAGGCTAATTGAATTGGGCCTTCGATTCCCAAATTCCATTAACTATGCAAAGACAATTTTCGGTCCTTATTTTTTGCTTTTTGATGCATACGACTCTAACTGCCCAGTTCGTAGATATTGGCTTCACTTTCGGCAGTATGTTCTACAGCGGGGATATATCACCCAGTGATCCGAGAGCGATGATTCAGGAAATGCGCCCGGCAGGCGGTATTTTTTGCAGGCTCTCCTCCAGTAATGTATTCTCCACACGGTTTTCCTTCAATTTAGGCAGTGTTCAAGGCGATGACTTTCGGAACAATCGCGAACAAAGGGGGCTGGCTTTCCGTACCAACATTACGGAGTTTTCAGCAATCGGCGAGTTACATGCCTGGCGCATTCGGCATACCGAATACAGTTTTACTTTTCCATATTTGTACGGTGGCGTAGGGTTATTGCATTTTAATCCCAAGAGGGAAGTGGACGGGGAGTGGATAGACCTTCAGCCACTGGGTACAGAGGGGCAGGGCATCCCGGGGTATGCGCAAAAGTACAATCTGACTCAGTTCTTTGCACCCTTTGGAGCGGGGATCAAATTTATCACCCGGAAGTTTACGTTTGGGTTTGAGTTCGGGCCTCGATTTTTGCTGACGGACTACCTGGATGATGTGACCGGAGCAGAGGTGAACCATCGTGATATTTTTCTCAACAACGGTCCCCTGGCTGCACAACTGAGCCGGCCTGCCCTGGGGGGGGAGGTAGGTGTGGACCAAACTTATCGTCGGGGCGTGACTTCCCGGGACTGGTATTACATGATGAATATTACGGTTTCCTACAACTTCGGAGCCGGGCTCAATAAAATGCTATCTGACCCGGTGCCTTGCCCAAAATGGTATAAGCGAACCAGCCGAAGACTATAATAAAACCCAGTACTTAATAATTATTTTGGATTGGAAAGCGTTTCTTAATCATGAAGCGTCTATCCTTCAGACTAATACCCTAATTGATCATTAAATCCCAATGAACAGCATTATGACACGCAAGCTTATCCACTTTATTCAACCCCTTTCCCTATCTATTTTACTGACCGGACTCCTTGGTTTTGCTGCCCAGGGTCTTCAGGCGCAGGCGCATCTTGGGGTCATGGGAGGCGTTTCCCTGTACAGCGGCGACCTTTCTCCAAAAGAATTCGGCGTTTACTTTGGGGAGGTACGTCCCGCATTCGGCGTATTTGCCCGGTTTGAAATGGGGCGTGCTGCTGCATTACGGGTAGGGATCAACGGAGGTTCTGTGGAAGGCGATGATGCCCGGCATGGCCGTGAGGACCGCGGCTTAGCCTTCCGAAGCCGAATTACTGAGTTTTCTCTTATCGGGGAGTTGAACCTTTTCAAAATTGGTGCCGCCCGGAACCGTGGCCTGGTCCCTTACCTTTTTGGTGGGGTAGCCGTTTTCCGATTCAATCCGGAGGCGCCCTTTGACGGAGATTATATTGAACTACAGCCTTTAGGTACGGAAGGGCAGGGGCTGCCCAATTATGAAGACCCCTATCGCCTTACCCAATTCGCAGTGCCAATGGGCGTTGGTGTTAAGGTCCTGCTGAGCGATCAACTGACACTTGGACTGGAATTTGGAGGCCGTATGCTCTTCACCGATTATCTTGACGATATGAGTAATGCTGAAGTCAACTACTTTGATGTATTGGAAGGCAATGGGGAATTGGCTGCCAGGCTAAGCCGCCCAACCGTGGAAGACCCTACTGCCGGCACGAGCTACCGGCGCGGAGGACAATATAACGATTGGTATTATATGGTGGCGTATCTCTTGCCTTTCGAATCGGTGGGCACAACCGGGGCGTACAAAGCGGACGTGGCATAGGTTGCCCAACCTTCTGAGATTGATAGCGTTCTGAGAGAATCCCTGCTATTTTTTCAGCACCGGTAATAAATTGGGTAAAAAACTATCGTAACAGAATTGCTGAGAATTCCATTTGCTTAAATTTGTAACGCACAAGGCAGATTGAAAGCCGCCTGTAATGTTTCCGGAATAATTTCCTGCCCGCAAGCCGGGTCAACCCTTTTAAACTTTGCAAATCCATTTTTAAGGTTTCCATTGTCCGTTTTTAATGTTAACTTTGTGTTAACCAGACATTAAATACACTGCAATGAAAAGGGTATTAGTGCTTTGCACTGGCAATTCCTGCCGAAGCCAAATGGCGGAAGGTTATCTTAAGTTTTACGCCGGTGGGAAACTGGATGTTTACAGCGCAGGACTCAAAGCTCAACACTTAAACCCTTACACCTTACGAGTGATGGAGGAGGACAATATTGACATGAGCGAGCATGTTGCCAAATCCATTGACGACTTCAGCAATCAGCACTTTGATTACCTGATTACGGTTTGTGATGAAGCTACTGAGGCTAAACTCAAAAATGTCCACTTCGGTAAAAAAATCCACTTCAGTATTCCGGACCCTGCAGAGGCCACGGGCACAGATCAGGAGGTGGAAGCCGTCTTCCTTAAAGTCCGGGAAACGGTAAAGCGGTATATGCTCAAGTTTCTGGGTAAAACACTTGCCGAAAATATTGAGGTAGCTTAATCTTCCTTCTCCTGCATGTTCTTTTTGCCAATCCGTGCTAGTATTACGGGCTGATAAAACCCGCTTAATGCTTCTTCCATGATTTCGATTTCTGTAAATCCGGCTTTATGATAAGCTACAGCTAATTCTGACAGGGACCATGCCCGGTAGGAAACCTGACGTTTCTTCATGTCCCATCGTCCGGTATTATCTGTCTTCAAGGTGTAATGTTCTAATTGATACCGGTCAGTACAGGCTTTCCAGGTCCATTCCTGAAAGGTGTATGCTTTTCCGCCACCCTTACCGCTGCACCTAACCGGAGTTCCGCCCGGGCGCTCCCGTCGCAGCTCATCGTAGCGGCGCACGGAAGTGATGAAAAGCCCATCTGGGGTTAGGCAATCTCTTATGTTGCTAAGTGCAACGTGAAGATCAGCAGTTGTCAAAAAATGTGGTAAGACGTTATCGATAGCCAGGATTACGCTGAAGAGTTGCGGCGTCCATGCTGCTAAATCCCGGATATCTACTGAGGCTAATGGGAATTGAAGACCCTGTTTTCGGGCTTCTGCCCCAGCGCGCTGAATAGCACTTTGGCTGATATCCGTACCCCAAATTTTACGGTGCCCAAGTGAAGCCAACCCTAATATTTGGGTGCCAATACCACAGGCGCAGTCCAGGATCGGTGCGTTGCGCTGAATACCCTGAGCCTCCAGCCAACCTGCAATCAACCGGGCCTGACGGGCCTGCGCCGCTTCCCAGTCCTGAAAAATCAGGTGGTAGTTACAAGTTATGCTATCGTAAAAATGTCGGGTAGGGTTTTCCATTCAAAGTTTGGTTTGAGTTTACCAGTGGCTGACAACTGCTCTACCTAAGATTCGTTACCTTTGACACAATCAGAAAAAAAATCGACATGGATACCATTTCCCTGGAAAACAGGACGCGTTCTGCGGAATTATTCGAGGAAGCCAAAAAATACTTCCCGGGCGGAGTGAACTCTCCCGTGCGGGCTTTCAAGTCTGTTTATGGTCCGCCTTTGTTCATCAAGGAAGGGCAGGGGTGCCGGATTACCGATGAAGATGACCATACCTACATCGACTTTTGCTGTTCCTGGGGACCGCTTATTTTAGGGCACAATAATGCTAAAGTACGGGACTTGGTCACGGAGACCGTAGCCAGGGGGACTTCCTTCGGTACGCCCACCCGACTGGGCAATGAACTGGGGAAACTCATTGTCAATAATAACCGCTATATCGATAAAATCCGTTTTGTCAGTTCGGGTACGGAGGCGGTGATGTCGGCGCTGCGCCTGGCGCGGGGCATTACCGGGAAAAGCAAAGTCATCAAATTTGAGGGCTGCTACCACGGCCACGTTGATTCCCTGCTCGTTAAGGCAGGATCAGGGCTGGCTACATTTGGGGAAAGCACTTCTGCGGGCATCCCCAAGGCATTTGCGGAAGAAACCATTGTCCTGCCACTGGATGACCGCAAACTGCTGGACGAGACCCTGCAAAAGTACAGCGACGACATCGCCTGCATCATCGTAGAGCCTGTGCCTGCCAACAACGGGCTGTTGCTGCAGGACCCTTCCTTCCTGGAGTGCCTGCGCCTGAAGTGTTATAAATATGGTGTACTGCTCATTTTTGATGAAGTGATCTCTGGTTTCCGTGTAGGCTTTGAAGGTGCGGCAGGTTACTATGGTATTCAGCCGGATATTATCACGTATGGTAAAATCATTGGCGGGGGTATGCCGGTGGGCGCCTATGGGGGGAGCCATGAGGTGATGAGCCACATTTCTCCGGATGGCCCTGTTTATCAAGCTGGTACCTTGTCCGCGAATCCAGTGGCGATGGCTGCCGGATATGCCGCATTAAAGCAGTTGCTGGAGCCTGGTTTTTATGAGGGTCTGGAAGCCAAAACCAAACGATTGGCAGACCGCCTTCAGGCTTTTGCTTTAAAGTATGATTTGCCAATGCACGTGCAGCAGATTGCCTCTATTTTCTGGCTGGCCTTTACCCGCGACCGGGTGCTGCGCGCAGATCAGATTGACGCGGCGAGTATGGAACACTTCAAGAACCTGCACCGGGAGCTGCTCAAGCGAGGCGTGTATCTCGGCCCGAGTGGATATGAAGTAGGGTTTGTTTCGGCTGCTCATACCGAGCAAGACCTTGATGAGGCGGCTTCTATTATGGAGGAGTGCCTGCATTTGGTTTTTAAAACCTCAAAGTGATGGAAAACCGGCGGAATGTAAGGTTGCGTTTATTGTCTTACGTGGTCATCGCCTACATGATGATGGCTTTTGCATGGTGGTCGGTGCTGCTTTACACCAAAAATAGTGATGCCTTCGCTGCCAAGCGGGACAAAATGCGCCTGATTATGGTCGCTGAAGGAGTGGTCCAGTCCGAAGAGGCCTTCCTGCAATCAGCGCCTTACCTGGAGCTCAAACAGCAATACACCCGTCAGGAATACATGATTCTGGGAGAAGCCGGCGTCATTATTCTTACCTTACTGATCGGGATGTACCTCATCAACCGGGCCTACAACAAAGAGATGGAAGCTGCCCGGCAGCAGCGGAATTTCCTGTTGTCCATTACTCATGAGCTGAAATCGCCCATCGCGTCTATTCGTTTGGTGCTGGAAACCTTTCAGCGCCGCCGTCTGCCGCCGGAAAAGACCGAGCGGCTCACCCGGAGTGCACTGTTGGAAACTGAACGCCTCAATGGCTTGGTTAGCGACCTGCTGTTGTCCGCCCGGCTCGAAGCAGCGTACAAGCCTCACGAGGAAGCACTGGACCTGCCGCAGATACTGGAAGATTTGATAGAGACCCTGGATTCCAAATATCCGGACGCCCGCTTTCACTTCGATAAGCGCTCGGCCATCAGCCCTTTCCGTGGCGATCGCACCGGTATGACCTCGGTGATGCTCAACCTGATGGAAAACGCCGTGAAGTATTCCCCAAAGCCCGCAGATATTGAAGTGAGCCTGGAAGAAACACCGGATGCATTGATTCTCCGGTTCGCAGATCAGGGGCACGGGATACCGGATAAAGAAAAACCGCAGGTCTTTGGGAAGTTCTACCGGATCGGGAACGAGGATACGCGCAAAACAAAAGGTACAGGTTTGGGTTTATACATTGTGCAGCAAATTGTCGCCGCTCATGATGGCCGGATATCCGTAGAGGACAATCAACCGAAGGGAACAGTTTTTAAGATCGAACTTCCCTCGGAACGGTTAGACAAGCAAGCAGCACAGCGGTCTGCAGAAATGTCAAAAACACAAAGCCAATAAAATAGCATATGCGCATATTACTCGTTGAGGATGAAGAGAATATTCAGGATGTCATTAAGCTCAATCTTGAAATGGAAGAGTATGAAGTCGTTGCCGCGGATAACGGGAAAGACGCTCTCAAGTACGCCAAAGAGCAGCACTTTGACCTTCTGATCCTTGATGTGATGCTACCGGAAGTGGATGGATTCCAAATCTGCGAACAGGTCCGCCTCACCAACCGCGAAGTGCCGATCATATTCCTTACTGCCAAGGATACCGCTCAGGACCGGATTACCGGTCTAAAAAAAGGCGCAGATGATTATCTGACCAAACCTTTCAACCTGGAGGAATTGCTTTTGCGCGTCAATAACCTGATCAAGCGTACGAGCAAAAGCCCGGATAATACGCCGGAAGAATACGAGTTTGGGGACAACTGGGTTAATTTCGCCACCTATGAAGCTAAAGGTAATCCGGGGCATTTTACCCTGACCAAGAAGGAGGCAATGTTGCTGAAGCTACTCGTTGACCGCAGGGGGGAAGTGGTCTCGCGGCAGCAAATTTTGCAGTCAGTATGGGGCTACGATGTGTACCCTTCTACCCGAACAATCGACAATTTTATTCTGTCTTTCCGCAAGTATTTTGAAGCAGACCCTAAAAATCCGGAGTACTTCCTTTCTGTACGTGGAGTAGGGTATAAATTTATTAATGATAAGGGAATAGCCCTTCGTTTTACCGGAGACTGCCTGAGTAGGTGAGATTTTGTTTGGCATTTGTTTTGAAATGCAAAATAAATGCGTAATTTATAGCATGAGATAACACCAAATGCTTCATGCTATGATGAACGAGCCCATTTCCTCGATTATGACTAAAAAAGTAGTCACTGTCCGCCCGCAGGACACCTTGGAAGTCGTCAAAGACATTCTTTTCTTTAAGCACGTCCACCACATTCCGGTGGTGGAAGGGCGTGCCCTCGTCGGAATCATCACTTCTTTTGATCTTGTCCGCCTCGGCCGGTGTCAGGACGAGTACAAGCAAGTCAAGGTTTCAGAAGTAATGACGACTAAGGTAGCCACGCTTGGTCCCAACGATAAAATCGGTGCAGCGGCAGAGGTCTTTTTGGAAAACCTCTTTCATGGTCTGCCCATTGTCAATGAAGACAGAGATTTAGTTGGCATCATTACCACCCATGATGTGCTGAAGTACGAGTTCCACAAGGAGTACCCCAATCATAAGATTTACTGGGAGCCGGTTTGATAGCGGGTTAGAGCCTCCTGACCGCTTCTTTGGTTGCGGCAATCGTGCCCAGAGGCAGTGCAAACAGAAAGCCCACAATAGAAAACAAGAGCAGGAGAAAAGCGGCGCCGTTGCCAATGCATAGCCCACGGTTGGCTCGTGCAAAAGCAATACTGCCTCTTACATCCCGGTGCCTTTCCAGCGTGAAGTCCAGGTTGCCAAAGCCGGCATAGTAGGCTTGTACCCCGAATATGGCGAAGGCGATCACAGGGCTGAGCACTGGGATCAATATCCCAAGCAAAAACAGCAGCAGGGTAAAGAATAATTCCCGGACAATATTTCTAAGCGCCAGGGTGAGCCCTCGTGCTAAGTCTCGTAGTGCTTTGCTGACCGAAAAAGGTACCTGTTGGTGATGCCCCTTTAGTTGCTTTTCTATTTTTTCAGACAGGAAACTCATGAAAGGAGAGGAGAGGGCTAATACGAGGTGTTTAAAGACTAATAGCCCCATGACCAGGACAAAGACACCGCCAAAAATCTGTACGATGGTTTCCAGTGCGCCTTTACCCCAGTCAAAGGGATAAAAGTCAATGAGCCACTGGGCGATATCATCGCTGGCCGTCCAGGCGCCATAAAAAATACCTGCGCCCAGCAACAGGCTCACGAGACCTGGAGCAAGTACGTACCCCCAGAGGTTGTAACGGGAAGTCAGCCGGATAGCGTCGAAGTAGGCAGTGAAGCCCCGGATAAAGCCAGTGATCATAGTTTGTTTTCACCCAAATTTGGACAAGCCACTGCCTTTCGCCGAAAATAATGGACAGAAGCAGGGGATTCTCCGATGAAGGTTATTCCGTGAAGCGGCCCAGGAAACGGCGCACATCTTCTACAGAAAGCAGATTGTAGCGGGCTACAGACTTATCCAAACCTACTTTAATGGTGTGGGCGGTGTCTGGCAGCGCTTTGAACGTATCCTCATCGGTATGATCATCGCCCAGGGCCATAATGAAGTCCCATTTGCCTTCTTCCAGCCAGTTGAGCGTGGCTTTGCCTTTACTGACGCCTGCATTTTTGATTTCCACGACTTTGTTGCCTTCAAGTACCTGCAGGTCGTCATTGGCCGTGAGGTATAGCAGGACATCCCGGAATTCACGCACCCGCTTTTCACCCAATTGAGGGTCAATGCGGCGGTAGTGCCAGGCAATGGAGAAGTCCTTTTCTTCTATGAAGGAGCCCGGTGTACGCTCGACCATGTTCTCCAGTACCTGCCGGATTTTAGCTTTCCAGCTGATGGTCAGGCCGGGATTGCTTTGCCATTTTCCGTCACGCTTCATCCAAACACCATGCTCGGCAGCCATATCCAGACCGAGATGGCCCAGCCAGTTCTCGAGGGTGGTGCGGTCCCGGCCGCTGTTGACGACCAGCTTAGTGCCCGGGTGGCTTGAAAGGGCCTTGAGCAGATTGATGACCTCTTCTCCCGGCACCACAGCCTGTGGGTCTTTATGGAATGGCATAAGCGTGCCATCATAATCAAGGATAATCAGCCGGTTCTCGGCATCGTGGTAATCTTTGACAATTTCTTTTCTTAAATCACGGTCTATTCGTTTCACTATATTTTCTTTTTGCGACTCCATCAGCTTTTTTTGTTCATTTATGAAAGTGGCAGCCCAGTTGCGAACGTCGTGCTGCTTGAGCTTTTCCTGCATGCCTTCCAGGCGCTTTGCCTGTTCTGCTTCGTCCATCGTCAGAGCCTGTAGCAGCGCATTAGTGATGTCCTGCCGGTCCTGCGGGTTGACGGTAATGCTATCATTGAGCTCGTTATGAGCGCCAGCCATTTCACTTAGAATGAGTACGCCCTTTTTGGAAGCTTCCTTGCTGGCGATGAATTCTTTGGCTACCAGGTTCATGCCATCGCGCAGGGGCGTGATCAGGGCAATGTCTGCTACCTTATAAAGCGTCGTCAAATCACCGAAGTCCAGGCTGCGGTAAAAGTACTGAATGGGCACCCATCCAAAATTACCGTATTCACCGTTGACGCGGCCCACCAGGTTGTCAATTTTTTGCTTCAGCGCCTGATACTGGGAAACATTGGCCCGGGACGGCACCACGATCATCACCAGGGTGACTTTGCCCCGGTACTCCGGATGCTTCTCCAGAAAGTTGGCATAAGCCCGAACACGTTGCGGGATACCTTTGGAGTAGTCGAGGCGGTCAATGGAAATGATGAGCTTCTGCTCCTCGGCAAGCTGAATGATTTTTTGTGCCGTTTCCGATTCCTCGCTTGCCGGTTCCGGGTGAGCATATTTATTATAGTCGATGCCCATGGGGAACATATCGACGTTGACCAGGCGGTCGCCTACCGTCAACATGCCAAAGTGGTGCTCAAACCCGCAAATCCGGTAGACAGCGCTCAGGAAGTGCCGCATGTAGCCAAAGGTATGGAAGCCAATCTGATCGGCTCCCAGGATACCTTCCAGAATCTCCTTCCGCCAGGGGAGGATACGGAATACTTCGTAGGACGGAAAAGGGATGTGCAGGAAAAAGCCAATAGACACATCAGGGTAAGCCTCGCGGATCATAGCAGGCAGTAGCATGAGCTGGTAATCGTGGACCCAGACCAGGTCACCCTCTTTGATGAGCGGGATTACTTCATCGGCAAACTGCCGGTTGACTTGTTGATAGGCTTCCCAGTAGTGGTCCCGGTAGGAGGTGTACTGCGTGAAATAATGGAAATGTGGCCAGATGGTTTTGTTGCTGTAGCCTTCGTAGTACAGCTCAATCTGTTCCTGAGTCAGGAAAACCGGAAACAAACCATCCTTTTTGAGGTCCTGGCGCACCGTCTCGCGCTCCCATTCGTCTTTGATATCCTGACCGGGCCAGCCGATCCATATTTTGTCAAAGGATTCGTCCAGGGAATTCAAGCCGGTAGCCAGCCCTCCGGCGCTGGGGTGGTAGATCAGGTCTCCGGCTTCTTTTTTAATCGTTACAGGCAATCGGTTGGAAATGATGACTAATCGGGACATCCTCTGTGTAGGGTTTTTGTAGGATTGAATAATACGGAATGCATTGGATTTCTCCAAGAAACTTAATGTAAAAATTACACTAAGTTTTATTAAGGTGTTCAATAATTAAAGTGCTGGCGTTGGCGCAATGTTCGACCGGCAGGAGAGGGGAGAGGGAGGAATGTGGGATCTGGTTGAAATTCATTCTTTAGATTGGGTCTTATGTAATATTTTATTTGGATTTTTACCTCTTTAAAAATATTTAACGTAAATTGTGGTACTTGGATTTAAACGATTTATCGTATGAAAAAGCCTGTTACGCCCAAAACCATTCTGAATATACAAGTGGTGCTCCTCTACGGAGTGCTGGCACTGTTATTTTTCCTGTCTTATCAGCAGTTACCGGAAATCGCCGAGTTTTTCCGGGAATACAGCAGCAAAATGAAAGCCGCCATCCCCATAAGATAAAAAAGCACCACCGGGTCTTTGCCAGGCAGTGCTTTTGTCAGCATTTTACAGCATAGTTTATAAAGTCACGCCACCATCAACGTTCAGTACAGCACCGTTGATGAATGCGGCTTCATCTGATGCCAGGAAAGCATAAGCGGCGGCAATTTCCGAAGGCTCGCCCAGGCGTGGGACCGGTGTCTTTTGCTTGAGCATGTCGATTACCTTCTCGGGGATGGTCAGTACCATTTCGGTACCGATGAAGCCCGGTGCTACTGCATTGGCGGTAATACCTTTGCGGCCAAACTCCTTCGCCCACACCTTGGTCATGCCGATGACGCCGGCTTTGGTGGCTACGTAATTTGTTTGACCGAAGTTGCCATTGTGCGCGACTACGGAGGCGGCGCTTACGATACGGCCGTATTCCCGCTCCAGCATATAGGGCAAAACGGCTTTAGTGCAGTTGAACACGCCGGTCAGGTTGACATCGATGACCTGCTGCCACTGATCAGTGCTCATTTTTTTCATTGTCGCATCCCGGGTGATGCCCGCGTTGTTGATAAGGATATCGATTTGCCCATAGGCATCCGCTGCTGCTTTGGCGGCAGCTTCGCAGGCAGAGAGATCGGTGGTGTTCACCTTGAAAAACAAGCCGTCAAGCTCAACCGCAAGCGCCTTGCCTTTTTCCTCGTTAATGTCCCAGATGACAACTTTGGCGCCTTCTTCGGCAAAACGGATAGCGGTAGCCTTGCCAATGCCCATTGCGCCGCCGGTGACGATCGCTACTTTTTCCTTCAATTTATTCATAATTCAGTATTAAAAGGTCAGTCAAATTGAGTTCTGATGCGTTCAAAAGTAGGTAAAGACGGTTTATTCCTGATTCTGTAGCAGGAGTGAAAGGGGTTGACTTCATTCTTTTTCAGCGCCGTAAAAAAATATAAAAGCCACATCACCAAGATTTTAAGGTGATAATTAATGATGTGGACGAATGCCTGCTCCTTGCAGCAGTCTTTTTATTTTCCGACCTTTACATATAAATATCTAAATAATTTAATTTATCAAATCCTAACCGAAAATGAAAGAAGTCTATATCGCATCCGCCGTCCGCACGCCGCTGGGAAGTTTTGGGGGCGTATTCGCCAATGTTTCAGCAACGGACCTTGGTGCAGCTGCTATCAAAGGCGCATTGGAAAAGGCCGGTGTGGATGCCAGTCAGGTCGAAGAGGTCTTCATGGGTAACGTTTGCTCCGCCAATCTCGGTCAGGCGCCGGCACGTCAGGCCGCACTTGGGGCAGGCATTCCGGATACGGTGCCTTGTACGACCGTAAATAAAGTGTGCTCCTCAGGGGCTAAGGCTATTATGTTTGGCGCGCAGTCCATCATGCTGGGGCATCAGGATGTAATTGTCGTGGGGGGTATGGAAAACATGAGTGCCATTCCCTACTATGTCCCTAAAGCCCGCTACGGCCATAAATACGGACACGGGCAAATCGTGGATGGCCTGCTTAAGGATGGCCTGACAGATGCCTATCAGCAAGTAGCGATGGGTGTATGCGCGGATGCCACAGCAAAGAAATACGAGATCACCCGGGAGCAGCAGGATGAATTCGCGATGCTTTCCTATAAGCGCTCTGCGGAGTCTACGAGCTCAGGTGCTTTCGCCAACGAAATTGTGCCGGTACACGTCCCGCAGCGCAAAGGCGACCCGATCGCGATTACGGAAGACGAAGAATATAAGCGGGTGAAGTTTGAAAAAGTACCCACCCTGCGCCCGGTATTTACTAAAGATGGTACGGTCACGGCTGCCAATGCCTCCACCATTAATGATGGGGCCACTGCCCTGGTGCTGGTAAGCGAAGAAAAGCTCAAAGAACTGAACCTGACGCCCCTGGCTAAAGTGGTCAGTTTTGCAGATGCCGCACATGAACCGGAATGGTTTACCACTGCTCCGACTAAGGCTGCCCCCATTGCGCTGAAGCGGGCCGGGCTTGCCATGAATGATATTGATTATTTTGAGGTCAACGAAGCGTTCGCAGTGGTTACGCTGGCTTTCAATAAAATGCTGGATGTGCCCATAGAAAAAACGAACGTCTTTGGAGGCGCGGTCTCCCTGGGGCACCCGCTGGGGGCTAGTGGCGCGCGCATCATTACAACACTGAATAACGTACTGCAGCAAAAGAATGCCAAGCGCGGGCTGGCAGCGATCTGCAACGGCGGTGGTGGCGCTTCTTCCATCATCATTGAGAAAGTATAAGGTTTATTAAAATTGGTTAAGTACCAGCCCGGGGCGCTCGCATCGCTCCGGGCTTTTGCTTTCATAAAGGCAGTTTAGAATTGCATAGGAATTAATTGTCAAGGGCTTTAAAAATTAAGTCAATGGTTGTTTTTAGTGATGTAAACTATTGAAATACATTTAATTGTGATTAATATTTGCATCTTTAAGTCTTTTAGTCAGGGTGAAACATATAAAAAAGCCTATTGATCCCCGACTCTTCTCCGCGTACCTTTAACCTATCAATAAAAACACACATTCTCTTCCACTAAAAAGATACTTATCATGGCTTCTACAAAATCTTTCTACGATCAGCTGATGGATAATCAGTCCAAACTGTTTAACACAATGACAGAATTTACCAACGCCTGGATGGAAATGATGACACCATCATCTGATCTGTCTGACAAGGCGGGCGAGTTGATGGACGAATACTATACCAAGACTTCCGAAATGATGGAAGCTATGGCTTCTAAAGAAAAAATGGAAGCTTATCAGAAGGACTTCTGGACCGCTTTCACAGCTGATTACACCAAGAACATGGAGGTGAGCATGGAGCTGTACAAGAAGTCAGCAGCGTACTTCAAGAACATGTGGTCTGGCAACACCATGGAAACGACACAGGAGCGCACCAAGAAGCTTGGCGAGCTGTACCAGCATTCCATGAAGGCCTTCTATGATACCACCAAAGCTAACGGTAAGGTGATGCAGGAGTACATGAGCGCTAATTAAGGCCGCCAAAGACCCTTCCTCCACTTTTAAAACCAATCAACCATGAGTAATCAATTCGATACCTTGCTAGAGGGCCAGAAAAAAGCAATGGAATTTTGGTCAAAATTATCTGACCAAATGACCAAGCCATTTCAGCAGGAGCAGGCTGACCCTGCGAAAGCCGGAGAGGCGCTTTTCCAGGAATGGTACAACAAGCAACAGGCTTTTTTCCAGGAAGCCATGAAAGGCAACCCTCAGGAA
The DNA here is from genome assembly GCA_913057245.1 of uncultured Phaeodactylibacter sp. Taxonomy (GTDB): domain Bacteria; phylum Bacteroidota; class Bacteroidia; order Chitinophagales; family Saprospiraceae; genus Phaeodactylibacter. The sequence continues at coordinate 63,984 of CAJXNH010000002.1, forward strand.
ATGCTGCAGCAAACCCCGGAGCACCTGCGCAAGTACATGCAGATTCAAACGGAGTTTACCCAAAAGTGGGCGGACTTCTTTAAGTCCAATGCCGGTAAGATGGGCTTCCAGATACCGGGTGCGGACAGCTTTGGCCATTCGACGCAGTTTTTCCAGGAGAATATGTCGAATTGGAACAAGTGGATGAATGGTGGGCAGGACTGGTTCAGTGCTCAGGTGCTGGACAAGATGCCTTTCAATATGCGGCCTCACTACACGGGCTTTCTCGATAGCTACAATTTTATGTCAAAGTACTGGGAACCGCTGCAGCGCCTAATCAAAAACGGGCTCTACGATGGCGATATGGTGAACAAATACTTTGGTATGGAAGCTTATCAAAAGCTGGTCAACCAGATGATGGGCTTCCGGCCGGTAGGCAATGCCAGTGAGGTTATAGAACAAGTGAATAAATGGTTTTCCAACATGATGTCCTACATGGGCGATCAGTCGGGCGACTGGAAAACCGTAAGCGATAGCTGGAAGGAGAAAATGGAGTCTTTCAGCAATGCAGGCAACATGCCTTTCTTTGAAATGGCTGCCGAATTCAACAACCGCCTGCGCGATCAACTGGCGCCATTCAACAATATCGCAGCGCAGGGCCGGGAAACAGAAATTTCCAAAACGCTGCAGGATATTCAGTTCCAGTACATTGCGTTCGTGCTGAAGTCTGCCGAAATGCAGTCCAAGGTTTACGAGTCCGGGCAGTTTGCAATGCCGGACACCCTGCGCGAGTTTGCTGAAAAGTACAGGCAGGAAGCCGAAATGCCGGATTTCCAGGCGTTCTTCCAGGCTTACATCAATAAGCTGGAGGAGGCTATGCTTGAAGTCCTGCATTCATCAGAGTACTCGAAGCTTCAAAGCGAAGTGTCGGCGCTGGCGACCAGGATCAAGAAGGACAACGGCCGCCTCATGGAGCTGATGTATGCCGATATGCCATTCCTGACACATACAGATGGGGACGATATCGCTATGGAGGCGTCGGCACTCCGCACCAAAGTCCGTTCGCTGGAGCATCGGCTGGCAGAACTGGAGAAAGCCATGCTTTTGGGCGGTAAGCCTGCCGTCGAAAAAAAAACGCCCGCTGAAGGAGGTAGCCTGAAGAAGTCACTGATGGATAAAATCGGTATCGCTTCGGCTTCGGATGCCGACGACCTCAAGCAAATCAAGGGCGTAGGGCCTAAGCTGGAGACGATGCTCAATGACCTGGGGGTTTACACCTTTAAGCAGGTGGCTCAGATGGGCGCTTCTGAATACGATATGATTGACGAACTGCTTGGTGCCTTTCAGGGGCGGGCCAAGCGCGACAACTGGGCCAGGCAGGCCAAGGCTTTACTAAAATAATCAACACGAGGCTTTCAGGGCTGCTAACCGGGATATGCCGGCTGGCTGCCCTGCCCGGGCCGCACCCATAACCAGGTAAAAAATCAACCAATGAGTACAACGGCATCCAATAACGTCAGCGATCAGCTCCTCGAACAAGTCAATACGGCTTCTGATGCGCTGCGCAATATCAACAGCGTCCACGATGTGGATGTGGCTACGGCACCCCGGGAAGTTGTCTGGGAAGACGGCAAAGTCAAACTTTATCATTTCCTGAGGGAGGACAAACCGGCTACCAAAACACCCGTTCTGGTCTCTTACGCTCTGGTCAATCGTTGGGAAATGATGGACCTGCAGCCGGACCGCAGTTTTATACGCAAACTGATTAGCGAAGGGCTCGATGTTTACCTGATTGACTGGGGCTACCCAACTAAGGTGGACCGCTACAAAAAAATGGAGGACTACATCCTCGGGAATATTAACGACTGCGTGGATTACATCCGCGAAGCCCACGGGCTGGCTAAGGTAAACCTGCTTGGCGTTTGCCAGGGAGGGACTTTCAGCCTGATTTATTCCGCTCTGTTCCCCGAAAAAATCAAAAACCTGGTCACCCTGGTCACACCAGTTGACTTCGATAACGAAGAAGGGCTGCTCTTCAAGTGGGCTAAAGATATGGATGTGGATGCAATTGTGGATGGCTTTGGCGGCATTATCCCTGGTGATTTTCTCAATACCGGCTTTGACCTGCTCAAGCCAATGAATAAGGCACGCAAGTACATGGCGCTGCCCCAAACGATGGCTAACAAAGGGAAGCTGATGAACTTCTTGCGCATGGAGCACTGGGTCGCCGACAGCCCGGCCCAGGCCGGAGAGACCTACCGCCGTTTCATTAAGGATATGTATCAGCACAACAAGCTCATCAAAGGCGAATTTGAGCTGGGTGGTCGTGAGGTGAAGCTGAAAAACATCAACATGCCGGTACTGACCATCTATGCCAAGCACGATCACATCGTGCCACCGGCAACGACAAAGCCGATCAATGAAGAAATTGGCTCAAAGGACAAGGAGCTGATGGAATTTCCCGGGGGGCACATTGGTGTCTTCGTGGGCGGGCGTTCTCAGAAGCTTTTGACACCCGCTGTAGCCAGCTGGCTGACCGAGCGGGACTAAAGAATAAGGAAAGTGTGGTCCCATGAACATGAAACTTTGATCACGCACTACTTTGTCTCAGCGTACGCCCGGGCGCGGAGCTTACAAGCCTTAGCTCCGCACCTGCGTACCACTAAACAAGGCAACTGCAGCCCGGCGCTGCCTTGTTTAGCTACAATTTGGTAATACCTGGTTTTAATTTGGTTAGGGCTGAGCTGGCTGTGGGCAACTGCAGCCAGTTCGTTTTTTTACCGCCCCCGGGATAACTTTTCCAACATCTGGGTTACCCAGGCCATGCGGTCTGCCTGCCCATCACCATCTTCAGTTTTTTTCAGTGCGTTCCTGTAACTTTCCAGTTCCCGGCGAGCGCCCTCCTGCTCATCGAGGCGCATGAACACCATAGCTTTTTCCAGGTGTATTTCCGGGGAAAGCGCGTAAGCTTCCTGCTCTGCTTTTCGCAACAACAGCATAGCTCTTTCCATATCACCGGCATCATTTGAGGTTTGGCGGAGGAGTACAGACTGCAACATGTAATCTTCAAGCACAGCAGCGTCTGCATCGAGCTGAGCGGTGAGCAGCTCTTGCGTGCGTTCGTAATTGCCGCTCAGGAATTCCTGCCAGGCTGTATTGCGCCTTGCCATCGCTGTGGCACTGATGTAAGCAGGATCCGCAGCAGGTAGCTGATGGTTTAATTTATAGCCCAGGTCCAGCATTTGGCGGTAAAGATGAGGGTAGAGGCGCTCCTCTGCAGTCTGTAACCGGAAAGACCTGCTGTTTTTCTGAGCTTCGTAGATGCGGGTATACGCGTTCAGCAATGCCTGGTTATCCGCCTTGAGGTGTTGTAAAACGGTAGCTGCTGTTTGATCAGCCTCTTTTTCCTGCTCCAGGGAATATTCCATGCCCAGCCGATTGGCAATCTGAAAGGCAATAGCGGTGGAAAGCAGGGATATACTCTCTGTAAAAGCTCCGAATGCATACAAGTCAACCGGGCTAAAGGTGCCATTCCGGATGGACTGATTGGCCACAGCGGTCTCAGTAACTGCAGCGGCTACGGTAATTACGCCGCTCCAGAATGCGGCACGGGCTTCCCGGGAAAGGTTCCGGCGAAAGTTGTCTACGGAATGATTGAACTGAATATGCGCGAATTCCTGGGCTAAAATGGCCAGCAGTTCCTCTTTGGTTTGCAGGGCGGCCAACAGGCCGGTCGAAATGAACAAGTCACCATTGGCACAGGCAAAAGTGCCGGGCTCTACCGACTCATAAATCCTTATGCGCATCACCGATGGATGTCTTTCCACAGGTTGTTTGGGAAAGAGCTGTAGCCGGACCTGGTTAAGGTAATCCTCGAGATAGGGGTCGTCAAACAGGGTGATGGTTTCATTGAAGCTAAGGTATTCTTCCTGTAGCTCCCGTCTGACTTCCTGGTCCCAACCCCTTTTGGAGAGTTGGTCCAATGCGCTGGACTGCAGAAATTGCTGATACCAAAGGCCATCAATCGACAGTTCATTAAGCTGGAAATCAAGGTGTTTGAGGTCAAACGCGGAGATCATGCGCTCCTGCCCGTTGATTACAGCTCTAATGGTGGGCGTTCCTGCGATGATGCGATAGTCACTAAGCTCAACGATCGTGCCGGCGTCCAATTTTTCAAAAGAGGGGTCAGCCGTCCGGAATTTTTCCTTGACAACGGTCCGGACGGTATAGTCCTGTGCATGGATCGCGTCATTGACTAAAAACAAGAGCAAAACGGGAAGGAAATAGAGAAAATACTTCATATCAAAGGGTTTAAGTATGTGAACAAAGGAGCATTTTACTGAGGCTCATGTATTTTTTCTTCGCCCATCTAATTTACAAATGAAAATGGGTTCGGTGCGCTATAGCAATGTTAATTTTGGGCTGCCTCCTCCGTTAAAGGGTCTTAAGGATGCTAACAAATTGTTAAAAAAAGTCCGACCTTAGCGCAAAACGCCAAATATGACCGAATTCCAAAAAGCAATCCTGGAGGGCATACCGGATGAATTGCCGATGGCTAAGCCCTATGATCCGAATGTAAGCCACGCCCCAAAACGTGGTATCGAAGGGGTTTTGTCAGATAAAGACCGGGCACTGGCCCTCAAAAACGCGCTGCGGTACTTCCCCGCCCATCAGCATGAAGTCCTGGCTCCTGAATTTGCCGCAGAACTCGAGCACTACGGCCGCATTTATATGTTCCGCTTCCGTCCGGAGTATGAAATGTACGCCCGCCCAATTGATGAATATCCCTATCAGTCCCGGCAGGCTGCTGCGATCATGCTGATGATTCAAAACAACCTGGACCCCAAGGTTGCCAAGCACCCGCATGAGCTGATCACCTATGGCGGCAATGGAGCGGTTTTTCAAAACTGGGCGCAGTACCGGCTGGTCATGCAGTACCTGGCTCAGATGACGGATGAACAGACCCTGGTGCTTTATTCCGGGCATCCCCTCGGGCTGTTCCCTTCCCATGCTGAAGCTCCGCGCGTGGTGGTGACCAATGGTATGATGATCCCAAATTATTCTACAAAGGAAGACTGGAACAAGTACAACGCCCTGGGCGTCACTTCCTATGGGCAAATGACGGCCGGCTCCTTTATGTACATCGGTCCGCAGGGGATCGTGCACGGTACGACCATCACCCTGTTGAATGCCGGCCGTAAAATGGGGCTGGGCGATAAAAACCTTCGCGGTAAGGTATTCGTGACTTCCGGCCTGGGCGGCATGTCCGGTGCACAAACGATTGCCGCTGAAGTGACCGGAGCGGTAGGGATTGTCGCAGAAATCGACCCCGATGCCGTGCAGCAGCGCCTGACGGATGGCTATATCAAAGCAGACAATGTTTTTACTGACCTTGATGCGTTGTTGCCAAGAATAGAACAGGCCAGACAGGACAAGGAAGCCGTGGCCCTGGTCTATCAGGGGAATGTGGTAGAGCTGTGGGAACGCCTGGCCAAAGAGGAGGTAAAAGTAGAGCTGGGCTCCGATCAGACTTCTTTGCACAATATTGAAGGTATGGGCTACACGCCTGCGGGCTATACCTTTGAAGAAGCCAAGCGGCTGCTGGATAAAGACCCGGTGCAGTTCATGTCTGAAATCCGGGACACCCTGCGCCGCCACGTAAAAGCCATTAACACCATGGCAGAACGCGGCATGTATTTCTGGGATTATGGCAATGCTTTTCTAAAGGAAGCAGGCAATTCCGGAGCGGATATCTGGCTGGATGAGACTGAGGGGCACTTCCGTTATCCATCCTATGTGGAGGACATTATGGGGCCGATGTGCTTTGACTATGGCTTCGGGCCGTTTCGGTGGGTGTGTACTTCCGGAACGATGGAGGATTTGCAGAAGACCGATGAAATCGCGGCGGAAATCCTGCGGGAGATGCTGGCAGAAGCCCCGGAAGATATCCGACCTCAGTTACGGGACAACCTCAACTGGATTGAAGGAGCAGAAGATAACCTGCCTGTCGTAGGCTCAAAATCAAGAATTCTGTACGCCGATTCGGAAGGGCGCATCCGTATTGCCCGGGCTTTCAACAAAGCCATTGCGCGGGGCGAGCTTCGTGCGCCAGTCGTGCTGGGCAGAGACCACCACGATGTCTCCGGTACCGATTCGCCCTACCGGGAGACCGCAAATATCTACGACGGCTCCCAGTTTACTGCAGATATGGCGGTACACAATGTGATTGGGGATGCTTTCCGTGGGGCGACCTGGATTTCCCTGCACAACGGTGGAGGCGTAGGCTGGGGCGAAGTGATGAACGGTGGGTTCGGGATGGTACTCGATGGCACACCGGAATCTGACCGCCGTCTGGAGAGTATGCTCTTCTGGGATGTCAACAACGGTATCGCCCGTCGTTCCTGGGCCCGCAACCGGGGCGCGATGTCTACCATTCAGCGCACCATGCAGGCTTATCCGGGGCTCAGGGTAACCTTGCCCACCATTGCGGATGATAATCTTGTAGAGGAGGCGCTGGGTCTGACGGCAAAAGAGGAAAAAGCTTAAGCCGGCAGTTTTTTCAGGACTTCCAGGCAGCCCCAAAGCGCTCGCGGCACGTGGAAACAGCCTTTCCACTTGCCGCCCTTTGCGGTATGCAGTGGCGTGCCGTCCCGCTTCAGATAGCCAAACCATTCGCCGTACTCCGGATCTGAGAATCTTGGCCAGGCATAGTCGTAGAGTTGCTCAAACCACCGTGCACACCGCTCATCGCTGGTATGCCGCAGCCCTTTCAATGCAGCTTCCATGGCCTCGAGGTGGACCCACCATAGCTTTTGGTCCCATTCCAGTTGTTGGGGCGGATAGCCTTTGCGGTCCAGGAAGTAAAACAAGCCGCCTGCTTCTTTGTCCCATCCGTAGTCTAACATGAAAAGCGCCCGCTCTGTGGCCTGCCGGATCAGCTCCTGATCGTTACGGCGCTCGCCCAGGTCCATGATGAACCACATGGCTTCCAGGGCGTGGCCCGGGTTAAGCAGCCGGCCTTCGAAGGTGTCGCTGAGCTGCCCATCGGGCTGCACATTTTCCAGGACCAGCCCGGATTCATCGTCGTAGAAGGTACCCATTACGGTGTGAATGCAGTGGTCGATGGTGGTTTCCACTAAATCTGCCTCCAGCAGAGGCTCCAGCTCCAGGCAAAGGTTGCAGAGGATCATAGGCAGGGAGAAGCCCATGAGGGGTCGGGTACCGGGGACCAGTTTGTTGTACTTTCCCTTAGGGTTGTCCTGCCGTTCCAGTATTCGGCTGAATGTAGTCCGGGCTATGGAAGCGTAGCGTTCAGTACCGGTGGCCTGGTATAGTTGGCCGAAAGCCATAGCTGCGAAGCAATCGGAAAAGATGTTATAGGCTTGTACCAGAGGCTGTCCGTCCTGCCGGAGGGAGAAGTACCAGTTGCCGTCTTCGTCCCGGCCGTGCTTTTCCAGAAAATTAGCACCCAGTAGGGCGATATCCAGCCATTCCTGCCGCTGTTCCTGGTTGTTGTATAATTTGGAAAACGTCCAAACCTGACGGGCCTGCAGCCAGATAAACTTGTCGGTATCGTACATCTGTCCGTCCCGGAGCAGGCAGGTGAAATAGCCGCCATGTTCGCGGTCCGGGGAATAGCGCTCCCAAAAGGGGATGACCCGTTCGTTTAGTTCCTTTGTGAAAACCGGGATGTATTGTCCTGCATTCAGCATGTTCAGTGTTCGTTTCGGTATTCCTGGTATCGGTTGTACAAGTGGCCCGCCTGTGGGTAAGCCGATTGTGGGCTCATAAAATGAGAAAACTCAAAGGTAATGGCTTTTTCCAATCCGGCAGCGCGGGCAGCTTCCAGTTTGAGGCGCAGCTTTTCCCACTTGATGGGCAAAAACTTGATGGGCATATCCCGGTCGAAGGATTCAGCATTGGTCCAGCAGCGCAGCCCATGGCGGTCAGCGAGCCGCTTGTTAACGGCAAAGTAATCCGCCAGCTGATGGTAGTCCACATGCCCGTCCTGAAAGGCCACGATGTCTACGGCCTCCCGTATGCCGGCAAAGATTTCGTCCCATTCGGCTTCATGTTCCTGCAGGCTGACGGCATCGGTTTTAGTCAGTTCGGCTTCGCTGGCCATGATGGCTTTCTGACCGTCGATGTATGGAGAAATCAGGGTGGGCAGCCCGCCACTTACTTTTTTGCAGTGCAGCCCCAGTTGCCGGTACAGATCAATGATGCCGGCCGTTTTGCGGCTGACCTCCTGGCAAATATACCAACCCTTGAATGCCGGAGAGGTGCCATACCGTTCCCAAACTTCATCAATGACCCGGAGGTTGAGGGCTACCTCGCGTTGGAAATCGCCCTGCGCCCACCAGTATTTGCCGGAGTCGTACAGCCCAAAGTAAAAAGCCATACCATGCTTTTCTGACAGGTCCAGAAACAAGCGTACCAGGTCGACCGGTGGTTCATACGCTCCCTCTTCCTGCTGAAGTACGGCTGATGGATAGGTCAGCCAGTTTTTATATCCGCAGCGGATGAGAATGACGGTGTCAATGCCCATGCGCTTCATGTGCTGAAAATCGGTGTCCCACTCTTTAATGCCCCAGTTTTGGTGGGGGATATCGTGGGAAATTTCATCCAGGAAAGTTCCTGTTAGCTTCATGTGTTTTAGTCTTCAAGTTTGTCCCACCAGTATTTCTTCAGCAGCCAGGTGGTGATTAAGAAAATGAGAAAAGTGATGGCCAGTTCCGTAGACTGCCGGATGAGCAGGTAGATCGGCATGACGACCAGGGACATTTGCCAAACGATACCGACGAGGATATTGAATGCATCCCTTCCGAATGAATGGTTGGGCACAAAAGCGGGGTCTGCCGCCAGTACCTTTTTTCGGATGGGGCCCCAAAATCCCCATGGGTTGGTCTTTTTGTAAAAGTTCATTAGCGTTTCGTCATCCTCGGCAGGAGTGGCATAGGTGCCGATGAGGCAGCCCGCGAGGGAAATGGCAAAGATGACCGGGAAAAGGTAGATGGGCGTAACATCCGGAAATAACGGCGGGATAAAGGTTGCTGCAATCAAACCGCCAATCATGCCCCAGAAGTAACCGTAGCCATTGAAGCGCCACCAGATCCACTTGAGGGCATTGGCTGCAGCGTAGCCGCCGTACAGGGCCGAGGTGATCCAAAGCGTTAGGGAATTGATGCTACTGGCGTAAAAACCGCCTATCAAGCCAATGGCAACCAGCAAAAAGGAAGCCAGGTAGCTATACCGGATGTAGGTCTTGCTGCTGGCATTTGGGTTGACGTATTTCTTGTACAAATCATTGACCAGGTAAGCCGGCGCTGCGTTAATGAAGGCGGCAAAAGTCCCCATAAAGGCGGCTAGCAGGCCGGCCAACAGCAGCCCCTGAAAGCCGGGTGGGATGAAACGCTCGATGGCTAGCGGGAGGACGGTCTCAAAATCAATATCAGCACCCATTTCCCTGAATTCCGGGGTCAGGTAGACCAGGGAGAGCACCGCAAATCCGGCGATCATAAGATAACGGGGGAAGTAAAGCGCCAGGATAGTCAGTCCACTCATCTTTGCCGCTTCAGAGGCAGTAGGAGTGGAAAGTACCCGCTGCATATCATAGCTGGGCACCGGCCCGGCAAGGCTGGCAAAAATACCCTTGAAAATCATTGCGATCAGCAGAAGGCCTATGGCCCCAAACCCATCATCCTCAATGCGTTTGTTGACACTGTCCAGATAGCCGGTCCAGTCGAGGTCCATCTCCCAGCTGAAGAACAACTCTGTCCAGCCGGGCGGTACGGCTTCCATCACCTGTTCTCCGCTGACGTTGGTATAGGCAATGATGCCTACTACGAAACAGGAAATGGTCATGATGACAAACTGCAGCACTTCCGTTCCGACCACACTGTACATCCCGCCCTTGATGGTGTAAAGGGTGGTAACGGCGATGATGATGAGTGCATACGACTGCTCAGAGGTCAGCTGAATCAACCCTCGGTCAACGGACAAATCCCATGGGAAAAAGATGACGGCAAACTTGCCAATGCCTTCAAAGAAGTAGGCGATGAACCCAAATACGCTGATTACTGCGAAGACCGTCACAATAATATGCGACAAGCGCCCGCCGGTCTGATCGCCAAAACGAAAAGTGATCCACTGCGCACCGGTAAGCACCCCTGAGCGCCTGAGCCAGATAGCCAGGAAGACCATGACAAACACCTGATTCCAGACCGGCCAGAGCCACGGAATCCAGGCACTCTTCAGCCCGTATACAAACAGGATAGTAACGGTCCACATCGTGCCCGAAATATCGAACATACCGGAGGCGTTGGAAAGCCCCAGGAGATACCAAGGGATTTTATTGCCGCCCAGAAAATAAGCCTGCATGTCCTTAGAGGCCCGCTTTGAAACCCAAAAACCGAATAGAACGGTCAGGACGATATAGCCGAGAATAATCCCGGTATCCAGTAAGGTTAAGTTCATTGTAACAGGTGTTTAAAGTCAGTTTAGCTACGGTTTTGTGCATCCGTATTTACCTGCACCGGAGCTTCCGATCTGTTTTGCCAGATCAGTTTATGGTCGTTTTGTTTCTGGAATAGGTCAGGGCCGTTTGATTATTGCGGAAGAATAAAAGGGTTTGCCCACCGTTTAACGCAACAGCGCTCCGCACATCACCGATCAGGCTCAGCCCGGATTGATGCTGAGGGATGTATTCAAACTGTCCATCGCCACGGTTGAGGAACAACTGGCCATAGTTGGCATCCCAGGGGCCCATCGTGGGCCGGGTTTCACTTAGGTTGCCGGCCAGGATCAGGTCTTGCCGCCCATCGTTGTTGGCGTCAAGCGGCAGGATGGTAAACACTGGCGACATTTGTGCGGCAGCGGGAAGTTCGTGCATTGCCCAGTTGCCATCGCCCTGATTTTCCAGCCAAACGGTTTTCCCTTGCTTCGCTTTGAGTTGCCGTGCACCTTCCAGTTGCTCCGGTGAAAGCACATCTTCAATCTTGGCATTGGAGTAGCTGGCGTAATCCCTGAATTTCTTCCGCATGGCGGCCAGTTGCCCAAACAGGTTGTCCCGGCTCACAAAAGGGTAGGGTGCACCCTGTATGTAATGCGTGATGAGGGGGTCTACTGCGCCATTCTCATCAAAGTCGCCGTAGTAAAGGGTAGCGGGCTCCTCCGCAGACACCTTGAGGTTGGTGTTTTGGCCTAGGTTGCCAGCGATCAGGTCGGTATCGCCATCGCCATCGAGGTCGGCTTTTGCCATTGACCACCACCAGCCATCGGTGTTCGCCCCAAAGAAGTTATCGGCTCGCTGAAGTTGCCCATTTTGATTGAGGAATACCGTAAGCGGCATCCACTCACCGGCGATTACAAGATCGGGCTGACCATCGGCATTGAGGTCTTCCCAAAGGGCTGTGGTGACCATACCGGGCTGCTCCAAACCGGAGGCTTTTTCGGCAGTAACGTCTGTAAACTCGCCATTTCCATTGTTTTCAAGCAGGTAGCTGCGGGCAGCTAGGGGGTATTGCCCGGGAATGAGCCGGCCTCCTGCAAAAACATCCTGGTCTCCGTCCCCATCGAAATCGGCAACCGCAACTGTGCCGCTACTGCTGCGCATGAGTGGAAGAGCACGGGTGGCTTTTTCAAATTGGCCGGAGCCGTCATTAAGGTATAAGCGGTCTTGCAGGGCCAGGTCTTCCGGAAGGTAGTGGTAGCCCCCACTGCTGACATAGAGGTCCATGTCCCCATCGCCGTCGGCATCAAAGGCGGCGGCGGCTACGTCTTCCATGATCAGGTCGTTGGTCAGAGCAGGCTGAAGGGACGTTGCCCAGGAGCCATCAGCTTGTTGCAGGAAGAGCTGACCGGCTTGCATTTTGGCGCCCCCGGTAAAAAGATCTGCCCGGCCATCTCCGTTGAAATCGGCCGTGGCGACCGCCGGGCCCATGTAAGACAGGGCATAGGGGAGGAGAGACTGTTGTTTGAAGTCCACGCCCTGATTTTCCTGATGGGCAAAAGGGACACTGTTTTTTGCTGGGCTAAATAGCGCTTGTGGTGCCGGAGCAGGATTTACAGGTTTCGCATCAGCGATGGCGACCGTTAGGGTTTGGTCGGCCGGGATATTGTTCAGTGTGGTAACGGTGCCATCAGGCCAGTTCACGGTGAGCTGATCAATCGTTTGCACTTCACCCAGTCCGAAGTGGAGCGGGACGTGCATGGCAGACTGAAATCCGCGGGTCGGCATAAATTCCTGCATGAAGGTTTGCCCGTTGTTTTCCAGGGTGACTTTTGCGCCCACGGCATGCCGGTTGCTGCCCTTGGCTTTTAGGCTTACTTTCAGATAGTGGCCTTGAGCAACCTGATTTTCGTAGATGCGCGCAGGCGCATTGACGTTGTTGATTACCAAATCCAAGTCACCGTCCAGGTCGAGGTCTGCATGAACAGCTCCATTAGAGAGCACCAGCTCGTCAAAACCCCAGTCAGCTGATTTTTTGGTGAAGGTCAGGTCACCATTGTTACGGAAAATATAATTGGGCGTTTTGGTGGACTCCATTTTAGCGATGATATCCAGCAGGGCATCTGATTGTTCCCCCCGTTTTTCCTTGATGCGCTGATCGGCGTAGTAGGAAACGAAATCCCGGTTGGTGTAGTCGCGCAGGTAACCATTAGAAACGAAGAGGTCCTTCCAGCCATCGTTGTCCAAGTCGGCGAGGAGGGGCGCCCAGCTCCAGTCAGTATTGGATACGCCGGCCAACTGCCCGATCTCGCTGAAGGTGCCATCGCCGTTGTTAAGCTGCAGCATATTACGCATGATCTGATGGTAAAAACCATTGCGCAGCATGGACTGATACTTTTCATAGGTATCCGGCCCGTAGAGCAGCTTCTGCCGGCGGTTATCCTCGGGTAGCATGTCCAGGCTGAGAATGTCCGGCAGGGCATCATTATTAAAATCTGCTATGTCTGAACCCATGGAAAAATGGGAAATGTGCCCGATCTGCTGTTTGAGCTCATCTTTGAAAGTGCCATCTTTCTGGTTGATGTACAGGTAATCTTCTTCAATGTAATCATTTGAGACGTAGAGGTCTGTCCATCCATCCCCATTGACATCGGAGGAGGCAATGCCCAGTCCAAAGCCCAGTGGCGTACTTTTGATGCCTGCGTCAGCCGTCACTTCCGTAAATAGGCCATCATCGTTGCGCAAGAGCTTATCCCCGGCAAATTCATCGGACAGCCCTTTGACGTAGGCCGCATCAAAGCTTTGAAAATCTTCAATAGAGTGGTTGAGCAGATAACAGTCGAGGTCGCCGTCCCGGTCATAATCAAAGAAAAGCGCCTGCGTGGAATAGGCAGGCAGGTCAAGCCCGTACTTTGCCGCCTCCTCCTTAAAGGTGGGGATACCTTCACTGTTATTGCCCTGATTGATGTAAAGCTCATTGCGGCGCAGCTCCGGGGCTTTATCGCCGGAGTAGCACAGGTAGAGGTCTAAAAGCCCGTCGCTGTTGATGTCTACCAGGGTCGTGCCGGTATTCCAACCGTTTTCTCGTCCGGCCACACCAGCCGTTTCGGTAACGGCTTTGAATTGGAGGCCGCCCTGATTTAAGTACAGGGCATTAGGCACCATATTACCGGTAAAATAGAGGTCCGGCAGGCTATCCTGATTGAAATCGCCAACGGCAATGCCGCCACCGTTGTAAAAGTACTCGTAGGAAAGGACGTTGACGTCTTCTGTCTCCGTCAGCGTATTCGCAAAGTCGATACCGGTTTTTTGCCCGTCGTGAGGCACAAAAGTCCCTTGTTTTCGGGCAATATCCTGGCTATCAGTGTTCTGGCAGCCCGCAAAAAGCAGGCTAGAGGCGATTAAAAGACAAAAATACTGTTTCATGGAACGAAAAATAAGTAAATCTGCCAGAAGCACCTAGCAATTGCCGGTAAAGTTGTGTGCGCACACAGTGTGCCGCAAACATTGCGCTGTGCTGTGCGGCCCGATTAAAATCAGCCTTTAGCTTCTTTTTTGTGCTCCATTATTTTATCGGCAATTTTCAGGGCCCACACCATTTGCTTGGCGGAGGGGTAGTTGTTGTACAACGCTTTTTTACGGGCCTGCATAAGGATGCCGCGTTCATCATAAGAGAGCAGGCGTTTGTTACCTTCCTGCAAGGTGTAGTCAATCATTTCCTGCCATTCGTCTGCGTCGTACATTTCGAAGTCGGATTTGAGCACATCAAGATCTGTGGGGTCGGAGAGGTCGTAATTTCTGGACATGGTGATTTCCAAGTTTGTGAGTTATTGATTATTGGGCACAGGCTGATTGCCTGCTTTGGTATTTAAGTTCCGGATGATCTCTTCTTCATCCTTGCCTAAGTTTTCAAGCAAAACCTGGGCGGAGGAAGCGAAGTCGTCGTTGGGATGCTCATCGATGAACTGCTGGTAAAGCTGCCCGGCCTCATCGAACCGTTTTAGGTCGTTGTCGAGGATGAATGCTTGCATAAAAAGCGCCTGCGGTGCTTTCTCATATTTTGGGTATTGGGCATACAGTTTTCCATATAGCTCCAGCGCTTTTTCGTAGTTGCGGGCCGAGCGGGCAATCTCTCCTGCCCGGTAAAGCAGGGTAGGCGTCAGCGCATCATCCGGGAGCAGTATGCTGTAAAGTTCGGATTGCTGAATATAAAGATCCGCCTTCCGGAAATCCAGCCGGGCCAGGGAGTCGTTATAAATGGACAAACGCAGGGCTTCCAGCTCGTCCTCCAGCCCAACCATGGTGTTACCGAGTTGTTCGGCAGCTGTTTTAGCAGATTCGCTTTCCGGGTATCTTAGGGTGAGTGCCTGCAGGGTCAGTTGCCCGGCCTTAGGCTGCTGAAGGGCGGAGCTGTAAAGGTCTCCCAGAAGGAGCATCGCCTGCGGTGCCACCTCTGCCTCATTGTGTTGCTCCAGTAATTGCCGTAGCCGTTCTGTAGCTGCTGGGAAATTACTTAGTCGGTACTGCAAAGCCGCTTCCCGATACAGGTAGCGGGGCGTAAAGGCTGGGTCTTCAGGGTAAGCCGAAATGTAGTCCTCGTAGGATTCGATCAGGATTTTGGCCGTAGCCGCATCTGTTTCGCCTTCAGCTTTGGCCTCCAGTTCGGCTATTGCAGCCTGTCTCTTTTGTTGCTCATTGGTACAGCCGGTCAGGGTTATAGCGAGCAGGATAAAAATAGGTAGTGTCAGGTTGTATTTCATAGAGGTTTGATATTCTTAACCACTCAAAACTACAAAATCTCAGAGGGATTCCGCTGGCTAAACAAACGGCTGTTTTTCCTGTTTCTCCTCCGAAAATGAATCCAACTTTATGACAAAGGTAAGTATCTTTTGGTTCCGCAGGGACCTTCGTCTGCATGATAATGCCGGACTATACCACGCGCTCAGAGGAGATCATCCGGTTTTGCCTCTTTTTATCTTCGACCGGGAAATCCTGGATGATTTGGAAAGCCCTAAAGACGCACGGGTGGAATTTTTGCATGATACCCTTACCCGTATGAAGGAATGCCTTGAAAAGGAGGGGCGCTCCCTGCTCGTGCGGTATGGTTTCCCAAAGGAAATCTGGCCAGCCTTGCTGAAGGAGTTCGATGTGGCCGCCGTCTACACCAACAGAGATTACGAGCCTTATGCCAAAAAGCGGGATCAAATGGTGCGGGAACTGTTAGACAATGCGGGAATCCCGTTTCATGACTTCAAGGATCATGTCATTTTTGAGGCCGAAGAAGTTCAGAAAAAGACTGGCGGCACCTATACCGTTTTCACGCCCTACAGCCGCACCTGGAAGGAAGTACTGAACAGCCGCATGGATTCATTTACCAATCCGGACGGGGAGGAGCAGGAGATTTCCTACTACCTGAAGCCTTATCCGGTGGAGGCGTACACCAGCCATTTTTTAGAAACGGAACCGCTGCCCATGCCCACCCTTGAGGATATGGGCTTCGAGCCTACTGATATTGAGATCCCCTCCAAATCCGTTAGCCGGGGCCTGATCCGGAAGTACGATGAGACGCGGGATATCCCGGCTATTAATGGCACTTCCCGATTGGGGATTCACTTCCGGTTCGGTACCATTAGCATACGGGAGAAAGCCTGGCGGGCGAAGCAGCTCAACGAGACCTTCCTCAATGAACTGATCTGGCGCGACTTTTATGCGCAAATTCTGGATGAGCATCCGCACGTGGCAGAACGTTCCTTCCGGCCGAAGTACGATTATGTGCCCTGGCGCAATGACGAAGCGGACTTCAAAAAGTGGTGCGAAGGGAAGACGGGTTATCCGATCGTAGATGCCGGCATGCGCGAGCTCAATACCACAGGCTATATGCACAACCGGGTGCGGATGATCACCGCAAGTTTCCTCACCAAGCACCTGCTGATTGACTGGCGTTGGGGCGAGGCTTACTTCGCAAAAAAGCTACTTGATTTTGACTTGTCCAGCAACAACGGTGGCTGGCAATGGGCAGCAGGCAGTGGCACGGATGCGGCGCCTTATTTCCGGGTTTTCAACCCTTACTCCCAGCAGAAAAAGTTTGACAAGGACTTTAAGTACATCAGGAAGTGGGTACCTGAGTTTGGCACAGACCGCTACCCCGAACCTATGGTCGATCATAAGATGGCCCGGGAACGCTGCCTGGAGGCTTACAAGTCCGGGCTTGACCGGGCTGAAGATGAAGCGTAAGCTATTTTTAGTGAAGATTCTTTAGTTTTAGGCAGAATTACTGCCTATGCTACAACGAACAACTGTTATTTTATTACTGGCTATTGCTGGTTCAGCCCTGCTGTATGGTAGCGCCAATACGATAGATAATCCCCGGGACCAACAACCGCCCAATATTGTCCTCCTATTTTGCGATGACCTCGGCTACGGCGACCTCCATGCCTATGGGCATCCAACCATTGCGACGCCCCATCTGGACCGAATGGCTCAGGACGGCATGCTTTTCACTCAGTTTTACAGTGCTTCCCCAGCCTGCACTGCCAGCCGTTATGCCTTGCTGACTGGGCGCTATCCTGTGCGTTCGGGTTTTGACTGGGTGCTGTACCCCAAGTCGGAGCGCGGATTGCATAGTGAGGAACATACCTTAGCCGAAGGGCTTAAAGCAGCGGGCTACCGTACCGGGTGTTTTGGTAAATGGCACCTGGGTTCCACTCAGCCCGGTTTCCTTCCTTTGCAGAATGGGTTTGACACCTACGTAGGCCTACCGTACAGCAACGATATGATCCCGCCCAAATGGCCGGATATTGCGCTGCTCTCCGGCAATGATACACTGGGTATGAACCCCGATCAGTCCCTGCTTACCGGACTATATACGCAAACGGCTATTGACTTCATGCGGGAAGACGATCCGTCACCCTTCTTTGTCTACCTGCCTTTTGCGATGCCCCATGTCCCTCTGTACCCCGGCAAGGACTTCGAAGGGCAGTCCCGGGCATGCACCTACGGGGATGTTGTGGAAGAGATTGACGATGCGGTAGGGCGCATCCGTGCGGCCCTGGAGGAGGCAGGATTAGCAGAAAATACCCTTATCCTGTTTACCAGCGATAACGGTCCCTGGATTATCAAGGGCGGGGATGGTGGCTCAGCGGGGCATCTTCGGGACGGTAAAGGCAGTACCTGGGAAGGAGGGATGCGGGTGCCGGGCATTGCCTGCTGGCCCGGGACTATTGCGCCCGGGCAGGTACAGCGTACGCCCGCCAATACGATGGACTGGTACACGACTTTGTTAGGGCTTGCCGGGCAGGATATTCCCGAAGACCGGGTGGTGGATGGCAAGGATTTGCGGCCTTTGTTGCGTGGAGAGCCGGTTTCGGAGCATCCTTTTTTCTACTACGGCCCCGGCAATCAGTTGCAGGCGGTTCGTAAAGGCTCCTGGAAATTGCACCGCATCACCTCCAGTCAAACCGGCCTGGATTACTTTGATGGGAAACTGCCTCTACTGTTCAATCTGGATGAAGACCCCGGTGAGCGCTTCGACCGGTCGGAGCAGTTCCCTGAAATCGTTACTGAGCTGCAGCACCTGATGGATGAGCAGATGAAAGCTACAGATAGAGTGGGGACGTTTTGGGATTAGCTCCCGCTCACAATTTCCAGCTTTTCCTGAATCCAACGGGCTTTCCCAACGGCACGCTCCAGCGACTCATCTACAATAGTCGCGTGGCCCATTTTGCGGAATGGCTTGGTGGTGCTTTTGCCATAGAGGTGGAAATGGGCACCTTCAATTTTGAGGCACTCTTCCAAATGCTTGTAATAAGCCGGGCCCGTGTGGCCGGGGGCGCCAAGCAGGTTGACCATGACGGAAGGGGATTTCATTTTCGTACTGCCAAGGGGCAGGTTGAGAATGGCGCGCAGGTGCTGCTCGAATTGGGAGGTGTAGCAGCTGTCGATCGTGTGGTGCCCGCTGTTGTGAGGCCGGGGAGCGACTTCATTGACTAATAAGTTGCCCTCCTTGTCCAGAAACAGCTCTACGGCCAATAAGCCGCAAATGCGGTAGGCATTGATAACCTGAGCGGCCAGGGCTTCGGCTTTGGCTTCCACTTCCTTACTGATATTGGCCGGGCAGAACAGGAACTCTACCAAATTGGCTTCCGGATTGAATGCCATCTCCACGGCAGGAAAAGCCTGGGTCTGACCACTTTCATTGCGGGCTACAATGACTGCGATTTCCTTGTCCATTTCCACGAGGTCTTCAATCATGCAGGGGCCAGGCAGCAGCTTTGCTTCGAGGTCTGCTTCTGAGCGGATGATGCTTACGCCACGCCCGTCGTAGCCTGCGGTGCGGGATTTTTGTACAAATGGCAGGGAGCGCTCGCCTGAAGCCACTGCTTTCCTTACCGCTTCTTCATTGGTGTAAAGCGCGAAGGGGGAGGTAGGAATGTTATGTTCCGCATAGAATTGCTTTTGCAACCCCTTGTCCTTGATGATGTCCAGTTTGGCGGGAGCAGGGTGCACTTTCACACCTTCCTTTTCCAACTGATGCAGCGCCTCCGTATTGACGTGCTCAATTTCAATGGTGAGCACCTGCTTATCTTTTCCGAACTGGTATACGTCGTCGTAATCTTTAAAGTTACCGGCAGTGAAAAAGGGAGAGACCCGTCCTGCCGGGAATGAACTATCGGTATCGAGCAAAAAGAGTGGCAGGTGCCAGTTGTTAGCGGCCTGAGCCAGCATTTTGCCGAGCTGCCCGCCGCCCAGGACGCCCACTTTGAAGTCCGGATGAAGGATAGAGTCTTGATATGCCATTGTTGGATCGCGTGGTTTTGCCTGCAAAGCTAGAAAAAATTACCTGCTATCTGTTAAGGATTTTAAGCTATCGCATTCGGGATATTAAGGTTTTCCTAATTCTGTCACTAGCACTGGCGTCCTATTTGCGGCAGGCGTATTTTGCACCTTTATTTAACACAACAAAACCCGACTTAACATGAAAAAAGCATTGTTCACTTTAATCGCGCTAAGCGGCTTTCTCATTTTTGCACAAGCTCAGGAGTACAAAGTCATTACCACTGTGGAGTCTATCGTGCCCGGTGGGCTGGGGCGTTCCCGGATCATTGAAAATAAGACTGAAGTTGACGCGGAAGATTTTACCACTGAACGGACGGATGGAAAAACCAGCGATCAGCGCAGCGTGCGTCGGCGGGATGCAAAGGTGGATGAATTCTCCGAAACCAAACTGCTGAACTTTTACAGCCTGGTGGGCATTAACTTTCAAAATATTGCTTCTAACGATGCACTGGTAAGCTCACGCATCAATCAGTTGGTGGCAGAAGGCTGGGAACTGGCATTCGTAACATCCGGTGTGGAGAGCAGTGCTGGCGGAGATGATACAGAAGGGATCTTTATTACGCGCTATATCTTTAAGCGCCAATAAAAGCTTCCTCCCTTTGTTTCACAATAGCCATTCTGATAACTTTCAGGGTGGCTATTGTCGTTTTGTCACCCTTCGAACAGCCCGCCGATTTCCTCTTCGGTGGCCCGTAATTTCTCCCGGCAATAGGCGATCAGCTCCGCGGCCCGCTTAACTTTGGCAGAAAGTTGATCAATATTTACTTCATCTTCCTGAAGCTGGGCGACGGTCTCCTGAAGCTCCTGTATCGCCTCTTCGTAAGTTAGGTTCATTGCACTTTGCTTTTTACGCTCCCGTCTTTGAAACGAGTGGTCAGAATATCCCCTTTTTTGACGCTTCGGGCATCGGTCACCGGTTGTCCTTCCATGGTGGTAAGGGTATAGCCGCGGCGGAGTGTCGCCTCGGGGCTTAGTAATTGAAGTAACTGCTCAAACTGCCGCAATTGCTGCTGCTCCAGCTTAAGGTGTTGCCGGACCGTGGGCGGGACGAGCTGCCTGAGCCGGTCGATATGCTGATGCTCCTGTTGAAGCTTCCGGTCAGATAGGTATTTTAATTGTTGTGCCCAACGTTCGAGCTGCAGTTTTTGCTGGCTGAACTGCTGCTGTATCAGTTTTGAGATGCTATAACCGGCCTCCACCAGCTGGCTTTCAAATCGGGCTGCCCGGTCTATCAGCCATTCGGCTACGGCCGTAGGGGTTTTGAGTGCGGTATGGGCGACAAGGTCGAGCAGCACTTCATCAATTTCGTGCCCAATTCCGGTCAGCACCGGGACCGGGCATTCCGCAACAGCCACGCACAACTCGTAATCATCAAACGCGGCTAGGTCAAGCCTGGCTCCACCACCTCTGGCAACAATAATGGCATCGTAGGGTCTGGTCAGGCTTTGAATGTTACGGATTTGCGCAGCTACTTCTGAAGGTGCATTTTGCCCCTGCATAGCAGCAGGAAAAACCCTGACGTGAAATTGATATCCGTACTCATTTTGCTCCAGCTGCCGCATGAGGTCTTCTAAACCGGCAGCAGTGGGGGAACTGATGACCGCTAACCGCTGGGGTACAAGCGGCAGTTTCTGATTGCTGTTTTTGGAAAGCAGTTGTTCTGCCTTCAGGCGCTCGAAGGTAGCCCGGCGTTGCTGCTCCAACTGGCCCATGGTGTAGGCAAGGTCTATATCTTCTACGACAAGCTTAAGCCCATAGCGTTCGCTGAAGTCAATGCTAACTCGTAGAAGGACGGCGGTACCGGCCCTTAAAATTTGGCTTAGGCTGGCGCCAAGTTTGCGCTCCAGTTTTCGATACTGCCTTTGCCAAAGCACGGCGTCGCTTTGAGCGATAATTTGGTCTTTGCCTTCCGCTTTCTGTACCAGGCTAAGGTACCGGTGCCCCCGGGAAACATTCAACTGATAGATCTCGCAGCTCACCCATACCGGTGCAGGCAGGTTGAGCGCGATAATCCTCCGAATGTATTCATTGAGTTCGTAAAGCGTATGCTTTTCCAAGTCCCTAGCTTTGGTCAGGCTTCAAAGGTAGGCATTTAGGCTTCAACTTCCTGTGTTCGTTCCCCAAAAATCGCTACCAGGTCATCTTTAAAGGCAACCTCTTTGGTGAGTAGTAATTGTGCCAGTTCCTCGAGTTGGCTGCGGTGGTCGCGGAGCAGGTTCAGCGTTCGCTGGTAAGCTGTCTCTACCAGTTTGTGGACTTCCTCATCAATGACTTGTGCGGTGGCTTCACTGTAGGGCTTTTGCAGGGATTGCTCACTTTGGCCGGTGCTGTCATAGTAGCTGATGTTGCCCAGCTTCTCATTCAGACCGTAATAAGCGACCATGGTATAAGCCTGTTTGGTCACTTTTTCCAGATCATCCAACGCACCTGAGGAGACCTTGCCGAAGATGATTTCTTCCGCTGCCCGTCCACCAAGTGCGGTACAGATTCGATCCATAAACTGGTCAGTATTGTAAATGACATGCTCCTGCGGCAGGTACCAGGCTGCCCCCAGCGAGCGTCCTCTTGGAACCACGGAGACTTTCAACAGGTTATCCGCGTGTTTTAAGAACCAGCTTGCGGTCGCATGGCCAGCTTCGTGGTGCGCAATAACTTTCTTTTCCCCTTCGCTAATGATTTTGCTCTTTTTCTCTAAGCCGGCAATAACCCGGTCGGTGGCATCATAGAAGTCTTTCATTTCTACCTGCTCCTTGCTCCGGCGGGCCGCAATCAGTGCTGCTTCATTACAAACATTGGCGATATCGGCACCGGAAAACCCTGGCGTTTGGGCAGCCAGTGTATCAAGGTCGATATCGTCTGACATAGCAAGAGGCTTCGTATGCACTTCCAGAATTGCTTTCCGCTCGGTGCGGGTAGGCAATTCCAGATAAATCTGACGGTCAAAGCGGCCAGGGCGCAGCAGTGCCCGGTCCAGGACATCGCCGCGATTGGTCGCAGCCATCACAATAACACCGGTGTTGGTGCCAAAGCCATCCATTTCCGTCAGGATTTGGTTGAGGGTGTTTTCCCGCTCATCATTGGCCTGCATGGCAGCATTCTTGCCCCGGGAACGCCCGATGGCATCAATTTCATCAATAAAGATGATACTGGGAGAGTTTTGCTTGGCTTTCTTGAAAAGGTCACGGACCCTTGATGCCCCGACGCCCACGAACATCTCTACAAACTCAGAACCGGAGATGGAGTAGAAGGGGACTTCGGCCTGGCCCGCTACCGCTCTTGCAAGCAAGGTCTTACCCGTGCCCGGAGGACCAACGAGCAGGACACCTTTGGGGATTTTCGCACCTAGCTTGGTATAGCGGGAAGGGTTCTTCAGAAAGTCCACCACCTCTTTGACCTCCACTTTGACTTCTTCCAGCCCGGCTACATCCTTGAAGGTGACATCACTGGAGCCTTTTTCAAATAACTTGGCTTTGGACTTTCCGATGTCAAAAATATTGCCACCTCCACCGCCCATACCTGCCCCAGGGCGCATACGGCGAAGGATAAAGATCCAAATACCAATAATGATCAGGATGGGAAGGGTCCACGAGAGTATGCTGCCTACCCAGTCGGTGCGCTCCTGAAAAGCCAGGTCAATGCTGTTGCCCGTTGTTTCCTGATTGGCATCCAGCGTTTCCTGAAAATTATCAAGTGAACCGATATTAAAGGTGAAATGTGGCCCTGCCTGACTGGAATCAACTTCCGGGTAACGGCTGCTGTTGAGGGCTTCCGATTTGATGTAGACTTCTGCTTTCTGCTGATTGATGACGTCAATCTTGTAGACATCTCCGTTCCCAAGCATTTCCTGCTTAAAGCGGCTCCAGGAGATTTCCTCTGTCTGGGAGCCATTGAAATAAAATATGGCTTGTCCAAGAAGCAGGGCAAGGAGTATGTAGAGTAGCCAGGATGGAGACCTGCCGGAAGGAGAGTTGGATTTTCCATCGGAAGGTTGGGGTTTCGGATTGGTTTGGTTGGCCATGTATAAGGTTGATTTTCAATATTATATTAAATCCGTAATTAAAACGGATAGGAGAGTGGGATGTTTTAACAGGTTAGAGGAGTGCGTACCTGGTTTTGGTGCAGAGGCTTCGGGAGGGGATGGACCGCAAAGCCAGCAACAGCTCAGCGCCCGGTAGAGTGATTGTGGTTTTTAGGGCTTCCTGGATTTGAATACCGGGCCAGCCAGTTGGCCAAAGTGTCGCGTACCTGTTCATTGTTGAAGGGCCATGCTGCTATGCTCAAGTGGGTGCCTTTATCAACTTGGTGGAAGCTGAGGTTATTTGAGCGGGTTTGGGCTTCCTGAACGAACGTTTTTGCAGCTCCTACGGGGACCATACCATCCTGCTCACCGTGGATGATAAGCCCCCGCTGTTGTGGTTGAAGTGGAAGATGTGCAGCGGGGTTAGCTTTGGAAAACAAGGCACCATCTCTGGAACCGGCCAGGTCACGAATGGCGAAGCTTTCCGGCATCCGTTCCAGGTCGAGTGGTGCGCCAAGCGCGAAGAAACCGGTCAATGGGGCGGCACCAGGCAGGGCCTCCCCGACTAAACTTGTATCAAGAGCCAACAACGCAGACAGATGGCCTCCGGCAGACATACCTCCGGCAACCGTAGCCTGCGGTGACCAGTCAGGGTGCTTTTGGGCGAGCGTGCGGAGCAATGCCTTCAGGTCAGCTGCAATGTGATTATAGTTGTGTTTGGGGCAGGGACGGTAAGAAGGCATAATGATATGAAAGCCAAGATCAGCCAGGATGCGCGCATGCACCTTGAAATAATCGGGTTGGCCCCACCTCCAGCTCCCACCATGAAAATAAATAATCCATTTGGAAGGCTCAGGCGAGGGAGCGGGTGCAGCACAAAAAAGATAGTATTGCCTGGGGTGCAGCCCATAGCTTATCTTATCCATTGTTGCCCCCGGTTGCCCGCTTCGCAGCGCCTGGTACCATAATGCAGGCAGGCGTGTAGCTTCGTGCAGCAGGGTGCCGCGCGGAGCAGCAGCGTAGAGTAGAATCAGCAATAGGAAGGCATAAAGGATAAGCATAGGCAAAAAAATTGCACACAAGACCAAAGCCCTGCGTGCAACTCAACTATTTTAACTAAAACCTATTACGCGCACCTAACCAGGTTTCGTTTAAAATGTTGCCAAATTCCTCAAGAATTTTTCTTTTTCTTTCCGAAACAAGTACTTTCAGGCTGGATTAATCAACGGGGGATTATGAATCTGTGGAAACTAAATCTATGGGTCATGGTATTGCTTTCCGGCATATCTGCTACCCGGGCCCAAACGGACACACCTGATCTACTGCTCTGTGAAGCAGACGAACTTCGGAGAGCCGGAGATTATGCCGATGCTTACATGACCTATGAGCGGGCTTACCTTGAGTACGAGTCAGTGTGTGATTATTACCATATGGCTTACGTGAAGACATGGGCAAGCGAAATGTCCTACAACGTCCCCTATTCATATAAAGTAAGCGATGCAGCCGTTTTCCAAGCCTATAGCATAATAGAAGAGCACCTGGCGTCGGTCAGGGACACGCTTTCGTTCTATCCGCTGACTTTAATGAATATGAGCCTCTATTTTGGGCATAAGAAGGACTTTGAGCGCAAATTGTCCTTTTGCCACAAGGCAAAGGATGCTGCTCTGCTCATCAATGGTTACAGCAGCCCTAATGCAGCAACGGCTTATAACAACCTGGGGGTCGCTTATGGCGGGAGAGGCAACTGGAATGAAGCACTGAACGCTCTGGATACAAGCCTGAGTATTTTAATGGAACTGGGGAGGCAGGCTGATATTTTTTATGCTAAAAACAACATAGCCCACAGCTATGCTGAGCTGGGAGATTTCGAAAGGGCTATTCTCACACAGGAGGAGGCAGTTGAAGCCGCTAATGAAGACCGAAACCTGGCTCGTGCCCTCAATAATCTTGGAGCACTTTATGTAGAAGTGGATGAATGGGAGACAGGTATCCTGCACCTGAAAAACGCACTGGCTATACGCCGCCGGTTGAGTGACACCCTGACAGATAATATTTTTTCTACCCAACTTAATCTGATATGGGCTTACAGTGAGAGCGGGAAAGCCCGGCAAAGTGGAGCTTTACTTGATGAAGTTATTGCCGAAGCGAATGCACTCACCCCCTCATTTGATCATTCTGCCTATCTGCAGATTGCCTACAATTACAAAGCCAGAAATGTATTAAAGTCGGGCCGTGCAGCCGAGGCCCTAAGCTGGGTCAGTAAAGCAGAGGAGGTCAGCTCATGGAGTGTGGAATCCTGGGCCGGGACCAAGCTGGTCAAAAGCAAAGTCCTTCAGGCGCTGGGGAGAACGGAAGATGCGCTTTGGGCTGTGCAGGAAGCTTACCGGGTGCTCGTACCGGGATATCAGCCTTCGGATTATTCAGATATTCCTAATTGGCGTGCCATGGAGGCTATAGCTTATACACTGACGCTTTTCCCCCTACAGGCGGTATTGCTCGAGCAGAAAGCCAACGAAATGGCGGATGTTGAGTTACAGCAAGTGGCACTGAGTACCTTGCAGGCGGCTGATTCAGCAGTAACTGCGTCCCGGCTGTCTTATCAGAGCCAAAAGTCTAAAGAACTGATGTCAACCAACTCCAGGAGCCTGTACAATGCCCTCATTGGCATGCACTACCGGCTGTACCAAAAGACCAGGAATGAGTTGCACATTAACCGGGCCTTCCTGTACATGGAAAAGAACAAAGCCCTGTCGGTACTGGAAAACCTCAATGCCATGGAGGCGGCCCGCTTTTATGATATTCCGGCGCGGGTGGTTGAAGCAGAACGAAGCATTCGGGAAGATATCGCTTTTTATCAATTGAGCCTCACCACGCTGAGCGGTAGCTCATCCCCGGAGCAGATTGAGTACTGGAAGAGGGCACTTGATCGACTGACCCAGGCACAGGACAGCCTTTTTGAGACCATCAGAGTCCAATATCCACGCTACTACAGAACCCGTATTGAAATGGTTATGCCAGACCTGGAAACGGTCAGGCAGGATGTTATGGATCCTGACGAGACAATGATCGAGTACTTCTATACGGAAAAGGAATTGTATGTCTTGATTGCGGATGCTGAAACCAGGCACTTTCTTAAGCTTAAGGCAGACGGCCTGGAAAAAGATATTCAGTATTTATACGATGCGCTGCGCAATAACGAAGATTGGGTAAGCGAAGCAAGCTTTAAGGTTTACCAACAGGTATTTGAGCCCTTACAATCGTACATCAATGATGAAAAACTGGTTATAATTCCGGACGGTCCCCTGTTGTATATCCCGTTCGATCAATTTCTTATGAAGCCTCCCGGAGCTGAGCCCCATCAGTATCTGCTGGAGGCCTATCAAACAAGAAGACTGTTGTCTGGAAGTGCGGCACTGCTGTACAAAGGTGTTCAGCAGGAGGTTGGGATACGCTATGGCGTTACTGCTATGGCCCCGCTGTTTGATGGAAGTGAAGGAAGTGTAAGGGCAGGAGATCAATTTGGGCCTTTGCCCGGAGCGCAAAAAGAAGTCAGTATGCTGGATCAGCTTTTTCAGGGAACTTTCTTGACAGGCATAGATGCCACCGAGGAAACATTTAAGCAAAAATGCGCTGAGTCTGGCATTTTGCATCTGGCTACCCATACGGCTATCAACGATCAGTTCCCAAATGCCACGCACCTGTTGCTCAAAGGGACCGGCAAAGAAGATGGGAAACTGAATATTTACGAAATTTACGGGCAGCATATCCCGGCACAACTGGGCTTTTTAAGCGGATGCAATACGGGGTTTGGAACGATACGGGCAGGGGAGGGGGCAATAAGCCTAGGGCACGCATTTGCTTATGCGGGCTGCCCAAATACAGTGATGACCTTATGGCCAATCAAAGATGACTGGGTACCTGATCTGGTCCGGGTGTTCTACGAAAAGCTTAGTGAAGGGCTGGGGAAAGCTAAGGCCCTGCGGGAGGCCAAAATCTACTGCCTGAAGGATGATGATCTGTTCGCCCACCCTTACTATTGGAGCAGCTTTGTCTATAGCGGAGATCTTGCTCCTGTACAGCTTTCGGCTGTAGTGGCGCAGGGTTATCTGTGGGCGCTGGTCTCAGGGCTGTTCGCCATTGGTCTGTTTACAGGTATAGGGTGGTGGTACCGCAAACGGAAGAAAACCAGGTCATGACCCTGGCTGAAGCCCATAGTCAGCCAATATCTCAATAGCCTTCCTACCGTATCGGTCTTCCCGTTCGGTCAGAGGCTGTAGCAGCCGCAGCGCTTTATCATGCTGTTCCAGCCGGATATGCGCTAATGCCAAATAATAAGTTGCCGGTCGTTTGAGCGCAGCTATTGGCGGGTTGTTCCGGGTGTCTTCAAAAATAGAAATGGCAGGCTTCAGTTTGCCCTGTTCAAGAAGGGTAATCCCATAGAAAAAGCGGGCGGTGCGGTCCTGATGATCCGTTTGGCTGAGGTGAAGCTGGAATAATCCTTCGGCTTTGGCGTAGTCTCCTTCCGTATACGCCAGTACCGCTTTAGTTTCAATATCTTCGGTATGTTCCCCCTGCGTTCGTGTGCCCCGCTTGACATCATCATCTACATAACTGATAGCTGTGAAGTGCGCACGGTACATTTCCTCACCAGAAACAGAAGCGTCCTGGAAAAAGGCGAGATAGCCCACGCTGATGAGAATGGCAACGCTGGCGGCAGCGGCCATGATGAACCGCATGGAAATGCGGCGCCCACCACTGGAAGAATGGAGCCCGAGTTGATTTTCCATTCGGGAAAAAATAAGCTCCGGATCCTCTTTTTGATAACGTACGCCTCCTAATGCGGCTTGAGAAAACGTATCATAGCCGGAAGGGTCTACATCAACTTTTCCGGTACGGTGAAAGCGCTTAAAATCTTCTCTGGTCAGGTTTTTTTTGCCCATTGGCTGTTCCCTTTTCATGTTCACTTGGTTAACTGCAATCTGAGGTTTCGTTTCCCGTTTTGGAGGTGGCTTTTGACTTTGCTGAGTTCAAAGCCTTCTTCTTCGGCTATTTCTTCGTAGGACATACCCTGGAAGTAAAATGCGACGATACATCGGTTTTGTTCTTCTTTCAATTCATCAACGGCCTTTGAAAGCTTTTCCAATTCCGGAGTTCCATCATCAAGAGCTTCAAAAAGTGGAAATTCCATAAGCGCGGGGTCATTTTTTTCAGCAAGGACTTCAGCACGGTGCTTCATTCGCAGCTTTAGTACCTTCAGGCTTTCTGTTTTGACGACTTTCATGAGCCAGGCAGAGAAATTATCAATAGCGTATTTTTGCAGGTTTTGTTTCAGTTTTGCCCATACTTCCATAGCAGCGTCCTCTGCATCCATTTGGTTTTTGAGAATGCTTAGCGCGAAATAGTAGACTTTGGATAAATAACGTTTGATTAGGTAGTTGAGTGCAACTTCGTCTCCTTTGTCTCTGAAAAGATCGATCAGTGCTTCGTCATCAAGTTTACTGTATTTGGGCCTTTTGAAGCGCCTCATAGTTGGTTAGAGTGGTTGTCTGATCAAAAGTAGTGAAATAAAATCAAAAACTTGTTAATCAGGTAGCCGCCGGAAAAAGACAAAACCATTTTTCTCTTCCAATAATTCCAAATTTGGATTGTTGCGGTAAGCTTCCGCTTTGTGCACTTTGGTTGCAATATATACCGGCTTGCTGATTGGGCCACTGAGCAGCTCTTCCCGACAGGCTTCGTCTTTAAAGCAGGCTTCTCCGCCTTGCTGAGGACGGGTGTAGAACAAGTGTACGTAGGATTTATAACCAGTGACCAGGTAATGCGCGTCTTCAGCAGCCCTTTCCTTGAAAAACTCCACCGCCGCACGCTGAGAATAGCCTTCAATGCGCTTGATGAAGAAAATAAGCGTAAGCATAACGAAAAGCCCCATGCCCCCAAAAAGCAGGGCAAAGGCGCGCTGCCGGCCCTTTCTCATCAAACGGCTGAAGAGGATCAGTAGTCCAAGCAGGAACAGCCCCGGAATGACTTCCCAGCCCGTCCAGTTGACCACAGCTTGCAGGTTGCCCTGAGCGAAGGGATCCTTAAACATTGGTGCGAGCACTTCGGCTTGCATTCCTACAAATGGCAGGGCGAGGGTCAGCAGGATGTAAAGCCCCCCAATACTGTACAGGAACCCCTTTATCCAGGGTTTAAATGCCACTTCTCCACTGATCAGCCCTTCAATGGTCAGTGCTGCCAGGTAGGTCAGCGGGAAGTAGCACATGGAGGAGTAGTGGACGATCTTGGACTTGACAATCGTGAACAGGATCAGCACCGTCCAGAACAAAAACTTCATCCATCTGCGGAAGTCAACCTGAAAGGCCTTGTCCTCCTCCGGTAGTTTGAAGAAGGCGCGCAGGGCAAAAACGGAAGCCGGGAAGCAGCCCAGCAGCAAAACCACAAAATGATAACCCGGAAAGCCCCGGTGACCCGCGTCCGGCGTACTGAACAACCGGTATTGGTACACATTAAACTCAATCATAAACTCCGGTCCATTCTTCATCGTCTCCAGCCCGAACCAAATCAGGCTGACCAGCGTAGCGGAAAGCGTAAAGAACAAAAACTGTGGCACCTTAACATAAAATCGGAAGCGCTGGTAAACCCAATAGACGCCCATGGTCAGCACAGCGATTAGGTAGGCGACCGGACCTTTGGTCAGCATGCCCATCCCAATCCAGAGGCCTCCGAGGAAAAGGTACCACCAAGGGCTTTTGGAAAGGGTAACCCCCTTGAAGCCATCCCGCTTCCAATAGGCAAGGATGAAGTAGTAGATACCAAGGAAAATGAACAGGTTAAACCAGGGGTCGATAATGCCGGACTTGAAATATAAAAAAGGCAGCACGGAGCCGAAGTAAGCACCTGCCCAGATGAGGCCGAAGCGGGTGCCTTTGAGCCGTTGCCCAATCTGGAAGAGCAGGGGCAGTGTGATAATGCCACAAACCGCATTCGGGAAGCGGGCGGCAAATTCTCCCACCCCAAAAATCGCCATAGCCGCAGCCTGTAGCCACAGGAAAAAGGGCGGTTTTTGAAAAAACGGCTCAAAATTGACGTAAACCCTCGTGTATTCCCGGGTGATCAGCATCTCCCGGCTGATTTCTGCAAAGTTGACCTCGTCCCAGTCAAAAAGATGTACGCCGCCCAGAAAGGGCAGAAAAAACAAAGCCCCCAGCAGGGCAAAACCTATTGTGTAATTCCGGTTGTATGCTTGCTCCACAGCTTGCGTTTTTCGGTTGAGGTATACGCTTAACAAAGTGGTTTCCGACAACGCCCCGTGACGAAGCGCAGCTTGTCAGGGCAAGCGCAGACCACTTTCCAGCGTTTATGCCGACATCAAGTCGGATTGCCGTGGCAAACCAATTTATCGTCGGTATAGTTGGGTGATGGGGCGGGGTAAAGATAAGCCATAGCCTTGGCTTGGTGCGCACCTGATACCCAAAATCGGGAATTGTCGGACGAACCGTCCGTTATTTCGGGCCGGCTGCTTTAGATCAGTTTTGGCCGATTTCAGGCTGCATTAAAATTTAGCTGACAAAAAACATCCTGCTTTTCGGGATTCCGGATGCCCCGAAGTTCTTAACTTGTGCAGCCAAACGGATAAAAAATCACTTAAGTGCGACGACTGCTGCCTATCCTTTTGCTTATGTACTGTGCCTCGCTCCCGGGGCAGGAGCAGCCTCCTGTCAACGCTTTTGAGCCGGACGTGTACGATGCCGGTAATCAAAACTGGATGCTGAGCCAGAGCGAACGGCAGTTTATCTATGTGGCCAATAACAAAGGGCTATTGGAGTACAACGGCATGCAGTGGACGCTTTTCCCCTCGCCCAACGAAACGATCATCCGTGCGGTAAAAGTAGCGGAGGGTAAGGTGTATACTGGCTGTTATCAGGAATTTGGCGTTTGGGCCCCCAATGCCTACGGGAGGCTGGAGTATAAATCTCTTTCCCAACCGGTCGCTGATCAGATGGTCGCCGATGAGCATTTTTGGAATATCCTGCTTCACGAAGACCAACTTATTTTTCAGTCGCTTGATCAGTTGTTTATCTACGACCTGCAATCGGAGGAGATTGAGGTATTCACCCCTGACAACGGTGTTGACAAGCTTTTCGAGGTCCGGGAGGACCTGATTTTTTCCGACGCCCGGGCGATGCTATATCGTTTGGAAGGAGGAGAAGCCCTGCCTTTACTACGAGCGGCTCTGCCCTCCAGGATTATCTATGCCTGGGATGCACAGGATGGCATCGGTGTGGTCACGGACCGGCATGGCAGGTGGCTGGTCCGGCCGGATGGTACTGCTGAAAAAATACAGGACCCTACCCGGATGCAAAACACCCGGGTGTACAGCGCCCTCCGGCTGGAAAACGGGCAGCTTGCACTGGGTACCATTTCCAACGGTATATTTATCTTGAATGCGGCAGGGGAAGTGGACTATCAAATCATTCAGACCGATGGTCTGACTAATAACACCGTGCTCTCGCTTTACGAGGATACTTCCAACAACCTCTGGGCCGGGACCGATAACGGGATCAGTTGCGTGAACCTGGGCTCTCCCTTTCGAAAATATACCGATCAAAATGGGGTGTTAGGTACGGTCTACACTGCAGTGGAGCACAATGGCCGCCTCTATTTTGGTACGAATCAGGGTTTGTTTACTCAATTGGCCGGGCGCACTGAGTTTGCGCTGGTGGAAGGTACTACCGGGCAGGTGTGGTCGCTTTTCCAACATGGGGGTACGTTATTTTGCGGGCATGATCAGGGCACGTTCATCATTGATGGGCTGAGCGCCAAACAGGTCTTCGGGGAAAGCGGTACCTGGCAGTTCGTGAGCGTGCCGGGCAGGCCTGACCTCATTATGCAAGGGAATTACTATGGACTGTCTATTTTGGAGCAATCACAGGAGGGATGGTCGTTTAGAAATAAAGTGGAAGGGTTTAACTTGTCCAGCCGGTTTATCGCACTCCGGGAGGAACAGGAAGCTTACATCAGCCATGAGTACAAAGGCGTCTTTGGCCTAATGCTGGATAAGGATTACCGTCAGGTAGTTGCCCGGATGGACTATCCGGAGCCTGTTAAAGGTAAGAATGCAGGGCTGGCGGCTTTTGACGACAAGGTATTCTACTATTCCCGGGAAGGGCTTTTCGTGCTGAAGGGCTTTGAGTCAGGATTCGAACGCCATGAGGCCCTAAGCAGGGAATTGGCCGGGGAGGCTTTTGAATCTGGCAAAATGTCGGTTGACCCGGAAGGGCGTTTGTGGTTCTTTACCAACAATGAGCTCATCTATTACACGAAAGGGACGTTGTCTGAAGATTGGGAGTTGCGCTCTGTACCGGTGCAAGCCGACCTGATCAATGCCATGTCCGGCTATGAAAACATCACCTGGTTGAAGCCGGACTACTATCTTATTGGCACGGCAGATGGTTATCTGGTATTCAATTTTGAAGACTTGCCGGTGCTGGATCATCAGATGTACATCACCCATGTGCTAAGCTACAAAGTCGATCGCCTGGAACGGCCACTGCCGGTCGATGACAGCCCAAGGGTGCCTTTTTCTTACAATAATTTGTCCTTTGAGTTTGCGGTGCCCACTTACAGCCGATACTTCGTACCTGAGTTTCAATACCGTTTGCTGGGGCTGTATGATTCCTGGAACGAATGGTCTCATGACGCCACTTTGTCGTTCCGGAACTTGCCTTTTGGGCACTACACGCTTGAAATCCGGTCTCGGATCGGACAGCAGCATAGCAGCAATGTCCTAACCTATGAATTTGTAATTAACCGGCCCTGGTATTGGTCGGTAGTAGCAATTGTGATCTATATTGTGATTGGGCTTATACTGATTTACATTACCCACCGAGCTTATACAAGGTACTATCAAAGACAAAAGGAAGAATTGCAAGCCGAAAATCAATTGCGTCTTGATGCACAGCAAAAACAAGCCGAACTGGAGCTGGTTCGCGTACGCAACGAGCAACTTCAACAGGATATCGATAGTAAAAACCGGGAACTCGCCATTTCCACTATGAGCCTGGTTAAGAAGAATGAGTTGTTACACCAAATCAAAGATACCCTGAAGCAGGAAGGCGCTCCGGATGCCAATATCCAACGGGTAATCCGTACGATTGACAAAAACACGGATGAGGCTGAAACCTGGAATTTTTTCAAAGAGGCTTTCGAGAATGCGGATCAGGAGTTCTTCAAGAAAGTACAGGACAAGCACCCCAAGCTTACCCACAACGATCTTAAGCTGTGCGCCTACCTGCGCCTCAATTTGTCTTCTAAAGAGATCGCTCCCCTCCTCAATATCTCTGTACGCAGTGTGGAAGTGAAACGCTATCGTCTGCGCAAAAAGATGGAGCTGGAGCACGATGAAGGTCTGGTGGAATACATTCTCAGCATCTAAAGCCCACCTCAACAAGGCCGGAATTTACCACAACATTACCTATACAAAACCGATATACAACCGGTTTTACAGGGATAAACCTTTTTCGTCTAACCCGCTTCAGATGTAGTAGATTCCATGTGGTTCCAACTTTTTAGAGCCCGTACAGGCATTGAGGAAAAAATAATTTGGTGTTGTATGCTTTTTGTTGTGGTCTCTTTTTTTTCAGCCACCTATACATATCCTAGTTTTGATGAGAATCAACAAGTCCTGCCCTGGCTTTGATGCAGGAAGGAAAAAACTAGTGATATGAAACAAAATTGCCTAACCATTTTTCTGCTGTTGCTTGGCGGATTCCTCTATGCTCAGGAAATCACGGTCAAAGGCACAGTTCAGGATGCTGAATCAGGAGAGCCCCTGATCGGTGTAAACGTTTTAATGCTTGGTGGGGATGACACAGGTGGCGCAAAAGGCACAATCACAGACTTCAACGGGGATTTTGAACTACAAAATGTGCCGGTCGGTACCATCTTGCAATTCTCTTACACCGGCTTTGAGTCGCTCACCAGAACAGTAGAGGACGATGCCCCGATGATCATCGAGATGGGTACCAACGCCGAGGTGTTGGAGGAAGTCGTAGTCATTGGCTACGGTACTCAAAAGAAAAGAGATGTAACTGGAGCGGTCGCCATTGTCGACTCTAAAACCATCGACGAGCTGAAACCTATTAAAATTGAACAGGCCCTACAGGGTACCACACCTGGCGTGAATGTGACGCAGCAGTCCGGTTCGCCCGGTGCAGGCCTTGATATCCGTATCCGGGGGGTATCCACCAACGGGCAGAACGCGCCCCTGGTCATTATCGATGGCTATCAGGGCGATTTGAATACCCTCAACCCAAACGACATTGAGTCTATCACTGTGCTGAAAGATGCACAGGCAGCGGTTTACGGTACGATTGGTGCGAACGGCGTTATCCTGGTCACCACCAAAACGGGCCGCAAAAACAAGCCGCCTCAGCTGAGTTATAAC
Source organism: uncultured Phaeodactylibacter sp. (assembly GCA_913057245.1). Lineage (GTDB taxonomy): Bacteria > Bacteroidota > Bacteroidia > Chitinophagales > Saprospiraceae > Phaeodactylibacter. The sequence goes on from CAJXNH010000002.1 coordinate 98,712, forward strand.
ACTTACTTCGGTTTGCAGGAAACTTCCCGCACATTACCGCTGCTCAACGCTACAGAATACGCGTTGCTACTCAACGAAGCCTATGCTGCCGGAGGGCAACCCTTGCCTTATCCCAACGCAAGTGGACTGGGGGCAGGTACCAACTGGCAGGACGAAGTTTTCGATCAGGCACCTATGATGAGCCACGATGTTACTGTTTCCGGTGGCTCAGACCGGGTGACTTACTCCCTTAGCGGTTCTCACCTGGAACAGCAGGGTATTGTTGGTGGGAATAAATCCAGCTTCCGGCGGAGCACGGCACGCCTGTCACTTGGCATTGACCTGACCGATAACCTCAAGCTGACCACCAACGCCATCTACTCCTACGTAGACCGCGATGCCCTCAACGAGAATGGCCTTGGCGCTGTCTTATTTAATGCCCTGAATACACCGCCCACACAGGCTGTGTTTGATGATGCGGGCGATTTCACCCTCGTGCCCAACACCCCTGGTCTGGGTATTGAGGTCATCAACCCGCTGGCGCAAATCGCCAATACTTTCAATGATTACGATCTGAACAAGCTGAATGGACAGACGACCCTGGACTGGACGGTGCTGGAAGGCCTGACGCTTACCGGCAGGGTAGGTTTTAACACCAGTAACAGCGAGGGGCGGACTTTCAACAAGCTCATCAGTTACGGCGGCAAAGTGTTCGATATTACGCGAAGCAGCGTAAATCAAAACGCCATCAACGACAATAACTACTCGATTGATCTATTCGCTACTTACGAGCGGTCCTTCGGTAGTGCCCACAACCTGACCCTGACCGGTGGTTCCACCATCTTCAGGGAAATAGGCAACGGGCTGTTTGCAACGGGATTCGATGTGCCGAACAATGCGTGGAATTTTGCCGATATCGCACTGGCCCTGGGCACAAGCCCGGATGGTGGGCGTGATGTAGGTTCTTACGCTTACGATGAGCGCCGTTTGTCCTACTTCGGGCGTGCACAGTACGATTTTGATGGAAAATATCTGCTGAGTGCGATGCTACGCCGGGATGCATCCACCAAATTTGGGCCGGAGAACCGGGTGGGCATTTTCCCATCCTTTACCGCAGGCTGGGTGTTGTCTGACGAAGACTTTTTCAATCCGGTTGGCAAAGTTGACCTGGCTAAACTTCGCGTAAGCTACGGTATTCTGGGTAATGATCAGATCGTCAATAATGGCTACATCGGCACCCTGAGTGGCGAGGCAACTTACGTTTTCGACGGCGCGCTGGTTAACGGCACCGCGATTGGTGCTTTGCCCAACCCGGAACTACAGTGGGAGGAAGCTGAGAAATTCAACGCCGGTATCGATCTGGCTCTTTTCGATTATAAAATTAATATCACGGCTGATTACTTCATCAACACCCGGGATAATCTGCTGATTTCCAATATTCCTGTTTCCGGTATTACTGGCACCTCCGCTCCCGGAGCGGCCTCTCCAACGGTTAATGCCGGTTCGGTGCGCAACCAGGGGCTGGAATTTTCCATCGGTTACCAGCAGCGGTACGACAATGAGCTGAATGTGAACATCAACTATAACTTCACCACCCTTAGCAACGAAGTGCTGGAAGTGAACAACGGGACCGGCTTCATCGAAGGTGGTGCCTTCGGCGTTGGGCAGTTGGCTCCATCCCGCATGGAAGTAGGGCAGCCGATTGGCTACTTCTTTGGCTACCAGACGGACGGTATTTTCCAGAATGCAGCAGAAGTGGAAGCCCATCCTTCCCAAATTGCGTTGGGCGCAGAGGCGCAGCCGGGTGACCTTCGCTTTGTGGATATCAACGGAGACGGCGTTATCGATGCCGATGACCGTACCAACCTTGGTGATCCAATCCCGGATTTCACCATGGGCCTCAACCTGGGCTTCGAATACAAACGGCTGGACTTCCGGGCATATATTTTCTCTTCCATTGGCAACGATATGGTCCGCAATTACGAGCGGGCGCTGTCTGATGTGAACCGCCTGGACTACTATCTGGACCGCTGGACCGGGGAGGGCACGAGCACAGAGGTACCGCGTGTGACAACTGCCGCTACCTCCAATCTGGTTTTCTCTGATTTCTTTGTGGAGGATGCCTCATTTGTGCGCTTGCAGAATGTGCAGCTGGGGTACACCCTGCCGCTTTCTTTCCTGCGCAATGACTTGTCTACGCTGCGCCTTTACGTCAGTGCGAACAACCTGCTGACGCTCACGCAGTACCGCGGCTTTGACCCTGCAGCCTCATCCGGTGCGCCGATTGGCGGCGGTATCGACTACGGATTTTACCCCATTCCCCGCATCTTCATGGTCGGGGCAAACCTTAACCTGTAAAATCGACCAAGATGAAATCTTTCCTTCAAAAAATAGGGATTGTTCTGCTGGTACTGACGCTCAGTACGGCCTGTGAAAAGGAATTCATAGACCGGGCACCCGTTTACTCTATCGACTCGGAAAACTATTTCAATTCCGAGGACGACTACAATAATGCCTTAATTGCGGCCTACGACATCCTGCAGTCCACTTATGTGAATGTGCTGCTGGGCGAGATCGCTTCCGATAACACCCTTTGCGGTGGCGAAAGTGCTACCGATGTGGTGGGCTTTCAGCAGATCGACGATATGATCCATACTCCAGTCAATAGCAACCTCCGGGATGTATGGAACTGGATGTTTGCCGGTGTTAACCGCGCCAGTTATATTCTGGAATTCCAGGATAAGACAGATTTTCCCGGCAAAGCGCAGATTTTGGCGGAAGCCCGCTTCCTGCGTGCCTACTATCACTTTGAGCTGGTGAAATGGTTTGGCCCCATTCCGCTGAAGGGCGATGAGCGCTTTGCGATCGGTGATGAGACTCGAATCCCACGCGCTCCTGTATCAGAAGTCTATGCTGCCATTGAGGAAGACCTGCTGTTTGCGGTAGAAAACCTGGCAGCGGCAGCCCCGCAGACTGGACGTGTCACAAAGGGCGCTGCTCAGGCGCTGTTGGGCAAGGCGTACCTCTATCAGGACAAGTTTGCCGAAGCGGCAACCGTACTTCAGGAGGTGATCAACTCCGGCATCTACGAGCTGGAACCGGACTACAGCGTCATTTTTGAGCCACAGGGCGAGAATGGCGTAGGCTCTGTTTTTGAAGTGCAGTACTCTGATGCTGAAGGTGCCGGTTTTGGCTGCCTGCAGTGCAGTGAAGGCAACGTAGCTGTAGGCTTCAATGGCATTCGCAACTATGTGGGGCCTGAGTTCGACAGCGGCTTTAGTTTCAACGTGCCGGTACAGGAAGCCTACGATGCTTTTGAGCCAGGCGATAGCCGCCGCGATAATGCCATTCTGAATATTAACGCCTGGGCTGAAGAGACCGGAGCAACATTCGGAACAGGGTATGAGCACACCGGCTTCTTCAACCGCAAGTACCTGCCACGCAAAGGCGATTCCAATATCGGGGATCAGAACCTGACTAACCCCAACAATTACCGGGCGATCCGCTACGCAGATGTATTGTTAATGGCAGCAGAAGCCCTGAACCGGGGTAATATCGACGATGAGCTGGCACGCGAATACCTCAACCGGGTGCGCCGCCGTGCTTTTGGCGATATGGACCACGAGATCAGTGCCAGTGGTGGCGCGCTTACCGATTTCATCCTGGCAGAGCGCCGGCTGGAACTGGTAGGAGAGGGGCACCGCTTTTTTGACCTCGTCCGTACGGGCCGGGCTGCTGAAGCAATCGAAGGTTTCCAGGAGGGCAAGCATGAGCTGTTCCCTGTCCCCTTTGAGGAAATCCAATTTTCGAATGGAAACTGGGTACAAAACCCAGGCTACTAAAATAAACAACCATGCGTATTTTAAAATATCAGCTATTTCTGTTCCTTCTCATCGGCTTGTTCAGCTGCACGGAGGAAGACACGGTGCCTGAGCTGGAGGGCATACCGGCACCATCCAATATCTCCGCTCTCTTTACCATCGCTTCCGACAATTCGGGCGATGTAACGATTCTGCCGGATGGGCAGGGCGTTACCCAATACACCGTTTTCTTTGGAGACGGCAGTGACGAAAGTGCCGAGCTGCAGCCCGGCGAAAGCGCTGAGCACACCTACACCGAAGGTACCTACACCGTAGCCATTGACGCCATGGGCATAAATGGCAAAGTTACCAGCTACACCCAGGACCTGACCGTAGCTTTTGAGGCGCCTCAGAATCTCGAGGTAACTATCGTGCCCGTGCCTGGTGACCCCTTCTCCATAGATGTGGCGGCTACCGCTGAGCTGGAGACTTTCTTCGAAGTAACCTTCGGAGAAAACCCGGACGAAGAGCCGGTTGCCTTTATGGAGGGCGAGACGATACGGCATACCTACAGCGCCACTGGCGAGTATGTGGTCAGGGTTTGGGCCCGCAGTGGCGGAACAGCCAGTGCAGAAGCTATGGATACCGTGACTATTGCCAATCCACTACTCTTGCCGATTGACTTTGAGGACCCGACTCAGGAGTATGTTTTCTCCAATTTTGGTGGCGCGACGTCCACAGTGATTGACAATCCGGATATGTCGGATGCGAACCCGAGCAGCCGCGTGGGCCAGTTGAACAAAATGGATGGCTCAGAAGTCTGGGCCGGTTCCTTCCTGGAGCTGGGCGAGCCTATTGATTTTGCTTCCGCACAAAAAATTGCGATCAAGACCTGGGCACCTGAGGCCGGTATAGACATCCTGCTCAAGGTGGAGAATGCCGCTAATCCCGACTTATTCCATGAGGTGACCATGCAGAATACTGTTGCCAACGAGTGGGAGGAGCTGGTTTTCGATTTTAGTGAGGCTGACTTTGCCAATGATTACAACCGCGTAGTCGTTTTCTTCAAGTTTGGTACCCCCGGCGCGGGCGAAAATTACTACTTCGACGATATTGAAGTGACCGACGGCAGCGCCGAGCTGACCTTCCCGGTAGACTTTGAAAATCCAAATATCAACTACAGCTTCGAAGGCTTCGGCAGTGCAGGTGCTTCGGTGGTGGCTAACCCCGACATGACCGCGCCGAACGAAACCGCCAATGTAGTGGAATTCATCAAAGCCGAAGGTTCAGAAACCTGGGGCGGTGTGTTCTTCGATATGAGCAACCCGATCGACTTTTCTACGCAAAAGAAAGTCCGCATGAAAGTGTGGGCCCCCACGGCGGATGTACAAGTCCTCCTAAAGTTTGAGAACCTGGGCAACGGCGATATTTTCATTGAGCTTCCGGTACAAAATACAGTAGCCAATCAATGGGAAGAGCTGGAATTTGACTTCACCGATGCTGATTTCTCTAATGAATATCAGCGCGTGGTGCTCTTCTTTGACTTTGGGAACGCCGGTACCGGTGAAGCCTACTATTTCGATGACATTCAACTGGTTGAATAAAAACATACAGACGATGAAGTTTCTTCTATTATCCATAATCCTGCTCAGTGCGCTGGTCTTTCTGGGGTGTGAAAAAGAAGACTACGAGTTTGGTGAGATCACAGCACCTTCCGGACTGGAAGTAGCGGTGAACATCGCCGGAGCAGATGAAGACAATCCCTACGGTGACGGCAGCGGGCTGGTGACCTTTACGGCTACAGCCAGTGATGCCATCACCTACAAATACGTGTTCAGCGATGGTACCGGGCAAGTATCTCCAACCGGTAAATTTGCCAAGCGTTTTACTCAGGTTGGTGTGAATACCTATACCGTCACGACCATTGCATCCGGTAAAGCCGGCGTGTCCACTTCCTTTACACAGGAGGTGACAGTGCTCAGTAATTTCAATGATAATGAAGCCATGGAACTCCTCACCGGTGGGAGTTCCAAAACCTGGTACTGGGCGGCCGATGAGCCCGGGCATCTGGGAGTAGGGCAAAATGACGACAACGCCGAGCTGAACTACTTTGCCAATTACTATCAGGCTGCACCCTTTGAGAAAGACGGTGCGGATGAAAGCACCTGCCTCTATCAGGATGAAATGACCTTCTCTATGGATGGCAATCAGTTGCTGTACCAGCTAAACAACAAGGGGCAAACCTACTTCAATTTTAATTTCGAAGGTGTGGCGGGTGGCTCCAATGGCTTTGACTACTGCTACGACTTTGATGTGATTGATGAGCCTCAGGTGGTGTCCCTCAGCCCTTCGGAGTCCGTTGTAGCCATGAATGGCATCCCCGGGCTGACCCGCGGAACGGTGATGAATTTCACGGATGGCGGCTTTATGAGCTACTATGTGGGGTCCTCCACTTATGAGATACTGTCCGTTACCGAGAACCGCCTGGTGGTCCGGGTCGTGCAGGGCAACGATCCTGGCCTGGCCTGGTACCACATTTTTACGTCCACCAAGCCGGGTGCTGACGAGCCTACGTTCGATAATCTGGTCTGGTCTGACGAGTTTGACACTAATGGCGCACCGGACGATGCCAACTGGAGCTACAATACCGGTACAGGCAGTAATGGCTGGGGCAACGGCGAGGCACAGTTTTACACCGACAGCCCGGACAACGTGATCGTAGAAGACGGCTTACTGAAGATAACCGCCCGCCGAGAAGAATTTGGCGGATCGCAGTTCACTTCTGCCCGTATTGTTTCTGAAGACAAATTCGAATTCACCTATGGCAGGGTGGACGTACGGGCAAAGCTGCCAACCGGTGGCGGTACCTGGCCGGCGATCTGGCTTTTAGGCGAAGACTATCAGACCAATACCTGGCCAGCCTGTGGCGAAATTGATATCATGGAGCACGTGGGCAACGAACAGGACCGTATTTTCTCTTCCCTGCACTTCCCCGGCAACTTTGCCGGTGATGCGGTAACACAGGCTACCGATCTGCCCGGTGCCTCTGAAGACTTCCACACTTACTCCGTGACCTGGACCGAAGACTTCATCCGCTTCCTGATTGATGATGAGGTGTACCACACCTTCGCCAATAATCCGGATTTGCCTTTCCATAGCGATTTCTTTCTGATCTTTAATGTCGCTATGGGCGGCAATTTTGGCGGAACAATCGACCCGGCTTTCATGGAATCCACCATGGAAATCGACTGGGTGCGGGTATACCAATAAACTAATCAGCTGCTGCGGGCTGCCTAACCAATGCCCCGCAGCAACTTCTTTTCCTTAACTAAACTTTCCAATTGGACTTAAAAAACGTATGAGACTATGAAAAAATTTACTTTCCTCCTGTTGTGCCTGATCCCGTTTTGGGGCATGGCGCAATCTGAGCCCACAGTGGCTGCCCCTACGCCTACACAAGATGCAGGGGATGTGATTTCTTTGTTTAGCGATGCCTATACAGATGTTCCTGTGAATACGTACGCAGCCCCCTGGAGTGCCGGTATGGTATCAGATGTACAGGTCGATGGCAATGCGGCCAAGCTCTATACCAATCTGGACTTCGTGGGTATCGAAATGCTTGACGATAACGCATTAGACCTGGTTGCAGCTGGCATGACCCACCTCCACGTTGATGTATGGACACCGAATGCGACGACTTTCCGCATCAACATGGTCGACTTTGGTGGCGACGGCTTTGGTGGTGGTAATGACACCAACTTCAACCTGCCGTTTGAGAACTTCACTCCAGGTGAGTGGGTCAGTCTGGATATCCCACTGACTGACTTTATGGGTATGAATCAGACGGATGTTTCTCAGTTGGTCCTATCTGCGGTACCGGCTGGCGAGGCTACCATCTATTTGGATAACCTGTTCTTCTACGCAGGCGTGCTGCCCCCTGCACAGATGGACCTGCCGGTGACTTTCGACGAAGACAACGTGTTGTACAGTACGATTGACTTTGGCGGCACCACTTCTATGCTGGTGGAAGACCCTGAAAATGCAGGCAACACCGTAGTGCAGACCGTAAAAATGGCCGGCGCAGAAGTTTGGGCAGGTACAACCCTGTCTGAAAACCTCGGCGGTACGCCAAACGACCCCGGTTTTGCCAGCGCTATTCCATTTTCCTTTGCGGAAAGTGTGATCTCTGTGCGGGTTTGGTCCCCCGCAGCTGATGTTCCGGTCCGCCTGAAGGTAGAGAATTCAATGAATGCGGGTGTTTTCGTGGAAACGGAAGATACAACCACAGTTGCCGGCGCCTGGCAGACGCTGGAGTTTGAGTTTAAGAATCAGGTAGACGGTACTCCCGCTATCGACTACGCCGCGATGTATGACAAGTTGTCTATCTTTTTTGACTTCGGCACTTCTCCCGCTGCAGATGCAACCTATTACTGGGACGATGTGATCTTTACCGGCACGACTACTGTTGGCGGTACGACTCCTATGACCGCTGCGCCAACCCCAACTGAAGATCCCGCCAATGTGATTTCCCTGTTCAGTGATGCCTATACGGATGTGCCAGTGAATACCTTCCTGGCTGTATGGAGCAATGCAGGTTTGGAAGACATCGAAATCGAAGGCAATCCAACGAAACTGTACACCAACCTGGATTTTGCTGGCATCGAGATGCTGGATGACAATGCCCTTGACCTCGTTGCAACCGGCATGACCCACCTGCATGTGGATGTTTGGACACCCAATGCCACGACTTTCCGCGTCAATATGGTCGACTTCGGCGGTGATGGTTTTGGCGGTGGTAATGACACGAACTTCAACCTGCCATTTGAGAACTTCACTCCAGGTGAGTGGGTCAGTCTGGATATTCCGCTGACGGACTTTATGGACATGAATCAGACCGATGTTTCTCAGCTTGTGCTTTCAGCAGTGCCAGCCGGGGCGAGCACCATTTATCTGGACAACCTGTATTTCTACCAGGGCGTTACGCCCCCTGCGCAGATGGACCTACCGGTGACATTCGATGAAGACAACGTACTGTACAGCACAATCGATTTTGGCGGCACCACTTCTATGCTGGTGGAGGACCCTGAGAACGCAGGCAACACCGTAGTACAGACCGTAAAAATGGCTGGCGCTGAAATCTGGGCAGGAACGACCCTGTCTGAGAACCTCGGCGGCACGCCAAATGATCCTGGTTTTGCCAGCGCTATTCCATTCTCCTTCTCAGGAAGTATAATTTCCGTTCGGGTTTGGTCGCCCGCAGCTGATATTCCTGTAAGGCTGAAGGTTGAGAACTCCATGGACGCCGGTATTTTTGTGGAAACAGAAACCAATACCACCGCAGCGGGTGCATGGCAAACATTGGAGTTCGAGTTCAAGAACCAGGTAGATGGCACCCCTGCTATTGATTATGCAGCGATGTACGACAAGCTGTCTATCTTCTTCGACTTTGGCACTTCCCCAATGGAAGATGCGACCTACTACTGGGACGATGTCATCTTCACCGGCACCACTACCGGAAGCCAGGAGCCTATGGTCGCCGCACCAACGCCAACCGAAGATCCTGCCAATGTGATTTCTCTGTTTAGCGATGCCTATACGGATGTGCCTGTGAATACTTTCCTGGCCGTTTGGAGTAATGCAGGACTGGAAGATATCGAAATCGAGGGCAATCCAACGAAACTGTACACCAACCTGGATTTTGCCGGCATCGAGATGCTGGATGATAACGCCATTGACCTGGTCGCAGCCGAGATGACCCACCTGCACGTGGATGTGTGGACACCAAATGCCATGACTTTCCGGATCAATATGGTTGATTTCGGTGGAGACGGCTTCGGTGGTGGTAATGACACCAACTTCGAGATTCCGTTTGAGAACTTCACGCTCGGATCATGGGTAAGCCTGGACATCCCTCTGACAGACTTTGAGGGCATGAACCAGGATGATGTTTCTCAGCTTGTGCTTTCAGCAGTACCTGCCGGGGCGAGCACCATTTATCTGGACAACCTGTATTTCTACAAGCAGGAAGTACAGACTGGCAATCAAATGGACCTGCCTGTAACCTTTGATGACCCTGAGGTACTTTATAGCACTATTGACTTCGGCGGCACATCCTCTGCCATTGTAGAAGATCCGGAAGCTGCAGGCAATATGGTAGTGGAAACTGTGAAGATGGCAGGCGCGGAAACCTGGGCCGGCACTACACTTTCCGAAAACCTCGGCGGCACGCCAAACGATCCTGGTTTTGCGTCAGCCATACCTTTCACGGATGAAGCGACCATCATTTCTGTACGAGTGTGGTCACCTGCTGCCGATATTCCGGTCCGCCTGAAGGTGGAGAATTCTATGGATGCGGCAGTATCCGTGGAGACAGAGACGCCAACTACAGAAGCTGGTGCATGGCAAACACTTGAGTTTGAATTCAAGAACAACGTGGGTGGCACCTCGGCGCTCGATTATGATGCTGTTTACAATAAACTGTCCATTTTCTTCGACTTTGGTACTTCTCCGGCAGAAGACGTTACCTATTACTGGGATGATATCATCTTCACCGGAACCACCACCACAGGAGAGGATCCTACGCCAATGGAGCCTGCTCCAACGCCTACTGTCGATCCTGCATTCGTGATTTCTATGTTCAGCGACGCCTATGCCGATGTACCGGTAGATACCTGGCTGACAACCTGGAGCGCAGCGAACCTGGAGGATATCGAGATCGAAGGCAACCCAACTAAATTGTATACCGCGCTTGATTTTGCCGGTATAGAAACGGTAGGTCCAAACGCCATCGATTTGGTGTCTACAGAGATGACCCACCTGCATGTGGATTTCTGGTCGCCTAACAGCACCACTTTCCGCATAAAGCTGGTCGACTTCGGTGGTGACGGCTTCGGTGGCGGCAACGATACCGAGTTTGAAATCCCGTTTGAACTGGCGCAGGAAGAATGGGTCAGCCTGGATATTCCACTGGTCGACTTTGAGGGTATGAATCAGGATGATATCTCACAGTTTATCATCTCTTCTCTGCCGACAGGAGGGTCCACAGTTTACCTGGACAACGTTTACTATTATGATGCTGATCCTAGCAGTACGAATGCCCCTGAACTCGGTGTGGCTAAGGCCTTCCCGAACCCGGGCCACGATAACTTTACCATTACTGCACCAGCTATTATGGACGAGGTGATCCTCTATAATGCTTCCGGTCAGGTTGTTAAGACCTGGCAGCCATTGAGCACGCAGTTGAATGTGGATGCTTCTAATTTGAACCCCGGCGTTTACGTCGCTATGGTTCAGTCTGGTAGCCGCCTGATGGCCGTACGCCTGATCAAGCAGTAAGACTATGCTGGGGATTCACTCCAAAGGGTGAAGCCCCAACGTAGTCTGTACCAAAAATTAGGTTTCATACTACGTATTTCTTGAGCTACAATTGGACGAAACCCTGTCTCTTCGGAGGCAGGGTTTCTTGTATTTAATTTGGCTATGCGACTTCTGACCCCGTGGAGGCCTGCAGCAGTTCAAACCATTCCTCCCGGCTTAGCATGATATGTGTTGCATCGGCTGCTGCCTTGAGGCGTTCTATTCGAGCAGTGCCCACCACGGGCAATATACCGGATGGGTGCCGCATTAACCAAGCCAGGAGTAACTGGTCTACGCCAATATTTTGCTCCCGCCTTTCTATGATTTCTTGGGCAGTGGTAAGGATCCGTTGTGCTCGTTCATCGGGCGAAGCACTGAAAATACCACCTCCACCCAACGGCGACCATGCCATAGGCCGAATCCGGTGCTGCTGGCACTGATCGAGGGTGCCATCGGTGAAGGGGGGCAGGTGGAATAGGGAGGCCTCTACCTGATTGGTGACGAGTGGAAAACGGCTGTTGAGCAAGTCAAACTGCGCGGGCGTGAAATTAGATACCCCAAAATAGCGTACCTTTCCTTCCTTCTTCAGGTATTCGAACTCCCCGGCAATCAAATCAGCGTCCATCAAGGGGCTGGGCCGGTGGATGAGCAGGAGGTCAATGTAGTCTGTGTTCAAATTGCGCAGAGACCGGTCTACAGAAGCGCGGATGTGCTCCGGGCTGGTATCGTACGACTTGATGCGGTGGTGGGGCCGCTGTGGCACCTGCATTTTGATGCCGCATTTGGTCACCAGTTGGATTTGTTCCCGCAGATCAGGCTGAAGCTTCAGTGCCTCGCCAAATTCTGCTTCGGTGGTGTAATTTCCGTAGATATCCGCGTGGTCGAAAGTGGTCACTCCATAGGCCACACTTTCTTCCATTAAGCGCAGCATGTCCTGAGTGTTGAGCTGATGCCCCCAAAGCCCCCATTTCATAACGCCAAAAACAATGCGGGAAAACCTGGGGCCGTGCTCAGATAGGGTAGTGGTCATAAGTCTGTGTTTTTACGTTGGGCTAAAGGTAGTAAGCGCTTTGGGATTAGTCTTGAATTTTACTTTATTTTAATTTTTGCCTTTACTCAGTTAGAATTTTCTGACTAATTCATTCTCAATGATAAAGCGCAAGCGCCCCTACGTGGTCAAAAGTTTTAGCCAGGGCTGAGACTCTTTTGTCTCTTTCGGTCGCCTAATTGACTCAGTTATTACTCAGCTACTAATTCCCTGCATCCGGAGCCACCGGTTCTTCACCAAGCAAAAGGCGGACAAAATAATCTGGCAACATCACATGCACGGGGTGTTCCTGGCCCGGTAGTGCAATAAGTAGTGTTTGAGCAGGCAGCTGCGCCTGCAGGTAGGTCGAATTCTCAAAGGGAACAAGGGGGTCTGCGGTACCATGAACGAGGGTAGTGGGTACCTTCACAGACTGAAACAGCGGCAAAGCTTCCCGGAGCGCCTGCGGGTGCCCCAGCTTTTCTACATTGGAAACCCAAATCGGGCAGGGGAGGAGGTAGCGGAAAAGCTGGAAATTGATCCAGTAGGAAATGCCGAAGGTCACTTCCAGTTCCGGGTCATATGCACCGGAAATCCCATAAATATGTTGTATTCGCTCTGGTGCCAATGCCCCAAGTGCCACCGCAACCGGCGCTCCGTAACTATGCCCCACAACTACGACAGGTTTGGACTGGGCTTTGAGAATGGGCAGCAGCGCCTGACCCTGCGCCATCAAAGAGGGCTCGGCTCTCTTTGGGCGAGTGCCGCCGTAACCGGGGCGCTCCGGGATGAGGAGATAGTATTGCTCGTAAAGCCGGTCCCGCTTAGCGATGGCCAGCCAGTCGAACAGCCCACCCGGCGCACCGTGGATAAGCAATAAGGGCGTCTTGGTGGTGTCGCCAATTTGCAGGTAGCGTACCTCATCGGGCGTGAATTTGATAATTAAAGGCTTTTCTACCTTACTGTACAGCCAGCGGGCACCCTTTTCAGAACTTAGAATCCGGTCAGCGCCTGCAATCAGTAGTAACAGGAGCACCGTCAGCCCGCCGAGGCTGATCAGCACCCATTTCAGGATTCGTTTTACTTTTTTCATCGTAGCTTTAACAACCGCTCCTGCCAGAAGTAGTTTGCTGTCTCCACTCTCAGTAAATAAGTACCGGCAGGGTAGGGCGTCAATGGGATACGCAGTTCTGATCCGGTCAGTGCCCAACGCCCGGCTTCCTGCCCCTGCAGCGTATACAGCACTGCCTGCCCTTCAGTCAGCCCGGGCACGACGAGCCAGGCTACCTCATTCGCCGGATTGGGGAAAAGCCTTACCTGTTCACTCCCGGGCTCTAGGGTGCTCACAATCACGACTTCAATGGTATCACAGTAGGTATTGCTGCCGCAGAGGTCGGTAGCGGTCAGGCAGACCGGATAGAGCCCAGACTGCTCAAAGGTATGAATGGGATTGGGCACACCGGAGGTGTTCCCATCCCCGAAATCCCAGCTCCAGTCTGTGACGGTGTTGTCGGCCAGTTCGAAGAAGCTCACCGTACCATCCTCCCCAATCCAGTTGTAATTGATCCAGGGTGGGGAGCAAGTCACCGTTATGGAATCACAAAACTGGGTGCTGCCGCAGATACTGCTGGCGGTGAGGCAGACCTGGTAGGAGCCGGGTTGGGCATAGGTATGCATAGGAGCCTGTTGGGTGCTGCTTTGACCGTCACCGAACGTCCAGAGCCAGGCCAGGGCATCGGTTGTAGAGCTATCCTGGAAAGTAACCAGAAGTTCGTCAGCGGTGAAGCCGAAGTCAGCCTGAGGTGGCGTGCAGCTTACGGTGATGAGCTCACAGCGCTGGGTAGACCCGCAAACACTGGAAGCCTGCAGGCAGACCAGGTAATTGCCGGGGCTGCTGAAGATATGAGTAGGATTTTGTTCGGTACTACTGTTGCCATCCCCAAAGGTCCAGAACCAGGTGTCAGGGATATTGGTGGAAATATCGGTAAAGTCTACGGCCAGCTCTTCATTCATGTAGGTGAAATTGGACTGCGGCGCATTGCAGGTGATACCGATGGTTTGACAGGTTTGGGAGGTCCCGCAAATACTGCTGACGGACAGGCAAACGGTGTAGATGCCCGGTTCGGGGAAAGTATGTACGGGGTTCTCCAGGTCGCTGGTGGTGCCATCGCCGAAATTCCAGGACCAGGAGGTAGGATTATTGGTGCTGGCATCCGCAAAGGCGAGGTTAAGTTGGTTGGAGTTGTATTCGAAACCGGCATCAGGCGCGGCGCAGCTTACGGTTAGGGTTTGGCAGGATTCCGTTGTACCGCATATACTACTAACGGTTAAGCAAACGGTATAAGTCCCGGGTGCAGCATAGGTATGCACGGGGTCAGGCAGGGTGGAAGTGTTGCCATCTCCAAAATCCCAGGACCAGCTGGCCGGGGCAGCCGTGGAAGCATCAAAGAAAGCTGCATCCAGTTCGTTGGGCTGGAAGGAAAACTGTGCCTGAGGTGCTGCACAGCTTACCTGCACGGTTTCACAGTCAGTAGCACTGCCACAAAGGCTGCTGGCTTCCAGGCAAACGGTGTAAGTACCGGGCTGATTGTAGGTATGTGTTGGGTTAGGTCCAGTTGCAGAATTGCCATCCCCAAAAGTCCAGAACCAGCTTGTAGGGTTGTTGGTGCTGGCGTCAGTGAAAGACACAGAGAGTTCATCTTCCTGCACAGCAAACATAGGTTGAGGGGCATTGCAGGACACGGTGACCTGTGAGCAGGTTGTGTTGGAACCACAAATGCTTTCAGCGGTGAGGCAGACTTCGTAAGTGCCTGGGGCAGCGTAGCTGTGCGCCGGGTTTTGCTGGTCAGAGCCGTTCCCGTCCCCAAAGGTCCAGGACCAGCTGGTGGGCGCATTTGTGGTATTATCCTGGAAATTTACCTGGAGCTCGTTGGCGGTACTGTTAAATGCAGGGGTCGGAGCTGCACAGCTGACGGCAACCTGCTGGCAGGACTGATTGCTGCCACAGGTATTGCTACTGATGAGACAGATGGTGTAGGTGCCCGGCGCATTGAAGGTGTACGTAGGGTTGGGTATGGTGCTACTGCCGCCATCTCCAAAATCCCAGTCCCATTCGGTTGGGGTATTAGGGCTCTGGTCGGTGAGGGTGACCGTGAGCTCGTCGGTCTGAATTTCAAAACTGGCTTGCGGCTCCGGGCAATCGATGATCACAGGAGCACAAAAATCATCAGAGCCACAGATACTGCTGGTCGTCAGGCAAACTTCGTAAGTGCCGGCAGACCCGTAAGTGTGGGAAGGGTTTTGCTGAGTAGAGGTATTGCCATCCCCAAAGTCCCAGGACCACTGCGCGGGGTTGTTGGAAGAGGCATCAAAAAAGGAAACATTCAGCAAATTAGACACCTGTTCAAATGCAGCATTGGGCGCGGGGCAACCTACGGATTCGGTTTGGCACACGGTATCGCTTACGCCGCATTCGTTGGTTGCGGTCAGGCATATATCGTAGGTGCCGGGAGAAGAGTAGGTGTGCATGGCATTGGCTTGCATAGTGGTATTACCATCTCCAAAATCCCACAACCAGGTGGCGGCACTACCGGGCAGGTCGGCGGTAAAGGTGTAAGAAAGCCCGTTTGAAGAACTTGCAAAGGCTGCATTGGGTGGCAGGCAGGCAATATCAACGGTTGTACAAGTGCTCAACAGCCCGCAGGGGCCATTGGACTGCAGGCAGACTTCAAAAACTCCGGTACTCGGGAAGGTAAAGTTGAAACTGCTCCCTCCTCCAACGCCCTGTCCGTTGACCTGCCAAAACCAGCTGTTAGCCTGGACAAAGGAGGTATCTGTAAAAGTGGCTTCCAGTCCATCCAGGTCGATGCTAAAGCCAAGAGGCGCATTGCTGCAATCCAGCTCAATCGTCTCACAGATTACATCGCTGCCGCACACGCTCGATGCAATCAGACAGACTTCGTAGCTTCCTGAACCCGGGAAAAGGTATTCGGGCGAAGGCCCGGTAAGGGTATCCTGACCATCAATGGCCCAGGCCCACTGTTCTGCACCGCCATTAGAATCGTCTTGAAAGCTAACCAGAAGGTTATCCGATTGATAGGTGAAGCCAGCCTGCGGAGGCGGGCAGCTGACCGAAACCGTATCACAGACTGCGGAGTTGCCGCAAATATTTTCTATGCTGAGGCAGATTTCGTAAATCCCCGGCGCATCGTAATTATGGAATAGCGCAGGACCGCTGGCGGTGGTGCCATCTCCAAAGTCCCAGGACCAGGAATCCAGGAAATTTGCGCTTTGGTCCTCTACGAAAACAGCCAGGTCTGTGATTTCGGTGGTGAAGGCAGCAGCCGGAGGCGGGCAGGTTACGGTTATATTCCTGCATGATGTATCCGTTCCGCAGGCGCCATCGACGGAAAGGCAGACCTGGTAAGTGCCTGGCGCATCATAAGTATGCTGAGGATTTTGGCTGCCGGAAGTATTGCCATCCCCAAAGTCCCAGGACCAGCTATTCGTACCAGCACTGGAACCATCGGTGAAGGTAACACTGAGGTCGTCATCAGCAAAGTCAAAGTCAGCTTCCACTTCACCACAGTTGACCTGTACCAGCTCGCAGGTGGAGGCATTGCCGCAGTTGTTGAGCACCACCAGGCAGACAAAGTAGTTGCCCGGCTCACTGTAGGCGTGTGTGGGGTTTTGTTCACCGGAAGAATTGCCATCGCCGAAATCCCAAATCCACTCATTGGGCATACCGAAAGAAAAATCCTGGAAGCTGACCTCCAGCCCGTTGTTGTTTTGGGCAAAGAATACTTCCGGAGGCGTACAGGAGGTCTGTAGCTGTTTGCAAACGGTAGCACTTCCACAATCCCCAACGGTAGTCAGGCAGGCTGTAAAGGTGCCGGTAATGGGGAAGGTGTGCACAACGGTCGCGCCGGTATCCTGCGCCCCATCGCTAAAATCCCAGAAGTACTGATTGGTCCCTGTGTCGCCCGTACCCTGAAAACTGCCCGTCAGTCCCGTAACCTGAAAAGAAAAATCGGCCTGGGCCTGGCAGAACTCCCCCTCAGTAATCTGATAAAGGGTATCTACATCAGGGTCTTCTAAATGGTCAATATTCCCGTTTGGCCAGCGTACAATGATGCTGTCCAGGGTGGTGCTGGGCCCCATCCCAAAATGCGCCCGCAGCCCGCAATGAATGCCGTAGCCCTCACCGCTCCGGATTTCACGGACCTGTTGCCCCCAGGGCCCGTAGATTTCCACTCTTGCTCCTACGCCATTAGGGTTGGCATCTGTTCCTTTGAGGGCAACTTCCACATAGTGATTGTTGTTCCCGGCATTGATCAGTAGTTGGTCCGGCTGCGTACCAATTTGATTAAAGCCCAGCCCATAGCCCGCATAAATATCTACAAAGCCATCCGCATTAAAATCTCCAACCACCGCACTGTGGATTCTGCCGGAAGTAGGGATTGCATTATTGACCCTAACGAAAGTAGAATTGCCCTGATTGCGCAGTATGGCGTGGCTGGCTCCGATGGAGGTGTAGAGCAAGTCCAGCCGTCCGTCATTGTCAAAATCGGTAAAAATCGCCTGCACGCCAAGTCCTGTGCCGGCTAAGGCTTCCGGTATATTACTGTTGCTGGTGATATTGGTGAAAGTGCCGTTGCCGTTATTGCGGTAGAGGGCGTTGGGGGTATCATGGTTGATCACGAAGGCATCATAGTCGCCGTCGTTGTCAATGTCACCAAATGCAGTGGAAATACTTTGCCCCATTGGGAGCAGCCCTGCAAAGGCGGCCACTTCGGTGAAGTCGTCATCATCGTCATTGCGGAAGAGTAAATTGAGACGCCGGCCGTCGCTCGCATCGGTTACCCCGAGGCGGTACTTGGAGATGTAGAGGTCGGATGCGCCATCGTTGTTGTAATCAGCCCAAACGGTACCATAATTGCCGGAATTGTCGGAAGGGACACTCGAAACGGGGTTGATCAGGTTGTAATCCAGGGAGAAAACATTATTCCCCAGGTTACGGAAAGGCGCGCTCAGCCCGTCCTGATGAGCTGCAAAGAGGTCGAGGTCGCCGTCATTATCTATGTCAGCCATATTGGTGCCCTGTAAGAAATAATTACCAGGGTCGATGACTAAGGCCGTGTAATCGGTACCGTCATCGTTGGCCAAAAATAACCGCAGGGCATTGTAAGAACCACCAGTCAGAATATCATTGTAGCCGTTGCCGTCTACGTCACCTACCGCTATGCCATTGGAAGGGTTGTTGAGGGATTGCACGAAAAGGCTGCTGAAAAACGGAGTGTTGGCTTGTTGGTATTCAATGTAGAGTTCCTGACGATTGTCAAGGATCACAAGATCTTGCAACCCGTCACCATTCATATCAGCGGCGGCCATGGGCGTACCCGAAAGTAAACCGACATTATCGAGGTAAATGGTGGAGTCAAGGAAGCTAATCTGTCCAAATGCAGGCAGTGCAATTCCGATGCAGGCGAGGAGTAAATAGTTTCTCATAGGATTATGTTACAGTATGGCAAACTTTATGCTTGCCTGGTATGGATCCGCTTTCAGTATATACTGTGGTCCGGACCTTAAAGTTACAGAACTTTGAGAAAATCAGGGTGAATTTAAATGTGCGGATTGTCTGGTGCAGAGTAGCAATGTCTGTTTGGTAAAGCTTTGATAAACCGAAAGATTACAGTTTATGGAAAATCAGATATTAAAACACTTGATGACCAATGGAGGTAAGAACATTCGCTGGGCGTTGGATCGTGTTTCTGATCTTCAACCGAATAATGTTCAGGCAACCTCGACCCAAAGCCTTCCCTCTCATCAGCGGTGCTATTACCTTGTGGATTCAGACGAAGCGGAGCCATCTGAAATCATCCCCGTCACCTGGACGGGGACAGTTTCGTCCATCAAACCATCCGCCAGCG
Organism: uncultured Phaeodactylibacter sp.; assembly: GCA_913057245.1. GTDB lineage: Bacteria > Bacteroidota > Bacteroidia > Chitinophagales > Saprospiraceae > Phaeodactylibacter. The sequence continues at coordinate 117,803 of CAJXNH010000002.1, forward strand.
TGTGGGTTGCCAGCTTGCCCAGTCAAACCGGGGTACAAATCGTGGCGCTAGTTCGCGCAGCCGCTTTACCCTGTCCTTTATGTCAGGGTGAGAGCTCAGGATTGTGGGCACTTTGATGCCCCGGGGGGACTGCAAACGGGCCAGCCAGCCACCTTTATTGTAATAGTCGAGCGTCTCCAATGCATCTGCCAGTGCATTAGGGTCACCGGTCAGCCGGGCGGCCTCTAGGTCAGCGTCGTACTCGCGGCTGCGGGAAAAAGCCTGTACCATGAGTGTCACGAGCGTGGGGGCCAGGAGCAACAGGGCTATAGCCGTCCACGAAACGGTCGCTTCGCCCATGAATAAGAGGGGAAGATTGATAAAGAGCAATACCTGCCCGAACAGGGAAAAGAACCGGGTATACCGGCTAAACAGATTGACCATTGATTTTAATTGCAGGTCATTATTTCGGATGTGGCTGATTTCATGGGCTAGAATGCCAGACAGACCTCTAAGGTCCATTCTGGTCAGGAGCCCATATGTGATGGCAATGGCAGGGTCTTTCTTACTGCCCGTCGCAAAGGCGTTCAGGCTGTTGTTGGGCACATAGTATAGCTTCGGAGCAACCGGGAGGTCAGCTCGCTGAGCGAGTTGCTGAAGCAGCCTCGAAAGCTGAGGCGCCTGATGGGGATGCAATAGCCGCCCTCCCTGAAAACGCATAATCATCTGGCTCGACACCCTGGTACTCATCCCCAAAGTGATGAGCCCGAAGGCACCGGCCCAAAGCATGCCGGTAAACCCAAAGAGGGTGTAACCCAGCCCCAGCATCAATACCAGCATACCGATAAATAAGGCGCCTGCCCGGAGGGTGTTTTGAAATTTCTGATTTTTATATTGTGCTTCACTCATTAGTCATGGTCATGGTTCGCTTCTTAAACAGCAAAACCGGTACCATGTGGTGAAAGCTGCCAGAATGACGCAACTCGCCTCGAGTTACTGTTATTCTGGCATCAAATTCATCTAGATATATTGATTGATAATATTTTCAAAATACTCCTGACGGCCACTGTGCTGTACCAGCCGGATATTGTGGCGGGCAATGCGGTCCATATCCTCCAGGCTTAGCTTACCGGTCTCAAAATCCTTACCCTCGCTGTGGTCGAATGAACTGTAGCGGTCTTTGCGCAGTTGCCGGTACTGGGATTCCTCCAGGATGCGATCAGCGGTCAGGAGTGCCCGGGCAAATACGTCCATCCCGCCAATATGGGCATGGAATAAGTCTGCCAGGTCGGTACTGTTGCGCCGGGTCTTGGCATCAAAGTTAATGCCGCCACCCTGCAGCCCACCGGCCTCCAGAATGACCAAAAGCGCTTCCGTTACTTCGTAAATATTGACCGGGAACTGATCGGTATCCCAGCCATTCTGATAGTCTCCGCGGTTGGCGTCGATACTGCCCAGTAGCCCGGCATCGGCAGCGACCTGCAACTCATGCTGAAAGGTATGCAGGGCAAGGGTGGCGTGATTAACTTCCACATTAATTTTGAAGTCGTCCATCAAGTCGTTGGCCCGCAGGAAGCCGGTTACGGTTGCCGCATCAAAATCATACTGATGTTTGGTGGGCTCCATAGGCTTGGGCTCAATGAAGAAGTTGCCTTTGAAGCCTTGCTTGCGGGCGTAATCTTTGGCCGTGTGCAGGAAGGTCGCCAGGTGGTCCAGCTCACGCTTCATATCGGTATTCAGCAGGGAGAAATAGCCTTCCCGGCCGCCCCAGAAGACGTAGTTCTCACCGCCCAGCTTGATCGTGGCATCGAGGGCGAGCTTCACCTGTGCGCCGGCGTGGGCTACCACAGCAAAGTCAGGGTTCGTTGCCGCGCCGTTCATATAGCGGGGGTGGGAAAACAGGTTGGCAGTACCCCACAGCAGGCCGACTCCTGATGCTTCCATTTTTTCCTTCGCATAATCCGTGATGGCGTCCAGGCGTTGCTCAAACTCTGCCAGGCTGTCCCCTTCGTCGATGAGGTCTACATCGTGGAAGCAAAAGAATGGAATGTTCATCTTGGTGATGAATTCGAAGGCCGCATCCATTTTGTCCTTTGCCCGTAGCACCGGGTCTGCCGCTTCGTCCCAGGGGAACTGCATGGTGCCCGGTCCAAAGGGGTCTGCCCCGGTGTTGCAGAAACTATGCCAGTAGGCGACTGCAAATCGGAAGTGCTCCTTCATGGTCTTGCCGGCCACCACGCGGTCGGCATCGTAGTATTTGAAAGCCAGAGGGTTTCTGGATTCGGGCCCTTCGTAGGCAATTTGGTGAATGCCCTTGAAATATTCTTTTTGTCCTTTGATCACTTTCATGGTGTAATGGTTTTTTGTAAAGCCTTTTCCCAGGCCTGATAGGCGGCCCGGTAGGCATCAATATCGGTAGACTGAGGCTCGTATTGCCCCACTTTTTTTAGATTTTGATGGATGGCGCTGAGGTCTTCCCAGTGCCCGGCACCCACTGCTGCTGCCTGTGCAGCCCCAATGGCTCCGGTGGTTTCCATTATCTCGATGGTGCAGCCACTGAGGCTGGCCACCGTATGGCCAAAAATGGCTGACTGAAAAAGGTTGTCATTTCCTACACGGATTACCTCCATTTGCAGCCCCATATCCCGAAGGATCCCCATGCCGTAGATGAAGGAAAAGGCGATGCCTTCCAGCCCGGCGCGCAGCAGATGGGCTTTACCATGCCGGTTGAAATCCAGCCCGAGCACCTGAGCGCCTACCTGTTGGTCATTAAGGATACGCTCTGCGCCATTGCCGAAGGGAAGGGCGGTCGGCCCATCCGCGCCGATGGGGGCTTTGGCGGCTTCTGCCTCCAGGGTTTCGTAAGGGGTGCCCGGTGCCAGCATTTTACGGAGCCAGCTGTACTGTATACCGGTGCCGTTGATGCACATCAGTACACCTATATGTGGGGCATCGGGTTGGTAGTTGACGTGGGCAAAACCATTGACCCGGCTCTGAGGGTCGTAAAGCGGCTGATCGGTAACGGCGTAAACGACGCCCGAAGTGCCGCCCGTTGCAGCCACTTCACCCGGGTGCAGCACACCCAGGGAAAGGGCATTATTAGGCTGGTCACCTGCCCGGTAGGAGATGGGCGTGCCAGGGGATATCCCCAGTTCATCTGCCGCTGTCGCGCTGATTTTGCTTTGGATGCCTATGCCCGGGGCCATATCAGGTAGCAGCGCCGGATCGATATCGTAAACCCTGAGCACATCAGAAGAGACCTGCCGGTCGGCAAAGTCCCAGAAAATCCCTTCGGAAAGGCCGGTAATGGTGGTTTGAATCTGCCCGCTCATCCGCATGGCAATGTAGTCACCGGGCAGCATGATTTTGTGGATACGGGCATAGGTATCAGGCTCTTCCTGTTGCACCCACCGGAGTTTGGAAGCTGTAAAATTGCCCGGACTGTTGAGCAGGTGCTTAAGGGCGCGTTCCTGACCAATGGCTGCCAAGCCATTCTGTCCGGTAGCCACCGCCCGGCTGTCACACCAGATAATGGAAGGGCGTACCACTTGCTGCTGCTCGTCTACAAGGACAAGGCCGTGCATTTGGTAGGCTATACCGATGCTGCCAATTGCTGATCCGGGCACGCCGGTTTGTTCCAGCAACTGCCGGGTAACGGCTTTGATACAGCCCCACCAGAATTCCGGGTCCTGTTCCGCCCAGCCGGGCTGCGGTGCCTGAATCGGCATTTCCCGCTCCGGATAGCTGCTCCTGCCAACCGCTGCCCCATCTTCCAGGCGGATTAATGCGGCTTTGACGGAAGAGCTGCCCAGGTCAAAGCCTATACTGTACTGTGGTACGCTCATGGTTTTTGTTTTTGTTGCTCAAGCCACGCTTTCTGCCGGTCATAGTGGATATTATCTGCCGGGGCTCTCACCTTTAATAGCGGTGGAAGGGTTCCCAGGGAGGCTTGGAAATCTTCCATCGCCTGTAGCAGTTCCGCTGCTTTTTCCTGGTGCTTCGGCAGGAGGTTGTCCTTTTCGCTCCTATCGGCTTTGAGATTGAAAAGCAGCGTATCGTGCGCTGCCACACCAGCGCGCCAGGACTTGAATTCATTACCGGGGTAGGGCATTTTTATTTTCCAGTCCCCCTTTCGGAAGGCACGGAGTTCGCCATCGTAGTAATAAGCCAGGGTGCGTTCACCAAGCGGTTTTTGCTTCAGAAGGTGTGCAGATATATCCTGCCCGTCTATCGGGCGGTCGTCAGGAAGCGTACCGCCTGCCAGTGTGAACAGGGTGGGGAAGAGGTCAATTGTGCTGACCAGCTCCTCGCTTTCCATAGGTTCAATCTGCCCTTTCCATTGGATGATGCCCGGTACGCGCATGCCGCCTTCGAAGGTGAATTGTTTGCCCTCCCGAAGCGGTCCGGCAGAGCCGCCATCCGGGCCAAATGCCAGCCACGGGCCATTATCGCTGGTGAAAATGACGATGGTTTTATCATCCAGATTTTTGGCTTCCAGTTTTTTGAGAATTTGCCCTACGCTCCAGTCGATTTCTTCAATCACATCACCGTACAGGCCCCGGGGGCTTTTCCCTTCGAAGTCTTCGGAGGCATACAGGGGGACATGCGGCATAGAGTGGGCCACGTACAGGAAAAAGGGCGATCCTGCCTTCCGGTCAATGAAGTCCAGTGCCTTTTCAGTGTAGGTACGTGTGGTGTAACGCTGATCTACATCTTCTTCTACTACTTCATTGCCATCGAGGTAGACTACAGCCTCCATATCATTGCTATAGGGAATGCCAAAGTATTCGTCAAATCCTTGCTGTAAAGGTAGGTAGCGGTAGTGATGCCCGAGGTGCCATTTGCCTACGCAGCTGGTAGCGTAGCCCTGCTCTTTCAGGGCTTCGGCCAGGGTGATTTCCTCCGGTGCCATACCGGTCCAGCTTTCCGGGAAGAACACCGACTGTATGCCCATGCGGATGGGGTAGCGTCCGGTGAGCAGGCCCGCCCGGGAAGGACTGCAGACTGGAGATATGGAGTAAAACTCCGTGCATCGTGCCCCTTCCGCGGCCATTTGGTCCAGGTGGGGCGTCCGGATAGTCGTATTACCGTAGCAGCCCAGGTCGCCATAGCCCAGATCATCGGTGAAAATTAAGACCACATTGGGTTTTTCCGGTGGGGTTTCGCCATTGAAAAGGGTGAAAGATAACAATCCCAGAACCGGTACCAGCAAGCAAAGCATTATGAAGCGTAAATTTGGCATAGGCATGAATTTGAAATCCTCAATTTAAATAAATGCAGGCAGTGACCGGGTATAGCTACCTGGTTTTTTCGGCGACGAGCAAAACAGCGTCAGCAGGTATCCAGCCGGGCTTGCCATTGGTCTGTACCCTGACTTTTACAGTGTCACCCGCGCTAAAGTTACGGTAGGGCAGCTCCAGCCATTCCCGGTCGCGTTCGCTCAGGCTGAAGGCTTCCCTTGCTTTTTCCTCCCCATAAGTGGTTTGGATGTGGATGCTGTCCGCCCAGGGGGCAGGCTTCATCGGCTGCGGGATGTAGTAGGCGACTTTGTAGCGCCCGCTCCGTTCCACCGGCAGTAAAAATTCAGCGGAGGCTCCTGTTACCTCATTATTCGTAATCAGGGCATACTTTTTGTAACGGCCGCCCAGGTTATGCTACTCCCAATTGCCGTTAATTATGGCCCGCCCTTCGTCCTCATTATCTGATAGGATATCGGGCAGAGTGCCGTCCAGGTAGGGGTCTTCTTCAAGCTTTTTTTGCAGTTTTGGAATGTCGATTTCCTGTACGCTGCTGCGTTGATCGATAGCCATCGAGGCGGCCACAGCTGCTGTTTGGGCCAGTACCATAAAGACCGGCTCCATCCGGATAGAACCGTAGGCAATATGGGAGGCAGACAGGCAAACCGGGACCAACAGATTGGTACACTCCTCCTGTTTAGGGGTTAGAGCATGGTAGGCAATCGGGTAGGGAGGAAAGCCTCCCACCTGCACATCCCCTTCATTGCGTACCATGGCTTTGCCATTTTCATGGACCACTACGCGCTGACAATTGTGAGAATCCATGGTATAGGCAGCCATACCAATTGCACCGGGTGCAATACTGTCCCCCAGGCAATGGTGCTCGGTCATTACGTATTCGCCAATCATCCTTCGGGCTTCCCGGATGTAAAGCTTGTAGGGGAAGTAGTTGTTGTCAGTGAATTCATCTTTGGCCCAGCCCCAACTGCTCATTTCGGCCCTGATGTCGGGTGTTACTCCCGGGTCGTGGCTTAGAAAGTAGAGCAGCCCCCGAATGTACGATTCATGGTCGGCTTCAATTTCAGCCCTGCGTTCGTAGCTACCTTCGGGGTAATCGTAATTCATACCGATCATATCGGTAGATAGCGGCCCCTTATTATTGACATCCGTTTTGCATGTGCACAATACGGAGGTAGAACCAGCCCAGCTTTTGTTGCCAACCGATACCATCTCTGGCTTGAATGACTCTTTTCAGGAGCTCATATTTAGTGGAATCGTAATCAGCAGGCCGTTCGAAAGGTACCTGATTAGTCGTGTCCTGTGTCAGGCACAGCCGGTAATTATAAGCCTGTATTTTGTCGTCTCCCGAGCCCTGTTTGGCCAGGGGCTCCTGGCTGATGCCCCAGCAAAGCCCGCTGCTGGAATCGCCTTCAATGCGGTAGGGGTCGATATGGTAGGGCTCCTCGTCATTGGGTGGGAACTGATGTTTGTCCAGCAGTTGGACACCGCTAAGGGTTTCATTATAAGTGCTGTTGGGCTCCCGTCCGGCGATATAGGAAACACCAGCCATGGCTAGTAGATCCCCCACGTAAGTGGCATCGATAAACTGACGTGCCTTTACACTACGCGTTGGAAAATCCGGTTTACTCGCATCTTCCACGGTAATTTCCTGGATTTCGGTACCTTTTTTTCTCAGTTTAGTCAGGCGGTGTTCGTACCAGACTTCCACATTGGCCTCCCGGATATAATCCTGGAAGACTTTTTCTGCCTTGTGTGGCTCAAACGTCCAGGCCTCCATCCGGTCGTATTCGTCTCCTAACCGGCGGTAGAAATCCCGGCTCAGCCCGGTCACGGCATACTTGTTGCCGATGTCTGTGGCGCCCAGCCCGCCGGAGCTAAGCCCTCCCAAGTGGAGGTCTGGGGAAATTAACAGTACCGTTTTACCCATTTTAGCGGCAGCATAGGCCGCAGTGACCCCTGCTGAAGAACCACCGTACACGCAGATGTCATAATCATAGGCATTGGTCTTTGCGGGCTCTTCGCAGCCAACAAAAAGAGCAAGGGAAAGTAAAAGGAGAAAAGCGATTGTTTTTGACATAGCATTTAGTGTTTATGTCGAACGGAAGGCATTTGAGCATCCACCTCTGTCCGCCAGTTTTTAAGTTGGTTATAAAGCTGATCTTTGATTTCCGGGAGTGAGTCTGCCAAATTGTGGGATTCGCCCGGATCGTGCCCCAGATCATACAATTCAAGTGCTCCTGCCTGTTCGAGCAGTGCCTTTTGGTGCCACTCGATCAGCTTGTAGCGGCCACTTCGGACAGCACTTGCCGGGCGCATGCCGGAGCCCCGGTGGTAGTGGGGGTAATGCCAGAACAGTGGCCGGGATTCCAGGCGATCAGTCGCCCCTTTTAGCAAAGGAAGCAGGTTTTGTCCGTCCAGTTTCAGGTGGTCAACCGGGGCTTGGGATATAGCTGCCAGAGTAGGATAGAGATCAACAGAAGTCATGAATTCATCGGTCATGCTACCCTCAGCAATCTTTCCAGGCCAGCGCAAAATGAGCGGTACGCGGATGCCCCCTTCGTACAGCCAGCCCTTGCCCGCTCTGAAAGGGGCCTGATCTGCATACGTGGACTTACCGCCGTTGTCAGAATAGAAAATCACCAGCGTCTCTTTTTCCAGCCCCAGGTCATCAAGGGTACGGAGGACTTTCCCTACACCATCATCCAGGCGCTCGGTTATGGCAGCAATCACGGGGTCTACGCCATGCCTTTCCTGCGTACTATCTCTGGCAAAGCGCTGTACCCGCTCTGCACTTTCCATGACCGGGTCATGAATGGCATTATGACTGAGGTAGAGGAAAAAGGTGCTGTCTCGGTTGCGTCGTAAAAATTCCATTGCCCGGGTGGTAATGGTGTCTACATTATGCGGGTCAGCTTCGGCATTGGTCTCTGCCCCCGGCTTGTAGGTAATCAGTTGCTCATCGAAGCCCTGTTGCAGGGGATTATGGCTTGTACTTCCCGGAGGGCGCTTTTCTTTGCTTAAGTGCCATTTACCAAAGTGAGCGGTGCGGTAGCCCGATTGGCGGAGGGTTTCAGCAAGGGTCTGCACCTCCAACGGGAGGAACTTCTGCCAGTCCGGCTGCTCCAGCAGGCTGTCCGGATAAGGTACCTGTGCCAGTTCCAGACAGGTCGGCACGATGTCCATTATGTGAACGACTTGTGTATCAACCCCCGGCTCCGGAATGAGCTTTGGGTAATGGGCAATCAGGGGCGAGGAGATACCGCCTTCGTGCACCCAGTGCTTGTACATCCGGAAGGGGGTATTGCTGACGTTCGCCCAGGCACGGCCCAGGGATTCGTAGGAACCAGGGCCTCCAACCGACCCTTTGAGCTTGCTATAGCTGCCCCATAGCCCGGTTTCCTAGTGGCTGCCTCCGTTATCTGACAGGAAGAGGATGAGCGTATTGTCTAACGCACCCTTTTCTTCCAGTTTGGCGACAATTCGGCCTACGCCCTCATCCAGGATTTCGAGTTGAGCAGCGTAAATGGCCATTTTAAGATCTAGGCTGTCCTTCTGTGCCTCCGATAGGTCCGACCAGTTCAGGACTTGTTCATCCGGTGGGCTTAGTTCGAGGTGTTGAGGCAAAATGCCCTTTTCCTGCATTACCTTCAACCGGTTTTGCCGGTGGGTGCTCAGGCCAAGCTTGAACTGGCCAATGTATTTTTCATAAACGGAGTGGGGCGCCTGAAGCGGAAAGTGTGGGGCAATATGTGCCAGGTAAAGAAAGAACGGAGCCTCCTTAGCTAAGGCCTGATCCACGAAGCGCACGGCAAAATCATTGAAGGCATAGGTGGTATAGTAGGAGCTGTCCGGCTCAAGGATGCTGTCATTGAGCACGACGTGCCGCTTTTTGTGGAAGGGATAGAAGTAAACGCCTCCCCCCTCCGGAATTCCGTAGAATTGATCGAAACCACGCTTGTTAGGCCAGTATTCCGGTGCGCTGCCCAGGTGCCATTTACCAGACATAAACGTTTGATAACCGGCAGGTTGTAGCAGTTCAGCTAAAGTAGCGCATTGGTCATTCAACCGGCCCCGGTACGCCGGCAGCTGAAAATCACCGGTCATTTCGCCCACGCCCGCCTGATGCTGGTAAAGCCCGGTAAGCAGGGCCGCACGGCTGGGGCAGCAGCGGGAGGTGTTGTAAAACTGTGAAAAGACAATCCCGTTCTCCGCCAGCCGGTCCAGATTGGGCGTCCGGATGCGGGAGCCAAACCACCCCAGATCGGAATACCCCATGTCATCAGCCATGATGAGCAGGATATTCGGGCGCTCGTTTACCTCCGCTTCCTTTGGATTTTGTTTACAGCCCGTCAGCAACCAAGGGCTTAACAGGATGAGGGTGAACCGGTGAACTTGCATGAACTTACTTTTTCAGATTTAGGGTCAGGCTGACCGGAGCAGGTATGCCAAGCGCTTTTGAACGGGCTGTAGGCACGGCCCCACTTGCATAGAGCTGTACCGGGCCCTCAGGCAAATAGGCTTTACCCGATTCATCGTAAAGCTGCAGATCACTGGCTTTCACCTCAAATTGTACGGTCTTGGTTTGTCCGGGCGCGAGGTAGACTCTTTTCACACCTTTGAAGTCAAACAGCGGAGCGGCGTCACCCGCTTCCGACCAACTGGCATAGAGCTGCACGACTTCTTCAGCACCAGTTTGCCCGGTGTTACTTACGGTAGCAGAAATGGTGGTGCGGTCTCCGCTGCTCAGGTTTTTGGAGCCGGCGGAGATGGACTCGTATTCAAAGGTCGTGTAGCTCAGCCCGTATCCGAATGGGTAGAGCGGTTCTTCCTTCATATAGCGGTAGGTACGCCCTGCCATGCCGTAGTCTTCGTAGGGTGGCAGCTGGTCCAGGGATTTGGGGAAGGTAATGGGAAGCCTGCCGGAAGGCGATGCTGATCCGAAAAGGAGGTCGGCGACAGCGTTGCCCCCTTCTTCACCCGGGTACCATACCCAAAGTATGGCATCCACGAGGCCTTCGACTTCCGCCAGAGCGACAGGGCTGCCACCCGTCACCACCAGGATGATCGGGGTATCCCCCCGGCTGCGGAGGGTTTTCAGGAACTCAATTTGGTTAGCAGGCAGCCCCAATTCAGTCCGGTCGCCTTTGTGGGTGGAAGCGATAGACTCGCCTTCTTCGCCCTCGATCAGCCCGGAGATGCCCATGACGGCGACCACGGCATCAAGGCTCATAGCGCTGCCGGTCACCCAGTCTACGGGGTTGGCATTATCCTGATAGGGGCGCACGCCGTATTTGTAGAATACTTTGGTGCCTATACCTATTTTATTGGTGATGCCTTCCAGTACGGTGACTGCATTACCGGTCACGCCGTAATAATTAGCCAGCAGGATGTCTGTGCTTGCTGCGTGCGGTCCAACCACAGCAATGCTCTCCAGGTTGCGGGATAGCGGCAGAATGCCGTTGTTTTTCAAAAGAACCATGGACTGGCGCGCGGCCTCCCGGGAAAGGGCGCGGTGCTCGGGGCTGTTGACGACTTCCGGGGAAATCGCATCAAAAGGATTGCTGCCCGGCGGATCGAACAGGCCGAGCCTGAACCGGGTGCGCCAGAGGGTCTTAAGGGTTTGATCCACCAGCGCTTCGGTAACGAGGCCCCGCTCTACGGCCTGCTGCAGCCCTTTGGCGTAAGTGCCGCCGCAATTCACATCAACGCCGGCTTCGAGCGCCAGAGCGGCAGATTCCACGACGTCTTCGGTGATGTTATGCCCGCTGTGGAAGTCGGTCAGTGCACCGCAGTCAGACACCATGTGCCCTTTGAACCCCCATTCCTCCCGCAGGATTTGCTGTATCAGTTCCGGGCTGCCACAGCAGGGCTCGCCGTACACGCGGTTGTAGGCGCACATAACGGCCTCTACTTTGGCTTCTTCCACCAGGCTTTGAAAAGCCGGCAGGTAAGTTTCCCGGAAATCGCGGCGGGAGGGCACCGCATCAAAAGAGTGGCGCAGTGCCTCCGGCCCGGAATGCACAGCGTAGTGCTTGGCACAGGCGGCTGTTTTCAGGTATTGAGGGTTGTTGCCCTGCAAGCCTCGTACAAAGGCACTGCCGAGCAGCCCCGACAGGTAGGGGTCTTCCCCGTAGGTTTCCTGCCCCCGGCCCCAGCGCGGATCGCGGAAGATATTGATGTTGGGCGACCAGAAGGTCAGTCCGGCGTATTGAGCGTGTATGCCGCGCTGAATAGCGGCGTTGTACTTGGCCCTGGCTTCATCAGATATGGCATCAGCTACCTGGTAAATGAGATCTTCATTAAAAGTAGCGGCCATGCCAATCGCCTGAGGAAAGACCGTGGCTTTGCCGTTACGTGCCACACCGTGGAGGGCTTCATTCCACCAATTATAGGCGGGGATACCCAGGCGTGGGATGGCCGGGGCATCGTGCTGAAGCTGCAGCACTTTTTCTTCCAGGGTGAGCCTGCCGACCGCATCATCCAGGCGTTTTTCCAGATCAAGGTCCGGATTGAGGAAAGGATACTCCTGTGCCATGGTGGACATTTGGAGCAGCAATGTCAGCGCAACAGTAAATAACAGGTATTTTTTCATGGTACTAAAGCGGGTTTGGTAGGGTAATCGTATTCGCTGAACCAGCAGCGCCTTTAAGGTAAAGAATGATTTGATCATCCCTGATTTCGATGTCTTCAATACTGCTGACATTTGGAGCGGGCAGCATAAAGCCGGCGAAGGATTTTTCCAGTGTTTCCCCGGCATCGATGTATTCAAAAGAAGTTTGACCCCTAAAGCGGGTGTCCTTCATAATTAGCTGCTCGTAGGGCGCCCCTATACCAGTGGTGCCGAATTCCAGGCCTTTGGCAGCAGGTTGGCCATCAGCATAGTGGTTCCAGATGTTGATCCAGGGGTATTCCGCGAGGCGCCAGATGTAGCCCAGAATTAGTCCCTGTTCGGGCTGCAGGGCAGCGACCCAGCCGTAGGTTGCGGTATCCGGGAAAAGGTGGGTCGTGACGTAATTTTCTTCCTCATCCGTCCGGCGCATATCGATGGTCCGTCCGGTAGTGTCAGCAACGCCCTGCGGCCATTCATAGGTCAGTCGGTGGGGGTCAGGCAAGGCAAATTTTTGATTGAACCCGTGGGTGGCATTGGTGTGGACCGTTAGGGCAGGAGACAGGAAAGGCGGCCCCAGGGTGATATGCTGAACCACATTGGTGGGGCGGCTTAGCGAGAAGGTATTGGAAAAACTTTCGCTCACCCTGAATACAGGTGCATTAGGATGGAGGGAGACGGACCGTGCGACGACCATGCCATCCAGCGGGGCGCCAGCATTCATTTTAACTTCCGTTTTGGTTTGCTGGCTAATCGTCCAAAGGCTATTGGCAGGCTCTCCGTTATGTGGTACACCAGCGGCCATTTCCCCTTTGGAGGGCTGCCCCCAACGGCCCAGACAGAGGAAGTGCCCCTGGAACGGAGCCCCGGATTTGTTATTCTCAGGCATTTGTTCGGTAGTGACGCCCCAGGTCAGTGGGTTGACCGGGTTTTCGTTATGTAGGATTTGGGTGAACGCCCCACCGTAGGCATCAATGGTAACCTGTAGCTGATCGTTACTCAGGGTGATTGGTGTGCTTTCCGCAACCGGATTTTCCCTTGTTTCCTCAGCACCTGGAGTGCCGCAGCCCAGAGTAAGTATTGCCAGGCTGATGCCCAAAAGCCATTTTCTCATTTTTTGGTCGTATTGGTCTCTGTCTTGATGTGTGCAGCTAACGCTTTTTGTAACCCCGAAAACGGGTCTTCCATCGTGGGTATTTACATTGAGGATCGAAAGTGAGGTTACAACCTTATGACACTTTACTCCCCCAACTGAGATTACCATTATACTGCGCCTATGAATCTGCTTAGACTTGTATTATTTCTCGGTCTTTTTTCCTGCATACAACCGGTTGGGCTTTTCGGTCAGCTTGCCCTGCCTGCTTTTTTCTCAGATGGTATGGTGTTGCAGCGGGATACCGATATCCGAATATGGGGCAAGGCGGCACCCGGTAGCAAAGTGACCGTTGAGTGGCAGGGGAAGGCCTCAGAGGTAAAGGCAGACAGGGCAGGGCAGTGGACATTCGAGGGTGCGCCTCTGAGTGCAGGCGGCCCGCATACCCTACAGATAAGTAACAGGAAAGAAACCATCAACATTGAGGATATTTTGATTGGCGATGTATGGATATGCTCCGGGCAGTCTAATATGGAATGGCCGGTGAACCGCTCGAACAACGCTGAGGCTGAAATCGAAGGGGCCAATTATCCGGAAATCCGCCTTTTTGACCTTCCCCGGCAACGCGCCTTTGCCCCGCTGGAGTTTTTCAAGGAAAAAGCTGCCTGGAAAAAAGCGGTAGGGGAAAATATCGCCACCTTCTCGGCAGTCGCATTCTACTTTGGGCGGGAGTTGCATTACGAAGAAGGCGTTCCCATTGGGCTGATCAGCACTAATTGGGGAGGCACAAATGTGGAAACCTGGACCAGCGGACCGGGCCTGAAAGGCTTTCCGGATATTTACCGTAAGGTGGAGTATATGCAAAACCAGTCCCAAACGATTGAGGAGCTGGAGAAAGCGCAAAACGAGGCGCTTAGGCAGTGGGAAGAGACGTATTTTGAACGATCTAATAAAGGAGAAGATAATCCCTGGCTTTCCGCTGGCCTGGATGATGAGGAATGGAATGAAACGGATCTGCCCCGTGATCTTCAAGCGGTTGGGTTGAGAGATTTCGATGGGGTCATTTGGTTCCGAAAAACCTTCACTATGCCGGAAGCGCTGAAAGGTAAAGACCTGTTCCTGCGCTTGGGCTATATTGATGACTTCGATGAGGTCTGGATCAATGGACAATCCATTGGCCGTACCAGTAATGTGAATACCTGGAGGTCTTACCCGGTATCTGCCAGGTTATTCAATGAATTGGGGACGAATACGATTGCGGTAAAAATACTACATAAAAGTGGTCGTGGAGGCCTGGTCGAGGAACGTAAAGACAAGTTTGGCCTTTCCCAAAGCCGGTACGAGGTTTTAGACAGTGATTTAAGCCTGACTGTTGACTGGAAATACAAGGCTGCGGAAGAATTAGACACAGTTATTCCTGATCCTCCGGCCGAAGTAGCTCCCATAAAGCCGAATGATTACCCTTCTATGCTTTACAATGCCATGATCCACCCCTTCACCAGGCTGCCTATAAAAGGGGCGATTTGGTATCAGGGCGAATCGAATGCAAGCCGGGCTCATGAATACCGGAAGTTATTCCCCAACATGATCACCAACTGGCGCAAAGAATGGAGCCAGGAATTCCCGTTCTTCTGGGTACAACTGGCGAATTTCCGGGCACCAAAAGACAAGCCCGGAGATAGCGAATGGGCTGAACTGAGAGAGGCTCAAGGCTTAGCGCTGAAGCTTCCCAAAACAGGGATGGCCTCCGCGATTGATATAGGTGAAGCGGATGACATCCATCCACGGAATAAACAAGAAGTTGGGCACCGGTTAGCCCTGTCGGCTTTAAAGGTGGCCTATGGCAGGGAGGTGGTGGACAGCGGGCCCGTTTTTGACGCTGCTGTATTCGGGGGTCGGGAAGTCACGCTCTCCTTCTCCGGCATCGGTTCCGGATTAACAGTAATGGATAAGGATGGTATTCTTAAAGGGTTCTCCATTGCAGGAGCTGACAAGGTGTTTCATTGGGCACAGGCCCGGATTGCCGGCGACAAGGTCATTGTGCACTGCCCGGATGTTGAAGAACCCGTAGCTGTAAGATACGCGTGGGCCGATAATCCGCACCATGCAAATTTGTATAACCAGGAAGGCCTTCCTGCTCTTCCATTTCGGACGGATGACTGGCCGGGTATTACCATAGACAAAACATTTAAACCACAAATAAGACCATGAGTACCCATTTTAAATCTTACTATGCGACCAACCCCAGAGATTTTAAGACATACGATACCCAAAGGCTCAGGGAAGACTTTTTGCTTACCCCAATCATGGAGGATGGTACTATACAACTTAATTACCTGCATTACGACCGGTTTATTGCCGGCGGGGTAGTCCCAACGGACAAACCGCTTAAGCTTGAGGCTATCGACCCGCTAAAGGCCGAATATTTCCTGGAGCGCCGGGAATTGGGCATCATCAATATTGGCGGTACCGGCACGGTCTCGGTAGATGGCACGGATTATGAACTGGGGTACCGGGAAGCGCTTTATGTGGGGCGTGGCAACAAGGAAGTGGTTTTCAAAAGCAGTGATGCTGCAAAACCTGCGCATTTTTACCTGAATTCGACCCCGGCACATCATGCCTATCCCACAAAAAAGATCACAGAAGCTGATGCAGAGGTAGTAGAACTGGGCTCCCTGGAAACCGCCAACCACCGGGTTATCCGCAAGCTGATCGTCAATAGCGTGGTGGAAGTATGCCAATTGCAGATGGGCATGACGCAGCTGAAAACCGGCAGCGTTTGGAATACCATGCCGGCCCATACCCATGACCGCCGGATGGAAGTCTATTTATACTTTGAGCTGCCTGAAGATCAGGCCGCCTGCCACTTCCTCGGCGAGCCCACAGAAACCCGCCATCTTTGGCTGAAGAACGAAGAAGCAGCCATTTCCCCGCCCTGGTCTATCCACGCCGGTTCAGGCACCACCAACTACACCTTTATCTGGGGTATGGCCGGTGAGAACCTTGACTACGGCGATATGGACAAATGCGCAATTACAGATTTGAAATAAAGATACATGAACCCATTATTTGATTTAACAGGAAAGGTTGCTCTGATTACCGGCGGTACCCACGGGCTTGGCATGGCAATGGCTATGGGGCTTGGACAGGCAGGTGCCACATTGGTCATCAACGGGCATTCCTCTCAGGAAAAGATTGACAAAGCCCTGGAAGCCTACCGGGCAAAAGGCATCACCGCGTACGGCTATTTGTTCGATGTTACGCAAGAGGCAGCGGTTATGGAGAGTGTTACCCGAATCGAATCAGAGGTAGGGCCTATTGATATCCTCGTCAATAACGCAGGGATCATCAAGCGTATTCCGCTGGTTGAGATGAGTGTGGAGGACTGGGATCAGGTGATCCGTACCGATCTGACAGGCGTGTTTATTATGTCTAAGCATGTCGTAAAAGTTATGATGGAGCGTGGTGCGGGCAAGATCATCAATATTTGCTCCATGATGAGCGAGCTGGGTCGCAATACGGTTGGCGCGTATGCTGCTGCCAAGGGCGGCCTGAAAATGCTTACGCAAAATATGGCTACCGAGTGGGCAAAGCACAACATTCAGGTGAATGGCATCGGGCCGGGCTACTTTGCAACCAGCCAAACGGCGCCCATCCGGGTAGACGGGCATCCGTTCAATGATTTTATCATTCAGCGCACGCCTGCTGGCCGCTGGGGTGATCCGGAAGACCTGGCCGGTGCTGCCGTTTTTCTCGCAGCCCCGGCCAGTGATTTTATCAACGGTCAGGTGATTTACGTAGATGGCGGCATTTTGGCGACCATCGGGCGGCCTGCTAACGAGGCTTAGCTAGTAAGGGTTTAAAGGACTGTTTTAAAGACTAATCGGGTATCCGGCGCAGCTTCATCCACTGCAAAAGGGTGCCCGATTTTTGTTTGGGCAGGTTGAGGTTCTAACTGTGCCAGGTAGCTGTCACAGAAGCCCCGGAAAGTGACCTGTCCTTTCTCATCCGTAGTTGCTGTGGTCCGGGTTGTCCAGTCCTCGTGTATGCGTTGTCGGACTTTTTCATAAAGCGGCTTCAGGGTGTGCCCGGAACCCGAACCAGGCTGAAAACGGGTAGCCATTCCCATAAACCCCCAGAAGTAAAAAGACTCGACTGCGGGGTGGCCAAATGCTACTGTCAGATAGTCCATGACATACTGGTCGCGTAGCGATTCCGCTTCTTCTTCCGTTAGATTTTCCTGCGTTTTTGTTTCGCCCAGCGACCGCCATTCCTCAGAAGACAGGATTTTTGCTTTCTGTCCGCCGGTCATCAGGCTTTTGGTATGGGCCCAAAACTCTGTTATGCTAAGGGGCAGCCCGGCAGACGCCATTTGATCATACAGCTCGGTCTGCTCCGATGGGTTCAGCCAGCCGGTATGGCTTTGTAGCCCCAGGGTATTGGGGGAATAGCCGGCATCCTGCAGTCGTCCCACGAGGTCGAGGTAGCGCTCCCGTTGGCGCTGAGTGGTCACGGCTTCCCCGTACTGATCCTGCAGCCCCTCTTTGTTGACCACCCCAATGCCGTAGTCGTTGATGACAAACTTCGCGCCGGGCGATTCCTCCCTGCCCCAGCGGATCACTTTGGAAATGTAATCTACCAGGTTGTCCATACTTTCGGTATAGGGCCAGGTCCGGTTGGGCAGGTTCTTCGGGGCAGGTTCCCAAAGTGCTTCGTTGACCGCATCCCATAGTTTTACCTTCCCATCGTAGCGGGCGGTCAGGTTGCGCACCCGCACCTCCACGAACTTCATAAAAGTCTCCGGGTCATACTTCTTTGCCCATTCCGGCACGGCTTTCGGGATAGACCAGAACAAGGGGTGCCCTTTGGCGGTCAGCCCGTTGGCATTCGCCCAGTTGACAGACTCTTCAAAGCTTTCCAGTTTCAGGTTGCCCTGAAAGTCCATTGTTTTGGTGCCATAAGTCCGGGGGCGCTCCGTCCAGTAGACGTTGGTGTTCAGGCTGTTGAAGACGTCTTTAAAGCGTTCCCGGTAGTATTCCAGGCGGGTTTCCTGACTTTGTCCTGCCCGGAACATATTGCTCATCGCCCAGTTGTTGTCGCCATACAGGAACTGATGCTGTAACTGCGCAATGTCCACCTTTCGATTGGTTAGTGGCTGCCCCCAGCGGTCAAGAAAGGTAAGGGTGACCGGCCGTTTACGTATTTGGTCAATATTTGCCCGTGCCCGTTCCAATGCGCTTTTGGAAGAGTGTTGGAAAAAGGCTGGGCTATATTTCTTAGGATGGTTGGATGCCATACCAGGCAGCGGGGCTCCCAGTGTGGCAGCCCCCAGCCCGATACGGGATAATCGTCTGACAAAAGATCGGCGGTTTAGTGGCATGGGTGTTATTTTCTTTGCAAGACTCTGACCTCATAGGGCGCCAGTTCCTGTTCGGTGCTGTAGGACTTGCCGGTCAGGATATCGGTGTACTTTCCTTTGGGCAGTTCGATGGTTTTAGGCTCGGCAGTGATATTATCAAGGATGAAACCTTCCTGTTTGCTGCCTTTCCTATGCACAACGAGCGGCCCGGCATCTCCTTTGGCCAGGGGCTCAATGCCTTGTTCCTTAGCGTAGTGGCGCAGCAATTGCCCTAAATGCTCACGGCCGGGGTCGGTACCCAGCAGAACAACCTTGCCTTTGCCCACCGTATTCTCGATAATAGCGGCTTCTTTGGCATGCATACCGTTAAGGTAGGTTGCAATGACCCGACCATCCTCAGAGGATAAGGCTTCAGACCAAAGCCCGGCCTGCCCTTCCGGTAAGTCAAGGGGAGTGTTGTAAGCCATTTTCAGGGGGACCTCTGCGGGGCGAAGCTTGGTGCCCACCGGTATGCGGCTATCGACTTCAATGCCAGACCATTCTGCAATATCGCCCATGGCATGATCGGTGAAGGAAGTCCAGTATTCCGTCCGGTAGCCAGTCATGGGCCCAAGGATTAGCGTACCGCCATTTTCCACCCAGGTTTTGAGGCGGGCGCGGTGGTCATCGGAAATCATAGGCAGCAGCGGAAGGTAGAGTAATTTATAACCTTTAAGGTCGGCGCCGGGCATAAGTACGTCCCGGTGTAAGTGCTGATCCTGCAGGGCAAGATAAAAGCGGTAGGTCCAGTCAGTATAATAGCGGATGTCATTGGCGTACTGCTCTATACGCAGGCCCATATCCGCTTCATGGTCGTAGAAAATACCGATTTCTGCCGGGGTGACGGGGGCATGGAGCAGGAAGTCGCTGCTTTTTTGCAGGTCAGCCCCCAGTTGCTTCAAATCATCGTAGTTGGCAACCGGTTTGCCCCAGGCATTGAGGATGGAGCCGTGTGGCATTTCCTGCCCGGCCCGGTGCTGCCGCCATAGCCAGAAGATGGCGCCCTGTCCACCGAGGGCGTAATTCATCCACAGGGCAGCATGCATACTGCCATCGGGCTGGTGGAGGAACCAGGTATTCCCTTTCTTGCCACCACCGGAATTATTTGGGGCGGTTTCAAAGAGCCAGTGCATCCCTTTTTTAAAGCCCCGCATACGGTCGTAGTTGCTCAGTACCCGGTCGTATGCCTCGAAACTATGGTAATTGTTGACTGCCATAAAGTCCAGGTCTTCAAACAGGTCTTCGTAGTTGGTGGCCTGCCCGGGCATGGAGTCATGCGTAATAGGCCGGTCAGATTACTGACGGATCGCTGCCAGTTGTATCGCCTGAAAGTTGACGACGGACTCGCTTTGGAAGCTTTTCCATTCCAGTTGCAGGCTGGGATGGTGCCAGGTCCAGCTACGGGGCAGGGGGATTTGATCAAACCGCTGATAAGTCTGGCTCCAGAGGTCGGTGGCCCAGATTTGATTGAGGTTTTCGATGGTGCCGTACTTTTCGCGCAGCCAGTTTTGGAATAGCACCTTTGTAGACTGACAGTAGTCAGGCTTCATACTTAGCTCATTGTCGGTTTGCCACCCGATGAGCGCCGGGTGGTTGCCAAGCGCTTTGGCCATTTCGGTAACGATACGGACGACGTAGTGCTGGTACACCTGATTATTATAGTCGTAGCTTTTGCGGGCACCATGGTACTTCCGGCGACCATCTTCGTCGAGCTGCCCGATCTCCGGGTGCTTTTCCCACAGCCAGGCGGGTGGGGTAGCGGTAGGCGTGCCGAGGATGACGGAGATGCCATTCTCATGCAGTTCGTCCATGATACTGCGCAGCCATTCGAAGTCATATTCCCCCTCCCTGGGCTCCATTTTGGACCAGGAAAATTCAGCCATGCGGACCACATTCATGGAAAGTACCTTCATGTGGCGAATGTCTTCTGATACGCTTTCCCGGGGCCAGGTTTCTGGGTAGTAGGAAGCGCCGTAGTAAATTTTATCTGCATGAATGGCCTGATCATCAGTTTCCTGACCACACAGCAATAAGGGGAGCCCGGCAAAGAGCAGGCTTAGCAGGAGTGAATTGAATTTGAGCATTGGTAATTGTTCCTTTTCGCAAAGGAGGCATTTAGCTGTGCTCCGTAACCAGTAGATTTAACCGGACTTTCGGAGCCGGGTAGAGTCCCGGCAGATCAATTCCGTGTCAAGCACCACTTTCTGGTGGATATAACTGCCGTTCTGATCGGAATTGATTTCTTCAATCAGTTTTTGCACCGCCAGTTGCCCCATGGCTTTACTAGGCTGCCGGATGGAGGTAACGGAAGGTTTCATGAATGCGGAGAAAGGCTCTTCTGAGAATCCAATTACGCCTAACTGATCGGGCACTTTAACCCCAAGTTCCTCAGCGTGGGCAATGGTACTGATGGCGGTAAGATTGTTGGCGGTAAAGATGGCATTTGGGCGGTCGTTGAGGGAAAGCAGTTCATCCGCTATACGTGTACCATCCGCAAAGGAAAGATTGGAGCTGTATTTGATCCATTCCTGCTTTACCGGAAGTCCGGCTTCCTTCATGGCCTGTTGAAACCCTCTCAGTCGGTCAGCGTACAATAGCTGTTTGGTGGGGCCGGAGACGTAGGCGATTTTGGTATATCCCTGGTCAATGAGGTGTTGGGTGCCCTCAAATGCAGTCCGGTAGTCATCAATGACGATTTTGGTCGTCCCTTTGAGAGATGGCGTCACGCGGTCTACCAGTACGAGCTTAATCCCTTGTTCTTTGGCTTTCCTAAAATGCTCAAAGGATTCTGTTTCCAGGGACAGGGTCGCTACAATTCCGGCCACCCGGCTGGCGATCAGGGTATCCATATAGGTTTTCTCCCGCTCGTAAGAGTTATTGGTTTGGCAAACGATGACGGAATAGCCCATTTCGAATGCAGTCTCTTCTATATTGTGCACCAGGGACGAGAGGAACTCCCGGTTGAGCTGGGGCACAATCACGCCAATCACCTTGGTCTGATTAGTGGAGAGGCTGGTGGCCAGGGCATTTTTTTGAAAACCAAGCCTCAAGGCTACAGCCCTTACTTTGGCTTTGGTCTTGGGGCTGATCCGGGCATCATCATTAAGGGCACGGGAAACAGTAGATATCGAAACACCGGCGGCCTCAGCCACATCGTAGATGTTTATTCTGCTTTTTTTCTTCATTTTACCGTTTGTTAGAACGTGTGCCCAATTGGTCAAAACCATGAACTCCGGGCGGCCTTTAGTTCAACGATTCTTTGAACGTGCTTCTGTAAGTATGGTTCCGCAAAATCAATTGATTTTATTTAATGAATCTACAAGCCCTTGCATGGCAGCATTTGGCAAGCAGCGCAATTATCTTTTGCACAGGCGGTTGGTGGATTCCCGGGGGATGAGTTCGGTGTCCAGGATTATTTTCTGGTGGATGTAGCTTTCACCGGGGTCGGCATTGATTTCTTCGACTAGTTTTTGCACCGCCAGTTTTCCCATTTCCGTACTGGGTTGCCGTATAGAAGTTACGGAGGGCTGCATAAAGGCAGAAAAAGGCTCCTCTGAGAAACCGATCACCCCGAGATCTTCGGGCACCCTGATGCCGATCTGACGCGCATAGGCGATCGTGCTAATCGCAGCCAGGTTGTTGGCCGTGAATATTGCATTGGGCTTGTCCTTACGGCTAAGGATTTTTTTGGCGATCCGGGTCCCTTCTTCATAAGAGAGGTCATCAGAGTATTCTATCCATTCGGGGTTCAGCGGGAGGCCAGCGACTTTCAGTGCTTGTTCAAAACCCCTCAGGCGATCGGCGTAGAGCAATTGCTTTGTTGGGCCTGAGACGTAGGCTATTTTGTCATACCCCTGCCCGATAATGTGCTGTGTACCTTCAAAGGCCGTTTGGTAGTCATCGATGACAATCTTGGTCGTCGATTTAATTTTTGGTGAAACCCGGTCTACCAGCACCACTTTGATGCCTTGCTCCTTGGCTTTTTCAAAGTGCTCATAGGAGTCGGTTTCGAGGGAGAGCGTGGCGATAATGCCGGCGATCCGGCTTGCGATGAGGGTATCCATATAGGTTTTCTCCCGTTCATGGGAGTTATTGGTCTGGCAAATGATCACCGAGTACCCCATGGCAAAAGCCGTATCCTCAAGGGTGTGTACGAGAGAGGAAAGAAAGCCGCGGTTCAGTTCCGAAACCAGAACGCCAATCACTTTGGACTGATTGGTCGACAAACTGGTTGCAATCGCATTTTTCTGAAAGCCAAGCCTCCTGGCTGCAGCTTTTACCTTGACTTTTGTTTTGGCACTGATACGGGCATCGTCGTTCAGGGCGCGGGACACAGTAGAGATAGAAAAACCGGCCTCTTCTGCGACATCATAAATATTTACCCTGGTTTTCTTTTTCATCGGGCTGCTGATTTGAGCGTGAAGCTGCTTCGCCGAAATCAGGGATGCCCAATCATAATTCCGGCGAGGCCTCGGTTAAAAAATACCTCTCTTTTTTAACGGTAAACTATGGATTTGCAAAAATAGAGCAATTTTGTTGATAATTTATCAAGGTCTTGCGCTAGTGCGCACTGCAAAAGTAGAAATGATGATTTATATCTTATTTTATTGGATTTATCGACCGAAAAACCAAAGTTATAATTGTTCACAGATTTTTCAACAAATAAAAATTTGTACAAGCGCTTGCATAAGTAAAAGCAGATTGCTAGATTTACGTCATCATTCGGCTAATACCCGATCTTGTGAAACCAAATTCGATAGTTCAAGACCAATACCGAATTATGGAAAACCAAAACTCATCCAACGCCCACCAAAAAAACTGGCAGGCCTATCTCGAAGGTAACGACCAGGCTTTTGAAGATTTGTACCTGGCTTTCGCCGACCGTTTGTATATCTACGGTTCCAACCTCACCCTGGATAAAGCACTGGTGGAAGATGCGATTCAGGAAATTTTCTGCAAGCTATACCAAAGAGATAAAGACCTGATCGAGGTCAAGAATATCCGGAGCTACCTGTTTGTGGCCCTGCGCAATCATATCCGGAAAAGCCTGAGCACCGACCGCAACCACGAGCAGCATCAGAAGCGGTATCAGTCCATGCAGCCGGAGAGTGAGGAAGTGCCTACGCCCTCCGTTGGCTGTGAGGGGCAGCCCCTGCAAGCGCACGTGCGCCGGGCGATTGATGATCTGCCCCCCCGTCAGAAAGAAGTACTTTTCCTTCGCTTTTTCGAAGGTTTCGATTATTACGAGATTTCCGGTATTATGAAAATCTCCTATCAGGTGGCCCGCAACTATGCTTCCCGTGGAATGAAGCGCCTGAGAGCGGACTTGTTCGCCGACCCCAAAGTGCAGCACAAAAGTGTAGTCATGGCGGTCTAGAAATGGTTTTTTCCGGATAATTCCTCTGTTAGCCGGGAAAAAGCAACTTTATTTTGATTACAGTTGCTTCGCCTTTAAGAACCTTTGGTCGAGTTATCACAAATTATCCGGTTCTATCAGAACGAAAGGTAACATGACCAAAAAGCATTCCACACCGCTGACTGCTGAACAGTTGCTGAACGATGATCAGTTCGTCAGGGCTGTATTGGAAGGACGTTCTTCAGTCGAAGCCTATCATCAGGCCCATCTCCGTCAATTTGGGGATGTTGCAAAGATTGTTGAGGATGCCAGCAGCGCAATACTGAGTATGCAGTGGCATTTTCAGGCACAGTCACCTCCACAAAAAACATTAGCAACAATATTGGAAAGGATTCGGTCAAGCTGACCGCAATCATATGATGTATTGAAACTTAATTCATTAACCTAACCGTCTAGCTTATGAAAAGCTTTACACTCCCATTGCTCTGCCTGATGCTAGTCTTCAGTGCAGGTGCAGTACAAGCCAGGGGGGATGCTTATCCCGCTCACAGCCCTGGAGATGAAATAATAGCCGACTTCGTCCCGGAGGACGATGTCAAAGTCCAAGGTGTCGTCGTCGATAGTGGGGGGGAGCCTCTTATCGGCGTTAACGTCAGGTGGTGAGCAGTACTTCCGTGGCTACTTCGGCCGTCTGAACTATAAGTTCATGGATCGTTACATGATTGGCGCCAGCTACCATTACGATGGTTCTTCGATTTTTACCGAGGATTTCCGTTGGGGTAACTTCCTGGCCCTTTCTGCGGGCTGGGTAGTCTCAGATGAGCCCTTCCTGGTCAACAATGAAGTTATCAACTTCCTGAAGTTTCGGGGTAGCTTTGGCCAGACCGGTAACTCCGCGATTAGCCAGCAGGCCACGGCTACAACTTATGCCCAATGGGGCCGTTATGGGGACACCGGTGCTGGTGACCTTCTTAGCTCAATTGCCAACACAGCCGTTACCTGGGAAACCACAGATGCCTACGATGTAGGTGCGGACTTTGAATTATTCGAAGGTCGCGTAAGCGGTACTGTGAGCTATTACGTGCAGGATGTGCGCGATATGCTATTCCAGGTGCCCATCCCTCAATCATCCGGTATTTTCAATAGCAATCCTACGATTTGGGACAATATTGGAGATATGCAGAACCGTGGCTGGGAAATCGAGTTGAATACGGTAAATATTGACCGTGGTGATTTCCAGTGGAAAATGGGCATCAACTTTGCAACTAATGAGAATCAGGTCACCCGGTTATCAGGAGAAGAAGCTGAGATTTATAACGTGAATAGCAATGCTTTGGTTACCCGGGAAGGTGATCAGGTCGGATTCTTCCGTCTTGCCCGCTATGCTGGCATCCATCCGGAAGGCGGTTATGAGCTGATCGAGGAGATGGACCTGGAGCAGTTCGAAGCAACCGGTGAGCGGGTGCCGACGGGCAACCTGATTCCTGCCACCCGTTCTAACCTGCAAACGCACCTGTTTGACAATACAGATAAAGGCAGCCTTCCGACCTTCTTTGGTGGGTTTAACAACAGCTTCACTTACAAGAACTTTAGCCTCAGCGCCCTGATCAGCTTCTCCGGAGGCAACTACATTTACGATGTAGCCCGGGAGAACTCCGTTTATGTAAACGGTGCCAAGCCCTACCGTGAGGAGATCGTAGGCAACTACTGGCAGAACCCAGGCGATGATGCTGAGTTCCCGGCGCTAAACTGGAATCAGCGCTACGACGTGATTAACGAAGATGGAACCATAGACGAGAACGTACGTTTTGATCCTCGCCGTGCCGGTCAGGCGCATGATAAATTCTTACAGAAAGGGGATTTTATCCGTGTGCGTGCGCTGTCCTTTTTCTATAACTTACCACGAGGTGTTGCAGAGTCTCTGCGCATGCAGAACATTCGCCTTGGCTTTACAGGCAATAACCTGTTCACCATTACCGGATACGAAGGCTATGGCCCTGAGGTGGTTAATCTGGGAGAAGCCGCAGACCGTAACCTTGGACAGGTTTGGGCAGGCGTTCAATTGCCACAGTTGAAGTCTTATAACTTTAGCCTGAACGTTACTTTCTAAGATCATTAGGATTTCGGGGGAGTCAATCCCCCGGTCCTTTCATTTTTTCGATAAAAATAGTAAGCCATGAAAAGCTTTAAAATAAAAAACTGGTTTATAGCACTGCTGGTCCTTGGGCTGGTCAGCTGCGATAACGAAGACTTTTTTGAATTGACCAATCCACCGGAGGCACCCTGGCAGTCGCTGGAAGAGTTGGAAAAGGCACCAATTGGTGCTTACTATACCCTTTCGGGCAATGGCGGTTTCCGCGTAATTTTCTCTGCCGAGCGCATTGCAGGTGAGGCCTACGCCGATGGTATAAACCTGGCCAATACGGAATTTGGCTTCCCTGTTGATGTGGATACGGAAGATATGTACAATCGTGCTATTGAGGGGACTAGTATTGGCCTGTTTGACAATGCTGTTTTCCGTAATTGCTATTTTGCTATCGGTCATGCCAACGGTGCATTAGACTTTATCGCTGCCAACGATGGGGTGCCCTTTCCAGAAGAAGGACCGGATGCAACCCACCGTATAGAAGGTGAGCTCCGCTTTGTACGTGCCCTTGCTTATTTTTATTTGGCCCGTATCTACTGCCCGGCTTATCCCGACGATACGCCCCGTCTTCCGTTCCGGACCAATCAGGCTACAAACTTTGATGAGGCTAAATCTTCTGCCATTGCTTCTGCGAACGACATTTATGACTTTGTAGTAGCGGATCTTATTGAGGCAAAAAGACTCCTTCCTGAGCGTTATGATGCCTCTATCCACCCGGAAGCCTATGCTGATGGTCGGGCCAATAAGTTTGCGGCGGCGGCCCTGCTGGCGAAGGTATATTTCCAAATGGGTTTATATGACGAGGCATTGGCTGAAGCCAACTTTGTAATTGAGGAGAATGGCGGTGACTATGACCTTTCGGAAGAGCCCATTGAAGCCTTTAATAAGACTGGTCCGGTTCGTGGTAAGGAGGTGATCTGGTACTACGCCCTTTGGGCGGGTGATGGCCTCGGTGGCTCCAGTAACTGGAAGCACCCGCGCCGCTTCGCCTGGTATAATGCCAGCCGTGAACGCGCCGGCGGATTGGAGGACAACGGCAGCCGGTTTATGGTTTGTAGTGATGCATTCCTGGAAGCAGCGGGCTGGCAGAACCCTGATGGTACAGAAAGTGCAGACGCAGCCAATGACTTGCGTTACCAGCAGTTATTCATCCGTGTGCCAGCGGATGAGGATCCTCGTTTCGAACCTACTCGTGACTACGTATGGAACGATAAGTACTACAGAGCTGGTGACCGCCTCACTAACCTGCCTATACTCCGCCTTGCAGACATCGTGCTGCTGCGTGCGTTCCTCCGTGCTGATGCAGGCGATAATGCTGGTGCCCGCGCTGACCTGAATATGGTTCGCAACCGCGCTGGTCTCGGTGACTACGATGGCAGCGATGCCGATCTGATCAATGCGATCCACAACGAGCGCTTCAAGGAAATGGCCTTCGAAGGCGACCGTTTCTGGTACCTGCAGGGGGCCCGCGTGGATATTCCTGCCGGTGACCGTGATGGTGGCGCTATTCCATGGGATAGCCCACTGTACTCAGAAATTCCTGACTTTGAGGTAGAACTCAACGACGGATTTTAAGATAGTTTTTTCATTATTTTGAGTTTAGTTGATTCATGGATGGGCTGATGGCTTTGCTGTCAGCCCATCTTCATGAAATAGAGGATGTTCGTTTGCCCTGTTGCTCAGTCCTTGATATTTTGAGCCCGTATTATTGTTTGAAATTTAATTGATATGGCGTGCCTTTAGGTACGCTATATGGGTAAAAACTGGAATCTAAGTGAAATCCGTGCCGTAGGTACGGAATGTGTACTGCAATTTCGCACTAACGTATTCCACCCACGGCTATTCTTGGTAGACCAGGGTACGAGCCTTATTCTTGAAGGATTTTCATAAGGACTTCCTCCTTATTATTTTGAGCCACCAAATAAAAACCATTGCCTATGTTCTCCACCGCCAACCTCCGCGCTTTCGGAGGCTTTCTCATTACCCTACTCTTGCTTACCGGATGTGAAAACGCTGAGCCTTCAGAGGCCGGAGAGCAAGCTGCTACCGAGGACACTACCGAATTCGTCTCCCTGACCTCAGACCAAACCGGCATCGACTTCGCTAACAACCTGCCGGAAGATGCCTACCGCAACATCATGCGTTATCAGTACTTCTACAATGGGGGGGGGCGTCGCCATCGGTGATGTAAACGGAGACGGGCTACCGGATGTCTGCTTTTCTTCCAATACCGGAGCGCCCCGTCTGTACCTCAATCAGGGAGAGATGAAATTCCGCGAAGCCAAAAACGCCGGGCTCGATCTGCCTGCTAAAGCCACCTGGAATACCGGTATCAGTATGGTGGATGTTAATGGAGACGGCCACCTCGATATTTACCTCTGCCGCTCAGGCAACCTGCAGTTGGCCAACCGAATGAACCTCCTTTACATCAATAAAGGAGACGGCACCTTCAAGGAACGGGCGGCCCTGTTTGGGCTGAATGACCCGGGCTATTCCGTGCAAGCCGACTTTTTCGACTACGATAAAGATGGCGACCTGGATATATACCTCGCCAACCACGGCATCAACTTTTACGGGCGCGACCCACAGGGCAATGTTTCCAATGCGCCTGATCAGTACTCGGGCGATAAGCTTTACCGCAACGACGGCGACCGCTTTACCAACGTCACCAAAGAAGCCGGTATTTTGGAGCGGGCATACAGCTACGGGCTGGGTGTTGGTATTGGCGACCTGAATCAGGATGGCTGGGACGATATTTACGTGTCCAATGACTTCTTTGAGCACGATTACCTGTACTGGAATCAGGGCGACGGCACTTTCCGGGAGGGGATCAAAACGGCGGCTCGTCAGACTTCCTACTTCGGCATGGGCAACACTATTACCGACTTTAATAACGATCAGCTACTGGATGTGATGGTGGTGGACATGACCGCCGAAGACCACTATCGCCGCCACGCCAACCTCGCGGGGCTGAGCTATGAGAAATTTTGGGACTTTGTAGACAAGGGCTACCACTATCAGTACATGTTCAACAGCCTCAATATCAACAATGGCAATGCTACTTTCAGCAATCAGGCGCAACTGGCGGGCATCGCTCAGACCGACTGGAGCTGGGCACCGCTGGCGGCCGATTTTAATAACGATGGGCGGACCGATCTCTACATTACCAACGGGCTACGCAAGGATGTCCTCAATCTCGACTTCATCAACAACATCGACAAGCGCTTCGCCAAATACATCGGTATCAATGGGCAACTCCCGGAAGACCGCTTTGTGGAAATGCTGCAGACCATGCCTCCCGAAAAAGTGAGCAACTTCTTCTACCGAAACGAAGGAGACCTACGCTTTGAAGATGTCCGGGATCAATGGGGCGCAAATACCCCTTCCTTCTCCACAGGGGCCGCTTATGCCGACCTCGATCAGGACGGCGATCTTGATCTTGTCGTCAACAACATTGACGCCCCCGCCTTCGTCTTCGAAAACCAAAAGACCGAAGGCCCCTTCCTGCGCATTGAACTACAGGGGCAGGGCAGGAATAAATTTGGCTGGGGCGCGAAAGTCCGGGTCACTTCCGGTGAGGCGACGCAATTGCAGCAGCAGTATCCCATCCGTGGGTATCAGTCTTCCGTGGAGCCGGTATTGCACTTTGGGTTTCCCGCTGATGCCCCGGTAAGGGTAGAGGTGTAATGGGCCGATGGGAAAGTCACCATTTTAGATAATGTACAATCCAATCAAACCCTGCAAATCGATCAAAAATCAGCAGGAGCCGCATCTTCAGCTGGTCAGCGTGAAAAAAGCCTATCCATCCTATACCGACTACGCCCGGGCCACGGTGCAGGACATCTTCACCGCCCCGGCATTGGCGAAAGCCCAAAAGGCAGAAGCCCAAACCTTTGCCAGCCTGTACCTTGAAAATAAAGGCAACGGGCAGTTTGAAGCCCGTCCTTTGCCCCGCCCCGCACAGGTGAGCCCGATAATGGATATGGCTATAGACGATTACAATGGGGATGGTTCGATGGACATAATCATAGCAGGCAACCTGTACGGCTTTGAGTACCGGACCGCCCGCGCCGATGCCGGTAACGGTTTGCTGATGCTGGGGGACGGGCAGGGGCATTTTGAGCCACAGTCTATATCCGAAAGCGGCATTTTCCTGCCCGGCGATGTCAAAGCACTGGCTCCTTTGCAGTATCAGGGCAAAACAGGCTTGCTGATTGGCCAAAACGATGGGCCTGTAGCGTTACTGCTGCTCAAAAAAGCTTTGCAGTAACCACCTAACCTTTCAAAACGAAGCAATGGAAAGAAGATCATTCCTGGAAAAAATAGCCGCCTCCGGATTGGGAGCGATGGCGCTTCCCGCCTGGATGCATGGGCAATCGAACAGCACTTTGCCCTTTTCAACTGCTGATCCGGAAGTACAACCCACCGCCGCACAGCAGGCCTGGATGGACATGGGCTTCGGGCTCTTCATCCACTTCGGCATCAATACCTACTACGACACGGAGTGGAGCGACGGCACTCTGGACCCGGTGAAGTTCAATCCCACCAAGCTGGATACCGATCAGTGGTGTGCCACGGCTAAGGCAGCGGGCATGAAGTACGTCGTGCTCATCACCAAGCACCACGATGGCTTCTGTCTTTGGCCCACGAAGCAAACAAAGTATTCCGTCAGCGCAACGCCCTGGAAAGGCGACCTGGTGGCAGAAGTCGTCAATTCCGCCGAAAAACACGGGCTGAAGGTTGGCTTTTACTACTCCCTTTGGGACCGGCACGAAAAGAGCCACGATACAGACGAGTGGGCCTACATCGACTTCATGAAGCGGCAGTTGGAAGAACTACTGACCGGCTATGGGCCCATCGTGGAAATGTGGTTTGACGGCTTTTGGAAAAAACAGCAAACCGGTTGGTCAAAGAAAAATAAGGAACTGGAAGGCGAGGCCGAAAAGCAAGCCTTCAACGCCGCCCGCAATCAAAAATTCATTGAGGCCTGGCGTATGGAAGGTGCCTACCGCTGGCAGATGGACCATGTCTATCAGTTCATCAAAAGCCTGCAGCCGGATTGCCTGGTCATGAATAACTCCACCACTGCTTATCCCGGCGTGCCCCTGCATCCGGTTGATATCCGCAGCGGCGAGAAGTACACCGAAGTGGCGGATGACCAGAAAGTCTGGAACTGGCTGGGCAAAGACCGCTACCTGCCGCTTCAAATTGAGACCACGATGTCCACCAAAGGTGACAAAAAATTCCCTTCCGGCAATTGGTTCTGGCACGATTGGGACACGTCGGTGCTGGAAAAGGAGAAAATCCTGCACTACCTGAGCGTAGCTCAAAAGATGAAAGCCAACCTGCTGCTCAACGTAGGCCCAAGTGATCAGGGGCTGCTGCGGGAGGAGGATGAGCGGACGCTGAAAGGATTACGGAGCTAAAAACCGAGTGATGAAAAACGTTTGCCAATACTGGATATTTGCGTTATTGTTATGCAGCAGCTTGCTTCAGAGCACCGCACAGGAAGGCATTCTGCTGGAAGCCGAAAGCTTTCTGTACCCCGGCGGCTGGGTGGTAGACCCACAGTTCGTGCAGCAAATGGGCTCTCCCTACCTGATGGCGCACGGTATGGGGCAGCCGGTGGACCCTGCAAAAACTGCAGTTAAAATCGATAAATCAGGGACTTATAATGTCTGGGCACGTACCAAAAATTGGGCACCGGGCAATTGGGACCCGCCCGGGCAGTTTCTCATACAGGTGAACGGTACAGTACTTCCGGACACGCTGGGTAGAACACCAGGCTGGGGCTGGGAATACGCGGGGAAGGCTAAGCTGGCATCAAGAGAAACCACGCTGGAATTAATCGACCTGACCGGCTTCAATGGCCGCTGCGATGCCATATTCCTCAGTCAGGGAGAGGTGCCGCCGCCCGACTACGGCAAAAAGCTAGCCGAATGGCGCCGCCAAATGCATCAGGAACCTTTGGCTCCGGAAAGGGAGAAATCCTATGACTTGGTGGTGACCGGTGGCGGCATTGCAGGTTGTGCGGCTGCCATTGGCGCAGCCGAGCAAGGCTTAAAAGTCGCGCTGATTCACGATCGCCCCGTGTTGGGTGGAAATGCCAGCAGCGAAATCCGGATGCACACCCTCGGGATTTACGGAAAATTCGAACGCATACTTCGCCTGCTGGACACCGAGCACTACCCAAATGGCTCTGCGGAAGCCAAAAAGGATCAGGAGAAGCGGGACAAGAACGTCAAAGCCTGTAAAGATATCGACCTCTTTCTCAACTGGCTTGCCTATGATGCCGTATCCGAAGACCGCACCATTCAATACGTGGACGCCCGACATACATGGGACTTAATCGAATCGCAGCAATGGACAAGGCCTTGATTTTCTTTCTGCTTCATTGCCTGTTGTGGCCTGGCTTGTTTTTGACTCCGGACCCACTGCCCGTTGCCGTGCATACCAGCATGCCGCAAGCCTTCGAAGGCATCCGGTCAACGGAAGAGGCATTCAGCGTATTCGACCCACAGCATGAACTGGAACACCCCGTTCAACTATGCCGGGATGCCGATGGCGCCCCTCGCCTGTACTACTCGGACGGCAGCCATTGCGGTTGACGACCTCCGGGCATAGCCCCTACACACAGACCCTGCACAGCAAAAACACCCTCCTGCTCCTGTCCGCTCCATCCGAATTGGATGAAAAACAGCATCCGGATTTCCAGATTTCTGACCAACGCATTAACCCCTGGCATCTGCCCGACACCGCACAGGCCCGGGATTTTGAGCTGGCCAACCGCTGGAAGTACGCCACGGAGCCTTTACAACCGGTAAGCGCACCCGCTGAAGATGAATTGGAAGCCTTTTGGGAGCAAAAGAAATACAGCGCTGCCTCCTGGCTGCTCATCCCCAAACAAGTGGAGCTGGCAAAAGAAACCGACCGGCAGCTGATTTGGAAAGCCCCGAATACCTGGGTAGCGGTCTGGCCCATAGGTACTGATTACTTTATGATTGACGCCTCTGTTGAAGCCATTGCCAAAGTGGAGGACAAAACCTGGCGAAGCGTACTGGAACAGTACATCGTCCTGGTTGTCACGGGGCAGCAGTCCGGGTACGCTCTGGAGGTACTGGAAGGAGCCGGTCATCCTGAGGTGAATGCCGTGCTGGCGAGCCTGAAAACCGCTAATTTGGAAACTCAGGGGCTCAAAAAGACCAAGACCCTCACTTACCAATCCACGCTGGGCGAAAAGCTGGAAATGACCTATCGCCCCGACCGCCTGAAAGCCTACGGGCGCATTGATGGCACACCTTTGGATTTTGAGAACTGGGCAGGGGCGCTGTGTATGAAAGCCCCTTTGTACGCATCAAAGACGGCGTGATGGAGGTGGAAGACGGCACCGAAGGCTACCGCGTGTTTTTCCGGGACGGACAGCCCGTTTACGAATTACTGAACGAGAAAAACGACTAAGGTCCATGAAAAAGTTATTCCTTGCATGGTGTTTGATTTTTGGCTACAGCCTGCTACCGGCACAGCCCTATGATTTTGGGCATCCCATGCCGGTGGGGGCCTACTACTACCCGGAGCACTGGCCCGAATCCCAATGGGACCGCGACCTGGGCAAAATGGCGGAACTGGGCTTTCAGTTTACCCACTTCGGGGAATTTGCCTGGGCGATGATGGAACCCGAGAAAGGGCGGTTTGACTTTGAATGGCTGGACAAAGCGGTCGGGCTTGCAGACAAGCACGGGCTAAAAGTCATCATGTGCACCCCCACGCTAACGCCCCCCGCCTGGCTCACCGAAAAACACCCGGAAATCCTGACGGTCAACGATCAGGGGCTGACGCAGCACCACGGGAGCCGCCTGCACGTGTCTTACAATCATCCCACGTACCGCTACTACACCGAGCGCATTGTGCGGAAGTTAGCAGAACGCTATGGAAAGGACGAGCGCATCTGGGGCTGGCAGGTAGACAATGAGCCGCACTATGGTGTATTGTATGATTATTCCGAAGGGCACGAGCGGGCTTTTCAGGACTGGCTGAGGGATAAGTACGGCAGCATCGATAGCCTTAATACCGCCTGGGGCGCTGTCTTTTGGAGCCAATCCTACAATCATTTTGGGCAGGTGCAAATTCCCAATAAGAACCGGGCACCACAGGGCGCGAATCCTCATGCGCTGCTTGATTTTCAGCGCTTCAATGCAGAGGAACTGGCCGAAGCCCTGAGGTTTCAGTCCGATCTGCTCAAAAGCCTGGTGGACAAACGGCAGTGGGTGACCACCAACTACGCTTATTTCAAATTCCTGCCTTCAGTAGACCCTTTCCTGAACCGGGATGACTTTGATTTTGCTGCTCACACCATGTACCTGACAAGCGGGTATTTGAGCGATGAGGGCGGCCCCCTTGCCCATCGGTTGGGGAGTGGGCTGGAGCTGGCCTTTTCACAGGAATTTGCGGAGTCGGTCAACGGCTACACCGGCATCATGGAGTTGCAACCCGGCCAAATCAACTGGGGCGTCATCAATCCGCAGCCGCTGCCCGGTGCGGTGCGTATGTGGGGCTGGCACGCCTTCGGGCTGGGGGATAAATTTGTATGCACCTACCGGTTCCGGCAGCCCCTCTTTGGCGGAGAACAAACCCACAAAGGCGTCATGGAAACCGATGGGGTGACAGTGGCACGCGGCGGGAAGGAGTACGTGCAGTTCATCGAGGAATTGCAACAGCTTACCAAAAGCGGCGACCTGAAAGCCGATGCGACTATGCCTGCCGCGCTAAAAGCCCGCAAAACCGCCTTTTACTGGGAACAGGACAACCTCTGGAGCCTGGGCAATCAGCCCCACCACAGCGATTGGGACAGCTGGGCCCACCACTATACCTACTACCAAAACCTGAAGCGGCTGGGCGCTCCGGTTACCTTCGTCAGCCGTGGCGAAGCGGTTGACCCTGAGGAATATCCTTTTTGGGTAGTCCCCGCCGCGCACATGATTGATCCGGCGCAGGTAAACATCTGGGAAGACTACGCAAGGGCAGGCGGGCACCTGATTCTGAGCGTACGCACCGGCACGAAAGACCACAACAGCCATATTTGGGAAGCCCTGCTGCAGGAGCCCATCTGGGATTTGATCGGTGCACGGGTGGAATACTACGACCACCTCCCAGCCAAATACCCCGGACAGGTAAGTATGGGGGGCAAGACCTACCCCTGGCACATCTGGGGCGATGTACTGACACCGATGGAAGGCACAACGGTACTGGCGCGTCACGACAGCGAGTACTACAAAGGCGCACCGGCGGTTGTTTCCCGCAATCTGGGTGCTGGCAGCGTGACCTACACCGGCGTCTGGTCGGACAACTGGGAGCTGGAATACGAGGTGTTGCGGGCAGTCTATGGTACGGCTGGTGCTAAAATCCTTAATCTACCCACTTACGTTTTTACCGAATGGCGGGATGGGGTTTACATCGCTGTCAACTACAGTTCGAAGGCCGTGGAAGCGCCGGTGCCGGATGGTGCGAAAGTGCTGTTGGGTGGGCGGCAGTTGGAGCCGGGTGGTGTGACGGTTTGGGTGGAGTAAGGAAAATGATTAAGCCCTTTTTAGCCTCAATTGAGGCAATCGTCAGGCGGTAGACGTATTCCGTTTTGACAACATTGGATTTTGGCAGATGAATAGTCTATCTTACCAAGACTAAACTCTAATGCTGTATGTTAAAACGTGTCCTCTTTTTGCTGTTTTTCATGGCTTGCTCTACGCTCTACGCTCAGCCTCAGTGGATGGTCTTCAATGGTTCCGGTGGAGCCCACGGGCTTTTACGCCAAGGCAATCAGCTTTGGGTAACCTCAGGAGCAGGCATTACCCGCATCAGCCTTACGGTGGGTTCCTGGCAAAATTACAAAACGACCAACTCGAATCTGCTCAGTCATAACATCAATGATCTGGCCATTACCCCTGATGGATTGCTTTGGGCAACACTTGGCGATGCCGGGCTGGCCTACTTTGACGGAGCCAACTGGTCGTCTTTGCAGGCCCTTGGTGGAATATCGCTAGACCGTGCCGACTGGCTTGCCACAGGGCCGGATGGTGCACTTTGGGTCAGCGGGCGTTTTGAAGGCCACCGATGGATGAAATTTGAAAATGGGGTTGGAGAACTTATTGATTTTCCCGAGGATGCGATCAATTTTCGGGAAGACTTTGCTGTTGCCGGTGATGGCATACTGTTTTCGGTGGCGCAAATGGGGGAGGAGATGCCTATTTCCCTGGTGCGCTACGATGGGGAGAACTGGTCGGTCGTGACGCCGGAAAGCCTCGGGCTGCCTGCGGGGACAAGGGTATATGATATTGAGCAAGATTCGGAAGGTCGTGTGTACATGCTTTTTAGCCTTTTCAGCCCACAGGTCTCGGCACTCGGTATTTACGAGGAAGGTACGTTCGAAATGATTCCGGTCCCGGCTACCGTTAACGACTTTGTCAATGAATTCAACCCGATTTCAGTAAGCCCTGAAGGGCAAATCTTCATTAGCCTCCGCAATAATACCGTCCTCCGCCTCAACGGCACTGACTGGGTAACGATAGATATGGCTGCTTTAGGGCTGGCTACCGGTAGCCCGGATGGGATCGTACAGGATGACGATGGCGCTTACTGGGTCATTTACCATAATGACAGCACTTGGCGCAGACAATTATTTAAATTAAATGATGGTCAGGTCAGCCCGGTTCAACTGGCAAATACAGCATTGCCAGTCAACGCTGTAACCCAGGTCCGCGTTGGGCCGCAGAATAACAAATGGGTACAGGCCGGGCAGGCTGACCGCTTGTTCAAATTTGATGGTAAGGAATGGATGGCTACGCCGCCCATACCTGATCATATGGGCTGGAGCCACGAGCTACAAGATGTTGACGAGGGGCAGAATGTTTGGGTTAGTGGTTACAGCACGGATGGGGCTATCCGGTTTGATGGGCTGGCTTTTGGCAGATTACGGGTGCCCCACCCGCAGTACGGAGGCTTTCTGGAAAATATAACCGGAGTGAAGGTCGATACGGCCGGCGACCTTTGGATGCAATCCGGGAATTGGGTCCTGCAATACAAAAAAGATGGCTTTGCCCATTCCGAAGGGTTTTATGCGGAGACGCCTTACGCTGATTATCATATGCCCAATCAGGCTGAAGTTGTTAAAGGGCGTTTTGGCGATTTGTGGGCAGCTGCCAATAAGGTGTTTCGATACCATGAGGAGTCATGGGAGCCCTTGCCCAATACTGGTTCAGCTCTGAATCTGTACGGGCGCAATATCGCCGGTTCGCATTCCGGTACGTTCTGGTTGCACAATAACTTAGGGGATACCTTATACTACTATCAGAACGGAAACTGGACGGCCACAGGGATGCCGGACGAGCTGCTTTCTTCTTTTTTCTTCAATTTTTCGGATATGCAGGTTGGTCCTGACACCACACTTTGGCTGGCGACTCACGGGGGGCTTTGGGGGCTAAAATCTGGTCAGTGGTCCCATTTTCATATTTTAAATACGCCGCTGCCCAGTAATAATATCCAGAGCCTGGATTTTGATACCCATGGTACGCTTTGGATAGGCACCGCCTGCGGCTTGGTGGCTTATAATCCCGGGGGTATTGAAGATATTTTTGGTTCGCCCCGGGCCAGCGTAGCCGGCAGGGTTTTTCGTGATTTAGATGGTGACGGGCTCTTTGATGAAGGGGACGTACCCCTGCAGTACCATCGGGTTTTACTACTGCCGGATAGCGTCTACAGCTTTACGAATGCCGATGGTACTTATCATTTTAATACCGCTCCGGGGCCATATGAAGTCCAGTATCTACCCACTCCGGGGTGGTCGGTGGATGCCGGGCAGGACAGTTACGCCTTTGAGATTGAGTTGGAGCAACTTGATGGGTTTGATTTTCGGGTGGCTCCGGAGACAGAAATGGAAGCGCTCAATATAGAATTGTTAGGCAATGCCAGCCGGTGCAATTTACCAGCAATGTACTGGCTGGATTACAGTAACGGGGGGACTTTGCCAGAATCCGGACAGGTTAGGCTGCTACTGGACCCGGATGTCATTTATCAATACAGTGAGCCCGCCCCGGACTATTGGCTGGGAGATACCATAGTCTGGACTTTTTCTGACCTTTTCCCGGAGGCCGTTCAGGGGATTGCAGTCATTACTTTGATGCCCGGCGTGCAGGATGTGGCGGATAGTTTGCTGGTACACCATGCTTCCGTCTTCCGTATGGAAGCAGCACCCAACACCCTTGAAGAGACGGATAGCCAGGAATTGTCGCAAATACTGCGGTGCTCCTATGATCCAAATGACAAGTTGGTAGCTTCCGCGGGCCCCATGTACGGCGCCCAATCCCTGCACTGTGATCCACTGGAATATACGATTCGTTTTCAGAATACAGGAAATGATACTGCTTTTACGGTCGTGATCAGAGATACCCTCGATAAAAATCTGGACTGGAACACATTTGAGCCCCTTGCCGCCAGTCATGACCATCAGACCGTCCTTAGGTCGAACGGGGCACTGGAATTTCGCTTTGAAGACATTTACCTACCGGACAGTATCGTCAATGAGCCAGCCAGCCATGGTTTTGTGAAGTACCGGATTCGGGCAAAAGCGGTGCCTGAATTGCCTGTTGTTGTCTATAACCGGGCTGCCATTTACTTCGATTTAAATCCACCCATTATCACCAATACTACGGTTAGCGAACTGGTTGGAAACTTACCTACTGCCCTGCAAAGAGAATGGGTCGAGCTGGAGTTAATCGTTTCCCCTAATCCTGTCCGGGACCAGCTTCAGGTGCGCTGGGCAGGAGGAGCTGCCGTAGCCAAGGTGGTGAATAGCGCCGGGCAGACTGTAATCCCGCTATTTGCCGTGCGGGCTCCGCAGTTTGAAGTACCCGTAGCTCAACTGCCTGCCGGAACTTATTTCCTTAAGCTTGAGGGCCAGAGTGAGAGAGGTGCCGCTACCTTTGTAAAATGGTAATTATCAGGTTTGAAATTTACTTCTGCCCCGAACCTGTCTGTTTACCCGAAACGGTAACCGTCTGTTCACCCCCATCTGGCAATGTAGGGTCTTAAAAATGGGGGTTTATCCCTATCTTCGCATCCGCAAAATTTTCTTAATTGTTAAAAACGCTCTTCAATGATTTTATTGAAAAGAAGTTTATTGTTAATGCTGCTCTCCGGTCTTTTTGTTTTTACCGCCTGTAATGACGAGGACGAGGATTGCATGCCTCCTGCGCTCTCTGAAAACATCGTGGGCGAATGGGAAGTGTCCACCACTAATGACGTAGTGGAGTTTCAGGCAGATGGCACGCTGATTGACCCTAATGATGCGGTTATCGCAGGCTCTGCCAATTCTGAGAAAACTTATGTTGCGAGCGGGATGACCCTCACTGTAACGCTCTCAGAAGGTGGCGCCTCTTTCTCCTCTGAGTTTGATGTGACCAGCAATGAATGCGATGAGATTGTGGTCTCGTTCATAGGCGCGGATGTGACGTTTACGCGTCAGTAAGCCTGATAGGAATAGTCCTTGCGTTCAATGCGCTTCTTAGTGAAGATAAGTTAGTGTTTTGGGATTGTTAGGACCAAACCCAGAGCGGGCATCCGAAACCTTCGGATGCCCGCTGTTATTGTAGCTCAAAAAAAAGTCCTAAATCCGTTTTGCCCGCGGCTGCAAGTCCGTCAGCTCGGCGATCCGTACCGGGCGGCCGGATTCAATGCTGTTGCGGGCGGCCACGCCAATCAGTACGGACATGGCGCCATCGCGTACGCCTGCGGCTCTTTCGTAGGGGGCTTCTTTTTCCGGGTGGACAAAGATTTTATCGTGCAGGCGCTTGTCGCCACCGCCGTGGCCGCCACGTTCATTGCCCACCATGATGCGCTCGTAGTCACTCCATAAATTGTGGGTAATGAGGGGCTTGTAGTAAATGTCCCCAGCCTTCTGATTCATTTCCTGTGCGTGCAGCTCAGCCTGACTCACGTCCTGTTCTTCCACATAGGGGATGTCCTGCCAGGCTTCCAGGCGGCCGTCGGTGCCGTTGAAGGCAATGCGCCAGCCTTCGAAGGGGGAGTAGGTGGTCAGGGAGTAGTTGACGAAGACGTTGTTGGCGTATTTGATCTGTGCCGACATTTTATCATAAATGTTGATCTCCTCCCGGAACAGGCAGTTGTCCCGGATGTACCCGTCGTGGTGCTCGTTTTTGGTGTAGAGGTTGGTCAGAAACTCATTTTTGGTAATATCCCAGTGAAATGCGCACTTGTCGGTATGTTCACAGTCGCGGCAATTGTTGCCCCGGAAGGGCCCGTTGCTGCCGTAGTGCTCCAGGTCGCCGTAGGCAAAGACCTCCTCGGGATCGGAATCGAGCCACCAGTTGAGCAGGTCAAAGTGGTGGGTGGCTTTATGCACCCATAGCGTACCACCCGCCTGCCGTAGCCCATGCCAGCGCCGGAAGTAGGAGGCCCCGTGGTAGGTATTCAGGTACCAGTTGAAGTCTACCGAGGTGACCTTGCCGATCTTTCCTTCCATCAGGAGTTCCTTGATCTTGGTCATGTACGGGCTCCAGCGGTAGTTGAAACCGACGATCAGGTTCTTGTTGGACCGCCGCTCGGCATCAATTATTTCCTGGCATTTGAACTCATCGGTAGTCATGGGCTTTTCCGTCAGCACATCACAGCCCATATCCAGCCCCTTAATGATGAATTCATGGTGGTTGGAGTCTTTGGTAGTGACAATCACCAGGTCGGGCTTCCTTTCCTGTACCATCTTTTCGAAATTGGCGTAGGTCGGGCAGCTCACCTGCATTTCCTTCAGGGCAAACTCCAGCCTGCCCGGGTTGATGTCGCAAAGGCCCACAAATTCGAGGATGTCAGAATATTTTTCCACCAGCCGCCGCCCCCAGAAAGTGATGCCGCGGATGCCAGTGCCCACGAGGGCAATTTTGAGTTTTTCACCTTTTAGAATAGGGCTCCAAAGGGTGCTGCCCGCCACGGCAGTACCCGCGGAGAGGCTGCTGAGTATGGTCAGGAAATGTCTTCGGTTGATTTCGGTTGGCATAGTCTGAGTCGTTTTGGATATTTAACACTATTTATCACTTTCCATCCGGAAGGCTGTCCCCCACTGTGCTGCTTCCTGTTCTAGGTGTTCCCGGAATTCCCGGATACCGCGGATCTGCATGGGGTCTTCTTCCCAAACCGCCATAAAACGGTAGGTGGCAGCTTCGTTGCTGGCATTGAGGATCATGAGGTGGTCGAGTTCGCTATCGTAGAGTACGGGCTCCTGGGATTCCTTAGCCATGAGGGCAAAGCCGAGCTGTTGGCCGTGGTAAGACTGATTGTCCCAATTGTAATAAGCCTGTACACCACCGTACCGCTTGGCATTAATTTGGTCGGTATGCTTGACGATACCGGTGGCAAACTTCATCCCATCCGGCAGCGGGGTTTTGGACTGCAGGCGCACCTCCGTCCACTGATGGCCGGCCTGTATTTCAAAATCCAC
Organism: uncultured Phaeodactylibacter sp.; assembly: GCA_913057245.1. Taxonomy (GTDB): domain Bacteria; phylum Bacteroidota; class Bacteroidia; order Chitinophagales; family Saprospiraceae; genus Phaeodactylibacter. Next base: position 159,136 of record CAJXNH010000002.1, read on the forward strand.
CGTGAGGTCCAGCCGGAAAGTGTCCACCTCCAGCCCCTCAAAGTTTACCCGCAGTATGCTACGCAAAGGGCCGTTGGCTATAATATCAATATCTTTTTTTGCCGTTTTAGAAAGGGCATAGGCTTTTTCCCGGTACCAGATGGCGGGGCTGCCAATACCCAGAGAGTTGCCCACTTTGAGAATGTCAGAGCCCCAGTCCTTCAGGTCGTGGTAGTCCCAGCCCACCGTATCCATGACCATGTCCCGGACTTTCTTGCCGTAAATATCGGTGCGGAAGCGATCGTCCATGTAAAAGCGGTAAGCCACCAGGTCGTTCTCCCAAACGGGTCCTTCAAACATGACCCACATGTTTTGGGGGGTGAGATCACCGGGTACGGTCAGGGCTTCCCGTTGGGTATAATCCGCGAGCATTTCCCGGGCGGTCTCCGGGGCAAAGGGGCGGTCCTGTACCTTGAAGACGATCTGCGAACGTTGGGAGACCTCAAAGGAGTCTGGGGCTGGCTGGTATGCGAGGCTACGGGAAGATTTGCCCTTGAGGTCGGTCAGGAAGAATAAAGTTTCCGGCGTACCATCGCCATCCAGGTCATCCTGCTGTGCGGGCAGCCAGGCCTCAGCCTCGGCGTCGTAGAGTGCCCATCCCGGCTTGCTGTTTTCCGGGACAGCGGCCTCAAAGCCTGCATCTTTAAAAGTGGTGGTTCCCGGATTGGAAACCGTAATGGTGTAGTCATGGCTGTCATTGGCCGATTGATCAGCCCCGCAACTGCTGAGCAGGCTCAGGGCAAGTCCGGCTCCTAAAAGGCGTAAGTAAGAAAGACGTGGAATCCGCATGTTCCGGTTGGTTTTGATGAGTGTGCTCCTAAAAATATTCATCCTGATTGGAATGGTGGTGAAAAACAGGCCATTCTTTTAGAGGGTAGCCTACAGAGGCTTTTGTAACCTTTTCGCTCTTGCATTGCGCGCAGTGAAGTGTTGTTCGCGCAATTGGGGGATTTGAGGCTTTACGGCTTTGTCAGTGTGCGGTATAAACGCTCATCAAATGAAATGCTTTACTTACAACTCAACTGCCCCGGATGAAAAGGGACTTTCCCCAAAACAGGGTCTACCAAGCCGGCCCGGAGCATCTGAGAACCTGAGCCTTCAAAGTACTCAATACGGATGTCGTGTTTGCCTTTTTCCAATATGATCTTGCCGTACTGCCAGAAGGCGCCGTGGTCGCCGTCGTTGTCCACCACGAGCAGTCCGTCAATGTAGAGTTTGGAGCCATCGTCGGAGCGGGTGTAGAAAGTATAGGTGTCTGTGGCGGGGAGGTCTATATAACCTTCCAGAACAAGCCCAAAGTGATCCGCCCTGGGTTGCGCTTCTGTTTCATTGACCGTTTGGACGATGCCTTCCCGTATGGGCGTCAGGCTGGAGAAATCGGGCAGGAGAGACCACTCGCCTTCGTAGTAGCGGTACCTTAGGCCGGGTTTGTCGCCTTGTACCTTGCGGGCGGGCAGTGGCGCCATCTTTTTGAAGGTCCGGCTTACCGTACGGCTGGCTTTGCCGCTTTCTGTATAGGCTTTGGCTTTTAGCGTGCACGAAGCACGGATGGTTAACGGGGAGGTGAATTTTTCCGATTGTAAGTCTGGTTCCGAACCATCAAGGGTATAGTGAATGGCATGCGATTTTTCCAGGGCGCTAAGACTTACAGTGTTGGTCTCCCGGAAAACCAGTTCTTCTACCTCGAAGTGCGGGGCTGGTGGTTGCTGCAATTGCCCCTGCGCCTTGTCATCGTCCTCGTCCTTTTCCATTTGAAAGGTATCGAAAAGACGGCCATCGTGGTCTAGAGCTTTGAAAACCAGATGGCGGTCATAGATGGCGAACGTGCAGTAGTGATGCTCGGCCTGCAGTTCCTTAGTGAACCAGGACCGGGTGGGATCAAAATCTTCGAGCCCGCCACCGGCTCCACCGGAGTTGATGTATACCACGCCCTCTTGCAGGTTGACTTGCTGCTCAAATATGGGCCAGGTCCGCTCGTACAGGTGGGTGTGCCCAAAAAGGCAAAAATCCACCCCGTAGGCTTCATACAGGGGCACGAGGTTCCGGGCCGTCGTGCCGTAGGATGAAGCGCCAATGGAGGTGTCGCCATGGTCGTTCTCCTCGGTGGAGTAGGGCGGGTGGTGGTGCACGGCGATCTTCCAGGTGGCCGTGGACTGCGCCAGAGCCCATTCCAGCCAATCGTACTGCTCCGAACCTTCACTGACATCCTTGTTGGTGTCAATCATAAAAAACTGAACGTTGCCATACTGAAAGGTATAGTAATACTCGGGTTCCGGATTGACCATGTAATCGTAATAGAGCTGGGCATCCTGCTCGTGGTTGCCCAGCACCGTGTACATTGGGAAGCGGCTCATGGCGATATGCCCGTTTGGGAAAAAGTGCTCCGTCCAGTCCGATTTCTTTGTACCAATATCCACAAGGTCGCCGGCGTGGATGATGAAGTGCGGGCGGTCCTCCCAAACCCGTTGCGCGATTTTGCCCCAGGCCCAGGGTGTTTTGTCATTGTACTGGGAGTCACCGATCAGGGCAAAGAACACCGCATCTTCGTCGCCCACAGCTGTACGGAAGGTGTACACTGGGCTTTCTATGACAGTTCCTGACCGGGTAACACTTTTCACCCGGTAAAGGTATTTTGTTGCCGTTTTAAGATTGCTTAGTTTCACTTCATGCAGATGCCGTTCCCCTTCAATCGTTATCGTTTGTGAAAGATTGGGCGTTTGGGCATTCAGCAGGGCTTCTCCGTATTCCACCGTGGTACTGGCTTCGGAATGGGTCTCCCACAGGACGTAGATGCTGTTTTGGGTGGCGAATTGCAGGTAAGGTTTGACTAGAAAAGAGTCGACGGCTGACTGAGCGCTCAGCCCGCAGGGTAGCGACAGGAGGAGAAAAATGGGGAAGAAGCGTTGCATGGTTTCGTTTTGTTATCAACCAGCAAGAAAGGGAATAGGTGTTAATAGAAAATGAAATGGGGCTTAAGGTTTTGTGAAATCAGAGGCCGATAATAGCGGATTCCAATATTGCATCTATCAGGTTAGTATCTTGGTGATCAACGGTTGAGAGCTAGGCCAGTATTCTAAAAATCACACCAACACCTCCCCAACCCGCACCCGCCACTTCGGAAACCCGTCCACCAGCCCGGATTCACTGTTTTCATGGTTCACTTTGCTGAAAAGGAGGTCTTCGTTCCGGGCATGGTCCAGATAGACCCGGCGGCCGTTTTCGCGGATGAAGTTGATCTCTCGTTCAATAAGGCGGAACTTGTGGCTGAGGGAAGTACCAATGCGGTCCAAGCTCCAGATGTAGGTGGCGTGGCTGTTGAGCAATTCCCAGATGAAGTGGTCCATGGTTTCACCTTCCACGTGAAAGAGAAAACCGAATTTGGGGCTTAGGGTAAACCGCAGCCCGGTGCGTTGGCTTTGAAGCTGGCCAGATAAGTACAGTAATTGCTTGCGGTTCCTGATTTTTTCGGACTCCAGCAGGTCTGTAAGCAAGTCTTTGTCGCTTTGGCGGATGGTATTGCCTAGTTCTGCTTCGTCGAAGCCTTCGAAGTACTCCTCAGGAGTGAAAAGGCTCTTGTCTACCGTGATTTTTTTGGGCTTGAAAATAGCATCTTCCAGCCGCAGCTTCCGAACAGTCGCAATGAACTTGTCATTGATCTGGCTGATTTCTTTCGATTGGCAGCGGATTTCAATTTGCTCCGCTTCATCAATTTCCAGGTAACCGCGCACTTCGATCATTTTCTTCCCCAGGACTTTGGCAAAAAAAGGTTTCACATGGTCAAATTCGGGCAGGATATTGGGGTTCTCAATGGGGATAGTTAGGGTTTGTTCCGGCAGCTCTTTCACCTGATGCTCCACCTCTACATAGCCCATTTTGAAGACGGCTTTGTGCAGCGGATACTTAAAGTGCAGGTCAATGCGGGTCTTTTGCTCTTCCGGCTCCGAAAAATCCACCCATTCCTCATCCGATGACCGGGTCATGCGCCAGGTTTTTGGAGACTCCAGGATGGGCTGGAATAATTGCTTGTTGTAAATATTCATCAGAGGTTCCAGCGCCTCCCAATGCAAGGGGCTGAAGACCAGGTTCCGGAAAGGGAACTTGGCCTTTTGACTGGCGAAAGCAGCCCGTTGCCCTTCTGTGTCATAGTCTACGATTGCTACTTTCAGAAGAGACCGGCCGGCATCAAAGGAAAGCAGCCGGGCTTTCCAAAAGATTTCAGACCGCTCATTGAAATTGAAAGTCTCTTTTGGTGGGAAATTGGTATGCGCCCAGGGAATACGGTCGTCCTTGTTGTAGAAAACACCCTCATTGGTAATGCGAAGGATAATATGTTTTTCCGGTTTGCCCATTATTTAAATGTACTCAATCTCAGGACAAAAGTAATATAGCAACCAGTGGATTAATCAAAACTGGTAAGTCCAAAAAATTAGTTCTCACCCCTTCATCACCTCCTGAAGTTTGTACAGCAGCTCCACCCGGTTGTGCACATCGAATTTCCCATACATATTTTTTAGATGGAACTTCACGGTATTGATGCTGATAAAAAGAGCGTCTGCTGTAGCTTGTGCATTTTTGCCCTTGTAGATGCACGAAAGGACCTCCTGTTCCCGGCGGCTTAATGGGGCAGGGAGGGTGTTGTTGATGCGCTCCAGGTCGAGTTCCGGCGCCAGGGTTTTGGTGCGTTGCGACCAGGCAATTTCAATGGTGGAATACAATTGCTCTCCGGTGAAGGGCTTGACGATGTAGCCCAGAGGAGTAGTCTCCTTAACTCTCGACAGAGTGCCGGCATCTGCATAGGAGGTCAGAAAGATAAACGGGATGGCATACTTTTCCCGCAGGTAGGCAGCGATGTCCAACCCGCTGATTTGATCTTCCAGGTTGATATCCAGCAAAACCAGTTGAGGGCGCTCCGACTCAATAAGCGTAAGGGCGGGCCCGCCCCGGTGAGCGATACCGCAGACTTCATAGCCATTGAGCTGGCAAAGGTCGGCAATATCCTCTGCAATCAGAGGCTCGTCTTCCACAATCAATATCCGAAGTTGGTCTTGCATAGGCGATACAGGCTTGCGGTACGACGTTTACAATATTGAAATGCCCGGTTCCAAATATACGGTTTAGGATGAAGTTGCCGGATAATGGCTGTGGAGGTTCTCGCCTGCTCCTGTTCACGGATCAGTGTGTCCACTTCCTGCCAGGTGTTCTCCAGCTCGGCCAGTAGCATTTGCTCAAGGGTGTCGGGTGATAGTTGCGGGTGTTGCATGTTTTAGGGTATTATAAAGTTTAGCACCTGCCGCCGAACGGTATCACAGCGAAGGTTGTGCCCCAGCCCGCTCGTAATGATGGGCTTTACATGCGGCAGGGCGTTCAGGATCGCTTTGGTCTCTTGATGGGGTACGACAATGTCTTTTTCATCGGCGACTAGCAGGGTATTGGGCGGGCCAAGCTGCTGCAGATGCTCAATGAGACAAAAGTAGCTCAGCGGCTTGCCGGTGTAATTGGGAATCCACGCCCGCGTATCCGAGAGCACCGTTTCCGAGACGCCCAGGCAGCGGGCGAATTTGCTCATCAGCGCATCGCAGTTGGAAAAGGTACTCATAAGTACGAACTTCCCGATACGGACTTTTCCTGCCTGCTCACTCGCACTGATCACCCCGGCCAGGCTGCCCATGGAGTGGGCCAGAACGGCATGCCAATGCGCACGCGACCGGATGAGCTGACCAGCACAGCGGATGTAGTCCGGCACTGACAGAAACCGTCCGGGCGATTGTCCGTGGCTTGGCGCATCCATCACGACGGCCTGATAGCCGGCGCGGCATAGTTCCTGTACGTAGGGTGCCCAGCGTGCGCCGTTGCTACACCAGCCGTGGAGTAGCAATACAGCTGGCCCCTGCCCAAAGGTATAAGTATAAAACCGGTGCTTGCCACAGCGGTGCTCCTGCCGTTGTCCACTTTCGTAAAATGCCCGGTCGGCAGCCCTGACTGGCCGGCGGACCGCCACCGAAAGGGCACCCATTGTCAGCCGGCAGCCGGCCTTGGAGTGCACCTGATGCACCGTATTGATGACCTGCCCCACCCGGTGAATGTAGGGCGGGAAAAAGCGGGCTGCCATAAGTTGGGTTTCATCGGTAGCTGGTGCTGAACCAGACTTCCCGACTGGCAGCAATTGATTAGCGGATAGAGATTTTGTCGTAGCTTTCATAGGATGGGTCGAATTAGATGTAGTGCGATTCTGCTGTTGGTCTTGAAATGCCCGAAAAAGCTCTGCCCGGACCCGCCGAGCCAGCCACCGCTAAGCTCCGCCCGCAGCGGTGCCCAGGCTTTGCAAATCAGCCGGGGCTCCAGGTAAAAGCCTTCAGCCCGGAATTCGCCCATTGCGCGCAGGGCGGCCGACCAGTTGTAGTTGATTTGCAATTCAGTGTCTATCAGCAGCGCAGTTTGAAAAATGTGATCGATCTCGGTGGGCGCGTACGTTCCACTTTGGTGCGGAAAGACCTGCAGGAACTGCGCCACCAGCCTCAGGTGCCGTTCCGGATGCTCAAAGGTCCAGAAGCGGTCCGCTCCTAAGGAGCAGAAGGTATACTGGTCGGGGGTGATCTCTCCGGTCTCGCCGATGCGTTTACTGTCCACAAAAGCCGCCTCTGCCCAGAGGTTCCACTCACCGGCCCAGGTGCCCAGATTCAGTGCACTGATCATCATAGGCTCGAAGTGGAGCTGCACCTGATAGGGGACCGGGCGGGTACTACTTGTCCGGAGCTGTATTTGGCTCAGCGGAATATCGTTGTTGCCATACAGCCAGCTGCCGCGAACCTGCACCCGCCCCACTTCCGTAGAAAGACTGCCGCTGAGCAGAGGCAGGCGTTTTTGGTAATGCGACGCTGTGCCCTCATAGGCCATCGTGGCTTCTCCACCCGGTACAGCCATGCGTTGGGGTAGATTTACCCAGCGGTTATCTTCCAGGTAAAGGCGGGAGCGGTTATCGGGATGGAAAGCCCGCAGCATAAACTCCGTACGCCCTTTGCTGTAGCGTGCTTCCAGCCCCCAAAGCCCCAGCCGTTCTTCTTCCGTGTCGAGCACATCGTAGTAGTCGTAGCGGTTGGCTAGGTCCATATCGCTGAACCCGGTCAGTGCGCCCCACTTGACCGTTTGCTTGCCGGCTTTGAGGAAGTAATGCCCCTGACGGTAGTACACGTATGCCTCATTGGCCCACAGACGGTTGCGGCGGCGTTCGTCCGGGTTGACATTGGCGATTACCACTGCCCGCCCTTTCCAGTATTTGCCGTAGCTCACTTCACCTTCCAGCTCTGCCCGGGCTTCGCCCTGCCAGCGGTACAGGTCAGCGGGGTTCTGACCGGGATAATACCGGCTTAGTACCCTGGCCTGCCCGTGAAGGGTGGTGGACCAGTTGTTGTCGGCTTCCTGGGCAACGGTGGTCGCCGCAATTCCGGAAAAGTATAACCCCAGCAGGGTTTTAAGTATGTTTTTTAGGTGCCTCACGGATTAACGGGTTTCCATCCAGGTAGTCGAAAAGATGGCCGCATCTACGCCAGCGTTGATCGCAAAGCCGCTGTACTGCACCTTTGTGGTATTGCCCGTCTGTACATTCTCCATTTTGATTTGATGTGCACGGTGGTGCCCGCCTGAGCCGACTGGCCGGATGTCTGTGGCGGTGTAGGTTTTCAGGTGTTCGCCTTTGTGGCCATAAAAACGGGTCTGCACCATCAGGTGCGTGGCTTGGTCAATCCATAGCAACCGTTTGCCGTATTGGGTACGCAGGCCCTCGCGGGGCAGCGCTTCGAGCTTGTAGGCTGATCGGCCGTTGATGGTTTCTTCCCCCAGCAGGGTATACTGATAGTCGTCGATGGGTTCTGAAAGGTGGCCGGAGAGGTCTTCGTAGGTGATTTCCGTGCCCATAAACCGGTCGGACTTTTTGCTGGGCGAAATGCGCTTACTCATACGAAGGGCAGGCAGGTAAAGCCACTGCTCGTCATCTTTGCGCTCCTGCTGAATCGTTAGCGTTGCCGTGCCAGCCACGTCCTGCGGGTCTGTAAATTCCAGCAGCAGGTTGTAGGTATAGTCGCCCTTGTCGGTGCGCAGGATGTACTGCTGCAGGGTGCGGGTCTGTTTTCTGCCCGACTTGCTAATATTGGTGTATGTCAGCTGCCCGGTGAGGTCCTGCACAGCGGTAGCCTGACGGTGGGCTTCCATGATAGCCGCAGCATCGGGCAAAACAGGTGTGGAAAACAGGGTTACAATCAAAGTGAATGCCAAAATCATCGTATCGAATTTTTGGGGATTGAAAAATGAGGTTATGCTCGGAACGGAGAGGTTTGGGCGTTAGGCACAAACCCGACGCACGAGTATATGCCGACACGAAGTCATGTTTGGTCCCAAACTACTTCGTCGTCGGTTTATGCAAATTCGGGGGTAGCCAGTTGCCGTTCTTTTTGCGTAAGCATGACCGGGTACAGCACCATGGTGTTCAGAAAGATGAGCAGCATAGACAGGGCCAGCAGCCAGCCAAAGTGCTGTACCGGCAGGAAGCCTGAGAACGACAGCACGCTGAAGCCAGCGATATTGGAAGCTGCATCGTAAGCAATGGCCTGCCCGGTGTGGAGGCTGTTGTGGGTGATGGCTTCATCTGCCGGCATTTCCTCCCGGTCGCGGAAGTAGCCCACCAGGTAGTGTACGGCAAAATCCACGCCTATGCCCACAATCATGGCGGTAAGCAGGGCAGTGCTAATGCCCAGCCGTATGCCAATCACGCCCATCAGCCCAAAGACCATTAGCAGGGAAACACTAATGGGCAGCAATGCCATCAGGCTCTTGGGCAGGGACCGGAAAATGATGAGGCAGCTGAGAAAAACGATCAGTAGGGCCAGGATGATATTCTGTATCTTCCCCTCCACGATGTAGGTGCCGAGGGCGATGCGGTGCATGACGTCTCCGCCAAATGTCAGAGGGATATTTCCTTTTGGGAAGAAGCGGGCCGCATCACGCTGTATTTCTTCGTAAAGCGCCTGATGCACTTCGGGGTCTGAGGATTTCAGGAAGACCTGAATGCGGGCCTGATTATCGTCTTCGGAGCGGAGCGCAAAGACCTCGCCCGGGGTGGCTGACATCTCGTGCAGCATCAGGTACTGAGCAATTTCGGAGCTGCCTGGCAGGGCATCGGTTTCCCCGTTGAGGTTGGTACTTAAGTGATGTACCACATCCCGGTAAGAGTAGGTATGCCCCACCTCTTCGTAATCCATGAGGTAATCCTGAAAGCTGTTCAGGTTACGGAAAAAGGCTTCGTCTTTAATGCCGCCGTAGGCCGTGGCATCCACCACGATATCCATAGTGCGTACCCCGCTGAGCTTGTCGTTGAAGGTCTCCGCCGCAACACGCCCCTGATGGGATTTAGGGAAGAACTTCAGGTAGTCATCCCCAATTTTCACCTGCCCGATGAAGTAAACCGCACCGGCAATCAGCAGTAAATAGGCTACTGTAATAGCACGACGGTGCCCCTTTGCCATTTGCGTAAGCGAACGCAGGAAGCGCTGTAGCCCGGCTGATTGGTAAGTTTTGCCCGCAGTCGGCTTCAGCAGTGCGCATACCGCCGGCAGAAAAGTCAGGCAAATGACCGTGGCTAATAAAAAGCCAACGGAGCCGATAATACCAAACTCCCGTAGGGAGGTGATTTTGAAAATCAGGAGGCTGGCGGAGCCCAGACCTGAAGTCAGCCCGGTAATCAGGATCGGCAATCCGATTTTTTGCAGGGTGGCTTCCGCCAAAGTAGGGCCGGTACTGTGCTGATCCGCCAGCCGGTAGTAAGCATTCATGAAGTGGATGGCGTAGGAAGAGGCCACCGCTACCATAATCACCGGCAGTGCATTGGAGACCACAGTGACCGGCAGCCCGGCGTAGCCCATGAAGCCCATCGTCCACAGTATGCTCATGATGACCATGCCCACCGGTAGCAGTACGCCCGGCAGCCGCCGGAAGGAGATATAAAAACCAATGAAGATAAGCACAATGGCAATGGGTATGAAGCGGCGGGAATCGCCACTGATTCCACGCTGCACATCTTCTACGAGGACCGGCGCTCCGGTAATATGGATGCGTTCCGGGCCCGCATAGTGATCCGCGAGCTCCGAAACAGCATCATACACCGTACCTCCCTCGAAGCCCTCTTCAAGGGCAGCTGCAATAACCGTGAGGGATTCGTCGGCACTAACCAGTCGGTCAAGGACCATGGCATTGCCTGCCACATCTGCTTTGAGTTGCTGCCAGGCGGCTTCATCTTCCGGCAGCTCATCCAGAAAGCCACCGGTTTCCAGCCCCCAGTCCCGCTGACTGACGTTGGAGAGGGTAGCCAGGCTTACGATTTCATCAGAAAGCACATGGGGAATCTTCGCCAACTCATTGGAAATATCGATGATCTTTTGGGCGGCCTCCGGAGAGTATACGGATCCGGTTTCGAGCCCGATCAGCACGATGCTTCGTTCTCCGAATGTTGCTTTGGCAGCTTCAATGCCCTGATTGATGGAGTCATCGGCGGGAAGTTCACCGTCGAAGCTATTGCGGGTTTCCAATCGGCTCAGCCCCCCGGCCATTAGCAGGGTGATGGCGAAAAGCGCCAGTAAAGTCGTCTTTGGACGGGTGTAACTCAATCGCAGGAGTGGTTGGAATATATGCATGGTTTTGGGTGTAAAAGGTTTGGTATCAGAATATGTCTGCAAGCTACAGGGATATCCCCGGCAGGAAGCTACCCGTTCGGATAGTTTTGAGAGAAGAGCGTGCAAACTGAGGAGATATGCCCTATCTTCATGGGGTGATTTTGATTTCCCAACCCTCTATAACCTGGAAACCGACCTCCGATGAAAAAACAATTCCTTCTGATGCTTTGCCTCGCCATTGTATCTGTTCTGCACGCTCAGAAAAGCGAGGTACAGCTTGCTATTGACTCCTTATTGGATGTAGCCTGGGCAAAGGGCCGGTCTCAGCCCGGAGAGAGCCTGCGCGTCCTTGAGGATATCGAAAGTTTGTACACGGAAGACAGCAGCCGTTATAAAGAGGACGTGGTTTGGTATTATTACGGCATCTTCAACAAGAACCTGAACCGGTTTGAAGAGAGTGAGGCTTACTTCAACCGTTACGAGGCTTTTCATCGGGCTGCGAAACATCCCCGGCTGGTAGCTGCCGTCAATATGGCTAAGGCCAATTTGTATTCTGATATGGGGGATTTTGCCCGCAGCATGGAGGCTGTCATAGATGCCTACCGCGCTTATGAGTCTGTACAGGATACCGCTGGCATGTTGGCTACCGGCAACAAACTGGGTGCGCTATACACTGAGGCCGACCGCATGCAGGACGCGATTGCACAGCTGACTGAAACCTTAGCACTGGCCCGTTCCTCTGGGAATGAGATGCATGAACAGATTGCATACACCAATTTGGGCGTCGCTTATGAAAATCAGGGGGATTTCAGCAAAGCTTATACCTACTACGAGCGGGCTTACCAAATCGGCGAGGCCAAAGAGGGCGACTACGACAAAGTCCTCAACCGCTATAATATGGCGCACATTCTCACCCAAATGGACAAGTGGAAAGCTGCGGCGCCCTACGCCGAAGCCTGTGCCCGCCTCGCTGATTCCATTAATGTTCCGGACCTGAGTGCGGCCAGCCGCCGCCTGCTGGCCGACTTTCTGATTGAGGAAGGGCAGTACGAACGCAGCATCAGTATGTTATTGCCGCAAACGGATTCTACCTATTCTATGGGGCTGAAAGACCGGGCTGAGGCCTACGAACTGCTGGTCAAAGCCTATCGGCAGACCGGAGACTACCGGCGTGGCTTCGAAGCGCTGGAGCAATTCAAAACCCTGAGCGACAGCGTTACGGGCATAGAGCGGCTCAACCGCATTAATGAATTGTCTGCGCAGTACGAGACGGAAAAAAAGCAGCAGCAAATTGCTATGCTTGACCTGGAAAACCAAACCGCCAGAGCCGTCATCAGCCAGAAAAACCGGACGATTACCATTGGGATTGTTGGGTTGGTGCTTATCACGGGGCTGAGTATCTTCCTTTATGGGCTGTACCGCAAGTACCGCCGTCAGCAGGAGCAGCTGGCGGTTGCGCTGGAAGAGAAAGAGTACCTTATTAAGGAAATTCACCACCGCGTGAAGAATAATCTTCAGATTATCTCCAGCCTTCTGCAATTGCAGGCCCGCTATATCGAGGAGCCCTCCGCCCTGGAAGCTCTGAGCGACGGGGAAAACCGGGTACGCTCTATGTCGATTATCCATCACCACTTGTATACTGGAGAAAACCTGAGTAAAGTCAACCTGCCGGAGTATATAGCCAATCTCTGCAGCAACCTGGAGGCCTCCTACCGGCCTAGAGATGAGACCATTATGCTGCACCAGGAAGTGCCCAACCTACTGCTGGATGTCTCTGTGATGATTCCGCTCGGCCTGATTCTCAATGAACTCCTGACTAATGCTTACAAGTATGCCTTTGAGGGATTACAAAAGGGTAATATCTGGGTCAGCATTGAAGAAACGGGTGGGCGCCTGCTCGTTGAAGTGAAGGATGATGGTGTGGGCATGCATCCGGAAACGGTTCAGAAAGGCTTCGGTTCCCGCCTTATCCGGGCTTTTTTACGGAAACTGGAAGCGGAAATGGAAAGCAGTCAGCCGGAGAAAGGAACCGCCATTCGGATTCTGATCCCCAATTATATCCGGAACAGCGCCTTGCAGCAAACGGGTTAATGTAGATTGGGATCTGGTCATATAATTCATCCAACAGGTCTGTTTTCTGAAGAATTCAGCTATTTTTACACATGTAGCCCAACAAAAAACGCGCACAATCTAGTAGGCTTCGCTATTAATTAATGGCGAAGCCTATCTAGAAGCAAAATTCAATCGGTATGAATCTCAGTTGGAAAAAAGGTATCTTCTCTTCGACCTACAAACTCTTCTCCGGAGAACAGGAAGCCGGCTACCTGAAGGATCGTACATGGAGCCGTAAAGCAGAAGGCGTGCTCAATGAAACAAAAGTCTCTTTTCGGAGAAAGGGTGTTTTCAGTAACAAAGTAGAAACTACTGACACGGAGACCGGGGAAACGCTCGGGCAGATTGAAATGAGTACCTGGAAAAACAAAGCCAGCATCACCCTGGGCGAAAAAATGCTCAAATGGAGGTTTTCCAATAACTGGAATACTAAATGGGAGTTGCTGGAGGATGGAAATCCAATCGTCAAATACAAAAGCCGCACCTTTAGTGGTGGGGTCGAATCGCAGATTGAAGATGAGTTAATGATGCTGACCGGGCTTTTTATTTTCAATCATTTCACCCAAATCCTGTTGACGATCACCACGGTCTCGACGCTCATAATCGTTTCAGGAAGTTAGTAGTCATCAATGGGGTAAAGGTAATTCATCTCCGTTCAAAAGATTGATCGACCTTCCACTGATTTTTTCTGATTTCATCCTAAAAAGTTTAATAAATGGCTAAACCAAAACTAACTAATCTATCCAAAGAAGAGTTGATGAAGAAAGCGAAAGGCCTGAAAACGATGATGAGCATTTCAATAGGGCTCGCCATTGCGTTGGCTTTTGCCGTCACACAGGGTTACTTGAAAACCGGGGAACTGGACTGGGCGATCCTGACCATAGCGATTTGTACACTGGCTTTGCCGGTTACTTCCTATTCAGAATTGAAAGCGGTCCGGGAAGAGTTATTGGCGAGGGGCTGAATCGGGAGCAGGGTAAGGCAGTTGGTCTCAGGCGGCGGCCGTGCCACCGCCGCCTGAGCGGTCAGTGTCTACGGGAATTCAACTCCGTAGTAGTCTTTGACGAAGTTACGAGCGTCCGTTCGGTTATCCAGGAACGTATTGCAAGCCTTAATCGCCAGGTCAATGGCAGCCTGATCTGCAAAATTGCCATTTGGCATTGGAGCCCCGGTCAAAGTTTCGTATTGTTCCGCGAACCAGTTGGGTACGGGCTGATAGGGCAGGTCGGGAGCAAAGGCATAGCCATTTTCGCGCATGCGTTCTACTAATTCAAACATGGTATTGACGGTAGATTCGTCAAAATCGGAAGTATTGGGATTATCGCCCGGTTTTTTGGCGTCCGGGTGATTGAAGTACCTGCCACGAAGCTGGTCTTCCTGCGCCTCATCGGGGTGGTGGAGGGTGAGGAACAGCCAGGCCAAATTGTCTCTAATGCCACGGTTGGCAATGGATCCGGAATTTTCAGCATCCAGAAAAGAGGCATAGTCATGCATGACATATAGCGTTTGAAGTAGAATTTGGAGGATTTGGGCATTTTTAGACGGAGGGGTGATTTCGGAAACCAGGTAACTGATTTCCGCCGCTTCATTGAACCATTCAGCGCGCATATCTTTTCCATCGCTGCCTTTGAAAAGGCTCGCCCAACTGTACACCCGGCGGTCAACGGTGGTCATGGAGGAGGCATTGATTCCCCCGGCAGGTGGGCTATCCGTAATAATCAATCTTCTGACGTTTTGAGCAAGCATACTAAATACGGATTCAGAGACTGATTTTACCAATTCATTAGAGTGATTGACAGTGGTCAGCAGCAACCGGGCGGTGTTGGGATCATTGTTGACCTTAAATTGAAAATCAGGGTCTTGCAATAAAGTGAGGCGTTCCTGTATCAGGTTTTCGGGGACCTGAGCGGCGGACAGCTCCTGAGCGATCTCTTCCAGAAGTGCCGGGTCATCAAATCCTTCAAAGGCAGGATTCTCCAAAGCAGTTGAAACCGTCCACCCGCCATGAAGCATTGAGTTGCTGATTTTGTCGGGGAGGTCAGGGGCAGCAGGCTGATGAGGTGCCCATTTGCTCCAGATAACGGGCCCGGTGGGGGCCACAGTTTCTTCCTCTTTCGTACAGGAGGATAAGGTGGAAAGGCCCAGGATCAGCGCCATAAAAGGGTAAAGCAAGTTTTTCATAGCTAATCGTTTTAGGTGTTAACAGGAAGGGCAGAGCCCATTTTATATAAAAACAGACTCCTTTTAATTACTTTATGTTTCTGTCGGCCAAGAGCTTAACGCATTTTTAAAATTTTCCTTAGCATTTTCTTAAAGGAGGGATGGTCTGATGCTTTGAAAGCGGTATCTTCAAGGTAGAATACAAAAGCGTCTATGTCACGACTATTACTCCCTTTACTGGCCTTGAGCTGGCTTGGAGCTTGCACCCCAAGTGACCCTACAGACTTGTTGATGCCCACTGCAAGCACTATCGAAGTTGACTCCGATGATACGCCTGATTCCATCCTTCTGAAAGCTGCCCATGTGGTGCCTACGCCCAATCAGTGCGCTGCTCTGCGCAATGAGTTCATCGCCTTTATCCACTTTGGCCCCAATACCTTTACCCGGATGGAGTGGGGGACGGGAATGGAAGATCCACAGATTTTCGACCTCAAAAATCTGGATACCGACCAATGGTGCAGGGCTATGAAGGCAGCTGGCATGAAACGGGTCATTTTTACCGCGAAGCACCATGATGGATTTTGCCTTTGGCAAACGCGGTACACTAATCATGGTATCATGTCTTCGTCTTATCAGAATGGGAAAGGGGATGTCATGCGGGCGCTTGCTGAGTCCTGTCGCAAATTCGGTCTTCAGCTTGGCGTTTACCTGTCTCCGGCTGACCTTTATCAAATTGAACACCCGGAAGGCTTGTATGGTAACCTGAGTGAAGCAACTGAGCGGGTAATCCCACGGTCAGTACCAGGACGACCATTCCATGGTACGACTACTTTCAGGTTTAAAGTGGACGACTACAACGAATATTTTCTCAATCAGCTTTTTGAGCTACTGACCGAGTACGGTCCTATCCATGAGGTATGGCTGGATGGCGCCCACCCGAAGCGCAAAGGCGGGCAGCAGTACGATTACCTGGCGTGGAAGGAACTAATTCAACAACTGGCACCGGAAGCCGTGGTCTTTGGCCGGCAGGATGTCCGCTGGTGTGGGAATGAAGCCGGGAAAACCCGCAATACGGAGTGGAACATCATACCTTACGAAGAAGATCCCCGCCAAATGAACCACTTCAGCGACCTGACAGCAGAAGCCATTGGTGAACGGGAGCAGCTGGCCAATGGGCGCTACCTGCACTACCAAATGGCAGAAACCAACACTTCTATCCGGGAGGGCTGGTTCTACCGGGATGATACGAAGCAGCGGGTGCGCAGCGCAGATGATGTCTACGACATGTACGAACGTTCCGTGGGCGGTAATTCTATCTTCCTGCTAAATATCCCCCCTAACCGGGAAGGGCGGTTCTCTGATAAGGACGTGGCTGTGCTCGAAGAAGTTGGGAAACGGATTCAGGAAACGTATGGAGCCGATCTTCTGGAGAGGGCTGCAGGTCCGGCAGAGGTGCTGTATAATGACCCTGCGACTTTCCAGTTGCTTGCCAAAGGCGATAGCGCCATCATCCTCGAAGCCCCCGAACCCATAACCATCAACCGGTTCCGCATTCAGGAATCGATTGCCACGCATAGCGAAAGAGTGGAGGCTCATGCGCTATATGCCTGGCAGAATGGACAATGGGAACACCTTGCAGCAGCCAGCAATATTGGTTATCAGCGCATCCTGCGATTTCCGGAGGTGACTGCGCAGCGGTTTAAGCTTGTCGTATCGGCCTGGCGGCTGCCCCCGGCTATTGCGAGGGTTTCCGCTCATTACTACCGGTCCCGTCCGCCGCAGTTGGTTATCAGTAGGGACAGCACGGGGCAAGTCCACATCCAACCTAAGCCGCACGATTTTGGGTGGAAGCCTCACGGGGAAGATGTAGCGGGCAACCTCAACCGGGGATATGCCATTCACTATACCACTGACGGATCAACGCCCGGTGAAGAAGCGATTCGGTATTCCTCGCCTTTTATACAATCTTCAGGAGTGGTGAAAGCGCAGGCAATCGCAGCCCGGGAGCAGGGGAGTGTAGCTGCCGCTGTGTTTGGACTGCTCAAAACGGATTGGACGGTCCTCCACGCCGATAGTGAGGAAGTCGGCTATGAAGCCGCCCTGGCTTTCGATGGCGACTCAAAAACTTCCTGGTGCCCGAAGCCCTCTCCGGAGCCCCACTATCTGACGATTGATCTGGGTCGTGAGCATACCCTGACTGGTTTTGCCTACACTCCGCCAGCCGACAGAAGCCTTAGCAAGCTGGAAGGCGGGCAGGTGGAAACCAGCCTTGATGGTAAATACTTCATGCCGGGAGAAACTTTCCGGTTTGGGAACCTGATGAATGATCCGACTCAACGGATGCACTACTTCAAGGAACCTGTGAAAGCCCGGTATTTAACCCTCAACGTGAATCAGGCAACTGGCGATGGGCGGGCGGCTTGTATGGCAGAAATTGATATCCTGGCGGATTAATTTTAACTTTTTAATCCCTCTTTTATGCTTCGAATGCTTGGTATACTGCTCTTGATGACGGGTTGGATTTTAGGGTATGCGCAGGGCCCTGTAGTGGAATTCAAGGTTATGGCGTGGAATATCCTTCACGGTGGGAATGACCTGAAAGATGGGCAGGAAAGAGTAATTGAGATTATCCGCGAAATTGATCCCGATATTATCCTGATGGTGGAAACTTACGGCAGCGGGCCAGGGATTGCCGAAGCTTTAGGTTATCACTTTCACCTGATTGCCCCGGAAGGCACTCCACCTGATGAGGAGTCGGTGAATCTTTCCATCTTCTCAAGATTTCCATTCGGAAAGCGGATTGATACCTCATACCCATTTTACCTGGGTGGGCGTACCATAAGGATTGAGGGGCATGAAGTCAGGCTGTTTAGCAATTGGTTTCACTATTTGCCCTGGTTGGATGCCCCGGAAAAGGCAGGATGGACTGCCAACGAGCTGCTGGCCTGGGAAAAAAATGGGAAGCGGTACGAGATGCTGCAAAAGGTATTACCCTATTTTGAGCGGTACGCAGCAGAAGGAGACCGTATCCCGATGATTGTTGGCGGCGATATGAATACGCCTTCTCATCTGGATTGGGGAGCGGCTACACAACAATTGCATAATGGCTTGATCGTACCCTGGTACACCACCCGAAGCCTTGAAGATTTGGGGCTGATTGATGCCTTCCGAACGGTTCATCCCAATCCTCTGACTCACCCCGGCATCACCTGGGACACCCCCAACGCTGTGGATGAGCATCGAATTGACTATGTATTTTACAAAGGTCAGGACCTGAAACCAGTATCTGCTCAGACTTATTTTGCCCATTTTGGCGAAAGCCTGTTGCTGAATGGGAAGCAGATTCCTTACCCTTCGGATCATGGTATTGTAGTAACCACTTTCCAACTCAACCCATAGCCTATGAAAATCCGTTGGCACCACTTGCGGTTTCTATACACTGCGTTAAAGCAACCCCTGGACCTCCGCTTATGCTCAAAGCATGCACATTGGCACGCCTGCCGGTACAGACCGGGCAGTAGTGGACAATTCCTATGACTTTTGCCTGATTGTTACGTTTGCATCTAAGATTGAGCATGACCAATATCAAAAGGAACAGGTACACCTTGACTTTATTGAAAAGACGAAGGGTTTGTGGAACAAACTGCAGATTTATGATTCGGTGAGATAACAACTGGCTTTTTTGATTAAGCTGTCAATCAGAATTTCACAGAATTGGTCAAGTCCTTTATCTGGCTATCAATAATTTACCTGTCTCGACGGACTGATGCTTAACCATTATTTTCCAGAAATAGATGCCTTCAGGTAAGTTATCCAGTCTTGCAATGGATGCTGTAGATCCGGAGCGCAACTGTTCACGCTGGACTTCTTTACCAACGGCATCCACTAACATCCATTCTGCGGTTTCATTGAAATGATTGGGATAGCTGCTCACTATGTTGATTTGAGCAGAGGCCGGGTTCGGGAAAATCCGGTAAGCCACTTCCTTAGGTTTTGAGTCATGGGTAGAAGTTGGCATGCATCCCGTTGAGCTTCCATATAACAAGCCCTCAACTGGGTCTGAATAGCAGGTCAGCTCGTCCCATACGAAAGGATCACTAACGTAAAAAAAGGATGGGCTGATAAACATTCTGCAGTTGGGGTTTACGCCACCGAAGCCCTCATAGAGTAGTATATTGTCCACCCACTCGTTGATATTTACCCGTCTGAGTGGTCCATCTTTTTCCGTCACTGTTACAGTTAAAGTGTCGATATCGTTACCTGTCCAGTACTTAGGCACCTCAATTTGCCACGATTCGCCCACATTCTTTTCAAAGTCCATTACAAGCTTGAAATCTGCTGAATCTCTGTCGTATCGGTAAATCTGATGCCCATTCTGGTGCACAATTAAGTTAGGGAGCAGGCTTGAGGTAGCCCACCAGTCCTGTTCAGGAATAATGGTGCAGTATTTACCCTGTATGATGGTATCTTCAGTCACTTTAGCTGTGTAGGAAAACGGGTATCCCGGTGCACAGGGGAACCAGGCGGGCGAACATTGAACATAGCCTCCCCACTCAGCACCCAATGCACAAAAGGGGACTTGTCCAAGCAAAGCCGATGAGATGAAGAAAGGGAGGATTAGCAGGAGCGGTTTCATTTCACATGGGGTTGGAGCGAAAACAGGGCGTTGGCGTTTTCACTTGAATCCTATAATGCTAAACAATATACCAATAATTTCCATCGTTTGCCAGCAACTCTACGTCTTACAAATTGCAAAAGGCTATTTCTGAGAAATAAGCACTAATTTATACCCTACGCCCCGCACATTGGCAATTTTAACAGCGGGGTCGCCTTCCAGCTTCTTGCGCAGGCGGGAGACAAATACATCAAGGGTACGGCCCACATAGCTGTCTTCGTTGCCCCAAATGGTTTTGAGGAGGAGATCCCGTTCCAGCGTTTCATTAGCATGGTCATGTAGCAGCGCGAGCAGTTCGGCTTCTTTGGCGGTGAGGGAGGTGACTTGCCCGTCTATGGAGAGTTCCATTGCTGTTGGGGAGAAGCGGAAATTGCCGAGCGGCCGGTGGTCCGCTGTCGTGGCAGGAACTTTTGAGCGCCTTTTGCTAAAGTAGAAGACGGCACCGGCTGACAGCAAGAGCAGAAGGCTCCAGGCAGCGTACTTGTAAATATTTGCGGCCGGCATTTGCCTAGAATTCTTTGCACCCAATTCCGCCCTGTCCTCCGGAAAGGTAAAGACCAGGTTGTAGCAATCTGTTGGCAAGGCCCGCCCCTGACAGGGGATAAGGTTGCTGTTCGCCTCGTTCCTGATCTCGTAGGCGTAAACGATTTCCAGGGCATGGCAAGCTTCCACTTCCACAATATAGTCTTTGGGGAAAGCCCGGTCGGTGGTGACCTGTTCTACCAAAGTGGTAAGATGGGTAGGGTCGAGCGGAAATCCTGTTTCAAACGGGACTTTATACCGGTTGCCGACCTGCTGCACGGGCAATACCCTTGAAGTACTATCTCCAACACTAAGCAGTAGCTCATGCCCAATGGCCCGTAGCGTAACGGCTATATGGCTGTCTTCCTGCAGGAAGGCGGCGTCCGTTCCGCTGGCCCGGCAAAAAAAGACAGGGAATAACCCAAAAAACAAAATCCAGTACTTCGTGCTCATAGCTCAAAGCTATTGGTAAATCCCCACATTCGCACTGTTTTACAAGGGGTTTTACACTAATTTACAATCCAAACTGGCAACCAAGCCCCCTTTCCCGGTAGCTTTATGAAAAATAATCGACCAATGATGAAGCAACTGAAAATTGATTTCCCAGCCTTGATTTTGACGGGGCTTTTATTCCTTGGCGCGGCTTGCAGCCCGTCTTCTCCCCCCGCTGAAACGGAAACCGGCAAAGCGGTATTTACCCGTGCAGGCCAGAGTGCCGTTGCAAGTGGCAAGGGCTGTTCGGCCAGCTACGGTCTGGAGGATGCCTATTATGCAGCGCTTGGGCAACAGAAACCCGAAGAAATGCAAGTCGGCGAGTATGTGCGCCGTATTTTCCAAGACAAAAATGGCGACCTCTGGTTTGGCACCAATCAGTTTGGGGTGTGCCGGTACGATGGGCAAAAGCTCCGGTATTTTTCTATTGGGGATGGCCTCGGCGGTTCACAGGTAACGGGTATGATTGAGGACCAGCAAGGGCGGCTCTGGCTGACCACCAACGGTGGAGTTTCGGTATACGATGGCAAGGCTTTCACCACTTATACCACAGCAGATGGGCTGCCCAGCAATTGGGCATGGAGTATTCTGGAAGACCGGAACGGGCAAATTTGGGTAGGCACGCTGAAGGGGCTTTGCCGGTTCGATGAGGGGCGCTTTATCCCCGTTGCCTTACCGCCTTCCGATGCGCCCGAGCCTTTGGAGACACTGGACGCCAACCGGATCATGTGCATTGCCGAAGATGCTGCAGGGCAGCTCTGGTTTGGCACGGATGGCAGCGGGCTGTACCAATACGACGGTACTGCATTCACCAATTATACCGCAAAAGACGGACTAGCTGGCAATACTATTTCCAGCATTGTACCTGATGAGCAAGGAGGGCTGTGGCTGGGCACGATGTTCAATGGAGTCAGCTATTATGCAGAAGGCAAGACCCAACTGCACTTCAAGGCGAATGATACCATTGGAGACAATGAAGCCTGGAAGGTATACCGGGACCATCAGGACGAAATCTGGTTCAGCTCAGAGGGTTTTGGGCTGTACCGTTACGATGGCATTCGACTACGTAATTACAACGAATTGGACGGGCTTGGCGTGCCAGCCGTTCAGGAGGTGTTTGAAGACCGCATGGGCCGTCTTTGGGTCGGTGGGGGCGGAGGGCTCTTCCGCCTGGATGGCGCCCGCTTCACCAATGTGAAAAAAGGCGGCCCCTGGGATAACTGTTAGGCTACAATTTATGCATGAACAGGTTCCCTCCGGAAGGAAGGAGCCTGTTCAGTTTTACTGAAAGTTCTCAAACCGCCACTGCTTCCCCTGGTAGTCCGTAAAGGAAACGATGCCATACTCAAAATTAAAGTAGACCTGGGATATGGGATTGGTATAATCATTCCAGATTACTTCTGTGAACGTCCGGTCCAATATTTCAATTTCCGGAATAGGTTCGTTATTGAAGGATTCGGGATAAGACCGGGTGTCTACCTCATGCCGAAAGACGATTTGACTTGAGAAGTTCGGCGAATTAAGGAAAGGTAGTGAAACTTCCATAACATCCGCAACCGCCTCACTTTCGGGGTCTGCATAGTAAGGCATAGCTCTTAGCCGGAGCCTGAACTGCATGCCGAGTGCGGTGGATTCCAGGTTGAAGGTCTTTATTTCTGTATTGAACTCATAAACTACGGTATCTCCTTCCTCAAAGACGTCGTATCTATAGTAGTTTGCGGCGCTGGACTCGAAAATATCCTCCTCTTCAATGCTAAAAAAGACTTCTGTTCCGAATGTATCCACAAAAATAATCCCGGATTGGTTAACATAGGGGATTTTAGCAATGCTCTCCGGCAACAAGCTGTAGGAACCGATATCGATGGTAGGAAGCCCTTCTTCCGGGGCTACATCAGTGTCATCGTCCAGACTGCAGCTGCTCAGGAAAGGCAGGGTGAACAGGGCTAACAGCAATGTAATGGATATTGGAAATTTCATATGGTTTAGATTTTTTTACAAAGTAAAGCGGTTTTAATGGCTTTACGTATCAAGAACGAAATAGGTAAAGGGGAATGCTGCCCCGCTTTTTTATTCGGACTGAAAAATATCTTCCCTGATTAAGAGCAGGCGGCCTCAGCGGTAACTGACTTTAAGCCAAAGGTTGTTTATCCCTACCACTACCGCAATGGAGACGGTACTTTTAGTGATGTGGAGCCGTTCAAAGCCATGGTTAATGAGAAGACTACTACCACTGAGGTTCGAAGCGATTCTAAACAAAATCCGCGGCAAATCTTCAGAAAATGAGACTCCAGCAGGCTACTAAACCCCAATTATTCAATTCGGTACTTATGATGGTTGGCATACACCTTTTGGCCAGGGCAGAATTACGAATTTGTTGAATCCTTTTTTGTGCAAACAAGGTGAGCATGCCTGACAACCACTAATACAAATGCTTAATCTTCATCTTTGGTCCAGGGCAAAGCGCGGTATGGCAGCCCATGCAGCTGTCTACCATATCCTTGAACAGTACCTGAGCTTCCGCTACATCAGCTTTCTCCAGTGCTTTTAGGGTTTGAAGGTAAGACTGAGCATGTACCTTGTAAGTATCAGAGGCGGCTTTCTCTGGTTCAGTAGCGGAAGCGGTTAGCATTTTCTCGTGATCCAGCTGGGAAACCGGCTGTTCTCCATTTTCAATGGCTTTTTTCATCTGTGCGGCATCGTCGTACATGGCACGCATTAGCAGCGCGAGCTCGCTATCGCCATTGGGGTTGATAGAGGAGGCGGTCAGTTTGGGCTCTGTGGTTTCGGGGGCGGTTTCGCTGCTGCAGGAAAGGGCATAGAGTGCGATTGCCAAAAGGGAAGCGGATGCGATAAACCGGAAAGCAGATCGTTGCATAACTGATGTGGTATTGTTGTGCGCCAAAAATAACACCTTCCTGCAAAGAAACTGCCCCTTTCCGGAGTTTTCGGAAAGGGGCAGTGGTTGATTTTAGTCAATCATTCAGCCTTTAAGGCTAATCGTGCCAGCAATTGAAGTGGAAACCGCTTTCCTGCAGGCTGCTTGAACGGCCGCTTTTGCCAGTAGGCACTTTGCCTTCCTGTATCAGGTCGATACGGGCCAGCAGGTCCTCGTAGTGTGCGGTGGTGGCGGCATCTTTGGCCTTGCCGCCCTGAGCTTCCAGCAGTTTTTCAATCCTGGACAAGCTGGCACGAGCCATCGCTTTTTGGTCACTGTAGTCGGCGTCCTCGCCGGACTCCATGAGCAATTCGCCCATTTGGTCAACGTAGAGGCGCTGCAGGTTGCGGCGGTAAGGGCCCACGGCATCACCCTGCCGGACTTCCCGGAAGATGGCATCACGGGTATCCTTGAAGAGGCTGCCCATGGTGTAAGCTTCTGTGCCATTGAGCGCTTCGTTCTCCATCATCCGGTTCAGGCGCTTGCTGTCGAACAAGAGGTTGATACCATAAGACTGTAAGCCCCGGATAAGGTCCACAATCACCGTAGCGCCTACCCGGGAGATGATGTCCTTATCGATCATCCAGGATGGAGTAGTGAACAGTTGCCGGTCGAGGAAATCCACAGCGGCTTTCTGACGGTCCTTCGGCACGTGGGTGTACACGGGGCCTTCCTGATCGTAGGTTTTGTCGTATTCGTAAACACCGCCTACGTTATTGCCTACGTGTCCCACGTAGCGGCGGAACTGACCGGCGACCTGCTTGTACAGCTCTTCCAGGTCATCGTAATCTTCTCCTTCGCGCTTGGTCCAGTCAATGAGTTGGGGCAGTATACGCTGCAGGTTTTTAATACCCAGGTCGCTGGCCTTGACCGGCTCACCACTGAGGTCCTCCGTCTGCGCACTGGGGTCCACCACGCGCCACTGTTGCTGACCGAAACGGTAAACCGGGTCGTCTGACCGCTCTTTGATCCATTCATTGAGTGTAGCGCGCTCATCCTCTGCGCTGTCACTTTCCGGAATGAGCTTGTAGCCGTAAATGATCGACCAGGTGTCGTAAGGGCCAATCGTCGGAAAAAGGCCCGCTCCTTCATCCTCTGGTTGAGCAACGTAGTTGAAACGGGCGTAGTCCATAATAGAAGGCGCAACGCCCATGCGCTGTACAAAACCCGCTTTCCGCAAGGAATCTACCGGGTAGGCTACGCTTGATCCCATATTGTGAGGCAGCCCCAGGGTATGCCCCACTTCGTGCGCCGCCACAAAGCGGATCAGCTCGCCCATCAGCTCATCTTCAAATTTTACGCTGCGGGCAGCCGGATTGACTGCGGCTGTTTGGATGAGGAACCAGTTGCGGAGCAGGTTCATCACATTGTGGTACCAGATGATATCGCTTTCCAGGATTTCGCCGGTGCGCGGGTCATGCACGTGCGGGCCCATGGCATTCTGAATCTCCGTAGAAACGTAACGGATAACCGAATAGCGGACATCTTCCGGGCTCCATTCCGGGTCTTCCTCCTTGGTCGGTGGGTCTTTGGCAATGATGGCATTCTTGAAACCAGCGGCTTCAAAAGCGCTCTGCCAGTCTTCCACGCCCTGCTTGAGGTAGGGGCGCCATTTTTCCGGTGTGGCCGGATCGATGTAGTAAACGATGGGCTTTTTAGGTTCTACCAATTCGCCCCGCTTGTAGGCTTCCATGTCGGAAGGGTCGAGCCGCCAACGGGTGATGTACCGCTTTCTGGCTGCCTTCTGCTCATCGGCGCTGTAGTCAATCTGGCTCAGGCTGAAATAGCTCACCCGGTCATCGTAGTAGCGGGGCTGCCAGGGCTCTTCGGGTAGTTCGATAAAGGATTGGTTCATTTCAATAGATAGCGTGCCAGTCAGCTGATTGTCCGGCAGGTCACTGCCCTTGAAAGTCAGTACATGGCGCACCTCTATATTGGACGGGTAGGCTTTCATATGCTTGATAAAGCTGCGGCCGCCATCGAGCCCTTTAATGCCAAAGTTTTTCCGCTGACTGTCCGAAATCGGGCCCAGCATAGGCACATCTTCTACAAAGAACTTCCCAACCTCCAGGACCACTGCCGTGGAATCCGGGTTGTAGGTCTCGATTTTGAAGCGCTCGATAATGGGCTCAAAGTTGTTGTTCTTCACCGACTCGTAGATCGGGTCTTCAAAACTGGCCACGCTGTTGTAGGAGACCGAGCGCAACAGGATGTGATCGTCCTGCTGCTCCCAGCGGATGACCTGCTGCGGGCGGGACTTCATGCCTGCCCCTCCAAAATTGAGCCCTTTCACGTGCCCGGAAATCCGGCTGACCACCAGAATTTCCTTGCTGAGCAGCTCCGTCGGGATTTCAAAGTAGTACTTGTCTTCCACTTTGTGGGTGGTGAAGAGCCCTTCATCTGTGATGGCTTCGTCAGTGATAATGTCGTCGTAGCTTTTGTCCTTGTCTTTGTCTTTTTTCTTGTCCTCTTCCTTGCTTTCGGTGCTGGCAGTGGCTTCAGCCGAAGCTTCCGATGTTTTTTGCGAAGTCGCGCAGGCACTCATGAAAGAAAACAGCATCAGGCTAAAAGCGAGAATGTTTAATTGCTTCATACGTCTTTAATGGTTACACAATTTGATTGGTGCTTGGCTTGGGGATCGTGCCTAAAGATAGGAATGAAAATGGAAATGAGTGATGGATTGGATCAATCAGTATTGGAATTGCTTCTTAAGTACCATTTAGATTACCTTTATACAATGTTTTTTCAAGAAACCTTTAGAGATATTTGGAAATATCGCGGGGGGGGGGTTATCTTGCATCTAATTGAATAAACATTGCGATACAAAATTTCAGAATAGGGTCAGATCGATAAGTTTTATTGCCTGGCTTGGTTGTTCTTTTTTCTTTCTAATGATTGCACGCGCTGGCGCTTACTAAAATTGCATGAAGAGTATTTATTGGGACTTATTAGGCTTCAGTCAGGTTGGTTAAACCCTTGGTTGACTCACTTTTGATATCCTGATAATTTTGTCCGGGAGCCGGTCACTAATACGTAGTTCCTTTTAATTAGGAAAGCTGAGCTTAGTGCCCTGAGTTGCCAATGACAAGAATGGCAAAATGCTTTTGTTTTGCCTTAAACCTAAATTTTAAACGTTCTCTAAATACCTATTTATTATGGAATTAATTATTTCTACTAAAAGGACAATAATCCTTTTAGCCTTAGCTCTCTGTTTGCCTGGTATTTCTTACGCAGGTAGAATTGAACAATGCCCATTTGAAATTGACATAAAACATCTAGGCAACTCTACTCTTATTGATTGCTCAGAACTATTATTGGAGATTCAAGTTAGAGGTAGCAACGAAGACCCTCTCTTAGGCGTCACTATTGAGATTGCCTTAGAGGAGGAATTTGAAGTGGTGGATAATATGGGGTTTTCTGCTAATGGAACCAACTCATTCGGTGAAAACTTATGGATACTTACAACTGATCTGCCATCTTATCTAGACACTGAAGTATCTTTTTTTTACATGAGGGTTAAGGTAAATGACTTAGTAGGAGGGGTTGGGCTTGCCAGGTTTTCTGCAACAGTATCAGCCTCGGGTTGCGCTTCCGTCGATTCTGATAGCTTCTTTGATCCGGATTACCCAGAAACTACCATCGCCTCAGGCACTTCTGTTGATGTTTCAACCTTAACATTTACTCCTCAAATTGGAGGGATACAGCTTCAAGTAAATGGAACACTCGTTATCGACCAAAATCAATCTCTCCCCACAGGAATTGATATTGGACTCGGACCGAACGCAAAAATACTTGTTGAGTCAGGAAACACCTTGAAGGCAGAGGATGCAACCTTTTTTGGGTGTAGTGAACTTTGGGAAACCATAGAACTAGAATCAGGAAGCTCTCTTGTTCTTTCTGAATCCATAATAGAAGATGCCCTGAGAGGAATCACGGCCAATGGCGGCAGTGTAGTTTCACTTAGGTATAATGACTTCATCAACAACCGTGTAGGTCTATACTTCCCTACGTCAAGCACCGGACCAGAAGCCGAGCTTTCCAGTTTTTTTGGCAACAACTTTACTGCACCAGAATTGAAAAGCTCACAGTATAGCATGGGATATGCAGGGGTTGAGGCCCATGATATGAGTGCCGTTGATTTATCTGGTGCCCAAGCTCCCGGTGTAGCTGCTTGGAATACTTACAGTGAACTTGAGAATGGAATTGTACTAATTAACTCAAGTGCTTCAGTCGAAAATTCTCGTTTCTTAAACATGCCTGATGGGCTTGGAATTTTCACAAACTCCGCTTCTCCATATGATTTACTTTTTCAACGGGGGTTTGGCAAAAATGGTACAACCACTTTTGAGAATTGCGACATTGGAATAAAGGGGCAAAGGTCAGTAGTCTTTGCTCAAGAAAACAATATGGAGAATAACCGTATTGGCTTTAACGTCGAGCAATCTAACCGAATCGTTATCCGAAACAACAGCCTATCTGGAGATCAGCGTCAGTTTATGACGGGTGTATCGCTATCTCAAAACACTCCTGCATTAGTTTTAGTAGGTAATAACGATTTCTCGTTCTCTCCTCAGCAGTTCACCTCGTTTATTTTTCCTCCGGAAGCTAGAGGTATAATTGCAAATGAAAATCCATTTGGGGTAGTCCTTGGAGCTTATCGATTAGAAAATAACCTTTTCTCTTCTATTAGTGCAGAGCTCTCAAAAGGCATTACTCTACAAAATGGCAGGTTTATTTCTATCCGCAACAATAGTATTCTTTCTGATGGAAGCAACTTTTCTTCCTCTACGGGCTACGGCATGAAGGTGAATACGTCTCGTGGGTTTATTGGCTGTAATGAAATTGCGGAGTTAGAAGTGGGCAATGTAAATGATACGGAGTTTGGCATTGAAATTAACAGTGATGCCTCTTCTACTTTTATATGTAATGACATGGATCAAACGGATACCGGATTGAAAATCATGTTTTCTGACGCCAATACGGATCTTATCGCTAATACATTCAATGAACATCAAGTCGGGCTACTAGTTAGCGATGCCATTGGTGATCAGGTTCATAACGGAAACTTATGGTTGGAACCTGCTCCATCTGGGGGCTGGCAGGCTTTTCATGAGAGTACCGATCCGCTAGTCATTCTAGCATCTGAGTTTATCGTAGATGGTTTTGAAAATTCTTTCTTTTTACCAACTCAGGTCAATCGAGCATCTTGGTTTTCTACTGTTGCCACACAGGGATCGACCACTACATGTCCCACATCAGGACAATGCCCGGACGGAATTGGTGCCATTACAGAGAAAATGCTGGAAATTGACTCTACCGACCAATTTGTAGCGAATGGGACAATAGATTTTGACCTTTATCCAAATGAACAGCTATGGAGGGCACAGCGGCATCTGTATGCCAGGATCAAGGATTTCAATATCCCATTGACCTACGGCACACCAGAATACAGTTTCGTTCAAACTGCTGAAACTTCCAATATAGGCGCCTTTTATTTGGCAGAGAAGAAAATTGAAGAGACGCTTCGCACGGACGCTGTCCTGGATAGCGTGATCCAGGACTTAAATACAGAAAGACAAGAAACTATGTCCTCTCTTGCACAAACCAACCAATTATTGTTGGAGGCCGGCAACAGTACTGATAGTCTAAGTGCGGTGCAACTAAAAGTCAACCAATTAGATACTATCAGAACACTAAAGGCAACAGTAGACTCTTTAGGGCTAATAATTGAGGAAAAAAGAGTCTTGTCGTTAGCAAGTGCACACTCGCTTTTGAATAGTATTTCTACCTCTAATTCCATGGAGAGCGACTGGAAGTTTATGTTGAATCTATTTGTAAGCCGCTTGATAGAGGGCAATGAAATGTCAAAAGAAGAGTCAACCTTGCTCCTTAGAATCGCTAATATGTGTATCGCTAAAGGTGGTGACGCAACCAGCCTTGCCAGAAGTATGTATGCTGCTATCAACCCTGACATCCAATTTGATGATGCTCTGTTATGTAGCCCTCCACCTGCTCTAGCTGCCCCATCGCCTACAGGTAATGCTCTGGTATACCCTAACCCAACATCCGGAGAAGAAGTTAATCTTCAAACCGGCTGGACGGAAGCCAATACGGCAGAGGCCATACTGTTTAATGCCCTTGGGCAGCCGGTTTGGCAACGTACCCTGGAGCTCTTCGGCGGCAATGCCAACTTCCAACTGGGCAACTTGCCGGAAGGCTGGTATCAGCTGAGCCTCCGGGCGGAAGGGGAGCAAAACGTCATTCCGCTTATGATACAGCGATAAGGAAATAAAATTTATTGACTTTTGTACCTGGCCTGTATGGGCCGGGTACATTAATTTTTGAACATGCGAACTGTATTAATACTACTTACCAGTTTGGTCGGATTTACCTCCAGCCTATCCGCCCAAAAACACGACTACACCTGGCTGTTCAGTGAACAATACATCCTCAGCAATGACTGGGGGGAAGCGTCTATGCTCGACTTTAATTCCAGCCCCCCTGCCATCAGTGCACCGGACAGTGTGCAGATGATTTTTGGGGGTACCAACTTTACGATGAGCAATGAGGAAGGGGAGCTAATTTTTTATACCAACGGATGCGAAATACATAATGCCCAGCACCAGCTTATGGAAAATGGGGATGGGATTAATCCGGGTGAGGTACATGATGTTCATTGTGATTTGAGTGAGCACTCACCTGGATATATCACCCCTCTACAGGGTGCACTAGCATTGCCAAAACCTGGAACGCCTGATATCTACTATTTTTTTCATATAAGGGCTGCTTACAATCCAGTCCTTGGGGCTCCTTATGGTTCACTTATTCAATTACTGTACACCGTTGTTGATGATGCTCAAAATGGAGGCAACGGGTCAGTTGAAGAAAAAAATAAGGTCTTAGTAGATAATGAATCTAGTTTTACACCTCTAGGTGAAATCACAGCGGTCAAACACGCCAATGGAGAAGACTGGTGGGTAGTTTGCTCTGAGAAACTTGGGAATAAATACTATTTTTTCCTGCTCACTTCAGATGGGGTTGCTTTTAGCCACGAACAGGAAATAGGGCATGATCAAACTGGTTATTTTTGGGGGCAAACCGTTTTTTCACCTGACGGGTCTCAGTTTGCGTACTGTGTCAATAACGAAAATGAAGGAGTCCGCCTTTTTGACTTTAATCGTGCTACCGGGCTGTTCAGCAACTCCAGGTTTTTTCCAATGCCTGAGGATGACGGGTTCCAGGCCGGTACTGCTTTTTCCCCGAGCGGTCAGTACCTCTACGCCAGCTACAATTTTGAGCTATACCAATATGACCTTTGGGCACCTGATATTGAAGCCAGCCGTATCCTAATAGACGCTTACGATGGGTACGCAGATCCTATACCTACTCACTTTTCAAATATGCAATTAGGGCCGGACTGCCGTATTTATGTTTTCTGTGCAAGCTGTACTACAATCCATGTTATCCACAATCCGGATGAAGGAGGCACAGACTGCAACTTCGAGCAAAATGCCATCCAGCTGCCTTTTGGTATGCGGCAACATTCAAACTCTATTTACCCCAACTACCGCCTCGGGCCCATTGATAGTCCCGGTGAGCCCTGTGACCCGGGTATTGTTAATAGCTCCAATACCTTACTGCCTGCGAAGGGCATTTCCCTTTTCCCTAATCCTTCGTCAGGGGAGGCCATTCATCTTCAAACCGGCTGGAGGGAAGCCAATACGGCAGAGGCCATACTGTTTAATGCCCTTGGGCAGCCAGTCTGGCAACGTACCCTGGAGCTCGCAGGCGGTAATGCCACATTCCGGCTGGGCAACTTGCCGGAAGGTTGGTATCAGTTGAGCCTTAGGGCTGAAGGGAAGCAGAATGTAGTTCCGCTTATGATACAGCGATAGGGAAATAGAATTTATTGACTTTTGTACCTGGCCCGTACGGGCCAGGTACATTAATCTTTGAACATGCGAACTTTTTTGACTTTACTCTGCTGTATGGCCGGATTTACCTCCAACCTATCCGCCCAAAAACACGATTACACCTGGCTGTTCAGTGAACAATACATCACTAGTAATGACTGGGGGGAAGCGTCTATGCTCGACTTTAATTCAAGCCCTCCTGCCATCAGTGCTCCAGACAGTGTACAGATGATTTTTGGGGGTACCAATTTCACCATGAGCAATGCGGAAGGGGAGCTGATTTTTTATACCAATGGGTGCGAAATACACAATGCCCGGCACCAGCTTATGGAAAATGGGGATGGAATTAATCCAGGTGATGTGTATGATCATCAATGTGACGAAGGTCAATATTCTCCAGGTTATACCGTACCTAGGCAAGGTGCTCTAGCATTGCCAAAACCTGACACACCTAATATCCTTTATCTTTTTCACATTCGGTCTGCCTATGATCCAATCTTAGGAGCTCCGTATGGTGCACTTATTCAATTATTGTACACCGTAGTTGATGGTGCCCAAAATGAAGGGAACGGATCAGTCGTAGAAAAAAATATGGTCTTAGTAGATAATGAATCTAGTTTTACACCTCTAGGTGAGATCGCAGCGGTCAAACACGCCAATGGAGAAGACTGGTGGGTAGTTTGCTCTGAGAAACTTGGCAATAAGTACTATTTTTTCCTGCTCACTTCAGATGGGGTTGCCTTTAGCCACGAACAGGAAATAGGGCACGCTCAAACCGGGTATTTTTGGGGGCAAACCGTTTTTTCACCTGATGGGTCTCAGTTTGCCTACTGCGTCAATAACGAAAATGAAGGAGTCCGCCTTTTTGACTTTAATCGTGCTACCGGGCTGTTCAGCAACTCCAGGTTTTTTCC
>CAJXNH010000003.1 GCA_913057245.1 uncultured Phaeodactylibacter sp.
GTAGAGCTGCCCGGGCAAATAAAGAAATCTTCGGGCAGGATGTCCAGCAGGATATTGCCAATGACTTCCACGGTAACAGAGCCCACAAAATCATCGCACACCCCATTGCTTGCCGTCAGGGTGTAGGTGGCGGTCTCCGTTGGGCTAACTACCGGCAGAGGGTTGTTGAAATCACTGAACAGTGGGTCCGTTGAGGTCCAGGTGTAGGTGGTATTTTCATCTTCTGCGAAGTTGAGCTGTACGGATTGGCCGAGGCAGATGGTGGTATCGTTGGCCAGCTCAACAGCCGGGACGGGCTGCACGGATAGCTCGAACGTTTCGGTCAGCGTACCGCACTCGTTGGCGTTGATGTAAGTCAGCGTGTAAGTTCCACTCACAGTAGGGTTGAAGGAGCCGGAAGTACTGGTGCCGCCAATAAGCTGCATGCCATTCGGGTCCGTCCATTCGAAACGGTCGCCGTCCGACAGGTTGGTAGCCTCAATCGTGAAGTTGACTTCCTCGTTTTGGCACAAGTCAGTTGGCGAAAGGTCGACACTTACAATTTCTGCAAAATCTGAAATCGTAATGGTCACTTCTTCTTCCAAAGGCGGGCAAACGCCATTCTCAGCCACTACCATGTAGGTGGTGGTGACCTCAGGGCTGACCACCGGATTAGGCTCATTGCTACTAAAATCAGGATCGGTGGATGACGACCAGCTGTAGGTGTCATTAGGCCCGAATGGCCCGCCAAGGTTTAGCTCGGCACTTTCACCCGGGCAAATGGTCTGACTATTGCCCAAAAACGGAATCTCCACCGGCTGAATGCTGGCACTAACACTGGCATCGCAGCCATCTGCATCAATCTCAACGATATACTGTCCGCTCGCCGGCGATGCAGCGGGGTCGAAGCAATCTGTACAGCTCAGGCCACTGCCCATCCATTCGAAAGACTCATACTGACCGGTTATTTCGAGTTGGAAATCAACGGCGTCGCCCAGGCAAACTACGGAGTCTGAGGGTGTAATCGTCGCGACCGGCACGGCCTGAACATTGATCAGAATCGAGGCCGTATCCACGCAGGCCCTGTTGGTTGTAATGCGCTCGTACAGGAAGGTATCCTGAAGCGTGAGCACCATATTCCAAAGGGTGTCGGGCGTTTCTGCGCCCAGCGGGTCTACCCAGCTAAATTCGATATCCGGGAAGAAGCTGGGTTCGTAAACTGGTGAGGAAAGCGTCACAATCTCTCCCTCGCAGTACTTTTCTTTTTCCGGGTCCAGCATAATCATCGTGGAAGGCAGCGAATCGACCCGGATATAGACAGAATCGAAAACGGTACAGGCCCCAACGGTGAATTCCGCGAAATACCAGTCTGTTACATCGGTGGTGACCTGTGTGGCCAGTCCACTTGTGTCGCTGATGGTCCCGTTATCCGGTGACCATATCAGGGTTTCGCCGTCATCGGTACTCGTAATTGCCTGAAGGTCCACAACGGTGCCCAGGCATATTTCCAGTGAGTCTGGCCCCTGAATTTCCACATTGGCGGGTAAGACCGTGATGGTCACCTCTGCGGTGTCTGCGCAGGCGCCATTACCACTTTCTGCAATCAGCTGGTAGGTAGTCGTTGTTTCCGGAAAAGCGATCGGGTTGGAAATGGTATCATTATCCAATCCAATATTGGGGGTCCATTGGTAGGTGGTAGTCGTCTGGTTAAGATCGATGAAGCTGGCCAGTTGAACCCCAAAGTTCTCACAAATCGTGGTATCACTTTGCACTTCAGGGAAGTCGAACGGCGCTACATCAATATGGACCGTATCCTGCACCACACAACCCGCAATATCCACGGCTACAATATAATCTGTGGTGACTTGTGGAGTGGCAACGGGGTTAACGATCGTAGAATCGTTTAGCCCGATAGCAGGTGTCCATGCCAGGTTGCTGTTGTTGGCGTTGTTGGTGGAGTTGAGCTGTACCATATCTCCCTGGCAAATAAAGAGGGAGTCTTCCGGGAAAGCTGCAATCTCCGGATCAATGATTTGCAGGAATATGGAGTCCGTATCCACACAAGGCCCGACAACGCCCTCAACTTCAACCCATTGACTCATCATAGGAGAAGCAGTAGGGCTGGAAGAGGTCGGCTCATCAAATACGCTAACCGGGCTCCAGAAGAATGACGCAGCGCCGGTTGCGTTAAGTACAATTGAGCTGTCCGCACAAATCAGCACAGTATCCTGCCCGGCTTCAATGTCTACATTAATTTGATCCCGAAGATCAACCACAAGCTCTGTGTAGATGACCTCTCCACACCCGAAGTCATTGCTGAGGGTGAGTATGATGGTTTCTGTGCCCTCCGTTAGCATATCGGACAAGGTAGTCAGTGGGAAGGACAATTCGTTCTGGCCCGGCAGGAAAATTACAGAATCCGGAATTTCCAGAAGGTAGTCCAGCCCGTTTTCCGCTGTGCCGCCTACGGAGACCAGAAAAGAGGTGGTGTCTTCGACCGGATCAGTCAGGGAAACAATCACTTCGTCATTCTGATTAACGCAATCTTCCACGAGATAATCAATACCAGAATTAAACTGTACGGTCAGATTCGGTGTACCGCCTTTCAGCTCAGAAACAAATACACCTGAATCAAAGGAGGAGTCTCCCCGGTCAGCAATGGCGAGTTTGAGGCTATAGGTATTACAAGGCTCCACACCAATACTGGCCGTGAGGCTTTTCTTGATGCCCAGGAAATCAGAGGTCATACCATCGTACTGAATACTTTGACCACCGAGGTTGTTCCGGTAATACTCCCAGTTGAGCAGGTTATTTACGCTGTTGATCTGCACCGGGGTGCCATCGGGCAGCGTGGCAATATTGATGGCATTGTTTGTAAGGTTGGGGTCGCCATTGATGCCAGGCCCGGAAACCAGGAATGCAAAGATGTCGTTAAAAGTCGTATTCACAAACTCAGGGTATTCCTCGGAAGCAAAGACGTATTCAAAGGATAATTCATCGGTAGCGACAAAGACGTCAAGCTCCACCACACAGGCGTTCTGAGAAGTAGTGCCTTCACCAAAAACAGTGGAGAGGTAATCGAGGTCTGCATCACCGGGCGCACCGTTATCTGTGCCCGGGCTTCCGCCACCGCCACCAGTATTAGGGCCAACTGCATAGTCACGATTGCCGGAAGTCAAAAGCAAGCCCCGCTCCAGTCCAAGGTCCGTCATGTCGCCCCCTTCGAAGGTTCCGTAGGATTCTTCGGGACAATCAATATTGGTGATTTCAGCCGTAACATCGGGCGTGGATACGAAGTTGACAATCTCTTCTTCTGTCACGCCACCATTGACCGTAATCGGCTGCAACGGTTCACAGTTTTGCTGACATTCCCACATGCCTTCAAAGCCTTCAAAGGTGGTGGTTGCATCAGATTTGAATTCAACGGTGAGGCAGCCACTTGTGGCCTGCACCTGGAAACAAACACCACCGCCACCTTCATCATCATTCAGGAAGTCGCCATCTCCCAGCTGTGAGATCAGCGGGCTGTCGGTGCCATCGCCATCGTAAAAGGAAATCACATCAGTGATCGGAAATCCTCCTGGCTCCAGGTTATAATAATTCATAGTGAAGAGGATACAGTCATGCGGCTGATCAGGGCAAATTGTAAAAACATTATTTTCATTATTGCCGTAGTCGCCATCCGGCCCGCCGGTATCATAGAGGATGCCGCTACAGGAAGTGGATCCCCCTTCGTCAATCGTAGAAGCCGGCTCCTGCTCCTCGACACAAAGCTGGAAGGTACCCCAGTTTGGTGTGCCGGTTGCACTATAGTCCGTAATGCGGATAAAATAAGTGACATTGGGCGTTAACCCCTGAACGTCCAGCTCTACAACGGACTCGCCCAGTTCGGTGGATTCACAGGCAATTTCTGCCAGGTTATCAAATTCACAGACGCCCCGGTAAAGGGCAACTTGCGGACTGCTCAATGGTGCAGATCCATCCGGGTCTGAAATACCCGTTACTGTGATGGTGTAATCAAAGATGGTGTCGCTGGTCGTAAATGCGAACCACACATCGTTGCCGACGACACCACCGTTGAAGCAACTCGGTATGTTGCCAAAACCAATATCACTGGACGTGGCGTCCACATTGGAAAAGAAAACGGTATCCGGGCAGGTGGGCGCTACGCCCAAGTCTATTAAACCTGCACAATCATCATTTTCGGGTTGAGCAAAAACTACAATCGGCAGAAGGACTAAAAAAAGCAGGGTAATTTTCTTCATCATATCACGCAAGGAACTGCTAGATGGTTAAAAGACCAACCTCAAAATCTGTAAAACATTGAAGATCAATGAGGTGTGAATCGTTTGTTTAGGAATTCAATTTTGTAAACCCTAAAGTAGCAATTCCCACGAAAATAAAAGAGTACGCGGCTGGCAAAAACCAATTTAGTGACTTAAGGTTTGCATTCTTCCAGTGCGGCCTTTACATCAGCATAAGGCATATAACCGTAGTCGTTACCCCAGGAATGGTTAATGTAATTGATGATGTTCGTGACTTCAAAGTCAGTAAGCTGAGGGATGCCAGCCATCGCCTGATTGTAAGTGGTGTCATTGACAATAACCGGACCGTCCATACCGTATCGGATAATACAAGCCAATCGGTCCTGGTTTTCGGCAACATAGTCCGCGTTGGCAAGCGGGGGCATCACGCCTTGCAAGCCACTGCCATCATCCATATGACAGCTGGCACAAAAGTTCTGGTACAAAATCCGCCCCTGCTTGTAGGGGTCATCCCGGCAACTGACCCATATCAAAAGGCTGAAAAGGCTAGTGAGCAGCACTGGGGTCTTCCATCTCATGGAGTAAATTTTCTATATCATTTTTAAATACTTCGACTTCGTCTGCCCTGGTACCATTACAATACGACCGTATGTAGCCCCTGGGGTCTATCAGAACAAAACGCCCGCTGTGGTCAAAGCCATCAGGCAATGTAGGGTCTTCCACTACTACGTTGAAATAGTCATCAGCAATAGCGTACAGGCTATCCTTGTGCCCGGTAACAAAGTGCCAGCGCTCATCTTCAACGCCAAGGTTAATGGCGTAGTGTTTCAGCTTAGCTACCGTATCCCGGGCAGGGTCAATGGTATGCGAAAGAAAAGCCAGGCGCGGCTCATCAGCATACGCCTCATAAAGCCCCCGCATATTTTGAGCCATAATGGGGCATATCGTCGGACAGGAAGTGAAGAAAAAATCAGCGATATAAGCTTTACCCTCAAAAGTGGCAGGCGTTACGAGCTGACTGTCCTGATTGATAAACGCAAAATCAGGTATCGTTTTATAGACTGTTTGCCCTTCTGCATTTTCTTCTTTGCTGAGTATAGGCAAAGTATCGTTTGGCTCACAGCTTGTTAGTGTGGCAAAAACGACCAGCAAAAAGGGTAGTAATCTCAACGGCATAGATGATTAGTAGGTTTTGGTCATCGTATTGATAACGACGATGGTGAAATCTGCTTTGCCTGCATGCTCCTCTTCGAGAGCGGACAAATCAGGTTGTTCCACAGTGGTAATGGTTGTTATCTTAGCTTTAGGGGCGTAGTCGTTTTGCAGGTACCATACAATGCCTTCGTAATTGTCGGAGTGGTAAGAACCATTATAATGCAGAAACACGCCTTTTTCCGGCAGGTTCTCACTGATAAAAAAGGCCATTGTGGCATCCTTGATCGCCTGTGCTTTTGGGAAGTTGTCCGATCCGCCACCGTGCCCGCCCATCATTTCCACCATTTTCTGGTAACCGGGCAGATTCGCATCATATTTTATAGGCTGCGGTGCAATGTATGCCTTTGCTTTGTCTTGTAAGCCCTCCAGGCTTTCGAACCCACCTTTGAATACCAGGCTTGCATAGCGCCGCGGGATGTTGGTGGCTGTGAAGGATAAGTTATTGGCTTTCGCGAATTCCACTAACGGCTTATAATCAGTGGCATAGTTATTCCAGACCCGCGCTTCTTCCTCAAAGGTCTTTTCCTTGATGGTTCCGGAAAGGTATTCATCGAGCAGCAACTGGTTGTCCGCTTCAAACATTTCTGCTCCGAGTGCCAGATCACCTTTTATTGTCGAATACAGGGAAGCCGTCAGCTCATACTGCAGCCAGTGCGCGATAGGGTTGTTATGGAGTTCTCCGAAGAAAATGATGTCAGACTTTCGGCTGTCCTTCAGGAGGTCTTCAAATGATGCCGGATTGCCTTTTTTGTCGAAAATCCGGTAGGCGGGTTTGTCCTGAGCAAAAACAGAAAAAGTCATAGTCAGCGCAAGAATAAGAAATCCGTATCGCATGCGATTAAGTTTGATTTGGCTCAAAAGTAACTTAAATTTTGATTTTTCCTCTAAGCGCTTTCTTCTCGGATTGCCGTCGCTTTCGTTCAAGGCGCTTTTGAGGATTAGCCTTAAGAGGCCGTGGCCCTTTTCGGCGCTTTCGGGCACGCAGCGCTTTCTTAATCAGCCGCAACAGCTTCTTAACGGCAGCGCTCCGGTTGAGCACCTGGGAGCGCCGGCTGTCCGAACTGACCGCGAGTATGCCTTCTTTGCTGATGCGGTTGCTCAGAGCGCTGTGGACCTTACGCTTCTCAGCAGCTGAAAGAGCTGAAGAGGCATCCACCTCAAAACGGGCTTCCACCTTTGTCTCCGTTTTATTGACGTGCTGCCCACCGCTGCCGGAGCTCCGGGAGGTTAAAAAATTCAGTTCCTTTTCTATTTGTTGCTGGTCCATGGGAGATTGAAGTTCTGTTCTCTTTCTATGCTTGCAACGAAAGGGCAGGCAGATTGGTTCATCCGGATAGATGACGATCAAAATGACCAAAATCTCACAACCATTATTTAGCTCTTGTGTTGGGTTTCAAAGATTTTTGAAACAATTAACCTCCAACGGCCTATGTACACAAAAAGGGGCATTGTATGGTTCCGGCAAGACTTGAGGCTACACGATAATGAAGCGCTTCATGATGCCATTAACTCTCTGGATGAAGTTATTCCTGTCTATGTATTCGACGAACGCACTTTTCTCGGCAAAACAGATCATTTCGGTTTCCCAAAAACCGGGAAATTCCGGGCGCAGTTTATCATTGAAAGCGTACAACATCTTCGGGATGCCCTTCAGGCGATTGGCAGCAACCTGATTGTAAGAGTGGGCAAGCCGGAAGATGAAATTTTTGAACTCGCCCAAAAAATCAAGACCAACTGGGTGTTTTGTAACCGGGAGCGCACGCCGGATGAAGTCTATGTTCAGGACACCCTCGAACAAAAACTATGGACGATCGGCCAGGAAATTCGTTTCTCAAGAGGCAAAATGCTCTATTACACCGCAGACCTGCCATTCCCGATTACCCATACACCCGATAGCTTTTCTCAGTTCAGGAAGGAAGTGGAGCGCTATGTGCCCATACGGGAGCCACTGCCTGCCCCGGAGGAGATGGCGCCTATTATGGTGAAGCTGGACGAAGGTGAAATTCCAGCCCTGGCGGATCTTGGACATGTTTCCTTCGCCCCTGATGAACGCGAGGGTTTTGTTTGGAAAGGCGGAGAAGCCGCAGGGCTGGAGTACCTGCATCAGTATATTTGGGAACAGGAAGCCGTCCAGGAATACGCCCGTGGTCATTGTGGTGTAGGTGGAGTAGGGGCTTCCTCCCGCTTTTCCGCCTGGCTGGCGCAGGGGTGTCTTTCCCCTAAAATGGTTTATCATCACCTCAAGGCCTTTGATGAACAACGGGGCGCATCGGAGTCTGTACAGGGCTTATTTCACAGCCTGCTAATGCGCGACTTCCTCCGCCTGATGGTGAAGAAGCATGGTTTTAAAGTATTTGATAAAGGAGGGGTGAGCGGTGAGGCAGACCCGCGCTGGCGGGATGATGCCAGACTGCTGCAACGCTGGATCGACGGAGCAACTGGTGTACCCTTCATTGATGCCAATATGGTCCAAATTGCTACTACAGGTTATATGTCCAACCGGGGACGTAAAAATGTATCGAGCTTTCTGGTCAAAGACCTGATGGTCAACTGGCAAATGGGGGCAGAGTACTTCGAGTCGGTCCTCATCGACTACGATGTGACCAGCAACTGGATGAACTGGAATTACGCCGCAGGGGTCAGTGCAGATCCACGGGAGGATAAGCACTACAACATTATCTCTCAGGCTATGAAATACGACCCAAAGGGGACGTATGTCAAAAAGTGGCTTCCTCAGCTGGCGGGCGTCCCTTCAGAAATGATACATCAGCCGGATTTGCTTTCTTCGGATGAGCAGGACCAACTCCACTTGCAAATTGGAGCAGACTATCCTGAGGCCGTCATTTCGACCGACCGCTGGCGGGTTCGGTAAGCTTTGGCTATTTTTGCGGGCATGAAGCTACAATGCAGATCCGCCTACATCTCCCGTGACCTTCAGGTTCAGAGTGCCTTTCGGCAAATCCTGGAAGCACATGGTGTGGTCGTAGAGGAACAGTCTTTGATCCACTTCGAACCAGTATTGTTTACTGAGGTGCCGGATGCAGAGTGGGTGTTCTTCTACAGCTCCCGTGCGGTCCGTTTTTTTCTGGGCAATTTGCCTTACCCCTTGCCTGTACAGGTGCGCTTAGCCTGCATTGGCCCCTCTACCGCTCAGGTAGCCGCAAGTTTAGGGTATGAAGTAGCCTTCACGGGTACGGGGGAGCCTGATGCTGTGGCTGAAGCATTTGTGAAGGTGGCAAGCGGGCAGCGGGTCCTCTTCCCTCGGGCACGTTATTCCCGGCAGTCGGTGCAAAACCGGCTTGGTTCAGCTCTCAAAAGTATAGATCTCATTGTTTATGACAATCAGCCGGCTTCAGACTTTCCGCTTCGCCGATCTGAGGTCCTGGTTTTTACCAGTCCCCTCAATGCAAAAACCTACCTGAGCCGGTATAAGACGCTGCCGGGGCAGGAACTCGTTGCAATTGGTGCCCCAACTGCATCCGCCTGCCGTGGTTTCGGAAAAGAACCTGTCCTGGCTTCAGCCCCGAATGAGCGGGCACTGGCTCAAGCGGTGCTAAGCTGCCTGACGGATGAAGGAAAACATCCTCCTTCAACAAAATGAGAATTTGGCTACCTTCGTTCTTCTTTTAAACCAGATGTGGCTTATGAACCGATTCCTCCTTTTTGCCCTGCTGGCAACAGGCATTTTTTCCTGCAGCAACGATCAAGCTGCCGATACCTCAACAGAAACAAATGGGCGGTCGCAGCCCTATCAGGAATTTGCGGAGTTTTACGACCGCTTCCACCAGGATTCTGCTTTTCAGATGGACCGTATACTTTTCCCTTTGCCCGGTTTGCCCAGAGAAGCGGATAGCACGCTCATTGCCTCCGGGCTTTACCGCTGGACGCCAGAGACGTGGACCCTGCAACGCCCCCTGAACTTGGAAAGCTCTAATTTCAAGCGGGAACTAATTCCGGTGAGCAAAGACCTAATCATCGAAAAACTGGTGCAGCCGGAGTACAACCTTCAGATTGAGCGGCGTTTCTCCCGTTTGGAGGATGGCTGGCACCTTATTTATTATGCAGGGCTCAACAACATCCCCAGGTCCAGATAATCAGTAAATTTTTTCTTCCGATAAGTATTCCCTGACGTAATCCTCGATACCTGCTTCGAGGGTGTGGAAATCTTCCTTGTAGCCTGCCTGCCGAAGCTTTGCCATGTTGGCCTCGGTGAAGTACTGATAAGTGTCCCGAATATCCCCGGGTGTATCAATAAAGCTGATTTTGGGCTCCAGCCCCAGTGCCTTGAAAGTGTTGACGGCTAAGTCCCAGAACGACCGGGCTTGTCCGGTGCCCAGGTTGTATAGGCCGCTTTCCGGCTTACGGTCGTAGAGCCAGTACATGACCTTTAGCACATCTTTCACGTAAATAAAGTCGCGCTGCTGCTGCCCATCCTCATAGTCAGCCCGGTGCGAGCGGAATAGTTTCATCTGCCCGGTAGACTTGATTTGGCGGCTGGTGTGGAAGATAACGGACGCCATTCGGCTCTTGTGGTATTCATTGGGGCCATAGACGTTGAAGAATTTCAGCCCGTACCAGTGTGGCGGTTGTGTCTCTTCTTGCAAGGCCCATTTATCGAATTCATTTTTGGAATCGCCGTATGGATTGAGTGGCTTTAGGCTCTGGACTACATCATGGCGGTCGTCATAGCCCTGCTCGCCCAAACCATAAGTAGCTGCGCTTGAAGCGTAGATGAATGGGATTTGGTGCTGTGCGCAGAGCTCCCACAGGGTCTTGGTATAGTCCAGGTTGAGTTCCTGAAAAATGTCCCAATTCTGCTCGGTCGTGTCCGTACGGGCACCGATGTGGAAAATGGCATCCACAAAATAGTATTTTTCCCAGAGCCAGCCCGGAAAGTCATTGCGGTGGATTTTTTCGGCCCATGTCTTCCCTTCAAGGTTCCGGTTTTTATCTGCCCGGCTGAAATCATCCACCAAAACCAGGTCGTTATAGCTGAGGTCGTTGAGATGGCGCGCCAGGCAACTACCGATAAAGCCCGCTGCGCCGGTTATTACGATCATAATCCTTTCATTTTGGGCGAATATAGAGATATTTTCCGTCGCGTGCCCGCTGTTCTCCGGGTTGAGATTGGCTAATTTTTAATCAAATGCGTTATCTTCAGTCACTGAAATTAAAACCGGAACCTATGAGCGCCCGCCGCCAATTGCTGTTGTACTTAATGATGTTGAGCTGCATATTCCGGCTCAGTGCCCAGGATACCTGCGAGGGCAACTTTGGCGAGAATATTTTTCAGGCCGGCGACTTCGGTAGTGGAACGGCTAACTTCCTGCCCGTTGATCCTGGTATCGCTCCCGGTTATCTGTACTCAACATCCCCCCCTCCCAATGATGGCTTTTACACCATCACCAATAACACAGCGCTCTGGAACGGGCTTTGGGGCACCTGGCTGGGTATTACGGACAACAGCCCTGACCCCAATGGTTACATGATGGTGGTCAATGCGAGCTTTGACGAAGGCGTATTCTACGAGCAAGAAGTGGACGGGCTCTGCGAAAATACGTTGTATGAATTTTCCGCAGATGTTATCAATTTGATCCGGTCGCCCGTTACGGATCACATCCGGCCGAATGTGTCATTCCTGATTGACGGTGAGGTTCGGTACACCACAGGTGCACTGCCCCAAAACGAAACCTGGGAGACCTACGGCTTTACCTTTACTACAGAGCCGGGACAAACAGCGGTCACGCTAACCCTTCGAAATAATGCCCCCGGTGGTA
This sequence comes from uncultured Phaeodactylibacter sp., assembly GCA_913057245.1. Classification (GTDB taxonomy): domain Bacteria; phylum Bacteroidota; class Bacteroidia; order Chitinophagales; family Saprospiraceae; genus Phaeodactylibacter. The sequence continues at coordinate 11,237 of CAJXNH010000003.1, forward strand.
TTGGAAACGACCTGGCCCTGGACAATATCGCATTCCGCCCCTGCGGCCCTGAAGCCTTCATCCTGCCGGAAGAGATCGAAAACATCTGCGAAGACGGAAGCCCTATTCCGCTAAATGCAACCGTAGCGGGCGATCAGTACGATAACCCGGCAGTCAAATGGCAAATCAGTTACGATGAGGGCCAAACCTGGGAGGACGTGCCCGGCGGCAATACGGAGACCATCATGCATACGGAGTTGTCAGGCGGCTATTACTACTACCGTTTTTTGGTCGCCAACTCTCCAGGTAATCTGGAGAATTCCAGGTGCAGAATTATTTCCAATATTAAGGTGGTGTATGTTCAGCCCAAATTTTTTACCATCGCAGATACCCTTTGCCAGGGCAGGACTTATGCCTTTGGTCAGGAAATGCTCACCGAAACGGGGACCTATACAGACTCCCTGCAGTCCTCGATTGGTTGTGACAGCATCGTGACCCTAAATCTGGAAATAGTGCCTGACCCTCTGATATCGGCTATGATTACAGGCGATACGACATCCTGTGCGGATACAGATGACGGTGTGGTTACGGTGAAAGAAGTAGAAAATGCTTTCTTCCCGGTGTCCATTGAACTGGTTGGGCAGGGCGCTGCACCCGGTCCCGGTGGTAGCTTCTCGGGGTTATCTCCCGGCGAGTACCCGGTGCGCATTACGGACCGCTTTGGGTGTACATTGGAAGATACAGTCGCTATTCTCAGCCCTTTGCCGCTGCAGGTAGACTTGTTTGGGCCGCAAAGTGTAAACCTGGGGGAAGCTGCTGTTGTGCAGGCTCAGGTCAATCAATCGGTAGACAATGCATTATGGAGCCTCCCTGTTGACTACGATTGCCAGGATCCCGACTGCCAGTCCATTGAGTTTTTTCCGTTGAGTGCAGTAACAGTACTTTATGAAGTGCAGCAGGCAGGTGGTTGCTCCGCTTTCGATTCTATAAGCATTGCCTTCGAAGACGTGCGCAGGGTTTACCTGCCCACTGCCTTTTCTCCCAATGCTGATGGGCGCAACGATACTTTCCGGCCCTTCATTAGTACCCCTAATGTACAGTCTGTTGCCAGCCTGGAAATTTTTGACAGGTGGGGCGGCCTGGTTTATGAAAATCAGGATTACCTGCCCCAAACTTCCCGCGATGGCTGGGATGGTACCAAAAATGGAAAACCCATGCCTGCAGGGCAGTATACTTATGTGGCAAGAGTCGTGTTTTTAGATGGCTTAGTCAAGGAATACTCAGGCAGTGTGCGCCTGATCAGATGACGGGAAGAAGCCCATGCGCCAGGGTTTATACCGGGCCTTAATCAGTGCGAGGCTGGATTTAACCTTGATTTCAGGCCGAAAGAACAAAAGCCCGAAATGAAATAAGTCTACTGAAAGGCGGACCCGCTCGTGCTGTTGCAGGGTTTGCCAGGCGGATTCCATTTCATTGGACCAGTGGATGTCAGCCATAACGACCACGCTATGCTCATGCAGATAAGGCAGGCAAGTGTCAAAGTAGGCCAGGCTTGCTCCCTCCCGGTGATCGCCATCGACAAAAAGGTAATCTACTCGTTTAAGTTGTTGAAGAGCGCGGGGCAGTTGCTGCTCAAACGTACCAACAAAAAGCGTTATATTCTGGATGTCCAGTTTGGCCAGATTTTGGCGGGCCAGGGCGGCGGTTTGTGGGCATCCTTCTATACTGATCATCTCAGCATTGCGGGCTGCCAATGATTGATAGGCCGCGGATAAACCGAGTGAGGTGCCCAGTTCAAGCATTTTTTGGGGTTTTGTATACTGTACCAGCCTGAACAACAGTGCACCGGAGCCCGGGCTGATGGCACTGTAGCGGGCAAGGCTTCTGACCTGCCGTACAGTATTAGCACTCACCAAAGAACCTGCCCCATGGTCCTGGATTTGAACCGAATCCTGATTTTTTAACAGCCCCCGGCGGAGTAATTCAATATCCCGGAAAGCATAGAAATAGCGCGTATCTTCGAGGACCATTTCTGCCAGCTCATAGGCAAATGGTGCGTGCAGGTCGTAGCGGGTACGTGCGCTGAAAAAATACTGCAGATATCGCAGCACTAACCGGAAATACAGGTTTATCCACTTCATACAGCGGCGAAAAATACTGCTTTTTGGTTAAAGCCGGGTTAAAATCCGAAAAATCAGGAGGCGTATTCAGTCATTTCGGGCTTTAGTCCGTTTAGAAAAGGAGAAATCCACCAGAAATCCTACCTTTGCAGAATTATTGGCCAGCCGCTAAATTGGCAACTTTTTACCCTGTTTTGCAGGTGGGCATTGCTACTTTTGCAGCTACAGGCTGATTAATTAAAATTATTAAACTAGCGAATAGATGTTGAACAAGAAATGGATCGGGCTCTACCTGTTTTTGATGGGTGCTGTAGCCCTTACAGCGCAGGACAAAGCGCCGGAAAACTGGTTTAACCTGGACCCATCCGAAGGTGTACCTGGTGTAAGCACTGAAAAGGCTTACCAGGAATTGCTCAAAGGCAAAAAAGGACAGGAGGTCGTTGTGGCAGTGATTGACTCCGGTGTGGACTACGAGCACGAAGACCTTGATGATGTAATGTGGGTAAATGTTGATGAGATTCCCGGCAACGGAAAAGATGACGACAATAACGGATACGTGGACGACATCCACGGCTGGAATTTCCTGGGCAACAAGAGCGGCGAAAACATTGAGCACGACAACCTGGAAGTAACCCGTCTGTACAAAAAATATGGAGAGATGTTTGAGGGTAAAGATGCCGATGATCTTTCCAAAAAAGAAAAGGCGCTTTTTGCCAAGTATGAGGAGTACAAGAAAGTTGTAGAGGACAAGCAGAAGAGCCTGGAAGAGAATGCCGGAACTTACGCTGCCATTGCTGAAGCTTTGGAGAAACTCGAAAAGGAAGTTGGTAAGAAAGAGATTTCTGCTGAAGACCTGGATGGGCTTGATACCTCTGACCCAATGGTGGGCTATGCCGTGCAAATTGCCAAGTCACTTATGGCGCAGGGACAGACTTTTGAGGAAATCAAAAAGGACCTGAACGGTTACGCAGAGTACCTGCAGGGCCAGTACGAGTACCACTATAACCCGGACTTCAACCCCCGCCCGTTGATCAACGATAACTACGACGACCCTTACGACCGTGATTACGGCAACGGTGATGTCCGTGGCCCGGATGCGCTACATGGTACTCATGTGGCAGGTATTATTGCAGCAGAACGAGATAACGATCTGGGAATGAAAGGCGTTTCCAATAATGTCAAAATTATGTCTATCCGCACCGTACCTGACGGGGACGAGCGCGATAAAGATGTTGCCGCGGCAATTGTGTATGCGGTTGATAACGGTGCTTCAGTAATCAATATGAGCTTTGGTAAGGGCGCTTCTCCACGCAAGGACGTCGTAGATGAGGCGGTACGCTATGCCCTCAAGAATGATGTGCTGCTCGTTCATGCAGCCGGAAACGATGGGAAGGAAGTGACCAACTTAAACAACTTCCCCACGGACCGTTATGAGAAGCGTGGCTTCCTGAACCTTTTCGGTTCAAAGTACGCAGACAACTGGATTGAAGTGGGGGCCCTCAACTGGAAGACGGGAGAAACACTCGCTGCTCCTTTCTCTAATTACAGTCCCGAGTATGTGGATCTTTTCGCACCAGGTATGTCGATTTATTCTACCACGCCAGATAACGGCTACGAGGACCTGCAGGGTACAAGTATGGCGGCTCCGGTAGTAGCAGGTGTTGCTGCGATGCTTCGTTCCTACTATCCGGACCTGACCGCAGAGCAGGTGAAGAGTATCCTCATGCAGTCAGCCGTGAAAGACCGGACGAAGGTGAAAAAGCCAGGCTCTAAAGAAGACATGGTTTCCTTCTCCACCCTAAGCGTTACTGGTGGTATCGTCAACGCTTACGAAGCAGTAAAGCTGGCCGAACAGACCAAAGGCAAAAAGAAAGGTGTAAGCCGCAATAGCGGAGGCGCTTCCAATACTAAAAAAGGCAAAGGAGATGACAACTCTGTACGCCCGTAAAGCATGGCGTTAATTGAGCCATAAATCAAAACCGCCCGATGAATTAAGTTTCACCGGGCGGTTTTGTATTTGTAGCCATAGCGATTAACGGATAATGACTTCCTGAATTGCTTCTTCTCCAAGCTGCTCATTCAGCAGCCGCTTGATTTTTTCTTTCCCATAGGACAATTCCTGCCGCAGCGGTGCCGAATCAATAATAATAAACAGTTTGCCTTTGTAAAGCTTGATGTCTTTGGTGTAATTGGCAATAGAGGGGCCCATCATTTCTTCCCATTGATGCCGGATGCGGCTTTGGTTGAGCTTGCCCTTGAGCTTGTAGTGCTCCAGCATGGCTTTTAGGGCTTCCTTTAAAGTCGTCTGATTGTTGCCGCGGTTGTCCATCAGGGGTGTGTTTGGCTGGCGGTCCCATCCTGGATTTCATAGACCAGGAAGTTCTGCCCCGTTTGTTGAATAATACCTGCGAGCCTGTCCTGCTCCGTATCTGTGATAAAGACTTGCCCAAAAGTCTGCGATTGCAGCAAGTGCAGCAAATGCTGCACCCGTTGCCGGTCCAATTTATCGAAAATATCATCGAGAAGGAGAATTGGCGCTGTTTTTTTCTTTTGCCCCAGCACCTGATACTGCCCCAGTTTGACGGATAAAACAAAAGACTTTAGCTGCCCCTGTGAGGCAAACCGCTTAAGGGGATAACCAGCAATAGTAAAAATCAGGTCATCGCGGTGGGGCCCAGCTGTGGTGCGTTGCAGCAGGCGGTCTTTTTCAGCAGTTTCATTCAGCAGTGCCTCGAATGGGGTATCAGAAAGCTTGGAACGATAGGTACAGTCTACCGTTTCCGCTGCACCGGATATCTGAGTGTACGATTCCTGCAGTATGGGGCGGAATTGCGCCATAAACCGGGCCCGGGCATCATGCAGGAAGCGGGCCGGCTCCAGCATTTGCTGATTGTACACCTCTATCATCGCTGCATTGTAGGTTCGGCTTTCGCCAAATTGCTTGAGCAGGGCATTGCGCTGTTGCAAGAGCTTATTGTAAAGAATCAGTTGGCCCAGATAGCCCTGGTCAATCTGTGAAAGGGTATTATCCAGGAAACTGCGTCGAGCCTCACTACCTTCACTGACGAGGTAGGTATCATCAGGGGCGATCATGACCACAGGGAGTAAGCCCACGTGCTCTGAGAGGCGAGGGTAGGGGATGCGGTTGCGTTCGAGCTCTTTTTTCTTGCGTGGGATGACTTTCGCTACGATATGCTCCGGTGTGCCATTGACCTCAAACTGCCCTTCCAGGCGGAAAAAGTCGCTGTCGTGATTGGCAATCAGGCTGTCCGGCGCATTGAAGTAACTCTTGCCCATGCAAAGGTAATAGATGGCATCAAGCAGGTTGGTCTTGCCCATGCCGTTGGCACCAATGAAGCAAACCAGAGGCGCATCACAGGCCACGGACTGGAAATCATAGTTTTTAAATTGCGTCAGCTTGAAGGAGGTCAGTCGCAAGTGGAGATTTTTGCTGCTAAGATAATTTAAATTCGGTGCTTTTGGTTTTCCTTGATGTTATCCAGGGTCCAATCTAGCCGCTCTTCCTGAGGGGCCTTCCGTTCCGGGCAGTCTTCGACAGGGCATAACCGGCAATTTTCAGGAGGATCACAGGGGTCGATGTGGACAAAAAGCTCCACCGGGCGCTCCGTATGCGCCATCATCAGTCGCTCAAAGGCTTTAACTTCCTGGAAGTTCTGCCGGGTGGTAAAGTACCAGGGCAGCGTCATATGGCAGTCGATATGCAGGGTGGCTCCATATTTAATGACCCTGAAGTTGTGCACATCGATCCACTGCCGGCGGCGTTCGGCCTGCAATGCCTGCACCATTTCCCGAATCAGTTGATCGTCAGCCTCGTCCATTATACCTGCTATGGAGGTACGCACCAGTTTGAAGCCCGTAAAGAGTATGACACCTCCAAAGAAAATAGCAATTATGTTATCCAGCAGGGGCAGGTCTGTCAGTATAACTAACCCCAACCCAACTACCAACCCTACCGAGGAATAAGCATCTGATTTCAGGTGTGCCCCGCTTGCGGTGAGGATAAGTGAATGCTGTTTGCGCCCAAGTCGTTGCAGATAATAACCCAGGCCATAGTTAATCGCTCCTGCAACGGCAGTCAGAATCAAGCCCAGGTCCAGTTGCCCAATTGGTTGTGGATAAACCAGGTTGTACCCGGCTTTACCCATGATACTTAGCCCGGCAAAAAGGATTAGGGCACCTTCAAAGCCGGCAGAAATAAATTCAATTTTTCCGTGTCCGTAGGGATGGTTCTCATCCCGTGGCATAGCGGAAAGCCAGATACTGTATAACCCAAAACTGGCGGCTACCACATTAATGATGCTCTCCAGTGCATCGGTTAAAATCGCATTGGAGTTGGTGATCCACCAGGCGAGGAATTTGAGCGCCATCAGGCACATGCCAACATAGAGTGCTATACGCTGAGCGGTGCGGTTTTGCATATTTTCGTATGTTCTTCAGGCTTTTGCACCAGGCTTGCTTAAAAGGAACAACCCCGGGCGTCTTCCCGTTCAGTGGGCATTTTTTCCCGTTCAGGGTAGTCTGGCACGCAAATGTACCTGATTTCAATTAGGTTAGAGCCTAAATCCGAACTATAATCCAGATACATTAAACATGAATGCCCAGATCACCCTACTCCTGTTCTTAATTACTACCTCAATCGGCTTTGCGCAAAATTGCATGGCCGACTTCACCTTTGGCCCTACCGACTTAACGATTGATTTCATTGATCAGTCTTCTGCTCCAAATGGGGATCCAATTATAGCCTGGGACTGGGACTTTGGCGATGGCTCAGGTTCCACTCAGCAAAACCCGACCCACACTTTTCCTGATCCTGATAATTACGATGTTTGCCTTACGATACAGACGAGCAGCGGCTGTACCGATCAATTGTGTATTGAGATTGAAACTTGTGTGCTGCAGCTATCGGTAAGCGTGGGCGATTGCAATGCGAATAACGAAATACCGCTTACCATCAATGTATCTGATCCCTATGATGCGGCAAGAGAAATCAACATTTCTGTCGATGGGGTGCTGCTGCCCGGAAGCCCGTTTGATATTGATGATAATGCTCCTGTAGCTGTAAATGCTACGGTCGCGGGAGATGGGCTTACACACGTGGTAACGGTACAATCCGAAAACGTAGGCACCTGTGCTGCTACGTATGAGTTTACGGTACCGGACTGTACGTCTGATTGCTTTTTGTCAAGTATGAGCACGACTTTGGTTGGCGGGACAACGCATACGGTTGATGTGGGCGACAACTTCTTTGCGCCCCAAAATGTCACCATTGTCATCGGCGATGTAGTCCGGTTTGAATGGGTCGGTGACGGGCACTCTACGACTTCAGATGCAACAACTGGTCCGGACAGCTGGAATTCCGGTGTAATTGGATTTGGGTCAACCTATGATGTGAATATTACAAACCCTGGTGTACACGGATACTACTGCCTGCCCCACGGTGGGCCCAACGGGCAGGGAATGGCAGGAACAATTATTGGCAACTGCCCGCCCGATGGACAGTTTACGATCTCCGTAGGATTTAGCACCTCAGTCGCAGACCCCCAGGGATATCAACTTTTAGTCGACGGAGTGCCGGTAGCCGGCAGCCCGTTTACTTATTCAGGTACCGGTGCCCAGTCTCAAACAATCAGCCTCCCGGGCGATGGGGTACAGCATGTGGTGGAAATACAGGATGTCGCGGATCCTTCCTGTACCATTTCCCGGAATTTCCTTGCACCAAACTGTGGAGCAGCGCCGGCATGTTCTCTATCGGTCACTGCACAGCAGAACGGCGGGTGCACTACAGGCAACCAGATACCATACGAACTCACCGTCAATGCGATCAATCCTGGTGCTAATGGCTTTGAGGCGCTGATAGATGGCGTTGCTGCGCCGAATGGGCCTTTTACCTATGGTACTGGTGGAATCACAACATTAATCGTAGATGTTCCTGGCGATGGAGCCAGTCATACAATTGTGGTTCAGGATGTAGCTGACTCAGCATGTTCAGGAAACACAAGTGTGACGACAACCGACTGCACCATCCCTTGTGCTATAACCAACCTGACGGCCAGCACCGGCGGCAGCGCCGTGCACACGGTCAACGTGGAAGACTTTGCCTTCAGCCCGCAGAGTATCACCATTGCTGCGGGGGACATCGTGGAATGGGTATGGACCGGCTCGGTGGCCCATACAGCGACCTCAGATGCCACGTCCGGCCCGGACAGCTGGGACAGCGGCTTGCTGGGGCAGGGCGCCGTATACCAGTCGCCGGCACTGAGCGCCGGAGTGCACTCGTATTACTGTATCCCGCACGGCGGCCCCGGCGGGCAGGGCATGGCGGGCACCATCACGGTGCAGGCGGACTGCACGAACGGGCAGGTGCAGGCGAACCTGAGCTTCAGCGCCAGCGGCACGGGCGTGGACGGCTATGAGGTGCTGGTGGACGGGGCCCTGGCGGGCACCTTCGCCTACGATGGCAGCGGGCAGAACAGTACCTCGGTGCCAGTGCCCGGCGACGGCGGCACGCATACGATAACGGTGCGGGATGTAGCCGACAACAGCTGCAGCGCCTCCACCACATTGACCACACCGGACTGCAATGCGCCAACCTGCCAGCTGAGCCTCTCGGCGGAAGAGACGGGCGGCTGTAACAATGGGGATATCACCGCCACGCTGACGGTATCAGACGCAGGGGGCAGCGCCCTGGGCTTTGAGGTGCAGGTAGACGGCGCCAGCGCAGGCACGTTCAGCTACAGCGGGAGTGGCACAACTACAGTACAAATACCAATAGCCGGCGACGGGCAGCCTCATGATATCCAGATTACGGACCTGGAAGACGGCGCCTGTATGGCAGCGGCCAGCCTGACGACGACCGACTGCACCATCCCCTGTGAAATTAATGATTTAATACTCAATACTTCTGGCAACCCGGTAGTTCACACTGTTGAAGTGCAAGACTTTGAGTTTACTCCTCAGCAGGTGACCGTTGCTCCCGGAGATACTATTCGCTTCCTGTGGACAGGGGCTATTCCGCATACCACGACTTCAGATGCCACATCCGGGTCGGACAGCTGGGACAGCGGATTATTGGGGCAGGGCGCTGTTTATGACGTTGTTCTGGAGACTTTAGGCGAGCATCCATATTATTGCGTCCCCCACGGGGCACCGGGAGGCATTGGAATGGCAGGTAACATTACCGTAGAGCCGCCCTGCAATGAGGGGCAGGTCAATCTGCTGGCGACTTTCATTATCATGGGAGGGGGTAATGTTTACAATGTTTTGCTGGACGACACAGCGCTTCCGGCAGGTCCATTCCCTTACGTATCTGGCTCAGCCCAATCTGTACAAGTAGCTGTGCCGGGTGATGGTTTGGAGCACACCTTGCTCGTTCAGGATGAACAATCTGCCGGATGTGAAGCAACATTCACTTTCACAGCTCCCGAATGCAATACCACTGAGCCCTGCGGACTTACTCTGGCAGCCGAGGTGACCGAAGATTGCGATGCCAGCAATCAGGTATCCGTAGACATGACCATTGGTCACACCGGGACTACGGGAAATAGTTTTCAATTACTGGTTGATGGTATTACTCATCCTGACAGCCCGTTCAGCTATGCACAAGGGGGCGTCACACAGCTGTCTATCCTGCTTGCAGGTAATGGAATGATGCGTAATTTTGAGGTGGTGGATTCAGATAGCCTTGACTGTTCGGCAACCACTACTTTGGAGGTGCCCCAGTGTGGCGCAATTTGTGAAATACAGCAACTGTCCGTCAATAGCAGCGGCGCAGCCAATCATCAGATTTTGGTGGAAGATTTTGAATTTCAACCTGCTGTTTTGACTGTAGCGCCCGGAGATACGATTACGTTCGTCTGGACTGGCAGCATTCCTCACACCACCACCTCGGATGCCACGAGTGGCCCGGATAGCTGGGACAGCGGATTGCTGGGACAAGGGGCCACTTATCAGCTGGTTTTGAATGAAGAAGGAAGTTACCCCTACTACTGCATTCCGCATGGTGGGCCGGGAGGAATCGGTATGGCTGGAACCATTCATATTGAGGACCCTTGCAACGCTGGTCAGGGCACCCTTGGGGTCAGTTTTGAAACCACTAACGGCAGTGCGCTTGGCTATCAGGTATTTGTAGACGGGAATTTGGTAGCCGGTCCTATTGCCTATGATGACCCGATGGGATTCAATACGACCTCAATTACTATTCCTGGTGACAGCTTGTTGCATACCCTGACTGTTCAGGACCTGGAGGTCGGCTTTTGCGCTGCGAGTACCACTTTTACAGCCCCGCTTTGTGAGGTGCCCTGTGCAATTTTGAATTTGGAGGCCAACGTTGGTTCAGGCATTGCCCATATCATTGAAGTTAGAGACTTTGATTTCTTTCCGGCACTTACTTCTGTTAGGGTAGGAGAGACCATACGGTTTAACTGGACGGGTGCAATCCCCCATACTACTACTTCTGATGCCAGCAACGGGCCGGATAGCTGGGACAGCGGATTGCTTGAGCAAGGGGACTCCTTTGAAGTCAATATTCAGGAGCCGGGCGAACATCCTTATTACTGTATTCCGCACGGCGGACCGGGAGGGATTGGCATGGCAGGCATGATCGTTGCGGATCCGGATTGCATGGAAGACAGCGTTCAGGTGGCCGTAATGTTTGACGTCACCAATGGCAGTGCTCAAGGCTACAACCTGTTTATTGACGGTCAATTAAATGAAGGGGCCCCCTTCTCCTACGCTAACCCGATGGGAACCAACATGGTATTTGTCAACCTTCCGGGAGACGGTCAGCAGCATTTTATCACGGTGCAGGATTTGGAGGTTGGATTCTGTGCAGCGACCACCTCAGTTATGGTGCCGGACTGCAGTGCGCCTTGCAGCCTAGATAGCCTGAACGTCGAATTTCCAAGCCCGGCTCTTCATGAGGTGCTGGTGGAGGATTTTGAGTTTTTGCCCGCTCAACTGGATGTGTATACTGGTGATACGGTACGGTTTGTCTGGACGGGGAGTATCCCACATACCACCACTTCAGATGCTGCAAATGACCCGGATAGCTGGGACAGCGGATTGTTGGGGCAGGGTGCCCTCTTTGATGTGGTCCTGAATGAGCCCGGCAGCCATCCTTATTATTGTACGCCCCACGGTGGGCCGGGTGGTATTGGTATGGCGGGAGTGCTCACCGCATCGGCACCATGTGAGGGGGATAGTATCCTGACAACGATATACTTTTCTGATACCAATGCAGAGGGCCCCTTTGAGGTGAGCCTGGATGGTATTTTTTGGACTATAATTAACGGCTCGGGCAGTGCTGTTTATCTGCCTGGCGATGGGGAATCCCATGAACTTATTGTGCAGGATGCCAACGCCGTGGAGTGTGCAGATACCCTGACTTTCACCACCCCAATGTGTGATACAGACGAGCCGGTATTTTGTGGTCTTAGCCTGGTGCTTGATCAAATTAGCGGCTGTGAAGATGGAATGGTCGGCTTTGATCTGGACCTTTCTGTTATGCACACGGGGAATACCGGCTACAACCTTTTTGTTGATGGCATACTCCAAACCGGATCGCCATTCAGTTACAACGATCTGCCTGCAATGCTTACTTTAGAAGGTGACGGGCTTCCGCATGAAATCATTGTTGCAGATGCAGATAGTACTGCATGCGCCGATACTGTAACTGTAGTAACACCGGATTGCAGTCAGGGGTGTCTGTTAAGCTTGGATAGCCTGGGGGTAGGCCCTGCGGTCGTTCATGTGGTGGAGGTGCGGGATTTTGATTTTCTGCCGGCAGAGCTGGAAGTGGCAGTTGGTGATGTAGTCCGGTTTGTCTGGACGGGGGTCGTTCCTCACACCGCTACAAGCGATGCCACTGCCGGACCTGATAGCTGGAACTCCGGCCTGTTGGGCGAAGGAGCCGTTTTTGAAGTGACCATTACCACTGCAGGGTCGCACCCCTATTATTGCATACCGCACGGTGGGCCGGGCGGTATTGGTATGGCTGGCTTGATCACGGCTGTGGAGCCCTGTGCAGATGGGATGCTCAACGCAAAGGTGCATTTCCAGTCTTCTAATACAGGGGCCGAAGGCTTTGATGTCCTGATCGATGGTATGCTGACAGCCGGCAGCCCTTACCCTTACGCGGCAGGGGGCAGCCAAATGGCAGGCATTGCTATACCTGCTGACGGACAGATTCACGAGGTGCAGGTACGGGATGCATTGGAGGCGGAATGTCAGTTCACTACAGAAGTGGAGATGCCGGATTGTTCGGACCCTTGCCTGGTTTATACTGCTGGTTTTAGTGCCGCACCAACCAACAACAGCCTTGAGGTAGCCTTTACCGACGAGACGGAGCTCAATGTCACTTCCTGGTCCTGGTCATTTGGGGACGGAACAAATAGTACCGCGCAAAACCCGGTGCATGTTTTTCCAATAGCAGCCACCTATACGGTTTGCCTGACGGTAATGGACAACAGTACCGGTTGCGTGGACATGCACTGTTCGGAGGTTGAAGTAAACAGCACGCTTTGCAATATTGATTTTGCCTTGTTTTCCAATGGGTTGTCTGTTACATTGGTGGATGCCACGCAAAGTACTGCGCCGGTGCAGGACTGGTCCTGGAACCTTGGCAACGGGACTACTATTTCCGGTCAGGACAGTATCACCTACACTTACGATAACCTGGGAACCTACACTATTTGCCTTGAAGTGTTAGCCGATGGGTGTAGTGGTGAACTATGCCAGGAAATTGACCTTACGGATCCCTGCCTGTTGTTTGCCCCTGGCTTTACCTACACGGTTAATCCGGACAATCCATTATCGGTACAGTTTGTTGACCTGACATCAGGGATGCCCAATCAATGGCTCTGGGGATTTGGCGATGGCATGACTTCGCATCAGCAAAATCCGGCACACACCTATTCCTCTTCAGGTACTTATACGATCTGCTTACTGGTGCAGGATACGATAACGGGCTGCAATAAAGCCTTGTGTGAAAGTGTTTTCGTGGGGACTACCGGGAGTGCAGCCACCGAACAGGTCAATTACAAAGTTACGATTGCACCCAATCCGGCACCTATGGGGCAGCCTGATTGGACGGTGTCCGGCATACATCCTGCTGATTACCAGCAAGATCTTCAGCTATTTATTTATGACCTTCAGGGCCGGTTGCTAACAGAGGGACAGGTAAAAGGAAAACCGGATTTGGCTGTGGAAGCGCCTTTGTCGGCTTCTGCCGGCATGTATATCGTTGAGTTGCGATCCAGCCGCAGAGTCTATCAGGGCAGGGTTATCCTCCAATAAAATAAGAAACAATGACCAGCAATCTGAAGTTAGGCATCGCCGCCGGTTTTTTGATCGCATGGGGCCTGGGGTATTACCTGGGGCAGGAGAATACGCCTGTTGCTACCCCTCATCCTAGGCAGTCTTTCGTGAATTGTGCGGCAGAAACCACTGATTATTACACCTGTAGCATGCACCTTTCTTTGGAACAGCCCGAACCGGGTCAGTGCCCGGCTTGCGGCATGAAGCTAATTAAGAAAAGGCTCCTGCCGCAGTTCAATCCCGATTTAGTCGCCTTGTCGGATGCAGAACTGCTGCTATCTGATGTGGAAACTCAGATTGTAGGCGATCCGAAGTCTTCCCGTGGCGGCATCCCGGTATCCGGCCGCCTGAAAATACCTCCAGGCCAAATCCGCAGGCAGGCCGCAGGGATACCTGGCCGGATAGAGGCCTTATACATTACCGCTGAAGGGGATTATGTAAAAAAAGGCGAGCCCGTGGCTTCCATTTATTCCAAAGACCTGATCGCGGTAGTCGAGGCTTTTGTGCACAACACCAACTCTGAATCCATTCTGCGGGCGGCAAAGAACAACCTCAAAAGCTGGAACCTGGACCTCGAAGTCCTGCAACAGTTTGATGTAGCTTCCGGGCAGTACCGTCATCCGGTGACGATCAGCGCAGACTATGAAGGGTATGTCCTGGAGCATTTTGTCCATACCGGAGATTATACCGCTAATGCTCACATGGTGGCACCGACTACCTTGTATACCGTTGCCAGTTTGAATAAGCTGTGGGCTGTCCTCGAAGTGTATGAACCTCAATTGTCATCGATAATGCTGGGCAGTCAGGTTCAATTGACAACAGAGGCTTTTCCTGGCGAACGCTTTGAGGGCAGGATATCCTTTATCAGCCCGGTCGTGGATCCGGACAGCCGGACCGTAGAGGTGCGGGTGGAATTGCCCAACCCCGGCCACCGCCTGAAGCCGGATATGCTGGTGGAAGGCACGGTTGCATCGGGTGCAAGCTCTGATGATGCTTCAGTTTTGCTGCCGCGATCGGCAATCCTGTGGACCGGAAAGCGGTCTGTAGTCTATGTTAGAGATTCGGCATTTCGTCAACCGGCATTCCGGCCACGAACGGTCGTTTTAGGGCCTGCCCATGGGGATATCTACACTATTGAAGAAGGGCTTGCCCCCGGAGAAGAGATCGCTGTGAACGGTGTATTTGCCATAGATGCCGCTGCACAGCTCAGAGGCGGAAGGAGTATGATGAGCCCCGGCAGTGTAGCGGAGGAACCCGTTGCCGCACAACATTGACCGGGTTCAGCATCGGTTTTTTCCGGTTCGGCGGAAAATAGTTGCCGCTGCCCTCGATATAGGCTTACCTTTGGACTAGAAATTTAACCGATGATACTAAAGCACAACAATTGGATAATCATTTTGGCAGGCGCGGTATTTTTTGCCCTCAGCCTCAACAGCTGTAAGCATGACCCGGTATTGGGCGATGATCCGATTACGCCGGTAGATACCACTGATATCTCCAACCCGATCGACTCTACAGACAATCCGGTAGATACTTCGGGGACGCCTTGCGATCCGGAAGTGGTATACTTTGATTTGGATGTATTGCCCATCCTGCGTTCAAATTGTGCCTTCGGTGGTTGTCATGATGATAACAGTGCACAGGATGGTGTAATCCTGACCTCCTATACATCAGTGATCAATACAGCTGATGTCGAGGCCTTTGATTTGGATGGCAGCGATTTATACGAAGTGATTACTGATGATGACCCCGATAAACGCATGCCGCCCCCACCCAATAATCCGCTGACGAGCCAGCAGATCAATCTGATCAGCAAATGGATCTTACAGGGCGCAAAGAACGAAACCTGCAATCCCGGAGCCGGTGGTTGCGATACAGCTGCGGTCAGCTTTGCCGTACAGGTTTTACCGGTGATCAACACCAACTGCTTCGGTTGCCACAATGATGATGTGCCAAACGCTGGTATTTCCCTGAGCAGCTACGAAAAAATCAAAGCTGTCGCGGAACAAGGCTTGCTGGTTGGGGTCATCAGCTGGGCTCCCGGTTACGATCCCATGCCGCTGGGCGCACAGTCGCCGTTGCCGCAGTGTACGATTGATCAAATTGAATCCTGGGTAGCAGCAGGCGCACCTAACAATTAATGTACGATGAAAAACTGTCTGATCCCCCTTGCCGCAATAATGTCCTTGCTTGCGGTTTTGCCGGGCTGCTATTATGATGTGGAGGAGGAGTTGTATCCGAATACCGGTTGTGATACGCTGGATGTTGGTTATGCTACGACTATAGCCCCGATTATTGAGGATAACTGCATGAACTGCCATAACGCAGCCGCAAATTTCGGGAATGTCACACTGGAAGGGCACAACAATCTTAAAACTTATGCAGACAACGGGCAACTACTGGGCGTCATTCGTCACGAAAGTGGCTTCCCAGCTATGCCGCAGGGCGCTCCTCAGCTTGTTGATTGCACCATCGAAAAAATTGAAAAGTGGGTGAACGATGGCGCCCCGGATAACTAAAAACTCAATTGCCATGAAATACTTGAAATACCTCCTGTTATTGGCGGTTATTGGTGCTGCCGTTGGATTTTATCAATACAATAAGCCTCACCAAAACATGGAAAAAGCTGATGCGGACGTTACCATGACTGCAACAGAGCTTTTCCAGGCTTTTGAAAAGGACGAGCTGTCTGCCAATGAAACCTATCTGGACAAGGTGGTGGAAGTCAAAGGAGAAGTGCAGCAGGTGTCCACCAATGAAGAAGGCGGCATTAGCCTGACCCTGAATAGCGGCAACGATATGTTTGGGGTCATTTGCCAGCTCGATGAACTGACGGACCACCAAAGAACGGCCTTTGAAACTGGTGAAGAAGTCACCGTAAAAGGCATCTGCACCGGAATGCTAATGGACGTGGTGCTAGTACGCTGCGTTGTAAAAGGCTAAGCCCTTGTCCCTATTATTTTTTGAACAACCATAAACCATACTACCATGAAAAAGATCACAATTGCTGTAGCTTGCCTTTTGATGGCAGGCACGGCACTGCAGGCTCAGAAATACTTTACCCGCGATGGCAACGTTGCTTTCTTTTCCAGCACACCTATCGAGAATATTGAGGCGCACAACAGTAAAGCCACGAGCGTACTCGACACTGAAAGCGGGCGCATGGAATTTGCCATTCTCATCAAAGCCTTTCAGTTTGAAAAAGCCCTGATGCAGGAGCACTTCAATGAAAACTACATGGAAAGCAGTACTTATCCCAAAGCAACATTCAAAGGTGCCGTGAAAGACTGGTCGAAGGTCAACCTGTCCAAAGAAGGGGAGTACCCGGTAATCGTGGCAGGAGACATGACCATCCACGGTGTTACCCAAACGGTGGAAGCCCCCGGCGTAATAACGGTTAAAGGCGATGCTATCTACGCTGCTTCCGAGTTCCCGATCGCTGTAGCTGATTACGACATTGAAATTCCAGCGGTGGTCAGAGACAATATAGCTAAGGAAGTAAAAGTCACGGTCGCTATTGATTATCAGCCACTGTCCCGCTAAGCAGCGCATTTTGGGGACTGGATTCACCACATGCATCTGCCTCAAGGCTATGAGAACTAATATTTAATCTCTTCGTAGAAGCCGGGCTGCTTCCCCCCGGATTCCCCGGCTTCCTTTATCTTGCCGGATTATGTCTAAATTTTCACTGTTTTTATTGTTGTTCACGCTTAGCTCAGGGGCAGTGCTCTATGCTCAGGAAGACGACCTGCTCGCCTTACTGGGGGAAGAAGAAGAAACCATAGAATATGCTAATGCCAGTTTCAAAACCAACCGGGTAATCAATCTGCACTCCCTGGAAAGTACTTCTGCTGGTGTACTGGACATCAAGATCAGCCACCGCTTTGGTACCCTTAACCGGGGCGCGTATGAGCTTTTTGGGCTGGACAATGCCTCTATCCGTATCGGGGGAGATTACGGCATAACCGATCAACTGACCGTAGGCCTGGGGCGGAGCAGCTATCAGAAGACCTTTGACGGTTTTGTGAAGTATAAGTTTCTCCGGCAAAGCAAGGGAAAAAAAGTGATGCCCGTCACGGCGGCCATTTTGGCTACAACCGCCATTCAGTCCATGAAATGGCAGAACCCTGACCGGGAGAATTACTTCAGCTCCAGGATGTACTACACCTTTCAGTTGATTTTAGGGCGTAAATTCAGTGAGAATTTTTCCCTGCAGGTTTCGCCAACCGTGGTGCACCGGAATCTGGTCAAAACAGCGGCAGAGGCGCATGATGTATACGCTATTGCTGCTGCCGGCCGAATTAAACTTACAAAACGGGTCGCCCTGAATGCAGAATACACCTACGTACTGCCTGATCAATTGCTTCCGGGCTTCCGGAATGCACTTTCTGTTGGGTTTGATATTGAAACCGGCGGGCATGTTTTCCAGCTTCACTTTACCAATTCCACCTCCATGATTGAGCCTGGCCTGGTGACCCAAACCGTTGAAACCTGGGGTAATGGCGGTATTCACTTTGGCTTTAATGTTTCCCGGGTCTTTACGGTTGTCCGTCCGAAAATTCAATAAATTTGGAGCTATTCGTCTTTTACTGAAATGAAAGCACATGAACTTTACCTGGACAATAGCATTGATAGGCCTCACCTTCGGGCAGCTTCCCGATGCAAAGCTATACGAAGTAAATGAAGGCTCGGTATACTTCCGTTCTTACGCTCCCCTTGAGCTTATCGAAGCATCTTCCACGGAATTAAAGGGGCTGATCAACACGGAGGAGCGCACCTTTGCCTTTTCAGTGCCTATGTCTTCCTTCGAGGGATTTAACAGCCCGCTGCAGCGCGTGCACTTCAATGAGAATTACATGGAAAGCAAGCAGTACCCCAATGCCACGTTCTCCGGTAAGATCATCGAAAACATTGACTTCACAAAAGATGGGCTTTATACGGTAAGAGCCAAAGGACAGCTCAATGTGCATGGCATAAAGCGGGAACGGATCATCCGCAGTGAGCTGCAGGTGGGAGAGGGCCAAATCGAAGTCCGCGCCGACTTTACCGTCCTGCTGGCAGAGCATGACATTAGCATCCCTAAGATCGTTCATCAGAAAATTGCCGAAGAGATTGCAGTGGAAATCCGGGCAGTCTTCCTCCCCAAGACGCCTTGAGGTATGTATAAAATCAGCCTGATATTCGCCTTGCTTACTACTGCCGCTTTCCTGAAAGCGCAGGTGCCTTCATTCGAGCTGCAGCCTATGCCCGAGCAATATCAGGAAGTGAAGCCAACTGTCCTTTTCGAGGCTGGTAACCGATATATATGGGTAGGAACGGAGCAAGGGCTTTTCCGCTTTGACGGGCTGGATTATCAGCCTTTTTTAATGCCGGATTCTATTTGCAACAACAAAGTAACTGCAATAGGTGAGATTGGCGATCGCCTTTGGGTGGGGTATGAGGACGGTTGCGTATTCTTTCAGGATAAGGTAGCGTTTCAGCTGTGGCAGATTGAAGAAGGCTTGCCAAATGCACCAATAACCGGGTTCGGACAAGGGGCAAACGGGTTGATTTGGGTAGCAACCTACGGCGAAGGGCTATACTACCACAACGGCAGGCACCTGTACAATATCAATACAGACGATGGCTTGCCAGGAGATGATATTTACACCATTCATGTGGACCTTGAAGGTGATGGGTGGGTAGGGACTGATGGGGGGCTGAGCCGTTGTAAGGTTAGAGCGGAGCAGAAACAAATTACCACCATCGGCAAAGCAGAGGGCATGCCTGACGAAATTGTCCGTGCGGTTATTCCCGCCGGGCAGCCCGGACTGTTCTGGGTAGGTACGCATAGCGGAGGCCTGGCATTATGCAACGCTGCCAAGGGCGAAGTAAGCGTCCCTTTCGAATATTGGCCTTATGCACCAATCAATGCTATGGTTAGTTACCAAAATCAGGAATTATGGATTGGCACGGATGGGGACGGATTGTTGCGTTACACTTTCAGGGATAGCCTGTTAACGCCCTTACAAAATCCTTCATTCGAAAAGGGGCGTATTCT
Organism: uncultured Phaeodactylibacter sp.; assembly: GCA_913057245.1. Taxonomy (GTDB): domain Bacteria; phylum Bacteroidota; class Bacteroidia; order Chitinophagales; family Saprospiraceae; genus Phaeodactylibacter. The sequence goes on from CAJXNH010000003.1 coordinate 30,710, forward strand.
AGACTTATTGAAAGATGCAGAAGGAAACCTTTGGAACATTCAGCAGTTTCGCGGCATTTCGAAAGCCAACCGGAAATTCGAGCAGGTGCTGCAAAAGCTACCCGACATTCAGGCTGTTCTGGAATCCAGGGACGGGGCTCTCTGGGTGGGGTGTCAGTCGGGGTTGTTCCGCTATGACTTTAGCGAGCATCAATTTGAGAAAATTCTGCCCGAAAATACGCTCAGCCTGTACGAAAGCCCCAGTGGGCAGTTTTACGCCGGTACCTTTGGGCAGGGATTGTATATATTAACTTCAGATACGAGGCAGCCTCTTCATCTGACTGCAAAAGATGGCTTATCCAACGGCAGTATTTTGGATATCACGGGTAGCAGGTCCACTATTTGGCTGGCTACCCTGGGCGGGGTCAATAGCTTTCAGGAAGCCCCGTTCGGTGAGCGCCCTGTCATCACCCCCAGGTTTGATGAGCAGTCTGCACTGGGGACCAATTTCACCTATACCGTTTTTCCGGACAGTCATGGCCGGATTTGGTTTGGGACGGATGGGGAAGGCCTGAGTGTGCTTGAAGATGGAAAGCTTCATAACTATAACACTATTGACAGCATCGACATTCAGGCTGTTTACTCCATTACCGAAGATAAGCAGGGGCATATTTGGTTCAGTACAGCCCGGGAAGGAGTCTTTGAATACGATGGCGTTCGCTTTCGCCACCTGACCCTTAGGGAAGGGATACGCGACCTGGCTATCACAAGCTTGATCACGGCACCGGATGGCAATATCGTAATCGTTCATCCTTCAGGGGTGGACTTACTGGACCCCCTTACCCGACATATCATTTACTACGACGAAGGAATCGGGGTAAAGGGGCTGGAGCCCAACCTTAATGCAGTAGCCGCTGGTAGTGGAAGATCGGTATGGCTGGGGATGGAAAACAGGGTGCTCAGGTATACCGCATTGGAAGAACCCCTCAGTATTCACCCCCAAACGCTGATTACTAATGTTTCTGTCTTTTTGGAGCCTGTGGATTATCCATTGGTTTCCACCTTCAATCACAATCAAAATAACCTCGTTTTTGAATTCACCGGACTATGGTATACCGACCCCAAAGCCGTGAGATACCGTTACAAGCTGGATGGTTTTGACCTGGACTGGATTTCCACCCGCGATCAGCAAGCGATTTACTCTAACCTGCCTCCTGGTGCCTACACCTTTAAAGTGGTTTCCACTGAAAATGATACTTACAGCGACGAGCCGGTAGTGGCTTATGCGTTTACAATCCATCCTCCTTACTGGCAGAGATGGTGGTTCATTCTCCTCGCACTTGCTGGCTTATTCCTGTTATTGGTTAGCTGGATCAGGCAACGGGACCGGCGGCAGCAGCGGATAGCCCGCCTGGAAAAGGAAAAAGTGCAGAGCCAGTTTGAAGCACTGAAAAGTCAGATTAACCCTCATTTCCTGTTCAATAGTTTCAATACGCTGGCGGCCATCATTGAGGAGAGCCCCGGAGAAGCGGTTCAGTATGTGGATAAGCTATCAGATTTTTACCGCAGCATTCTGCAGTACAGGGAGCAGGCGGTGATCAATCTGTCAGAAGAGCTGAGCCTGGTCAGAGATTATGGGTATCTGCTCAAATATCGCTACGGAGAGAATCTGGAAGTAGAATATAAGGTACCCGATGCCGACCGGTACGTGGTGGTGCCTTTTGCACTGCAGCTATTGGTGGAGAATGCGGTCAAGCACAATGTGATTTCCTCAATACGCAAGCTTAGGATACTAATTGAAATAAGCAGCAATAAAATTATAGTGGCTAATAATGTACAACCAAAGTTCACGAAGGAATCGTCTACCTCATTTGGGCTGGAAAGCCTGCGGCAGCGATATGAAATGTTGGGTGCGCCCCCATTGGAGGTAGTTTCTGATGATCATCTCTTCAGGGTGGAGCTGCCTTTGCTGGATGCCACTGCAGATTTGCAAAAAAATGGATTTTCTACATGGATGTTTTAATTATTGAGGATGAACAGGCTGCTGCCCGGCGGCTGGCAAAACAAATTTTGGCGATCCGTTCAGAGGCTCATATCCTGGCAAAGCTGGATAGCATAGAAAGCGCCCTGGACTGGTTTTCGGCACATCCAATGCCGGACTTGGTGCTCCTGGATATACACCTGGCAGACGGTGCGAGCTTCGAGATTTTCAATCACACTCAAATCACTTGTCCAATCATTTTTACCACGGCGTATGACCAATACGCTATTCAGGCGTTCCGGGTAAATGCGGTGGACTACCTGTTGAAACCCATAAAGCCGGAAGAACTGGCCGGTGCACTTGAAAAGGTCCGTAATCGTAATACTTCCATGGCGCAGCCTCTGGATTACCAAAAACTTTCCAAAGCCCTGCGTGTGGATACCTATAGCCGCCGCTTTCTGGTCAAAATCGGGCAATCGATCAAAGTCATTGATGTGGCGGAGGCAGCTTACTTTTATACAGAAGACAAGATCACCTTCGTAAATACCAAAGACTGCAAACGCTATCCGGTAGATTACTCCCTGGAAAAGCTGGAAGAATTGCTGGACCCCCGCCTTTTTTTTCGGATCAACCGGCAGATTATTGTCGGGCTGGACGCGATCAAAGAGATGTATACCTACTCAAAGTCAAGGGTGAAAATTGAACTGGAACCGCATTCCGATTTTGAGGTTATTGTGAGTACGGAACGCTCTCCGCACTTCAAAAAGTGGCTGATTGGGGAGGAGTGATCCCATTCGGGATGATTTTTTCCCGTTCGGTAATGAATTAGAAGCCAGATGCTTAAAGGCTTGTAGCTTAGTAATTGCAACAGAATTACAAAAAATCAAAAGCTACATCAGTTATGCGTCAACCCCTATTTTTTCTAGTATTATTCAGCCTATTCCTTACCTTAGGCAAAGCTCAGGACTGCGATCAGATTTGGCGTCAGTTCGATCAAAATACACCTTCTGAAACCGGCGAAGACATGGCGGTGGATGGAGCAGGCAATGTGTATGTATCAGCAAGTGGAGCATCGGGTTCAAGTCTTCGTAAATACAGCCCGGATGGTACACAGCTTTGGGAAACTGTTTCCAATAACCCATCTGAAGAAACGGCGAATCTGTCCGTTGCAGACAATGGAGACCTTGTGGTTTCCGGTTTCCATTGGTCCTTTATAACAGGCAATCCGGTTGGTGACAGCGTTTGGATAGCCCGTTACAATAGCGCAGGAACCATGCTATGGCGCAAAAGCTATAGTGTCTATATGTTCCAAATATTTAGTTTTTCCCACCTGTGTACCCATCGGATTGGCAGCAATGGGGATATCTATCTGGCTGCAGATACACAAGGCGAACTGGTGCTCTACAAGTTTGATGCTTCGGGTAACCTGCTATGGTCGGCGTTTGCAGGTACCGGTGCCGTAGACTATCCTACTGATATGGAGTTAACGTCAGATGGCAATGTCCTTTTTGCCGGCAGTGGCCCTACCGGAGGGCATTTATACCTCAGCCAATTTGATCCTTCCGGCAACATCATGTGGGAGGTCAACAACACAAGTGATTACAATGGAGTACAAGCCGTAATGGTAGCTCCGGGTGGCAATATTCTCGCGCTGACGACTACGCAGAACGGTGCAAATAATGATATTACGGTTGCAGAATACTCAGCCTCCGGCACTTTCCTTGGAAACCGTACTTACGATACCGGGGTTTATGAATTCCCTAAAGACATGGCCTTCGACGCCGCAGGGAATTATTACTTTTTATGTCAGTCTACCCAAACTTCCGGTCTGCCATATGTGGATTGGATAACGGTGAAAGGCGATAACATGGGCAACGTGCTTTGGTCAGACCGTTATAACGAAACAACAAATAATGATGAAATCCCTGCCTCTCTGCATCTCGGAGCTGACGGGTTGCTCTACGCTACGGGCAGTGGAGGGCCACAGTATCCTCATGGTCCAACTGGTCTGATGCGGTTGAGCAATGTAACGGTTAAGTATAACCCCGCAAATGGCGACCGGGCGTGCACTATCATCAATCAGGAGGAGTCCACAAGCGGCCTTGAGGTCCACGCTCTTTCGTCTGGTGGCTTTTACCTGCTAGGTAATGGCTCCAGAGAGCTGTTCAGGTATGGCAATGCCGCGGGAGTATGTCCGTCTCCCTCCGGGCTCACGGTAGGAGTTGTGACCAGCTCTACTGCTCAGGTTTCGTGGGCTGCAGCTCCTGGCGCAGTGAATTACTCCCTGCGTTACCGGCGCGCCTTCGTCAATGCAATATGGGCGGAAGTATTAGTCAGTGGTAATTCTGCTACACTTTCCAATCTGCAGGACGGCGTGACCTATGAATGGGAGCTTATCGCTAATTGCAGCAACGGAGTTGCTCAGCCGGCCCAGGGGCCCAATTTTGTAACCGATTGCCTGGATACCGATGGGGATGGCATCTGTGATTTTGCCGATCAGTGCCCCGGGCTGGATGACGCCCTCATCGGCACGCCCTGTGACGATGGTGACCCTTGTACTGTTAATGATGTGTACACCACAAGTTGCAACTGCGTAGGCGTACTTCTCGACCAGAACAACAATGATATCTGTGATCTCGATGAAACAGCGGACTGCACAACGCCGATGAATCTGCAAGCTACAGGTATCACGGGCACTTCCGCTTTGCTGACCTGGGACCAGGTAGGGCCTGCGGGCCAGTACCTCTTGCAATACCTGCCACAAGGAGCCCCTTTCAGCCAACTGGTGTCAGAAACGGTCAGCAGTACCAGCTACCCCCTGACCGGCCTTTCAGCGTCAACGGTTTATCTATGGAGAGTCCGTGCGATTTGTGGTAATGAGAACAGTCCTTTCTCGGATATTCAATCTTTTACTACCGATACGGATACCTGTCCGGATGCAGATTCAGATGGCATTTGTGATGCCGAAGATCAGTGTCCTGGGCTTGATGATGCACTTATTGGCACACCGTGTGATGACGGCAACGCTTGTACCGAAAACGATGTGTATGGAACAGATTGTAATTGTACAGGTACGCTAATAGACAGTAACAATAATAACATATGCGATTTGGACGAAGGCTGTATGGACCCCAATAGCTTACAAGCCGTTCAGGTTTCAGGTACTAGCGGAACCCTTTCCTGGAGTGCTGTCCCTAACGCTAATAGTTACCGGTTGCAATATCGCCCGATAGGTGGAAGCCCTGTAAGCCTGGATATCAATACTTCCGATTATACGGTCAATAATTTATCGCCGGGGTCTATTGTACAGTGGAGAGTTAAAGCGCTTTGCAATAATGCTAATTCTGGCTTCGTCATAGGCCCAAATTTGAATATTGGCGGTAGCGCAATGGCCGCTAACCAGGACAGCAGTCAGCCAATATTTGTAAAGGAAGGAGAAGATAAGGCTGATTTCAAGCTTTTCCCAAACCCTGCAGGTGAGATAGTCTTCCTGGAAACCAATAGCGAAGAAGCTACTGATGTAACGGTCCTCAGTCTGTTAGGGCAGGAACTGGGCAGGTACAGGATCATTGGTGGGCAAAAGCAAAGCCTGAATACAACAGATTGGGGTATTAGCCAGCAGGTAGTACTCATTCGGATAACGCAGGAAGGGAAAAAACCTGTTACCAGGCGATTATTACTGATGAAATAAGTGTAGATCAAGCAGACCGGGTAGGGCAAGCCCTGCCCGGTTCAATTTTTATACCCGCATCTTCCCCCGCTTCACCAAATATCCCTGAAGGATGGTCTTGAACCCTTCGTTGATGTCCGCTTCCACAAAATCAATGTGGTATTGCAGGCATTTAAGCTTCAGGTCTTCCTTGAACTGCTTCATCTGAGTGATATAGTAGTCTTTCACCTGATTGGACTGCAGGCGGACTTCTTCGCCCGTCTCCATATCCACAAATAAGTAAGGGCGGTTCTCGAAGTCAAAGTCCATTTCCTGAGCCTTGTCTACGACGTGGAAAAGGACGACCTCGTGCTTGTTGTGCTTTAAGTGCTGAAGGGCAGAAAACAACTGCTCGGTATCGCTCGACTGGTCAAACATGTCGCTAAAGATCATGACCATGGAGCGCTTATGGATGCTGTCGGCAATCTGATGAATGGCTTCGGCGGCAGAGGTAGTACGATTCCGTACTGGATTATTGATGGCTTCCTCCAGGTGGGTGAGCATCAGGCGGTAGTGGGAAGTACTGCTTTTGCAGCGGGTATGCGTCTTTACGGATTCATCGAAAAGGCTGAGCCCAAAGGCATCGCGTTGCTTTTGCAGCAGGTTCATCAGTGCGGCAGCGCCGAGTGCAGAAAAACGGAGCTTGTTGAGGTAGTTGCCCCGGTCTTTGCCTTCTGCTTCCGGAAAATACATGGAGGAAGAAGTGTCAATGACGATTTGGCACCGCAGGTTGGTCTCTTCCTCAAACCGCTTGGTAAATAAACGGTCCGTTCGGGCATACACCTTCCAGTCAATATTGCGGGTGTCTTCGCCCTGATTGTAGAGCCGGTGCTCGGCAAATTCCACCGAAAAACCGTGAAACGGGCTTTTGTGCAGCCCGATGATAAAGCCTTCCACCACCTGCCGGGCCAGAAGCTCCAGCTGATCCAGGTCCCGAATGTCGTAATTGTCGCTAAGTGTCATAGAGGAAATAAAAATTTAAGCCCTTACCGCTTGCACGTGATAAGGGCTTAAGATACACTTTATTCTGACCGAAGGATTAAAGCTGAGCTTCAATCTTATCGGCAAGTACTTTCTTCGTCGTTACACCGACTTGCTTATCCACCACTTCGCCGTTTTTCAGGACGAGTACTGTAGGAATACTGCGAATGCCGTACTTCATGGAAATTTCCGGGTTGTGGTCTACATTGACTTTCCCGATTTGTGCTTTTCCATCATATTCTTTAGACAGCTCTTCGATGATTGGGCCAATCATACGGCAGGGGCCGCACCATTCTGCCCAAAAGTCAACAACAGCTACGCCTTCTTTGTCCAGTACGGTATCTTTGAAGTTTGCATCCGTGAATTCAAATGCCATTTTCAGTGGTTTTGTCAGTTATTAAATGATTTGAAATAAAACAGCAGTTGTTTGCCTGAGGTTGTAAAGATAGTACTTTGTTCTTATCTAAACGTCCTGTGAAAGACGCTTACAATTGCTGATTTTAGTCACCTGAACACAACAACCACACAAAAAGAAAAGTTTATTGCTGCATGAACAGATACAAAAGTAGCCTGGTTTGGATAGGGCTGGGGCTGGCAGCTATCCTGCTGCGCCTCCTGCTGGGAGCGCATCCTGAATGGACGGAACAATATTACAGCCGGGCTTTCTTCCTGGGCATACGCACCTTCATCGACCATACAGTGGCTTACCTTCCCTTTCCGGTTCTTTATCTGGTGGTGCTGGCGGTGCTGGCGGGCACTTTCGTGAAAGCAAGGAAGCTGTGGCGTCTGCCGGTTTCCCGTGTAGAGAAAGGGATCCGGGCAGGGCTTGGCCTGCTTGGTTTTGTCGGCGGGGCGATTTTTTTCTTTTTGGTACTTTGGGGCTACAATTATGGACGGGTGCCGGTAGAGCAGCAATTGGTCTTAGTGCTCAGCCCTCTGCCGATTGAGGCACTGAAGGCAGAAATGATCGATGAGGCGGAACAGGTAATCGCGTTACGAAAAAAAATAAAGGGTACGGATACCACCGCTATTGATGCGTCTTTTCTATCAGAGGATTTGGAAGAGCAGTTGCGGTCAGATTTGGAAGGTGTGCTGGAAGAGCTGGGCTTTCCCACTACCGGTAAAGTTCGGGCTAAGCGGATTTATCCCAGGGGCATTTTCCTCCGGTTTAGCTCCTCGGGCATGTATTTCCCCTGGTCGGGAGAAGGGCAGGTGGATGCCGGGCTTGATCCGCTGTCCATCATCCCCGTAATGGCGCACGAACTGTCCCACGGCTACGGTTTTGGAGATGAAGGCACCTGTAATTTCTGGGCCTACGTAGCCTGCACCCGCTCAGCGGACCCGCTTATTGCTTACGCCGGGCACCTGGATCACTTCCGCACCCTTGCCGCGCACTACCTCCGCTACGACCGGGAAGCTTACTTTGCACTCCGGGAACAGCTGCCTGCAGGCATTCAGGCAGACCTGGATGCCATCAACGACAATTTGAGAAAGTACCCTGATATCATGCCGGAGCTGCGCTACGCCGCCTACGATACCTACCTCAAGGCGCAGGGCATCAAAGAGGGGATTAAAAACTACAGCCGTGTGGTCATGATGGTGAAAGCCTGGAAAGAAGCCCGGAAATCGTAGGCCTTACCCGCCGGATTTCTTAGTGTCCGAAAAGCCTTCTTTTTTAAGCAACTCCACCACTTTGTCCCGGTGGTCGCCCTGAATGAGAATTTCCCCATCTTTGGCACTGCCGCCCACACCGCATTTGGTTTTCAGCATTTTCCCGATTTCCTTCAGGCGGTCAGCGGGACCTCGGAAGCCGGTAATCAGGGTGACTTCCTTGCCGCCCCTTTGTTTGCGGTCCAACAGCACCCGCAGACGCTGCAGATTGGCGGGGATTTCATCTTGTTCTTCCGGTTGTGCGTAATCGTAATTGTAGTCCGGATTGGTAGAGTACACTACGCCTACGCGCTTATTTTTATTCTTTTTTCCCATTTGCTGGTTGCTTGTGTCTTTTTAACGGTCCTGCCGGAAAGATGTTGATCCCGGCGGGATTTCGGATAAAAAGGAACTAATTTTTCTGGAATAAGCAAACAATAAGGCACAAAATTTGATTTTGCTGGGGTAAACATTCTTTAAGCCATGGAAAGCGGAGAAACAAACGGTGTTATGCAGCAGGAATCGGAAACGAACAGCGCTTCAAAATTCAGAATTCTTGATGTACTGGAGCACCGGCCTACTTTCCTGTTTGTCATTCTCGGTGGATTTTTTGTTGCCAATGCGCTTGTTGCTGAGTTCATCGGGGTCAAAATCTTTGCACTGGAAGACACGATGGGGTGGGAGCGCTTCAATTTCAACCTCTTTGGACAAAGCGGGGCGCTGCAGTTTTCAGCGGGCGTTTTGCTCTGGCCCATCGTTTTCGTCATGACGGATGTAATCAATGAATACTATGGAAAACGCGGCATCCGACTGCTCTCTTTCCTGGCAGTAGGTTTGATTACTTATGCCTTTTTCATGATTTTCGCGGCTATTCAGCTGTCACCGGCTGATTGGTGGGTGGGGCAGAATGTCAATAAAGGCGTGCCGGATATGCAGGATGCCTTCAGTGTGATCCTGGGGCAGGGGCTGCTGATCATCGTGGGTTCCCTGGCGGCTTTTTTGATTGCACAGCTGGTGGACGTAGTGTCCTTTCATCAAATCAAAGAAGCGACGGGCGAGAAAATGATTTGGCTGCGGGCTACCGGTTCTACGCTAATCTCACAGCTGGTCGACAGTTTTGTTGTACTTGCCATTGCCTTCAAGTTTGGCCCCGAACTGGTGGGCAACGTGGAGCCCTGGAGCTGGAGTCAGCTGCTGGCAGTGGGGACGGTGCAATACGCCTACAAATTTATGATGGCGATTGTGCTGACACCATTAATTTACCTGGCGCATTACCTGATTGACAACTACCTTGGACAGGAGCGGGCTGCGGCCATGAAAGCTCGTGCGGGCAGCTGGGACAACTAAAAATCCGGTGCAACCCTACCTGGGCTGACACCGGATTTCTGATCGTTTTTTGACGAGGGTTGGGTTAGAACCCTTCCACACCATTTACGGTCGTATATTTAAAGCTTAGTTTCTTATCCGGATTGATCTGCTTGTAAGCGGATTGTACCATCAGGGTCGCCTCGTGGAAGCCACAAAGGATAAGCTTGAGCTTGCCAGGGTAAGTATTGATGTCACCAACGGCATAGATGCCCGGCACATTTGTGCTGTAATCGAAGGTGTCCACCTCAATGGCATTCTTATCGATATTCAGGCCCCAGTCTGCAATGGGCCCCAGTTTTGGCGAAAGCCCGAAGAGCGGGATAAAATGATCCGTAGATTTGACGACCTCGCCTTCTGTTTTGTGCTTGATCACCACGTCGGTGAGTTTGCCATTCCCTTTCAGACCCACAGCCTGGGCATCCGTCAGCAGCTTGATGCGGCCTTCTTCTGCCAGTTGGAAGGCTTTCTCCACGCTGTCCGGTGCCGCCCGAAATTGCTTGCGGCGGTGAATAAGGGTCACTTCTTCTGCCACATCCGCCAGAAAAATGGTCCAGTCCAGCGCACTGTCGCCACCACCGGCTACCACGACTCTCTTGTCCCGGTAATCTTCGGGATTGCGTATGATGTAGTCCACGCCACGGTCTTCAAATTGTGCCAGGTTACTGATGGGCGGCTTGCGGGGCTCAAAACAGCCCAGCCCACCGGCGATACAGATCACTGGCGCGTTGATTTCAGTTCCCCGGTTGGTTCGTAGGAGGAAAGACTCGTCCTCCAGCCGTTCGATAGTTTCCGCCCGTTCGCCCAGCGTAAAGCCAGGATTGAAAGGCTTGATCTGCTCCATGAGGTTGTCCACCAGTTCCTGTGCCAGGATGCTCGGATAACCCGGAATATCATAAATAGGCTTCTTAGGGTATATTTCAGAAAGCTGCCCGCCCGGCTGTGGCAAAGCATCAACCAGATGGCAGCGCAGTTTTACCAAACCCGCCTCAAATACCGTAAATAATCCACAGGGTCCAGCCCCAATGATGAGAATGTCAGTCTTTATCATTGATTCCAATTATCGTGTTCCGTGAAAGAAACACTTTTGCCTAAATAGAGTTTTAACGTTATTTACCTTCTTGCACCTGATTGACAAAGCCGGCAGGGTGCAAACCACATTCGGTCTTGGTTTTGCCTTTCCAGCGGCCCGCCCGGCCCTGTCCCTTGACGGTGCAATGCTCACAACCTACCGAGCCATACCCCAGGGCTTCCAGCGGATGGCGTGGCAGTTTGTAGTATTCCGTGTAAAAATACCATTCGCCTTCGTCAATGTCGATCAGCGGATTGAATTTGAGGATGCCATCCTGCTCTTCAAAGACGGCAAGGGATGACCGGTATCCGGTTTGATAAGCCATTAGCCCAGTAATCCAAACCTTATGCTTTGCCTTGATCGGCTCAAGTGGCAGCACCTTATTGACGGCGCAGCATACGTCCGGGTTAGAGTGCCACCACCGTTCCTTCGCTGTGATCTCATTCTGAGCCTGGTCTGGCAGCACGTCAATTACCTTTAGCCCAAACTCATTCGCAATTTGCTCGCGGTATTCCAAAGTTTTCTTAAAATGAAAGGTCGTATTAATAAAGTGCACCGGCTGCTTAGGTCGGAAGCGGGACACAAGGTGCAGCAGCATCACAGAACGGGTGCCGAAAGAAGAGGTGTATAGCACATCCTCCTGCGGAAAGAACCGGCTCAGCATCCGGAGCCGCTGCTCAAAGGTCAGCGGGGTGAAAATCTTGTTGAGCTGCTTGACGTCAAGTGTTGACCATTGTTGTGTCATATGCGTATGGCTTATCATGTCTGTTGGTTTTGGCGCTTCTCTACGAGGGAAGCGGTCAGATCGTTGAGTTCCTTTACTTTGGTTTCGAAGTCTCCTTTGAGTTGGTCCCGGAAGACTTTCAGGTGGCTGAGCAGGGCATCGGTTTCCTCCGGCAGGATAGCTTCCAGCCACTGCCGGAAACGCTTGGCAAAGGTGGGGGACTGCCCGTTGGTGGAAATGGCTACTTTCAGGCTGCCGCGGGTCACGATACTGCCGAGGTAGAAATCGCAAAGTGCCGGTGTGTCGGCTACATTGACCAGGGCTCCGTGGGCTTTTGCGGCGTCCCGTACCTGCCGGTTCAAATCTTCAAAGTTCGTTGCGGCGATAACCAGGTCGAAACCTTCTGTGTCTGCCGGTTCAAAGTCTTTTCGAATGATATTGAGGTCAACATCCGGATAATGCTCCAGTAACTCTGAAACAGGAGGCAGCACCTCTCGGGCCACCACGGTAATATGTGCATCCGGACTGCTTTTGAGCAGAAAGGTTAGCTTTTCGCACCCCACCTCTCCGGCACCCACAATGAGCATCTTCAGGCGGTCGAGCTTGAGGAAAACGGGATAGAGCGTATTTTTCATCAGGCACGTTCTTTTAGGGGTTGTTCGGCAGCGATGGCCTGATAGTTCCAGTTGGGGTGTAGCCGCACGACTTCCCCAAAGACCAAAATACCGGGACGGGTCAGTGCCGCTGCTTCAATGAGCGCGGGAAGTGTCGCGGCGGTACCGAGTACGCGCCGTTCATCAGCAGTGGAACCTTTGGAAATGACCATCGCAGGCAGGTCGGCTTTTCCCTGCTTAATGAATTCCTGCGCGATAGCGGCTGCTTTTCGCATGCCCATGAGGACGATAACGGTTGCGGTAGACTGAGCGGCAAGCGCAATATCTCCGGATAAGCCGCCGGAACGGGTAGTGCCTGTAATAACCCAAAAGCTTTCACTGTAACCACGGCTTGTGGGCGGTACCTGCTGCAATTCCGGCAGCGCAATGGAGCTGGAAATACCCGGTACGATTTCCACCGGGATGCCTTGTTCCTGTGCGTAGGCGGTTTCTTCCTTGCCTCGCCCGAATACGAAGGCATCGCCTCCTTTCAGCCGGACAGCGTGGCCATGTGCCTTTGCTGAATTCACGAGCAGGGCATTGATTTCCTCCTGCGACATGCGGTGTGCGCCGGCCCGCTTGCCTACAAAAATGCGGGGCACTTCGGGGCGGGCGTGATTGAGCAGCCGGGTATCAATTAAGGCATCGTACAGAATGACATCTGCGGTGCGCAGCGCCCGGGCGCCTTTCAGCGTGAGCAGCTCCGGATCGCCCGGGCCGGCACCTACTAATGTGATCTTAGGTTCTTTGTTCATGGCTCAGGCTTTGTAGTAGTTATCGACAACGAGCTTGTCCTGGCCGGCTTCCTTGAGTTGTGCCTCCCGCACGGCAATGACGCGTTTGCGGAAAGATTGCGCTTTTTTCAGGTAAGTGGCCGCAAATTCAGGAGTAGGTGCCTGCTCTTTCATTTCCAGTACAAATGCTTCAAAGTCTTGGGTCAGCGCCGGGAAATCGTTGGTGGCGATATAGTGTTCCTGGAAGTCTTTCAGGATTTTCCGATGGGTATTGCAATTGACATCCCTGGCGAGCAGTAGCGCTTTGGCACCGATAACCATGCTGGTGTAGGCGTGGTAGATGCCATCCGCGAAAGCTTCTGCAGATATGGCTTCCTCTGCCAGTTGGTACTTCACCTGGGCTTCACCCAAAATGGTCCCGATCACATCGAGGGTAACACCAGCGCATTCTCCGACGCCAATTTCCTGACGGTAGGCCTCGTCCTGCCCCCAGTCGAAGTAGTCCTCAGCGTTCAGGTTATCCATTTCAGCCAGGGGCTTGAGCAGGGTGTAGAAATAGCGCTTCCCCTGCTCCTGAAAGTATTCATTGAATCGTTGCCCGGTAGTGCTGTTTGACTGGAAATCATCAAGCAGGGTCCGGAGCGCCTGAGGGATGCGCTTTGTGGGCAATTTGATGACCTTTTGAGCAATGAAGCCTTCGCCCTCAGGAGAGACACCTCCGCCCAACACAACCTGCATCGCTGGCAGCACCTGCGCACCGGTCTTGATAGAACTGCCATGAAAGCCAATTTGCGCCGCCATATGCTGCCCGCAGGAATTCATGCAGCCGCTGATTTTTATCCGGATATCGCTGGTCTCCAGCAATTCGTCGTATTCTTCCAGTAAGACTTGCTCCAGCTTTGAGGCCAGCCCGGTGCTGTTGGTGACGCCTAATGCGCAGGTGTCAGTACCCGGGCAGGAGGTTACATCCGCGATGCTGTCCGCGCCGAGGTCTGCCAGTCCCAGCGCCTGTAGCCCTTTGTAGAGGTAAGGCAGGGCCTCCGGGCGGACAAAACGCAGCAACAATCCCTGTTGTACCGTTATCCGGATGTCATCGGCAGCATAAGCTTTGACGAGATCGGCCAGCGGGCGGGCAACGCGGGCGTGGATATCTCCGCGTGGTACTTTTACCTGCACGCCGTAAAATCTTTCCTGTTTCTGGCGGAAAGTATTCAGGACCAGCCAGCGTTGGTAGTGGGCCTGATCCTTAATTTCAGGACGCCCCTGGGGTGCATCAGGCAGAAGTACCTCTTCTTCCTCCGGCACTATCGGGACAGACTGCTGAGGCAGGCTGGGCCATTCTTCCTTTACCAGCTTCATGAATGCCTCAACGCCCATTTTCTTAATCATAAACTTCATGCGGGCTTTCATCCGCTTTTCGCGTTCTCCGTAGCGGTCAAATACCCGGATGCAGGCCTCCATTAAAGGGATAATCTGGTCGTCTGGCAGAAATTCGTAGACGGTTTGAGCAATGGCACCAACGGCACCGAGCCCGCCACCAATGACCACCTTAAATCCCCGGCGCAATTCGCCTTCGTGTTCCCGCAGACGTGGGATAAACCCAAAGTCATGGAAATAGGTATAGGCAGAGTCCCGCTCGCTGGAGGAAAAGGCAGGCTTGATCTTACGCCCCATTTCCTGGCAAATTGGGTTGCGCAGGAAGTATTCAAAAGTAGCTTGTACATAAGGTGCCACATCAAATGGTTCCTCGGGATCAATACCGGCTGTGGGAGAGGCGGTAATGTTGCGTACAGTATTCCCGCAGGCTTCCCGGGCAGTTAGTCCTGCTTCTGCCAGGTCTTCCCAGATTAGCGGCGAATCGCTAAGCTTGACAAAGTGCATTTGTACATTCTGCCGGGTAGTCAGGTGAAGGTTCCCGTTGGTATAGCGCTCCGAGATATCGGCAAGTGCCCTGAGCTGAGTAGTGGTGATTTTGCCATAGGGTATCTTGGTACGGAACATCTGTACCCCAAATTGCCGCTGCCCGTAAACACCACGGGTCAGGCGGTACAGTTTGAAGCGCTCTTCATCCTCTTTTCCGGAATAGAAGCCGTCGATCCGTTGCTTCAGTTCCTCAATATCTTTGCGGTCTTCAGTGGGTATAGTTGTAGCAGACATGGTCAAACTTTTTGGGTTTGGTCAATAGCATTTTAGGGGCAATCGGTTCCAATTAGCCCGGTAATTTGGTTTGAAAATTCAGCAGGGAAAGAATCGTGAATCAGAGGGTAGGGCAGGGGCAACAACAACATCGCATTCGCAGATGCCGCCGGAACATATCGTGGCTTATCAAGGCTTGCATGGTGTATTGCTTATGTTTCATACTGCAAGTATACAGCCTTACTTTGAATAAAACAATACTAAACCGATAGGAATTTAGTTGTTTTAATTTGGATTCGATTTAAGAAACTGATTAATAGATGTTTAGATTGGTTGTTTTTTCTTTTCTGAAAGGGCTGTTTAGTATTAGGAACTGAAAGGTTTTGGGATTTAGAAAGAGGAGGGGAGGGATTAAAAAAGCTGTACCGGAAAGCCTCCCGGTACAGCTTTTAATATACTTAAGCTAACAAATTCGCTTACTTCTTCGTCAGTTTCAGGACTTTAACGCCTGACTTACTGTAATTCAGCTTGACGAAATAGGTGCCGGATGGCAGTTGATTTACATCCAGTTCAAGTTGCTGAGCATCAGGCGCCAGCTGCTGTGAGTAGATGATATTGCCCTGAACACCTAAAAGTTCTACGGTTACAGATTCCCCGAAGGTCTCAAACAGCTCAAGAGTAGCTACTTCTTCTGCCGGGTTTGGATAGAGCAGTGCAATTTCCGAATCTCCGTAGAGGATCGCTTCCGCTTCTTCAGAGTAGAAAATATCCCCCTGTGGGTTTTCGATCCGAAGACGGTAGAGGTTGCGGCCACGCTTGGCGTCATCATGCATTTGCTCGTAGTAGTTCATCACACCAAGGTAGGCTGATGGTTGCTCTACGGTCGCAATTTCCACAAATCGTTCTCCGCCATCTGCAGAGTGCTCAACGGTGTAGGTATGATCCTGAATAAACTCTTCTGTCATCCAGCTGACCATGACCTCTCCGTCCACCTCATTGGTGACTTCTGCGGTGAGCGGCATTGGCGAACCACAGTATAGGGGGCTGTTGGTTGCTGTAATGGTCTCAATATCCGTTGAAGTACATCCGTTCTCGGTCACCTGCAGGGTAATGGTGAAAGAACCATGTGAGGAAGCGGTAACGCTCACTTGCGGCCCTGTCGCACTTTGTGGGCTAAGCCCCGGACTGAAGGACCACTCGATCTGAGCATTGGCGCCAGTTGGACCAGCAAAGAAAGTCGTTGGCTCATCCACACAGATGAAATCAGGACCATTGATATCGGCAACAGCTACATTGCCTACTTCAATAGTCACAATATTACTTTCCAGGTAGACGATACAGCACTCGCGCCGCGCACAGCGTGCGAAGTAAGTAGTCTCAGATAGTGGTCCCGGATCATAAGATTCACCGGTTGCACCCGGAATGAACTCCCAGGTTTGCAGGTTGAATGGCCCGGCAACCGTACTTTGCATCCAGAGGTACTCTATCGCTCCGCTACCACCGGATGGTGATTCGATGTTGATAATGGGGTCTGGATCATTGCCAGGGCCGCACAGGAACTGGTTTGGACCAATAAGCCCCGGATCGTCGATGTTGTCACACTTGGTATAAAGGCCGGCATCAACAGTCAGGTTAGAATCTCCTGCATTGATTATGTAGGTACCCGTCATGCCCATGAGGGTGTCGGCGTCGCTGTCAAGTGCATCGTCCACCCCTTGGTTAGGAGCAGTGAAGACCAGGCCTCCCGGTGCAATAAACTGTACTTTGTACTCGCCCGGATCTACATTGAACAGGTAGAAGCCATTGGCATCTGTGAACATCGTATCGATATTGATGGGGTCATTTTCAGCAGGAATCTGCAGGATGACCATCACGCCTTCGATGCCCTGTTCGTTCGGGTCCTGAATGCCATCGCGGTCTTCATCCAGCCAGACATAGTCGCCAAGCTGAGCCGGTGGTGCAATCGTTACCATACAAGTCGTTTCACAGCCGTTAGCATCCGTAACGGTTGCGGTGTAGTCGCCGGAAGCAAGGCTGGTGGCAGTCTCTGTGGTTTGGCCGTCACTCCATAGATAAGTATAAGGCGCTGTGCCTCCTGTGACCGTAATGGTCGCTTCACCATCGTTTCCTGCCGCTGAGATAGGGCTCGTTACCTCAATAGAACAGGATGGCGCAGGGAAAGCATTGACATCAATGGTAGCCGTAGCTGTACACTCTGCAATATCAGTTACCGTAACGGTGTAGGTGCCTGCCGGCAGGTTCGAGATAGAAGGTGTTGTCGCACCATTGCTCCACTCGTAGAAGAACGGAGGTGTGCCTCCCATTGCGCTAACGCTTACAGCACCATCGCTTGTATTCTCACAAGTGTTGCCTACATCGGCGGTAATATTAAGGTCGATCGCTTCCGGCTCGTTGATTTCTACAGTTAGGATATCTTCACAGTCGTTCGCGTCAGTCACCGTCACCGTGTAGGTGCCTGCGGACAGGTTGGTGGCTGTAGGTGTGGTTTGACCATTACTCCATGCGTAAGTAAATGGCATAGTGCCACCAGTCACTTCCACGCTGGCCTGACCGTCAGACAATCCATTACAGCTGACGTCCTCTGTCATAGACGAGGATATGGATGCAATCAATTCTTCCGGCTGTGCTACACCTACGATTGCCGTTCCGGTACAACCTGCATCATCGGTTACGGTAACTTCGTAAATGCCTGCCGGGATGTCAATGAGCTCCGGTGTGGTGCTGCCCGTGTTCCACTGATAGGAGAACGGTGGCGTACCGCCGGAAACAGACACGGCTGCTGCACCAGTTGACTCGCCAAAGCATTGTGGTGAAGTGGCAATTGGTGTCAGACTCAGGCTTGGGAAGACATCTATAGTTACAGAAGACATGGCTACACACTCGTTAAGGTCCATTACCGTAACAGTATACTGACCGGACTGAAGGCCATCAATGGTAGCCGTTGTTTCACCATTGCTCCACTCATAGGTGTAAGCAGGTGTGCCGCCGGTTACTACAGCAGTGATAGCCCCTGTACCATCATCGTCGCAGAAGATGTCTGTTTTATTAAGCGTGATGTTGATGGGGTCCGGTTCGGCTACAGTCGCTTCAGCTGTTGCGGTACAGCCCTCAATATCGGTTACCGTTACGGAGTAAGTGCCAGCGGGCACGCCCATAAGGTCCGGAGTGCTGGCGCCGTTGCTCCACTCGAAGTTGTAAGGCATATTACCTCCGGAAACAGTGGTCATCACTGCACCGAGCATGTCACCATTACAAGGATTGTTTTGTACATCAAGGCTCAGTTCTATCGCTTCCGGCTCATTGATAATGGCGGTATCGGAAGTTTCACAGAAGTTGGCATCCCGCACTGTAACGATAAGCGTATCCGGTCCTGAAAGTCCGGTAATAGTGTTGGAAACGACTTCATTGCCATCTACAAAAAGGGTGTAGCTGGCATCATTGCCGCCTGACACATTAATAATGACCTCTCCATCCCCAGCGTTTGCACAGGTAACGTCCGTCACATCAAGGTCAAGTTCAAGCAATGGTGGCTCACCGATTGTCACGGTTTCGGATAGCGTACAATCGTTGGCATCCGTGACCGTCAGGCTGTATTGTCCTGCCTGCAGGTTGATCAGCTCGCTGAGCGTATCGCCGGTAGACCATTCATAAGAGTATGGTGCGGTCCCGCCCTCAGCTGTCACCAAAATACTGCCGGTGTTGTCACCGTTGCAGAGTACGTCTCTTGGCACCACGGTAATAGAGAAGTCTTCAATAACCTCAATAAAGATTTCTTCAACCTGCGTACAACCGTTGGCATCTGTGACCGTAACGGAATAAGTGCCTTCAGGCAGGTTCTCAATATCTGTATCGGACTCACCAGTACTCCACTCGTAGGTGTAAGGTGGCAGGCCGCCTGTTGCCTCTACAGAAGCTTCACCGGTATTGCCGGCTCCGCAAACCACCTCAGGGGCGTCTACGTTGATGTCGAGTGCGGGGGCTTCTTCTATGGTTACCGTTGCCGTTGCTTCACATTCGTTGGCATCGGTGACGGTGACGGTATAAGTGCCTGCGCCAAGACCGGTGATCATTTGTGTAGTGGCACCGGTGCTCCATTCATAGGAGTAAGGCGGTGTTCCACCACTTGCCATTGCTATGGCTGTTCCGTTCATGTCGCCGGGGCAAACCAGCCCACCGGCATTCGCATCTACCTCAATTGCAGTAGGCTGAGAAATAACGAAGGTCTGAGAAGCCGTACAGCCATTGTCATCCGTTACCGTTACGCTGTAGAATCCGGCGGTTACGCCCAAAATAGCTGGCGCCATTGATCCGTTATTCCACTGATAGGTGTAGGGTGGAGTGCCTCCGGTGGGGTTAGCCGTTGCTTCGCCCGTTCCGTCTCCAAAGCAAAGCAGGTTCTTGCTTGTGCCGTTGACGGCAAGGTCATCGCTTACATCAATGGTGAAGGATGTATCGTCTGTACAGCCATTAGCATCGGTAACCGTGACGCTGTAAGTGCCTGCGCCCAGGTTCATAATGGTCTGAGTGGTTGCACCTGTATTCCACACGTAGGTAAACGGTGGCGTGCCTGAGGTAGACGTAGCTGTGAGCATGCCGTCCGTCTCAGAGCCACATACAATATCTGTTCCGGTAATTACAGCAGTAACACCATCATATTCTCCAATATCAACGGTCTTCGCCGCCTGACAGCCGTTAGCATCAGTAATGGTAACGGTATAAGTACCTGCGCCTAGACCAGTGATCATTTGTGTAGTAGCACCGGTACTCCATTCATAGGTGTAAGGAGGTGTGCCACCCATGCCTATCGCCATTGCTGTTCCTGTAAACTCGCCCGGGCATACCTCAACTGTAGCATTGATTGTTGCAACGAGGGCAGGAGGATCAGTCAACGTAAAGTTATCAATGAGCTGGCATCCGTTCTGGTCTGTTACGGTAACGCTAAAGTTGCCTGCTCCGATATTCTCAAGAAGTGGTGTGCCAGTCACACCATTACTCCACTGATAAATATAAGGCGGTGTGCCCCCCCAGCCTTCAGCCAGAATGCTACCGTTTTCGTCCCCTGGGCAAAGTGGATTGGTGACGATGATGTCCAAGATGAAGTCATCCACGATATCAATGTCAATCTCATCTATTGCAGTACAGCCCAACGCATCGGTCACGGTTACACTGTAGGAACCTTCAGGCAGGTTGGCAATGGCCTGTGTGGTAGCCCCCGTACTCCATTGATAACTGTAAGGCGGGTTACCTCCGGAGGCCATAGCTGTCGCAAGGCCTTCGCCTTCCGGGTCGCAGATGGTTTCATCACCACTGATCACTACAATAAGTTCTGATGACTCTTCGATAACAACAGCAGCCAGGTCCTCGCATCCGTTGGAATCCGTAACGGTTACAGTATAAGTTCCTGCGCTTAGCCCGGTGATCATCTGAGTGGTGGCGCCGGTATTCCATAGATAGGTATACGGAGGAGTGCCGCCGCTGGCCATCGCCATCGCCATGCCCATTGTTTCGCCGGGGCACAATTCCTGGGTTGCTGAAATATCCGCCACTACTGCTGGCGGGTCAACAAGCGTGAAATTCTCAATAAGCTGACAGCCATTCTGATCTGTTACAGTCACACCGTAGTTGCCAGCTCCGATATTCTCAAGCAGTGGAGTGCCGGTCACGCCGTTACTCCACTGATAAATGTACGGTGGTGTGCCACCCCAGCCTTCAGCGAGGATACTGCCGTTCTCGTCTTCCGGGCAAAGTGGGTTGGTCACAATAATATCTAAGATAAAGTCATCCACTATTTCAATGTCAATAGACTCGATCGCGGTACAACCAAGGGCGTCCGTAACGGTAACAGTATAGGTGCCTTCTGGCAGGTTGCCGATAGAAGCTGTGGTGCTGCCGTTGCTCCAGTTGTAGGTAAACGGCGGTGTGCCACCAATTGGAGTGGCAGTAGCAAATCCTTCGCCTTCCGGATCGCAAACGGTTTCGTCTCCGCTGATGGTTACGCCAAGGCTTGGTGCAGCTTCAATAACCACCGTAGCAACGTCCTGACACATCGCGGCATCGGTAACGGTAACCGTATAGGTGCCTGCGCCCAAACCTGTAATTTGTTGGGTGGTTTCTCCTGTGCTCCACAGATAGGTAAACGGAGCCGTGCCCCCTGAAACAGTTGCGGTCGCCGTAGAGGTGTTTTCACCAAGGCAAACGGTAGATTCAGAGGTAATGATTGAAACAATCAGGTTAGGTGGAGTGTCGATCATTACCGCATCGGTAGCTGTACAGCCATTCACATCGGTAACCGTTACCATATATACACCACCGGGAAGGTTGGAAATCGTCTGAGTCGTCGCACCCGTGCTCCACTGATAGGTGAATGGGCCCGCTCCATCGGTGACAGAAACAGTTGCAGAGCCGTTTGTGCCATCACAGACTGTAACGTCGCTTCCAATGATCGTAATTTCAAGATTTGTAGCAGCCATAACCATGGTAGAAGCTACATCTTGACACCCCTGCGCATCCGTAACCGTGACGGCGTACACACCCGGTGCCAGCCCGGAAATCGTCTGTGTGGTTGCGCCATTGCTCCAGCTGTAGGAAACCGGCTGCACACTACCTACCGGAAATGCGGTAATAGACCCGTCATTCTGATCAGGGCAGCTCTCGTCGTTCTTTTGCAGGGATACATTTAAGTTTGACAAAGGAGCGATGACTACATTGTCTACCGCAATACAGCCATTGGCATCCGTAACGGTGACGGAATAGCCTCCGGGAGCAAGTCCAGCAATGGAAGTGGTTGTTGCACCTGTACTCCAAAGGTAGCTGTAGGGTAGGGTGCCACCTGAGGCAACCACGGAAGCAGAACCGTTGTCGTCACCCACGCAAACCGGATTTTGCCCGGTTCCATTGGCAAAGAGTGCAGGAGGTTCAATCACAGTGCCTGAACCAACTGCCTGACAACCCTCGCTGTCGGTAAGGGTAACAGTGTAAGTGCCAGGTGCCAGGCCACTGATAGAAGACGTTGTCGCACCTGTGCTCCATAAATAAGAAAACGGGGGCGTGCCGCCAATTGGTGTTGCAGTGATCTGCCCGTCATTATCACCCGGACAGGTAATATTATTGACATTAACGTTGACATCCAGAGGCGTGAAATCAACCGTTATACACTCCACTGCACCGCACAGGTCCTGATCGGTCATGGTAACACAGTAAGTGCCTGATCCCGGAACGGTAATGGTAGAACCATTTTGCCCGGTATTCCAGTTGTAATTGTAGGGTGGCTCCCCGCCGCTGCCTGTTGCCGTTATGGTAATAGGCAGTGTACAGTTGTCAGCCGTGATGTCTACATTGACTAAATCCGGCTGGGTAACGGTAACATTTTTAATAGCGGAATTATTGGAGGCATCCACTACGGTAACGGTATATGTACCAGCTGTAATTCCGGAAAGCACGGGCCCTACTGCACCGGTATTCCAGGTATAGCTGTAAGGGGCGTTCCCTCCGGAAGCAGTTGCGGTCACACTGCCGTTAGGTTGGCCAAAACAGGCAGGCTCAGTGACCTGAAAGTCAACAGTGATCTGTGCCTGCAAGACGGAAATGGATAAAAAGAAGAGCGGAAGCATCATTAATAAGCGGTTCTTCGGGCTCTTCAGCTTACACAATAGCCTTGTGCGAATGGAAGATGGTAAAGTTCTTTGCATCTGGATTATGAATTTGTTAGCTGAAAAATGGCATTTAACAGATTAATAGGCTCGGTAACGATCAGGGCTTATATGGCCATAGACGGACCAAATAGCACTGGCTTCTACCGAAAATAAATTTACTGACTATTGTCAAACCTGGAAAAACACCAAATTGGCTATGGCAAAAACCATAGCACTTTCTTTATGAAGGGAACTCCGGAATTTCCGAAGCCAAAGGGAATGGTGGGGCAAGATGATTGCTACTAAGTGTATAGACGCTTTTTAGCATCCAATGTCACAAAGAAACAAATTTTGTTTTAAACATCCAATCACTTTATTGAAGTTTGCTGGGAACAGGTGTACCAAACTTTTCTTTTCAAGGTGTAGACCCACACCCTTACCTTTAATTTATCTATACGGTTAGTCCTGTTGAATGTTCCAAAAAAGCCACATCTTTTTTCTGGAAATCAACGTATTATAAAATATTTTCAGGTGTCTGCCTGGGGCTTTATTTCAGTTGCTCAGGGTTTTTGTTTATTTTGGCGCAAAAAAATAAGTCGCACTGAATCTCAGTACGACTTATCATTCATAATCCCATGAACATGTACGAAAACTAGCAAGAGCTAGTTGAAAAGTATAAATCTTTATATTAGGTCCGCCTGATGAGGAGGCTTAATTGTCTTTCAAGGTTTGGAAGTAGTTGCCGTATAGCAAGTCAGATTTTCCCAGATCCGACTTGCTATAAGAGGCAAACTAAAATCCCAAATAAAAAATCCCAAATTCTGAGAGCCGAATCGTTCATCGGCTTCTATCTTCGTCTGACATTACAAACATCTTAATAATTACAAGAGATAACAAAGACAAAAATGGGCTATTGTGAAAAAAAATTCAGAGAGATTCGATTTTTACCCCATTATAAAATGGTTTTTTATGGGAACTTGTGAAAATAAAAGGTTTTTTTAGGCGCTAATTCCAAGGTGAAAAGCTCAAAAAAACTTTCATTTTTTATTTGCGGGAAACAAAAAATGCACTGCCGGGTAAGTTCCAGCAGTGCATTTTTAATTCGGCCGCAGGCCGGTTTAGGCATCAATAAGCACGACAAAGCGGTTGTCAAGCGGGTCGAGGTGCTCCATCAGGGCTTCAAAAAATCCCCGCCCGTATTTCAGGTAGTACATCGTGAAGTTGTCGTAGCGTTCCTGAAGCCCGTTATTCGGGAAAAGCTTATCCTTGAGGGTGCGCATTTGATTGACAGCGGTGTCGTGGCGTTGCTTTTCGGCCCGCATGAGCTTGCCTTCAAGCTGATTCAAGCTGTTTATCTGACGGGCACCTTCGGCAGCGGCTGCCTTGCGCAGTGTAGGGTCTACTTCCAGAGCTTTGGCTTCTACCTGTTTGAAAACCTGCGCGAGAGCTTTTTTCTCCTCTGACAGGCTGATCTCGTTTTCGGTATTTTCTCTCACGTATTCCTTTATCAGCGCTTCAATGTCGCCGAAGAGGTCTGCTACCTGCAAGTCAAGCTTATCCAGGCGTTTGCGGGTTCCTCTATCAACAAAAAGTACGGAGTTCCGGCGGACGAGCATAGGGAAATTCAGCGCAAAGGCTTCAAATTGTGCTTTGCGTTCCAGCCAGTACGCTATTTCTCCGCCCCCACCGATGTAGGCCAAGTTGGGAAGGATGTATTCCTGATAGATCGGCCGCATGACCACATTAGGGCTAAATCGCTGTGGGTTGGTTTCGATTTCTGCCTTGAGTTCCTCCGCTGTCCAGGAAATATCCTGATTAAGCACCTGGTATGTTGCTCCTTCCTGCACAATACGCTCCCGGAAACCTTCGCCCAGGTAGAAAAAGTTAATTGCTCTTGGATAGGCCTGTTCAGAAAAACCAGCCGCTTCCAGTTCTTTAACGGTGGCTTCTACTAACGACTTGGAAGGCTGCTCAAATATTTCCTTTTGAATAAAGGGCGCAAAGGAAGCCTTTAAATCAGGATGGCTGGGGTCAAGAATAACGAGCCCGTATTCGCCCAACAGGCGGTGGGTCAGGTCAAAAGCAACTTCGCTGTACTTTGTCTTTCCATCCAGAGCCGCTTGGAACAGGCCTGTCAGCTCCTGAGCAGAAGGCGAATCGCCCATAATGTCTGCGAGCGTATCCAAAGCTTCCTGCAATCCGTCAAGGGGCATTTGACCTACAGAACCGCTGTGGTCATTTTCCCAGGTGACGGTTTTGCCAAAAATATGCAGGTGGTTCACTTCCTCGAAATCATGATCTTCCCCACCGGTAATGAATAAAGGAACGAAGTTATAATCCGGATAGGCCTTCCCAAGCTGATCTGCCAGTTTGAGGGTGGAAATGATTTTGTAGATGTAGTAAAGCGGGCCAGTAAACAGGCTGGGTTGGTGGGCTGTCGTAACGGTATAGGTGTTGGCTTCCAGCAAAGCATCTATCCTGCTGCTGGTGCGCTCGCTCAGTTCCTTGCCCTCGTATTGGGCTCTAAGTGCCCGGACCAGGGTTTCCCGGCGTTCGGGGTCGAAGGTTTTGTCCCGGATGACCGACTCAAAAGCCTCCATGGTCACAGGGTATTTATAAAAGGGTTTAAGCCTTGGATCGGCGGTGGTGTAGGCTAGGTCCCGCTCAGACAGTTGCGGCACTTTATCAGGGGAAAGAAGTTCCCGGGTAAGGTCTGGCTTCGGTTTACTCATTTAATGTTTGTAGATTGATGATTGTAGATGCTTTTAGGAGAAAGCAAATCCGGGGGTAATAGTTGACTGGCCACCTATTATTTTTACCAGCAGGCAATTGCCGGAAAATCAAATGAGATTCCTTGCAGATATGCGCACAATTTATATTTTTGGCATGCTACCCTTAATCAAATCATTATTACATCAAGATTCATATGGACCAATATATCCTTGCTCTTGACCAGGGGACTACGAGCTCCCGGGCTATTCTCTTTGACCATGAAGGCAGTATAGTTGCCACGGCGCAGCAGGAATTTACTCAGATTTACCCCAAAGCGGGCTGGGTGGAACATGACCCTAACGAAATTTGGAATACCCAATTGAAGGTTGCACAGGGTGTCCTTCGCAAGCAGGGGGTGCCTGCTGACCGGATTGCGGGCATTGGCATTACCAATCAAAGGGAAACTGCAGTGGTTTGGGACCGGAATACCGGAGAGCCTATCCACAATGCGATTGTCTGGCAGGACCGGCGTACGGCAAAAATCTGTGATCAGCTGAAAAAAGACGGGCATGAGCCCTACCTGCGCGAAAATACCGGGCTATTGGCTGATGCCTACTTTTCCGGCACCAAAGTCAAATGGATACTGGACAACGTGGAAGGGGCCAGAGCCAAGGCCGAAGCCGGGGAGCTTTGTTTTGGAACTATCGACTCCTGGCTCATCTGGAAGCTCAGCGGAGGCAAGCAGCATGTGACGGATTATACCAATGCTTCGCGCACCTTATTATATAATATCAAAAACCTGGAGTGGGACGACCACCTGCTTGACATCCTCAGCGTGCCCAGGTCTATGCTTCCTGAGGTGAAATCTTCCAGCGAAGTGTACGCAGAGACCCAAGCTTACCTTTTTGGCAAGCCTATTCCCATTGCCGGGATTGCGGGCGATCAGCAGGCCGCGATGTTTGGGCAGGCTTGTGTGAAGCCGGGCATGGGCAAAAACACCTACGGCACCGGCTGCTTCATGCTGATGAATACCGGGCATGAAATGGTCCGCTCCAAACATGGACTGCTGACCACGGTAGCCTGTGGACTGGACGGAAAGCCAATGTACGCGCTGGAGGGGAGTGTATTCATTGCCGGTGCTGCTATTCAGTGGCTGCGTGACGGATTAAAGATTATCGATGAGTCGCCAGATTCTGAATACTATGCCATGAAAGTTCCTGACACTGATGGAGTGTATGTCGTACCTGCATTTGCCGGCCTCGGCGCGCCCTACTGGGATATGTACGCAAGGGGCGCTATTTTCGGACTGACCCGCGGTACGGGCAAAGCTCATATTATCCGGGCAACCCTGGAATCGCTGGCTTACCAAACCAAAGACGTGCTGAATGCGATGGAAAAAGATGCCGGCTTTCCGCTACAAGCCTTACGGGTAGACGGAGGGGCGAGCGCTAACAACCTCCTCATGCAGTTCCAGTCTGATATGCTGGATGTTCAGGTGGAGCGCCCTAAGATCATCGAAACAACGGCCCTGGGCGCTGCCTACCTGGCGGGGCTGGCTACCGGCTACTGGAAGCAGGAAGAATTGGAACAAAAATGGCAGCTGGATATTGCCTTCCAACCGGAAATGGCAGATGAAGAGCGGGACCGCCGCTACACAGGATGGCAAAAAGCAGTCAAACGCAGTATGGATTGGGAAAAAGCAGAGTAAACGTAAATGGCCATAACCTATATTTCTCCGGAGAAAGCAGTTGCGCAACTAAAGGATACTCCTTTACTGGATGTCCGTACGCCAGCTGAGTTTGAGGAAGCCCACATCCCTGGTGCACATAATTTACCGCTCTTTTCAAACGAAGAACGGGCAGAAGTAGGCACGCGCTACAAGCAGGTGAGCCCGAAACAAGCCTTTTTGAAAGGTCTTGAATTTGTGGGCCCGAAAATGCGCCATTTGGTGGAGCAGGCTGGAAAAATAGCTCCGGGAGGAAAGGTACAGTTGCACTGCTGGCGGGGTGGTCAGCGCAGCAGCAGCGTAGGGTGGTTGCTGGACCTGAGTGGCTTTGAAGTAGAAGTCATTAAAGGAGGGTATAAAGCTTACCGGACTTGGGTTCAGGCATCGCTTACTCAGGTAAAAGCAAATTTCCTGATCGTTGGCGGGCCTACGGGTGCCGGGAAGACAGAAGTCATTCACGCGCTGAAAGCTGCAGGCGAGCAGATCATTGATTTGGAGAAGCTGGCCCATCATAAAGGCTCCACCTTTGGTGCACTGGGGGAAGCTCCTCAGCCAACTGTGCGGCAGTTTGAGAATGACTTGTGGGAAGCCTACCGACAGCTCGACCCTGATCGCCGGATTTGGCTGGAAAATGAAAGCCGGGCCATTGGCAGGGTTTACATTCCAGAGGGCTTTTGGAAAACCATGACCAAAGCCCCGTTATTCGATCTGCAGGTGAGCCATGAAGACCGGCTTAACCGCCTGGTACAGCAGTATGCGTCCTTTTCTGATGCCCAGTTGGCAGAAGCGTTTGGACGAATCCGCAAACGGCTCGGCGGGCAGCATCTCAAAGCGGCACTGGAATCTCTGGAGAATAAAGACTACCACAAGGCGGCTGAAATTGCCCTGGTCTATTATGACAAAGCCTATCATCACCATACTTTTGAGAAGGTGGGGCGGCAAACGGTTTATCCGGTTCCGGTAGAAAAGGACGACCCGGTTCAAACCGCCCGCACCCTAATCGCGTTCGCCAATCAAAAACAATACTAGAATGGAATATAAACTGACTGAATATAGCCACGGTGCCGGCTGCGGGTGCAAGATCGCTCCCAAAGTTTTGGATGAGATCCTGGCCCATGCTAATGAAAAAGCCCCTTTTCCAGGCCTTCTGGTCGGCAATGACAAGCGGGATGATGCAGCTGTCTTTGACCTGGGCGACGGCACTGCCATCGTAAGCACCACTGACTTTTTTATGCCCATCGTTGATGACCCGGTCGATTTTGGGCGTATCGCTTCCGTGAATGCCATCAGCGATATTTATGCGATGGGGGCTACGCCTCTGGTCGCCATTGCCATTTTGGGGTGGCCTATAGATAAACTGCCGCCCGAAGTGGCCAATCAGGTCATTGAAGGCGGGCGCAGGGCTTGCCAGGAGGCAGGGATTCCGCTGGCAGGCGGGCACAGCATCGACAGTCCAGAGCCAATATTCGGGCTTGCAGTCACCGGCCGGGTAAAAAAGGACGAGCTCAAGATGAACGGGGGAGCCAAGGCAGGAGATGTACTTTTTCTAACTAAACCCCTCGGCGTGGGTATTCTAAGCACGGCACAAAAAAAGAAGAAGCTGAAGCCAGAGCACAGTACTATAGCCCGCGACAGCATGGTCCAGCTCAACAAAGTGGGCGCTGTTTTTGCCCGACTCCCGTATGTGCATGCCATGACGGACGTGACGGGGTTCGGTTTGCTGGGGCATTTGAGTGAAATGTGTGAAGCCAGTGAACTGAGCGCTACGGTGAACTTCAATCAGGTCCCTTTTCTCGACAGGGAGGTGCTGGACTACTACCTGGGCGAAAAGTGCATACCTGGCGGCACTCATCGCAACTGGAGCAGCTACGGGCACAAGATTGAGGACCTGCCCGATGAACAGCGCTTTTTACTTTGCGACCCTCAGACCAGTGGCGGCCTGCTGGCAGCAGTAGCGCCTGGGCATGTGGATGACTTTAAGCAAGCGGCAAAGGCTGAGGGTTTCGAATTGGCGCCTCTGGGTACCTTGGAAACACAGCGCGCAAAGCTGGTCTGCGTTACCGCTTAACCCTCAGACTGAGCATACTGCACCATAAGCCGGGCTGCTTTGCGGGAGGCACCGCCCTGCCCAATTTGATTTTTAAGGGCGTCATAATCTGCTTTCATGGATTCCCGGCGGTCGCCACCGGCCAGAATAGCTGACAGCTCTTCCCGTATGCGTTCCGGGTTACAGTCGCCCTGTATGAGTTCTCTGACGATTTCCCGGTTGGCAATAAGGTTGACCAGAGAAATATAATCCACATTTACGACTTGCCGGGCAATGTAGTAGGAGAGGGAGCTGCCTTTATAGCACACGACCTGTGGCACTTCAAACAGGGCGGTTTCCAGAGTAGCGGTACCGGAAGTCACGAGGGCCGCTTCCGCGTGTTGCAATAAGGCATAAGTTTGGTTGTCGGTAAAATGAACCCGCTCTGACGCTTCTTTGGAAAGCGGCGACTGCTGTATGACCCGCTCGTAAAACGCCCGCTCCTGCGAAGGTGCACCCGCAATTACAAACTGATAACCGGGAAAGTCCGGGACGATGGAGAGCATAACATTGAGCAGGCGCTCGATTTCCTGTTTACGGCTCCCGGGCAGCAAAGCGATGATGGGAGCGTCTTTCAGTTGGTGGACCGTAATGAAATCTACAGGCGCTTCGAAGGCCTCTACCACATCCATGAGCGGGTGCCCTACGAAATCGACCTCATAATCGTACTTCGCATAAAAGTCACGCTCAAAGGGGAGGATGACAAACATACGGTCTACACTGGCTTTAATACCATGCACCCGGCTGCTGTGCCAGGCCCAAATCTGTGGGCTGATGTAGTAGAATACCCGTATGCCCTGTGCTTTAGCCCATTTAGCAATCCGAAGGTTGAACCCCGGATAGTCAATCAAAATCAATACATCAGGCTGATAGACCAGGATATCCCGCTTGCACATTTTGATATTACCCAGGATAGTGCGGATATTCTTTAAGACTTCCCAGAAGCCCATAAACGCCAGGTCTCGGTAATGCTTCACCAGTTGACCACCCTCCGCTTCCATAAGATCGCCACCCCAGATTCTGAAATCAGCTTGCTCATCCTCGGCTTTCAGCCCTTTCATCAGATTGCTGCCGTGCAGGTCACCTGATGCTTCCCCAGCAATGATGTAGTACTTCATGAGAGGATGTATTTCCCGAAGTAAATGACCCAGGCCGCTACCAAAACTACGGTAGCAAGCACAATGCCCCTCATGGATTGAGTGGCTCGTGCCTTCATGAACTTATTGAGCGGCAGCAGGTTAAGGCAAATGGCAATGACTGCCGAAGTCCGTTCCCGGAAGTAGGGGGAAAAGCCTCGCTCGCTTACCACTCCGCTATTTTCCAGCATGCCATACCCAAAATAGATAAGCGCAAAGCCCAGGGCCGGCAGCAACAGCCCAATCAGCAGGCCATAAGGGAGGTTGTTTCTCTGGAACATACCTTACAGTTTTTCGATTTGCTTAAGGGTCTTGATGGCCCGGTAATTGGTCAGGTCGTGCATGGATGGCACCACCGAGATGTAGTTGTTTTCCAGCGCCCAGATGTCGGTGTCGTCGGCTTCGTCATCATTGGAAAACCGGCCCGTCAACCAGTAGTATTTTTGCCCCCGGGGGTCTTCAGCTTCCGTGAATTCTTCGATCCATCGGGCATCCGCCTGACGGCAAACCCGCAGCCCTTTAAGCTCGGGTCTGGGGATAGCCGGGATATTGACATTCAGCAGGCTGCCTTCTTCCAGGCCGTTATTCAAAACCCATTCCGCAAGGGTCTTAACAAAGGGTACACAAGGCTCGAAATCCGCTTCGTGGGAGTAGTCGAGCAGAGAAAGCCCAATAGACGGTATGCCTTCCAGTGAAGCTTCCATTGCCGCGGAAAGCGTACCGGAATAGATGATATTGATGGAGGCATTGGACCCGTGGTTGATGCCCGAAAGGCACAAATCAGGTTGCCGGTCTTTCAGCACCACATGTTTGGCCAGCTTTACGCAGTCTACGGGCGTGCCTGAGCATTCGTAGGCTTCCACATCCTCAAACACCTGTTTGTTGGGATGAAGCCGGATTGGCCCGCTGATGGTAATGGCGTGCCCCATGCCCGATTGCGGGGAATCCGGGGCGACCACCACCACATCCCCCAGCGATTTTGCAATGTCCACCAGGGTGCGAATGCCAGGTGCGGTGATGCCGTCATCATTGGTTACCAGTATCAGAGGTCGTTTCATGGAATCGTTTTTGAGCCATGCCCGAAATTAGTGTTTTGTCAAGTATCAAACACTTGGGGCTGGGCGGGTGAGTGGCCAAAAATACATTAACATGGCCATAAATAAAAACAAGGTTTTAAACTAAGAAAGCGAGTGAGCGTTTGAAAGGTTGACATTCCGAAAAATGAGTATTAACAGACAGAACGAAGGCATGACGAGTATTGGAAAAAAAGGCGTACTACTGGTGAATTTAGGCACACCGGATGATCCCTCGAGAGGGGCGGTGTATCGTTACCTCAAGCAGTTTTTGCTCGATCCCCGTGTCATTGACTACCCATGGCTGCCCCGGAATCTGCTGGTGCGGGGGATTATTGCGCCTTTCCGTAGCGGCAGTTCTTCCAAGCTCTATAAAATGCTCTGGACGGAGGAGGGCTCTCCGCTCAAGTTCTATGGGGAGCGCGTCCGGGATGGCGTTCAGGAATTGCTTGGCGACGAGTACGTCGTGGAGCTTGCTATGCGCTACCAGAATCCGTCAATCGGCCATGCCATCGAAAACCTGGAGAAAGCCCTGGTCTCGGAAATCACCGTGATACCGATGTTTCCACAATATGCCTCGGCCACCACTGGTTCTGTGCACGACGCGGTCATGCAGGAACTTTCAAAACGGCAGATCATCCCGGATGTCAAAATGATCAATTCTTATTACGACCGCCCCAGCATGATCAAGATATTTGCGGACAATGCCCGTCAGTTTGATCTGGACAGCTATGATCATATCATTTTCAGTTACCACGGCCTGCCGCAGCGGCAACTCCGGAAAGGCGATCCGACCAACAGCCACTGTACCAAGAAGGAGGATTGCTGCATGAATATTACTCCGGTGAACCAATTTTGCTATTCCGCGCAGTGCCACGCCACCACAAAAGCCATTGTGGCAGAGCTGGGCCTCAAGCCGGAGCAGTACACCACTGCCTTTCAAAGCCGCCTGGGGCCGGAAGCCTGGGCACAACCCTATACCATCAAGACGATTGAAGAGCAGGCCGGGAAAGGGGCGAAGCGCCTGCTGGTTTTCAGCCCGGCTTTTGTAGCCGATTGCCTGGAGACCATCATCGAAATCGGTACCGAGTACCAGGAAGAATTTGAGGAAATGGGCGGCGAACACGTCGACCTTGTTCCCAGCCTGAATGACGATCCCAGGTGGATTCAGACCGTGGCCGACCTGGTACTGGAACAGCAAAAGACCAGCATCTCCCACCCGGCAGCCACTGCTGCATCGGAATCGTAAAAAAGCCGGGGAGGGGCTTGGGGTGTCCCTCTCAAAACCTATCTTTGCGGCAAAAAATAAAGCCCGTGAAAGAACGCCAAATTACCAGCGACCTTCTAATGGTACGCCCCGCGCACTTCGGCTACAACCCGGAGACCGCTACCAATAATGCCTTTCAGAGTGAAAACCCTGATCTTACTGCTGAGCAGGTAAAAGAAAAAGCACTTCAGGAGTTCGATACTTTCGTAGCCCGCCTGCGCGATGCCGGGGTGCAGGTATATGTGGCCGAGGACACTCCTCTGCCAGTCAAGCCGGATGCGATTTTCCCCAATAACTGGGTCACCTTTCATCAGGATGGCACTGTAGCTACCTATCCCATGCATGCCCCGACCCGGCGGAAAGAGCGCAGGGAGGATGTTATTGAGCAGCTTTCCACTCACTTTGAGGTCAACAATCGGGTACAATTTGAAGGTACAGAAGCCGAAAGCCGTTTCCTGGAAGGCACCGGCAGCCTTATCCTGGACCGTCCCAACCGCATCGCCTATGCCTGCCTGAGCCCGCGTACGGAAGGAGAACTGCTGGACACCTTTTGCACAACGATGGGCTACAAAAAAGTAGCATTTACCGCAGTAGATGGCGAAGGGAAAGCCATCTATCATACTAATGTGATGATGGCGCTGGGGGTGGACTTTGTGGTCATTTGCCTGGATGCCGTGCCTGATAAAGCAGAACAGCAATTACTTAAAGATCAGTTTGCCGCTACCGGGAAAGCAATTATCGAAATTTCCCTGGATCAGATGATGGCCTTTGCCGGCAATATGTTGCAGGTAGCCGGTAAAGACGGTACACCTTACCTCGTCATGTCAGAGCAGGCTTATCAGTCGCTCACCGCCGGGCAGGTAGCTACCATTGAGCAATACACGGAAATATTGCACAGCCCGCTGTACACGATTGAGCAGCACGGTGGCGGTAGCGCCCGCTGTATGATGGCGGAAATTTTTCTGGAGGAAAAATAAACAGTAACCGGGACGAGGCTGAATATAAGGGCAGCCTCGTCGCCAGTAATTTTATGCCTGTGCCTTAGGCGTATTAAAGCTCATCGGGGGGAACGGAGGCTGTCCGGACTCGTCGATTGGCCCAAACTGCGCTTCGTATTTCTGAATATTGTCCTGCAGTGCTTTCAGCATACGCTTGGCATGCTGAGGAGTCAGAATAACGCGCGACTTCACTTTGGCCTTTGGGACATTAGGTACGAGCCGGACAAAGTCCAGGATGAACTCCGAATTGGAGTGGGAAATAATCGCCAGGTTAGAATAAACGCCCTCTGCGACTTCTTCCGGTAGCTCAATATTGAGTTTATTTTGTGGGTTTTTCTTCTGGTCTGCCATGTTCTGGAACTATTTTTGTTTTCCTGTAATTTGAAAGATTGGCAATATCGCAATTAATCTCATGCCCGCAAAACATGAACCCTTACCTGCAAGCGAATCGTGAACTTTGGGACGGCTGGGCCAGCTTCCATCCAGAGTCGGCATTTTACAATATGGAAGCGTTCATAAACGGAGCGTCTTCTTTAATGGAACCAGAATTGCAGGCACTTCAGCCAGTCGATGGGAAAAGTTTGCTTCACCTGCAATGCCATTTCGGTCAGGACACCCTGTCCTGGGCAAGGCTCGGGGCTCAGGCGACGGGCGTGGACTTTTCAGAGAAGGCGATTGCTACCGCCCGTTCCCTCGCAGAAGATATGAGTCTTCCTGCCCGCTTCGTGCAATCGGATGTCTTAGTACTCGATTTAGAGGAAACCTTTGATATCGTTTTTACTTCCTACGGAGTGCTGACCTGGCTGCCGGATATTAAACGCTGGGGGGAAGTAGTGGCCCGCCACCTGAAGCCTGGTGGTACTTTTTTTATCGCGGAGTTTCATCCGGGCCTGATGATGTTCGACTTTGACACGGGAAAACACGCTTGTAGCTATTTTGGAACCGAAGCGCCTTCTTTTGCAGAAGAAGTGGTGGGGTCCTATGCGAACCCGGAAGAGGGGACCCCCCGCATGGAGTACACCTGGAACTACAGCATCAGTGAAGTGCTCAATGCACTGATGGGGCAGGGGATGGAGCTAAAAGCTTTCAAGGAGTATCCGGCATCGCCTTTTGACTGCTTTCCCAACATGAGACCAAGGCCTGATGGCTGGTTTGAGTGTGAATCTTTAGTAGGTGCGCCTCATTTGTTTACCCTGCTGATGCGGAAGCCTGAGTAATCTTAAAGCCTGAACAGCGGCTGTGCCCTTCTGTTAAGAAAAGCCACAGCCGCTGCTTAAATTATTCAACAACAACTTGCTGAACGGCCTGTCCCTCCGCTGTTTGAACGGACAGAAAGTACAGTCCTGCTGCAAGCTGGGTTGTTGGAAACTGCAGGGTATGCCGACCGGCACCGTAGTTCAGATCGGCCATCTGAAGGGATTGCCCAAGGCTGTTGAACAGTCTGATCCGTCCATTAATCGGTGCATTGACTGCGAAATCCACTGTGAGCGTATTCCCTGCACTAACGGGCTGGGGGAAAGCCCTGAATGAAGTCAGCTGATCGATTGCAGCCACACGGCTTACATCAGTAGTACTGAAAGTGCCCACTTCTGAAATCGGTGCGCAGTAAGAATAGGCATTGTATGGCGTAATGCGCCAGTAATAGTCGCGGTTAGCCACAAGGTCGGTCACCACAAGGGCATTACCTTCCACAACGTATTCTGACCGTAGGCCAAAGGTAGGCAGCGGGCTGATTTGCACAATGTAATGAGTTGCATTTTCAACCGGCGTCCAGGAAAGCAGTACTTCATCGAAAGGCAGCTCCGCACCCTCTTCCGGGCTAAGAAATTCCGTAACTGTACTGGCTACGAGGCCCATGGGCGGCTCCTGAGAAATCCAATCCGGGTTTTCATCGTAGAGATCAGCACGCATGGCGGCAATCTGCTCCGGTGTGAACCTGGCCTGACAGGCATCGTCAGAATAGCCCATGATCAGGCTGCCATCCGAACGGAAGCTGGCACCGGTGGGGTCTGTTTGAAGGACCGGGCTTTCCCCATTGGCGTCGCAAAACCAGCGCTGAGCCAGATAGTCCGGCGAGGTGTCGCAGAAACCATCAGCGGCAAAGCTGCAGTTGCTGCCATCCAGTAATTCTACGTAGGCGGTATCAATAATCAAGGTGTCTTCAATAAGGGTATCCTGGAAGAAAGTGTAGTCATAGGTGATGATCTCAGGTGCCGGGTTGTTGTAGTTGTGCGTCTGCGACCCGTCATGGCTGATGCCACCTTCCCATCCCAGGAAAGGGTGGGGGATAGCCAGGGCATGCCCGATTTCGTGCGCCCAGGTGTTGTCATTAGGCCCCGAGCAGCTTTTACGCATGGCGATGCCCGCATAGGGGAGGTTGTAACCACAGTTGCCGGCCGGATCATTGACAAAATAGATGTTTAAAGTGCCATCAACGTTGTTGGCGAACATCATTTCCGCTCCTTCCAGGACGGTCTCGTGAGCGTACCAGGCAGAATTCATCAGGTAATTGATCTCCCCCGCCATAAAAAACTGAATATTAGCTTCCTCAAAGCTCTCGTTGAGTTTGCAGAAGGCCGCTTTCAGCCCCGAAAGGGAAAAGAAACCATTACCGGAATCGGTCCCTACGATGTGTATGGTGAGTGGGACATACAAGGTCGTATCATTGTCCCGCTGATACAGCTGCGGGGCTTCCTGATAGCGCTTCAGCCAGTCAGATTTGCCCGGTGGAGTGCCACAGGGGAAGTCCCAGTTGGATTGTGCCTGTACTGCTGTGGCCAGGCTAAGGATTAAAACCAGTGCGTGTAGAATTTTTGCCATCGGTCTGCATTTTTTCGAAAGATAAACAATGGTGGGCAGTTCTCCACCCGGTAGCTGAACCGCCTAGCGGACCAGGCTCAATTTTTCCACCCATCGGCCATTGCCTGTCGTCAGCTCCAGGAAGTAAAGCCCGGGTGGCAGGCTTCTCGTTGGGACTTGTAATGTCTGTTTTCCAGGCTGCGCCTCGAACTGCAGGTTTTGTACGGACTGGCCGCTGCTGCTCATCAGGCGCAGGTGAGCGGGCCCGCTCCCGGGGACTTCATATTCGACATTAAAGTAGCCGGCACTTAGGCTTGCTGGTTGGGGGAACGCTCTGAGCCCGTAGCTGCCTAATGAGACATCTTTACTATCTACGAAGGTACCTACTGTGAATGCATTGGGCATACTGTAAGCGGTGCAACCATCGTACCGGCTGAAGGGGCGCACTTTCCAAATGTAGGTGCGGTTGGATTGCAGGTTGTTGATTGTCAGGCTATTGGTAGATGAAGTGTAGCTCCTGAAATTGATGGTAGCTCCATTGAAAGGTACGTAGAAGTCGAAGTCAACAGCGTAGCCAATCGCTCCGGGCACGGCTTCCCATTCCAATGTAACGGAGCTGGTGACGTCAAAAACAGCACCGGAATCGGGAGCAGTCAGCGCCACTTCAAAGGTATCCGGAATAAGGTCTGGAATAAACGGATTGAGGAGGAGCCCCGGGCGCTGAAACTCAATATTTGCCCGCATGGCGGCAATTTGCTCGTCTGAAAAACGGTTCATGCACCGGTCGCTTGCATAGCTCATGAAGAAGGTGCCATCAGAGCGGAAGGTGGAATCCGCGGGATCTTTTTGCTGCACATTACTCAAGGCCTCATTATTACACGGCCACCGATAGCTGAGGTAGTCGGGGGGCGTATCGCAGAAGCCATCGCCAGCGGTACTGCAAAAATCACCATCCATCCGCTCTACCCGGCGGCCATTGATGAACGCAGGAGTGGGGTCAATCGGGCTGTAGTCTGTGCCTTCCCAACCAGAGAAGGTATGAGGCAGGGAAAAGAAGTGGCCAAGTTCATGCGCCCAGGTGTGGCTATTGACACCGCTGCAACCTTTGGACATTGCCACGGCATCAGCCCCTGGAGAAAAGTAGCCGCAGGCACCGCCGGGATCTTGTACAAAGTAGCAGTTGACCGTATTGGGCACGTTGTTTTCCTGCATCATTTGGAAGCCTTGCCCAAACGTATGCTGATAGTAGGTGGAATTGTTGATATAACGGATGTCTCCTGCAATAAAGAATTGTAAATCTGCAGGTAAGAAGTCCTCATTCAAGGTACAAAGCGCATCTGCCAGCTGCTCACCGGTAAAAAAGCCTGATCCTTCATCTGTGCCGACGAGGTGGATGGTCATTGGAATGTAGAGCAATTCGCCTGAGCGGGCAGCGTAATTTTCCGGATTACGCTGATAGGATTCCAACCATTCGCTCTTTCCGGGAGGCGTGGCGCAGAAGTTGTCCGTTGCCTGTGCGGACAGTTCCGTGTGGCCGGTTATGAAAACAGTCAGGAATAGAAAAAACAGGTGTCGTCTTAAATTCATCTGGCAAATTTGTTATTGAATATCCAATGTGCGGGAGCGACCAAAATGTTGCCGCGCCAGCCCAATAATAATGCCCAATAAATCAAGTAGTTCATTGGGCATTATTGGTAAGGATTAAATTGTCGTTTTGCTTTCAGAAAAAAGTTTAACGGGTAACGACCAACCGCTTAAACTGCCGCCCTTCCGGACTATTGAGCCCAATGAGGTACACGCCCGGGTGAAGGTTTTGGGAGGGCATTTCAAAGGTATTGCTGCCTTGCTGTACTTTCACTTCGCCCAGCTGCGCGATTTCCTGGCCTGCCATGTTGTGCACGGAAACCTGTGCTGAGAAAGCCTGATTGGCTTTCAGGATAATCTGAACGTTGGCCTGCCCGCTCACAGGGTTTGGTGCTACGCTGAATACGTCAAGCAGTTCAATGTCATTGGCAGCTACGGTGCTGCCAGTGGTGAATGCTTCGGCATCCGAAAACTCTGTGCAGGTCCGGTAGGCGCTGAAAGGGCGTATTCTCCAGAAGTAGTTGGTATTCTCCAGAAGGCCGGTGATTACTTTAGAAGTGCCATAAACCACTTCATCGTAAACCGTAAGGGTAGCAGAGAAGGTTGGCAGGCGTGAAATTTGCAGGACATAAGCCTGAGCACCGGGTACGGCATCCCATGAAAGGTTTACCGCGTTAAAGCCTTCCACGATCTCGCTGTTGATCGGGCCGGTAAGTACCGGTGTTTCCGTGATTTCTTCCAGTACCGGGATGTGATTGCTTCTGATGTAGGCACGCTGAGCGGATGCCAGGTCTGCCTGCATGAGCGAAATCTGGTCATCGGAGAAGAAGTACTCCTCCCTTGGGCAATTCAGGAAGTAGCTCATGAAGAGGCGTTCCTCCGGATCGAGTACATCACCATTACGGTCTTTTACTTCTGTGGTGAAATTGCAGTTGATCCAGCCGAAGCCAAAGTTGTAGTTGGGCGGCGTATCGCAAATGAAGTCGCCCGCACTGCCGCAGTTGCTGCCATCTGCCAGCTCTACCGGCGTAAAATTATCCGGAGCAGTGGTTTGGTTGACGGTGGTACCATGTGTGGCTGCTTCCCAGGGTTCAAAGTCCCAGCCATTGAAAGGGTGTGGGAGGCTGAAGAAGTGGCCAAATTCATGGGTCATAGTGATTTCTGAGGTGCCCACGTCATTTTTACGGATGACCAGCCAGTCCTTGAAGGGCGAGTAATACCCCAGTGTAGTACCAATCCCTCCGCCACCGGTATTGGCATTAGCAGGAATAAAAACGTTGATGGCATTATTGTCTCTGGCAAATTCCATGATCGTATTCTGCGTGTTGGAATGGTTTTCAAACACTGCATTATTGAAGATTTCATTGAAACCATCCTTGATGTAGAACTGAATGTCTGCCGGTGCAAAATCCTCGTTGAGGGCACACAGTTGGTCAAGGACCCGGGAAGGCGATACACGGCCGGAGCCATCCGCCTGTCCGACCAGGTGGAATTTCACGGGCACATAGCTAGTATTGCGTTCGGTGATCAGGCCGGCTTCCAGAGCGGCTTTGTTTTCGAGGAGGCGCTCGGTAAGGATTTGTGCACCTTCGTGGTCGAGCCCGCAGGGAAAGTGCGTTTCCTGGGCCTGAGCAGAAAACAGGGCTGACAGTGCGACAAAAAGCAGAAGGAAAAACCTTTTAAACATTTCCAAGAGATATTTTACTGATGAAGACCTCGGTTAGAAGGAGGCAAAATTTGTTTTATTCTTATCCTTTGTATAAAGAAATTTGGCTCCGCAAAAGTAGCAAAAATTTAAAATACGATTTGTCTAACGTGTGCCAAACTCATTAAAATAAACACCCGAAAATCCGGCAAATGCCCTGAGCCAGTGACTAATCGCAGCAGTTGATATGACGAAAGTTACTTCGGAAGCTGAAGATTATTAATTAAGTTTGCCTCGCTGACCCATCCTGACGTAAGGATCAGCGTATACAGATCAGTCAACTAGCAAAAACCAATAAAAAATTATGAGTAAAGTAACCGTAGTCGGCGCCGGCAATGTGGGCGCAACCTGTGCTAATGTTTTGGCCCATAAGGACCTGGTTAACGAAGTTGTCCTCCTGGACATTAAAGGCGACATGGCGCGAGGAAAGGCGCTGGACAGCTGGCAGCAGGCTCCAATCGATTACTACAGTACGCGGCTGGTCGGAACGGAAGATTATGCAGCGACTGCCGATTCGGATATTGTGGTGATCACTGCCGGTATTCCACGTAAGCCGGGCATGAGCCGCGATGATTTGATTGCTACCAACGCCAAGATTGTTAATATGGTTTCCAGCTCTATCATGGAGCACTCAAAGAATCCAATAATTATCGTGGTTTCCAATCCATTGGACGTCATGACTTACGCAGCATACAAAGCTTCCGGCCTTGATGCTTCCCGCGTATTTGG
Organism: uncultured Phaeodactylibacter sp.; assembly: GCA_913057245.1. Lineage (GTDB taxonomy): Bacteria > Bacteroidota > Bacteroidia > Chitinophagales > Saprospiraceae > Phaeodactylibacter. The sequence goes on from CAJXNH010000003.1 coordinate 71,161, forward strand.
CATGGCGGGCATTCTTGATACTGCGCGTTACCGGGCATTTCTTGCCACAGAATTGAATGTGTCTCCCAAGGATATTCAGGCCGTGCTCATGGGCGGCCACGGCGACACTATGGTGCCTCTGCCTCGCTACACCACCGTGGCCGGTATCCCGGTACTGGAGCTCATCGATGAAGACAAGCTGGATGCCATCGTACAACGCACCAAAGTTGGTGGTGGCGAACTGGTCAAGCTGATGGGTACTTCTGCCTGGTATGCGCCGGGTGCGGCAGCTGCTCAAATGGTGGAATCCATCGTACGCGACGAGCAGCGTATTTTCCCTTGCTGCGTGCGTCTCGACGGGCAGTATGGCATCAACGATATGTTCCTGGGTGCGCCGGTGAAGTTGGGCAAAAATGGTATTGAGCAAATCATCGAGCTGCAGCTTAACGACGATGAAAAAGCGCTGCTGACAGAATCCGCTCAGCATGTACGCTCCGTAATGGACGTATTTGAGAAGATGGACATCTAATTGTCCGGGCAGATATACTACACTACTTGAAAGGGGCTTCCGTAAACCTGCGGCAGCCCCTTTGTCTTTTGCCGGGCGGATTGTTGCTTTTTTCAGACAAATTCCATTTCCGGAGTTGTGTTTTTTATTAGATATTTATCGTCCGGGACGGAATGATCGCAGCCGCTCTGAACCACTTTCTTTGGCCATGTCAAAAACAATGTTTAGCTGCGGATGTTGAAGATTACTGAAAATTGAAAACACATGGAAACCAACCGTTTAGTTGAAAATGAGCTTTTGAAGGAAATGGTGACCAATGAAGGCGCCAGTTTGAAGGCATTATCCGAAAGCAAGCCGGTTTTACTGGTTTTCCTTCGGCACTTTGGCTGTACCTTCTGCCGGGAGGCACTCGCTGATATTTCTGAAGAACGGGAAGCCATAGAGGCGTCTGGCTCAGAACTGGTTTTCGTTCATATGACAGACAACGAAATCGCCGAGCGCTACTTCAACCGTTACGGGTTGGAAGGCGTACAGCACATCAGTGATCCCGAGTGTAAATATTACACTGAATTCGGCTTGGTTAAAGGTAATTTTACTCAACTTTTCGGTCTGCAATCCTGGATTCGCGGGTTTTCTGCAGGTGTAGTTGCCGGACATGGCATCGGCCCTCAGTTAGGAGACGGTTTTCAAATGCCCGGCGCTTTTGTGATTCAGGATGGCAAAATTAAGAACAGTTTCATCCACAAGCTGGCATCGGACCGTGTGGACTACCTGGGGCTGGTAAAATGCTGTGAGGTAGAGAATGATACCGCTGCCTGAGCAGACTTGCCCTGTAAGAACATAAGACAACCGGTCGCTCTGAACTTTTTCAGGGCAACTGTCATTTCATGACTATAGGTCCGTAAAGGATGCCTTACCAATAAAAACAGACTTATGATCGGTTGGAAATTTTCAGAATATGTTCCCGGACAGGAGGGGGGCGCTTCATTTGAGAAGCTGCTTAAGTTGTTTCAGGAGTTGCTGGTACACACTTCCGGTGATGTAAGCGAGGCGCTCTCCTGGCTTACCGAACTGGACAAACAGTACGACCTGACCGATGAGGAGTACGGCATGGCAGACTTCATACAAGACCTGATTGATAAGGGGTACATTCAACAGCAGGACCAGGACAACGCCAACTTTGTCCCTTCCGCTAAGATGGAGATTGCGCTCCGCCAAAAAGCGCTGGAGGATATCTTCGGCAAGCTAAAAAAATCCAAGCGCGGCAGCCACAACACCAATTTCGGTGGAGGGGGCAACGAAACCACTTCTGATCTCCGCCCGTTTCAATTTGGCGACCCTTTGGATCAGCTGGCGGTCTCAGAAAGCCTGCGCAATGCACAAATCAACCACGGCATCGATGACTTCAAGCTGACCCACGATGACCTGGAGGTTAAGGAAACCTTTTATCAGAGTCAGATGAGCACGGTTCTGATGATCGATATTTCCCACTCCATGATTTTGTACGGGGAGGACCGGATTACACCGGCTAAGAAAGTGGCTATGGCCCTTTCAGAACTCATCACCACCCGCTACCCCAAAGATACACTGGATGTCATCGTATTTGGAAACGATGCCTGGCGTATTGAAATCAAAGACCTGCCTTACCTTGAAGTGGGCCCCTACCACACCAACACGGTAGCAGGGCTGGAGCTGGCCATGGACATCCTGCGCCGCCGCAAGAACCCGAACAAGCAGATCTTTATGATTACGGATGGTAAGCCGACCTGCATCAAGAAAGGAAAGCGGTATTACAAAAACAGTTTCGGGCTCGACCGGACCATCGTCAACCGTACGCTAAATCTGGCGCAGCGCTGCCGGAAAATTGATATACCCATCACCACTTTCATGATTGCCCGTGACCCCTATCTTCAGAACTTTGTTGAGCAATTTACTCAGGCCAATAACGGCAAAGCCTTCTACAGTAGCTTGCAGGGACTGGGAGAGTTCATCTTTCAGGATTATAAAAACAACAAAGGCAAACGCTACCGGTAACCCTCCAACCACAACTACTTTAGCCGAAGGGATTTGATGCTGCCCAAAATATGGGAGGTCAACTTAACGTTATTCGATTAGTCCAAAAACGAAAGTATGATTTCCAGGCTAATCCTGTTTTTATTTTGCGCTTTCCTTACTCTTTCTACCGTCCCGGCAGTGGCTCAGGTGGCGGCTCCTAAAGATTTCACCTACTTTGAAATGGTAGAGGATTCTCTTTCCGGGCTGGCCAAAACGCTCCTGCAGGACTCAATCACCGAGCACCGCCTGAAAGCAGATACAGCGATTAGGTCCCTTCTACAGGAAGCGCTTTCCGCCGATAACGCTTTCCGGTATACTTTTCCCGGATTGCAGGGTATTTCCATTCAGTATCCTCAGGACAGCACGTTCCGGATATTCACCTGGCAATTATATGTGAGTGAAAATGATTACCGCTATGGTGGTTTTTTACAGCAAAGCTCAGGAGGCGTCTACCCGCTGGAAGACCATTCGGCGGAGGTGCGGATGCCAGAGTATGAGGTCATGAGTACGGATTACTGGTACGGGGCAGTTTACTACAACATCAAGCAGGCCGGAAAAAAGCGGGACCGCCATTACCTGCTTTTTGGGTACGATGGCTACGAGCTGTTCCGTAAGCGGAAGTTGATTGATGTGCTCCTTTTCAAGGACGGAGAGCCGATTTTTGGTGCGCCGGTTTTCCAGCATGGTCCCGGAAAAGTAAAGCACCGCGTGGTGCGGGAGTATTCCGCAGAAGTAAGCACCCGCCTCAACTATGATGATGTACTGGAGATGATCATGTTTGACCATTTGATTGGGCAAAACGGGCCTCACGGCGAAGGGCTAACTTACTATCCTGATGGCAGTTACGAAGCGTACAAGTTTGGAAAAGACGGCAAATGGTTACACGTGGAAAAAGTCTTCGATCAGGTATCTGAAGAGGCGCCACGCCCATCACCTATTCTGGACAACCGCAAAAAGGATATCTTTGGTCGCGGAAACCAATAACTGCTGTTTTGATTGAAGAACACCACCTCAGCGTTCAACGCACAGCCCGCTATTTTATCCTTGGCCAATGTACAGAAGAGACCAACTGCCTGGTTATCGCCTGCCACGGCTATGGGCAACTGGCTAAACATTTTATTAAGAAATTCGACGTTATTGCCCGTCCGGACACACTGGTGGTGGCCCCGGAAGGGCTTTCCCGGTTTTACTGGGGCGGGCTTTCCGGAAATGTGGTAGCAAGCTGGATGACTAAGGAGGACCGGCATGCCGAAATAGCGGATTTTACGGCTTACCTGACCCAATTATACGATCACTTTACAGCCGGTTTACGAGCCAATGTCCGGATCATCCTGCTGGGCTTTTCCCAGGGCTGCGCCACACAGCTCCGGTGGATGGCCCGGGAAAAACCTGCCTTTTCTCATCTGGTCCTCTGGGCAGGGAGCATCCCTGAGGATATTGACTACACGCCCGTACGAGACTACCTTCAGGGCAAGCCGCTGCATTTTGTGTACGGCACGGAAGACCTTTTTATCACGCCGGAACGCGTAACAGCCCAAAAAACACTAGCTACGAAATTGCCCATGGATTATCAGGTACATACATTTGAAGGAAAGCACACGGTAGAACGGGAGGCATTGCAGCGCCTGTTTGCGCAAATCCGCCCCTGATGAAAAAACAAATCCGCCAGTGGGTGTCGAGCCACGCTGGCGGATTGTCGGGAATGCAAATCTGCATCTTATAACCTATTCAGGTTTATCATTATCGTTTACAATTACTAATTTGCCACTTACCGAAACCGAATTCAAATAATTGTAGCAGATAGCCCTGTTTTTGTAGCAGAGACTGGAATAATGAAAATCACACCCGCCCAAGACCGGCTTTATGAAGCATTGCGCAGAGACCTGGTGCAGCATCTGGTATTCGGAGCGGTGGTGCTGATCGTGGTTTTCTGCTTCTTTGCGGTACACGCCTGGTATCAGGGCAAAGCCGAGCTGCTGGACACTTTTGGTTATCAACGGGAGGCCTTCTGGAAAGTATTCCGGGAAGCGCTTGGCTATACACTCATGATGGGTGTACCGGTCTATTTCAACCTGTTTTTTGTGTATCAGGGGCGGCTTCAGGATTTTTTGACACGTGGCATCAACGACCGGAAATGGGTGAAAAATGGTTCCTTTTATCTCTTCCTGTTGCTGAGCCTTATTACCGCAGTGGTCTTCTCTTTTATCTACGCTCCGGTCATGCACGCTGCATTTGATATTATTGAACAGCAGTGGTACGAACTGGTCATTGCTATTTTAGTCTTCATCCTTTGCACCACAGGGATTTCCTACACAAAAGAAGCGATTGAGCGTAGCCGTGAACTGGAACGTAAAGAACGCCTGGATATCATCCGCCGCCGCCGGGAAGCGGAGCAGCAGCTGAACTTTATCAAGCGGCAAATCCGGCCCCATTTTTTGTTCAATACACTTGCGAATCTTCAGATTCTTGCTCGCCGGAAGTCGGAGGGCTTACCGGACCTGATCGGTGAACTGTCCCGATTGCTGAGGCATCTGGTTTATCAGACCAATGAACGTCTGGTGTCCCTTCAGGACGAACTCCGTTTTATTCGAAGCTATGTCGAGCTACAGCGGCTGCAACTGGGCGCGCACACCGTACTGGAATACCAGGAAGAAGGGCAGGTGCCTGATAATGCCCGGATTGCCCCGATGATTTTGCTACTCTTTGTAGAAAATTGCTTTAAGCACTACAACAGCAGGGGAACAGATGAAAAGCTTATACAAATCCACTTTAAAATCAAAGAAGGGTGGTTAGAGGCCTGTATCCGTAACACCTTCAAGCCTCACGCCCGCAACGAAGGCACGGTGGAGGGGCAGAAGGCTAACAATGGCATTGGGTTTTCTGCCGCTCTGGAAAACCTGGAGCTGATCTACGGGGGCCGGTATCTGCTGGAAGTAGACAAGTCTGCCCCTTACTACACCGTTAACCTGAAAATCCCTGTGCTATGAATGCAGTTTACACCTTTATCATTGTTGAGGATGTGGCGCTACAGAGAGAGCACCTTATTGATTTGTTGCACAGCCGGTTGGACCTGCGGCTGCTCCGGGCATTTGACAACGCCGAGGATGCTTACCTGTATCTTTCTGATACTGATAACCCTAAACCAGATCTCATTTTTTTAGATATTGAAATGCCTGAAGCCAGTGGGTTCAATTTCCTGGAAGCCATCCAGAAGCTGCCCGTAAGCCCCAGAGTGATCATCACCACGGCCTTCGCAGAGTATGCCGTCAAAGGATATGACTATGACTTGTCAGGCTATTTGCTCAAGCCCATAGAGGAAGAACAATTGAACAAAGCCATTCAAAAAGCGCTGAGAAGCCTTGGATTTGAAGATAAAAGCAGGCCGGGACCTAAAAAAGAAGCCCACCTGCTTATCAAGAGTAAAAGTAAGTGGATCAAACTGGCCCATGAGGAAATCCTCTATGTAGAAGGCGCCAACGTTGACGTACGAATCGTCACAATCGGTGGGACCTACACCACCCGCGACCGCATCAAGAATTTGCAACAAAAGCTACCGAATGGTCATTTTATGCGTATACATGATAGCTTTGTCGTCAATCTGGACCACATCAGAAGCTATGCCAGTAATTACACTTTTTTGGAATTACGGTCTGTACCGGAAGGAAGCTTGAAAAAACTGCCTGTAGGGCCAAAATACCGTAACCACTTTCGTGAAAACCTGGCACCTGAGTAGATGTTTATTGCAGCTTGGCTCCCTGCAGGAGTACCTGAAGCAGGTGCGCCGGCGTTCGGCTTTCCTCCAGCATCCGCTCTATCACCAGTAATTCCACGAAGTTGGTCCGCTTATCGAAGGATTCAGTGTAAGAGTGGTTAAAGTACAGCTGAAGGTCATCAAAGAGTGCGGCGACCATGAGTTTGTAGGAAGATACGCCTGGATCATAAACGATAATGAGGAAACGCCGGTTATTGGCCCTGGGTGAACAGAGCAAAAAGATGGGGTAATCAAAGTAAGGGGCACTCCAAAAACCGAAAAGATTGGCTTCAAAGAGCGGGTAATTAAGTAGCTGGCTTTTGTACCCCTTGTGGGTCAGAAACTGCTGCATTTCCTGAAGGCGGGCATTCATGGTACCTAGCGGGGTCTCCGTTTCGGTTAGATCGGTATACGGGCGCCATGCATGCAGGCTAAGGTCAAAATACTCTACATCTCCTATTCTTAGCTTATAATCAAATCGTGGATAACCGGGCACAATATATCCAGGATAGTAATAAAGCAGCTCCCGCTCCATTGAGTACTCAATCTCCTTAAGCAAGGTAAAGAGCCCCAGGCTGTACTTTTTGTAGTCCGGGTCATAAATGCCCATAATGCTTGCCGAGCTGTGGTGCCCCAGGTCGAAGTAGCTCAGCGCAATGAGCTTGTCTTTATCGTAAACCCTGACTTCGTAGGTTTTGAAAATATTGAAGTCTTCCCCATCCATCAGGGCGTCGCGCAGGGTAGGGGCAAGCATACCGGAGAAGGAAGCCTTGTAGCGTCGGTAGAGTCGTTCCTTCTCAGGCGTAATCGCTGCCTGGCCAATTTCAGATTCGAAATAGCGGTCAACTTTCCGATAGACCTTTTTTAGACTTTTGCGGAAGCGGTAATCCGTAAGGGGAAGCCGGACCCATATCGCAGAATAGTAAGAACGGCCAAAGCAGAGAAAGTGGGTCGTGAATACCGTTTGCCCCATGCGGTACCACCCCCGGGAGAGGTAAGCATCCAATTCTTCGGGCAGCAGTAATTCAGGGTAATGCTTCTCTGCAAACATGTTAAGCTCTTGTAGAGGCGATATTAACAATAAATACTCGAAAAAAGTGGCTGATCAGGTTATAAAAAACTGGCATTTCGCATTTCTCTTTCCAACAAGGTTACGGTGGGCTTCAGTTCGAGCTTTTCCCCGATAATTTCAATAATGGCAATCGGGTAACGGGCAACTACGGGCCTCTTCGCCATAACTTCCTGATAAGTAGGGACATGGTGCACACCGATGCCGAAGAACTTAACGTCCAGCACAGCGTATTGCTGCAGCTCTGGTATGAATACGACCGCAGGGCAGCGCCGGGCTGGTTCCGGTGTGCCGATCAGTAGCAGCAGGGGGAATTCCAAAAAGGGTAGGGGGCGGTTGTCGAAAAAACGAATATCGAACAGGGCGTACTCCATCAGATGGCTGTCCAGGCCAGCGGTTTGAAGCTTGTTTTTTAGCGTTTTTAAAGCCTCCCGCATTTGATTGACCGGGATTTGTTCCGGAGCGACTTCTGCTTCAGGCACCCATTGGCGTGTTTGCAGCAAGAAAAATTCGAGCGCACCCACCCGCTTTTTATAGTCGAACTCCGGATAGCCAGGCACCACGTAGCCAGGGTAAAAGTAGGAGCGGCGCGTTTGCTGTGCGTACCGGATTTCTTCGAGCATCGTGAAAAAGCCCAGACTGTAGCGGCTCCATTCGGGATCGTAAATGCCCTGACTGCTGTAGAGGCTTTCCTCACCGAGGTTAAATAGGCTGAATGCGATCAGTTTGTCCTGATGATAAACCTTCACGCAACGGGTGTCAAAAGTGAAGGGGCCTGCTGGCTTTTCCTGGTACACTTCCAGGTCAGCCAGTGGGCGGTCAGGGAATGCCGCCTGGTACTTTTCGTGAACTTGTTCCATCGCTTCGTCCCAGGCCATGGGCATGCCTGAGCGCACCTCAAACTGCTCCCTAACCTTCCGGTAAAGCTTTCTGAGGCTTTTGCGAAAGCTGTATTCCTGTAAGTCAAGCCTGGTAGGGATAGTGGAATAAATCCGCCCGTGCATTTCCGGTGGGAAGCGCATGAAATGGGACGTATAAATGGACTGGCCTGTACAGCGCCAACCTGCCCGGAGATAGTCGTCGAGCTCAGTTGGAGATACGCGTTCAGGATGACGGATTCTGGAATGCATCGCGCTAAGTTAACGCGATTGGTGCCGATATACAAGTGAAAAACCATACCGGCTGGAAAGCCCGATATTGCGCCCCGCTATAATAAAGGCCAGGTTGCCTGCCAGGCCAAACCCTTTATAAACCGGAACATAGAGCGTGCCCCCCAGCCGGGTCCAATCTGAGCCTGCGCCACCGGTTACCTGCTGGTCCACGGCGTTGTTGAGGGTATTGTACCATTCCACCCAGCCTTCCACAAAGTAGTAGGCGCTTCCAAAGCCTGAGCGGACCAGGATTGGTATAGAAGTTTGAAGCGGGGATAAAAACCGAAAATCAGCACCACTCTGCAAATGGAAGAAAAAGCCGTAATTGGAGTTGTATTGCAGTGCCAGGCGCCCCTGAAACTGCACGGCCCCATAGCCGATCGGCGTATCTACAGTCGTCGGATAAGCGGAAAGGGGCGTGGTAAGCCCTACTGCGGTAATCGTATTCAGCTTCCCGGCAGAAAATTGCCGTAGCCCATTCCTTATTTTTATAAAAACAGACCCATCCTGAACCCCATTGATATTTTCGTTTATATAAAGGTAGGGCAGGTTGATGACCACCGAACCATGATCACTCATGCTGTATTCAGCAAAAAGATTGTAACTTATGGTGGTCAGTTCCTGAGCACGGGTTTCATCCCCGAAGCGGTACTCATCGAAGTGCTCGTAGCCATAACCGGGCGCGATATCAAGCGTTCCCTTGGGATTCATGAAACCATTAATCATTCCCTGTCCTGGCAAGAGGAGCGGTAGGAGCGTTAGAGCGGTCAGCAATTTTAGCGTTACGGGCTGCATATAGTCGTTTTGGACAAAGGTAGGGCTCTAATGGCATTTTTAGCGTTGTGGTTGCGACAGCTGTTTTATAAATGCTTTAATTTTTGCAGGCGGCTGGCAGTAGACAAACTTTTTCGTTCAGCCACTCAAAATAAAGGGCAAAGCGTCTATCTTTGTCGCCCAAATCATTACAACACTCATCTCAGAATTACCGACTTTGTCTGATAGTTTAGTCATAATTCCAACCTACAATGAATGCGAGAATATTCCTCGCATGATCGACACGGTGATGAACCTGGAAAGGGATTTTCACCTGCTTATCGTTGACGATGGCTCGCCGGATGGTACCGCCGACCTGGTCCGTGAAAAGCAGGAAGCTTACCCCGGGCGTGTCTTTCTCAAAGAGCGGCAGGGCAAACTAGGCCTGGGTACGGCCTATATCGCTGGGTTTAAGTGGGGGCTGGAGCGCGACTATGCGTTTATTTTTGAAATGGATGCCGACTTTTCTCACAACCCTAACGATTTGCTCCGGTTATACGACGCTTGTGCCCAGCCCGGGGCAGGCATGAGCGTAGGATCCCGTTATGTAAAGGGCGGAAAGCTGGAAAATTGGCCCATCGACCGTATCGCACTTTCCTATGGTGCCTCCCTCTACGTCAAGTTCATCACCTTTATGCCGGTCAATGACCCAACTGCAGGCTTCGTTTGCTACCGTCGGGAAGTCCTGGAAGCGATGGACCTGGATAAAATCCGCTTTGTAGGCTATGCCTTCCAAATCGAAATGAAATTTGCAACTTACCAGATGGGATATAAGATCATCGAGGTGCCTATCACTTTTACCGATCGGGTAGAGGGGACTTCAAAGATGTCCTCAGGCATTATAAAGGAGGCTGTTTTCGGCGTACTGCAAATGCGAATGCGCGGCTTTTTCAGCAAGTACCGCGTAGGGCCCACGCCTTCGAAAAACTAAATTATTTCTTTCCTGTACTTTTTCCCTTTTCCCCATTCAAACGGCGCAACACCTTGGTTTTGTTGGGACGGTTAATTTTGGCATGGTAGTGACCTGTCTCCTTGCCTAAACCTTTCTGGTACTCATTTAAAATTTTCCGAACATTAAAAACCTGACTATATAAAAACACAGAACGACAATTAGCTAAATCAGATTTTAGCTGTTGTGCAGCGTCATCTGCGAGTTGCAAATACCCTTCCGCCAATGAAGCTTTCACAGTATTTACGTATTATTGCCCTAAACCTGTAACCGGCTACATTTTGGACTTTCAGCAAATTCTACATGACCTGCGGGAGAAAAAATTCCGCCCCATCTACTTTCTGCACGGAAAGGAGCCCTACTTTATTGATTCCATTTCTTCTTATATTGAAAAAAATGCCCTTTCGGAAGCCGAGCAGTCCTTCAATCAAACGGTCTTTTATGGGAAGGATGTGGACCATATGGCTATCGTAGACACCGCCCGCCGCTTCCCGATGATGGCTTCTCATCAAGTGGTATTGCTGAAGGAAGCGCAGGACATGCGGACGCTTTCCAACCTGCTTTCCTATGTGGAAAAGCCTATGGAGTCTACCATACTGGTCATTTGCCACAAGCACAAAAAGCTCAACCTTAATTCAAAGTTTGGCAAAGCGCTCAAGAAAAACGCGCTGATCTTCGAGTCCAAGCCCCTGTACGACAATCAGGTGCCGGGCTGGATCAGCAACTACCTCAAAAACCACAAGCTGACCATTACCCCCAAAGCCGGCGAACTAATTGCGGAAAACCTGGGCACAGATTTGTCAAAAATTGCCAATGAGCTGGACAAACTTGCGCTAAATCTCCCACCGGGTACACAGGTCGACGACGCAGCGGTGGAGCAACACATTGGGATTAGCAAAGACTTCAATGTATTCGAGCTGCAACGGGCCATTGGGCTACGCGATCCGCTCAAGGCGCAGCGTATCGTCAACTACTTTTCTGCCAATCCAAAGAAAGGGCCAATGCCCATGCTTGTGGGGTCCCTTTATAACTACTTTAGCAAGATCTACTTATTCCACGCCGCGAAAAATTTGCCGGAAAAGGAATTATTGAGTACTTTGCAGCTGCGTTCGAGCTTCTTCCTAAAAGAATATCGGGCAGCAGCACGCAACTATCCCCGCTCCAAGACTGAGCAAGTCATTACCCTCCTGAAAGAATTCGATCTGAAGTCCAAAGGCGTTGGCTACAACAACACCGGCAAGCCCGAAGGCGAGCTGATGAAGGAAATGGTCTGGCGCATCATGCACTGATACCTTATCGTAAACACCCCCATTTTTGAATCTATTGCATCACCTCCGCACCAACCTGCCATAGGGTAAGGGGGGGGCTGGTAATGTATAATCCTGATATCAAACCATAACCAATGAAGATGAGGTTTTTTACGATTTTGAGCCTGCTTTTTCTAAACAGTGCCCTGTATGCACAAGCACCGTACACCGTGATCGGATCACTTGATTCCACCTTTACGCCCGTAGAGCTGATCGAAGATGTATGCCTGGGAGAAGGCATTGAAGTCACGAATATCGAATTTGAGGGGGTAAGCCCGGCAGTGGGCCGTTTTTTTGGTGGCAGTGACATTATCGGACTGGATCAGGGCTTCCTCATGACGACCGGACTGGCACAATCTTCCGGCAACTTTGGCGGGGCTGACCTGGCTAGTTTTGGAGACGCTTCCTTCATCAACAACAGTAATGCCTTTACCGAAGAGATTGCCACTATTTCCAACAACAGCACCATTAGGGATGTCGCTATCTTCCGGATCAACTTTGTCCCCACTGGCGATACCCTCATGTTCCGTTACGTGTTTGCTTCTGATGAGTACCCCAACTTTGTATGCAGCAATTTCAATGATGTATTTGGTTTCTTCCTGGAGGGCACAGACCCGGAGACCGGAGATCCTTCGATTCGCAACCTCGCCCAGATTCCAGGTACGGAACTGCCCGTATCCATCAACAGTATTAATAATGGTGTGCCGGGCGGTTATCCCGGCAGCCACCCGGCCTGGTGCTCCGAAGAATTCAATGGTTCACTTGATTATGCCAGCCTGTTCAATCAGGTGCCGCCCTTCGTGGCGCCCACCTACAACGGCTTTACGGATGTACTTCTGGCCAAAGCTGATGTGGTGCCCTGTCAGGAATACCAAATGACCCTCGTTATTGCCGATGTGGGGGATGCCTGGTGGGACTCCGGCATCTACTTTGAGGCGAATAGCTTTTGTTCCTTTTCCGGCAGCCATGGTACTACAGAGCGTTTGACGGTTACCGAAGACTGCGCGCCTCAGGAGCTGGAGGTCGACCTCAGCCTCTTCCCGGAAACGGAATATCCGCTGACTTACACCATTACTGGTGGTGCAGCAACCGGTATCGACTTTGCCGGAATTCCACTCACGGGTACCATTGATGCCATTGCGGAAGCCTGGCTATTGCCTGTTGAAATCACAGCAGACAGCCTGGCTCTGGGAGCCGATACCCTGAGCATCGAAATTAAAGGAGCGACCTGCCGCGAGAAAGTCTTTGAACTCACGATTCTGGACCCTCTCCTGATAGAAGGACCCTCTGATGCGGCAGCTTGTGCCGGAGACCCTGTGACCCTTACGGCAACCCAGGACTCTACTTTGTTGGCCGATTTTAATTTTTCCTGGAGTAATGGCATGGCCGGAGCCTCCATCGAAGTGAACCCTCCAACCACCACCACTTACACGCTTACTTACGGTAATGCTGCGGGTACTTGTACGCAGGATTATACCGTATTCGTGACGCCGCTGGAATCTGAAATGACGGTCAGCATCAACGAAGGGCAGTCCTATCTCTTCGCCAATCAAACCCTGACTGCCGCGGGCACTTATGAAGCAGCCTTTACCGCTGCTAACGGATGCGACAGCCTGGTGCAGCTTACGTTACTGGTGAAACCGATAGCTGAAGTGCTGACCGATTCCATAGCGATAGGACAGGAAGGTGCCCTCTGTGTGAATACGGATTTATTCCAGGCCATTGAGAATTTCACGGAAACCTGCGGCAATATCCAAACCGCCATACTTCAGACTGATCCTGTTACAGCATGTGCCGCTTATACCGGCGTACAAACCGGACAGGACACCCTTTGCCTGCTGGCCTGCGGCAATACCGGTCTTTGCGACACCACTTACCTGGTCCTGAGCGTCTTTACGAATTTGCTGGACGCAGTAGACGACTATGATACCACCGCTTACAATGAAAGCAAAATCATAGAGGTGCTCAGCAACGACTGGATCAGCAGCACCACGCTTACCGATCAGTACCTCGTTACTCTTCCGGAGACCGGCACCGTTACACTGAACCCGGATGGAAGCATTCTCTACGAACCCGATCTAAGCACCTGCGCGCAGGAAGAGTCCTTCAGTTACGCGATCTGTAATGACATTGGCTGTGATACGGCTACCGTTTTCCTCTTTCTGGACGAAACCGAAGAGCAGTGCGGCCTCGTCTGGCCCGGCGATGTAGGCAACGACGGCATTGTCAATCAAATCGACCAATGGGCGATCGGACTGGCTTATGGCCGTGAGGGTATCATGCGGGCGAATGCGACAATCGACTGGGTAGGGCAATATGCGCTCAACTGGCCAAGCACCATCACCTTTGCCTACGAATTCAACGCCAAATATGGCGATTGCAATGGGGATGGTTTCATTACGGCAGATGATATGGAAGCGATTGAGCAAAACTGGGGGCTTACACATCCGTTAGCGCCAGTTGTCCCTTTCAGTTTCCCCGAAAAGGAGCAGCTTAAATCACTGGGGCCGGTAGCCGAAGCGGGCGGAGAGTATCGCATTCCGGTCTACCTGGGCGAAACGAGCCAGCCGGTTAAGGATGCTTATGGCTTGTCCTTTACCCTCCGCTTTGAGCCGGGCACGCTTGCTAGTGTGGATTTTGAAGCGCAGGAAGGCCCCTTCTACACAGCACAAAGCCCGTTGCTGAAACTGGTCAAAGTAGAAGACGATAAAGCCATCGTCTCTATCGTCCGGACCAATCAGGAAGGCGTCGAACTCACTGGCTATATCGGTGATTTATGGACCGATAGCCCCGACTTCACGATTTCCGATTGGATTTTCCTGCAGTCCGATGGAGATATCTTTGCCTTACCGGGCGAAGTGGCACCGGCTGCGATTACAGGCACACATCAGGCCAGTCTTTCCAATGCGCTGGCACTGAGGGCTTATCCGGTACCCGCTCAGGGGGAGATCTTTGTGGAAGTCAATGAAGCGGCTACGGCTACCATCTTCAATACCAGCGGGCAACTGATTTGGAGCGGCGCGCTACAGAAAGGCGTGCAAAGGCTATCTGTTGCAGAATGGCAGCCGGGCATTTATCTGCTGCGCGCAGAAGGGAAGGAAAACGTGGCATACACCCGGATTTTGGTCAATCGCTAATTGACCGTAGATAGGGTGTACTTCCTGTGGGAAATGTACCGCAGGCTGTCCATCAACACGGAATCTGAGGGGAGCTGTTCTGTCTGTAAACCATTCAGGCGGAACAGTTCTCTCTTGCCTTCAAACTCAGTGAGGTAAAGCAGGTTTGGGGTGTATAAAGAATGATACTTGAGGCTACTGCTACGCCCGTAATCAGCATATTTTATTTCTCCAAAGTCACCATCCAAAATCTGTTGTACCGAAGGCGCATTACAGGCGTGCGTTTGCTGTCCATCCACAAAGCAGCGCTCCACAAGGGTAGGGAAGAGGGTGCGCAATTCCGTCAGTTGGGGTACGCGGCGGCTACTATCCTGCTTAAAATCATAGTAAAGGAAAGGCACCTTGACGTATTGTGGCTTGAAGTATTCCCGTTCCAAGTCTTTCGGGCTAATGCCCATCGGGTTTACGCCCAGCAAAATGACGATGGTATTACTGGCTTCCTGAATGTCCATCAGATGGTCCAGCAAGCGGCCCACTTCCCTGTCCACTTCCGTTAGAGCGTCCTGAAAAGCCATCTGATTGCTGTCTTGCAAAATGGCTCCCATTTGGTAGTGGGCATTGATGAAAAACGGGTCGCCTTCGTATTTTGACCATAGACTGAATACCTGGGCTGTAACACCAGCGTTTCCGGTAGCATTTGATGCTTCCAATTCGACTTTATCGGCAAAGTGGGCTACCCTGATCGGATCGTAGGCCGATTTATCCCGAGGTTTAAGCCCCGGAAAGGCAATGCGGTAGTCGCCGGATTCCAATCCCGGGAATATTGAATTCAGGTAGGGCCCTTCTCCGGGAATGGTCCCAAAAAGATTGGGGTACCAACCCGTGAAAATACTCGTAAGTGCTTCCTCCGCTAAGGGGTGTTGCGCCAGCGCATCCTCAAAAACAAGGGCCCGCATCGCCAGCCGGTCGATATTTGGGGCATGGAAGACGGTATCGCCGTAACAAGGCAGGGCGCGGCTCAGTCCTTCTACTGAGATCAGCAACACATTGGGCGGATTGTACTTCCAGTTGCGCAGCTTGTTACAGCTGAAAAGCACCGAAAGCAGCAGCAGCGGCCAGAGGAGTCGGTAGTGGATTTGACGTTTCATAGTACAAAGAAAACCATTTCTTTACAATCGTACCCGTATGCCCGGACCGAACAGCAAGAACCACTTCTGTTCCGACAGGAAGTAACCCCCGCCGGCAAACAGCGGGAAGGATAACCGGCTGGAATACTTGGTCTTGATGGGGTAGAGGCTGGCCAGTGCCACAAGCCCCACGTCCCGGCTGGTATTGTTCTCGCTGAAGTTGAACGCATTGAAAGCCAGGAAGCCCGCACCGAATTTATAAGGCTTAGGGGCATTGATTTTTTTATCCTTGTAAAAGCTGAACTGGGCAATCATCGCCATGCTGATGCCTCCGAGGTTGCCAAAACCTGGTTCATTCAGCCTTTTGATGACCAAACCTGCCGGGAAAGAGACATCAATATCAAAACTACTGCTCCGGTAGAGCACAAACTCAGAAGTATGGCTGTAGCCCTTGCCACGACCGTAGTGGTCTTCATCATGGCGGATCGTCACCCGGATCGTGGACCAAAGGTCGAGCGTATAGATTTTTTTTCGCAGGAATTTATTGAGGCTCATATCGAAAGTCTGGCACTGCTGATCCTTGTAAAAGCCTGCCCGGGGCGATTTTACTGAAGGGCAGACCACAAAGCCCGGCAGTTCCCGCTGATCCACGAGTTGATTGCGCTGATCTCTTATTTCCACTTCCACTTTGAGGTGCTGTGGCCCATGCAGCATACCGCTGTCGATGCGCCCGGGATGAAAGGACAGCAAAATATCATCCATATTTTCCTCCACAAACAGGAGCCTGTCAGCAGCGTTGAGCCCTACCTCCTCATCGCCGTAGCGAAGCGTTATGAAGTCCAGAGCCCGGGGCCGATCGTACTCCTTAATTTGAAGTGCCCGCCCGGTGGCTTGATCCTGATTGAAAATCTGAACTTGCTGCTGAATGATATCCAGCGGGATCCGTGCCCAGAAAACCTGTACCTCCGCAGTGCTCGCAATGGTGTCCTGCTCTACTTGCCTCAGCCCTTCAAACCTGAAACTGCCGCGGTTGAGTTCCTGCCCTTCTATACGGATGCCAACGCGCTCTCCGGGATAAACCTGATTGCCAGGCTTCCAGCTTTCCCCCTCCCGCTGCAGGCTGATCCGGTCAATCTTCATTTCGGGCATGATATCCATATTGGTGATAAACCGGGCATAATCCCCATCTTTGATATACAGGTACCCCTTGTTGCGGCGGTGATAGTCGTACAGGCGCAGCCAGCAAAGCAGCTTCCCGTTGCCGAGAATACTGCGGGTAAACAGTTCCGCGACCAATGCCCCACCCGGCGGTTCCTGGGCTTCCAACCGATAGGTTTTTTCCAGCTCTAACCCGGCGTCATAATCCATTTCCACTTCGATACCCTTGCCGCGGTTATCGTCACTTAGCACAAATTGGCCGGGACGGACCTTCAGAAAGCCCAGCTTAGCCGGTTTGACTGTAAAGTCCCGCTCTAAAGACGGCAGCGCATAATGGGGCTCCCGCAACGAATCCAGGTAAGGCTTTCGAGTCTCGAAAGTAGCGCTTAGTAACCGCATCCCCACGGCATCCGGAAGCAGGTGGAGCAGCAACTTACCATCCCTTTTAGTGAGCCGGTATGGAATTTCACCTTCTTTGGACCAGTTGGGCTGCTCCCGGATATTATCCAGGTTATTGGTCTGCAGCTCGAATAACCGCTCCTCCCCGATAAAGAGCTCCTCTACCGGCGATTGAAAGCTGACCTGCGTACGTGTCCAGGGAAAAAGCCGGAACTCCAGTAAGTAGGGTTGCCGGGCGTAAATAGAGGTGACCTCCAGGGGGAGTTGCAGAAAGTCTAAATCGGTAATAGACTTAAAGCGTACTTTGAATCTGTAGTAATCTTCATTCACGAGCCGGATGCTGTCCACCAGTTCGAAATCACCCGATGGCAGTAAGGTTACATTTTCGATTACGCTGCGCCCAATAGGAAAGAAGCGGAACTCTGCAACCGGAGTTTCTTCCCGGTATTGAAAGCTGAGGTAGGACTCGCCCTGCCATTCCAACTGATGCTCCGTCCAGCGGAAAACAGAAGTATCAATCCGCATTTCCACTTCTTTAAAGAACCGGAGGTCAGGCATCTGGGCGTACAGCCCCATGGTCATCCATAAAAGGACAAATAGGAATAGGTGCCGCTGCATCGCTGGTTTTGTTTTTGTTTGCTACTTTTGGTTTCACCATGAATGAAACGCTCGCACCAATTTATTATGTGCGAATAGAAAAATAACCACTGTATATGAATAATCGTTTGCTCGGTTGGCTGACTTTCGTCCTTCTTTTTCAAGCTTGCAGCCCGGATTCACCGACTGAGGTGGAATCAGGTCCCCCGGCTTCGGCTGACTTCACCGCTGCCCGGTCACAAAAGTCCGGTACAGAAGGCATGTCGCTCATTCCCGGAGGGACCCTTCAGATGGGCGGTGACAACGAACAGGCAGACCCTAACGAATATCCAAAGCATCCTGTCCAAGTTGATTCCTTTTACCTCGATAAAAAGGAGGTTACCAATCAGGAATTCAAGGCTTTTGTAGAAGCTACAGGGTACGTTACGGTTGCAGAACGGGCTATTGACTGGGAGGAGTTGAAAGCTACAGTTCCGCCCGGCACCCCAAAGCCGCCTGACAGCCTGCTGCAACCGGGCGCATTGGTTTTTCAGGCTACAGATGGACCGGTGCCCCTCGATAATGTCGGGCAATGGTGGCAATGGACCATTGGTGCCAACTGGCGGCATCCGGAAGGGCCGGGCAGCTCTATAGAAGACCGCATGGATCACCCCGTTGTACAAATCGCCTGGGAGGATGCCGAGGCTTACGCCAAATGGGCGGGCAAACGGCTGCCAACGGAAGCCGAGTGGGAATGGGCCGCCCGGGGCGGAAAAGAAGGGGCAATCTACCCCTGGGGCAATGAGCCGGTAGGAGAGGGAGCGCCCAAAGCGAATTACTGGGAAGGGTTCTTTCCATACGAAAACACGAAAGCAGATGGCTACTTCCTGACCGCACCGGTAGGTAGTTACGAGCCAAACGGATACGGGCTCTACGATATGGCCGGCAACGTTTGGGAATGGTGCAGCGACTGGTATGATTATGATTTTTACAAAAAACCAGCTGCCAAACAGGCGAACGCAGAGTCGCAGCAAGCCTGGAACCCCATGCAGCCCTATCAGGCCGAAAAAGTGCTGAGGGGCGGGTCTTTCCTCTGCAACGACAGCTACTGTTCCGGCTATCGGAATGCCCGGCGAATGAGCTCCAGCCCGGATACAGGGCTTAACCATACCGGGTTTCGTTGTGCAAAAAGCTTGTAATTCGATCTTAGAATAGTTTTTTGGACCAAATCTGTTTTCAGTTCCCCTTTGGCCGACCAGCATTATTCTTGTTGCATTACACTTCAGAATTTTAAAACTCGTCTCTTTGAATAATAAAATGAGCAAAATGAATTTATTTAATCTGGAGGGCCGTGTGGCACTCATAACGGGCGGGAGTGGCGTCCTGGGATGGTCTATGGCGAAAGGGCTGGGTCAACTGGGGAGTAAGATCGTCATTTTAGGCAAGAGCAACGTGGAAGAAAGAGTGGGGGAATTGCAGGAATTAGGGTTTGAAACCATAGGGTATACTGCTGATGTGCTGGACAAAACCTCCCTGGAATCCTGTAGGGAAGCCATACTGCAAAAATGGGGGCGAATTGATATCCTCATCAACGCTGCAGGAGGAAACAAAGCGGGGGCTGTCGTTCAACCAGATCAGGAGCTCTTCGATATATCTGTACCGGACTTCCAATCTGTAGTAAAGTTGAACCTGGAGGGCTCACTGCTTCCCTGCATGGTTTTTGGAAAGGTAATGGCGCACCAACAAAAAAGCGGGGTCATTCTGAATATATCTTCTATGGCTGCCCAATTGCCGCTCACGAGAGTTTTAGGGTATAGTGCAGCCAAGGCAGCAATCGATAATTTTACCAAATGGCTTGCTGTCGAGCTGGCTAATAAATACGGTGAAGGCCTAAGGGTCAATGCGCTGGCGCCGGGCTTTTTTATCGGAAAGCAGAATAAATCCCTGCTCCTTAATCCTGATGGGAGCTACACGGACCGGGCTAAAACCATTCTCTCTCAGACTCCAATGAATCGCTTCGGGGAAGCAGATGAATTAATCGGAGCGGTACAGTGGCTGTGCAGTGACGCCTCAAAATTTGTAACGGGTATTGTAGTGCCCGTCGATGGAGGGTTTAGCGCCTTTTCAGGGGTTTAAGCAGGACACTATGGCATGGCTGGCAAATTATATTTCGAGACCTTGCTCAAAGGCAGCAAAAGATTCCTAATTTAGGAGCATAATAGAAGAGGAGCCAACTGAACAAGCTGCAGAGGTTCCGGAACCAACAAAAAACGAAAAACCAAACTATGGGATTCGCGTACATCGACTACGTCATTTTTGTCGCCTACGGCGTGCTGATTCTATCCATTGGGCTTTGGGTGTCCCGGACCAAACAGGGAGAAACCAAGACGGCTGAAGATTATTTCCTGGCGGGAAAATCCCTGCCGTGGTGGGCTATCGGAGCGTCGCTGATCGCAGCCAATATTTCGGCAGAGCAGTTTATTGGGATGTCCGGGTCAGGTTTTGCGATTGGGCTGGCGATCGCTTCCTACGAATGGATGGCGGCACTCACGCTGCTCATCGTGGGAAAGTACTTTCTGCCTGTATTTATCAAAAAAGGGCTCTACACGATCCCGGAATTTGTGGAGCAGCGCTACAGCACCAACCTTAAAACCATTCTTGCCGTATTCTGGATTGGGCTCTACATCTTCGTCAACCTGACCTCCGTGCTTTACCTGGGGGCTACAGCACTGGATACCATCATCGGTACCGGTGACGGCAGCCTGGTCATGTACAGTATCCTGGGGCTTTCGCTTTTTGCGGCGTCCTATTCTTTGTGGGGTGGCCTGGCGGCAGTGGCCTGGACGGATGTGGTGCAGGTAGCACTGTTAATTATAGGTGGTTTAGTTATGACCTACCTGGCATTAGATCAGGTGACGCCCGAAGGTGGCTTTTTCCGTGGGCTGGCCTACATCTACGAAGTGGTCCCGGAGAAATTCTCTATGATCGTTTCCAAGGGAGAGATCATCACGCCCAACGGCAGGGATGCCTGGCTGGACCTGCCCGGGCTCGCGGTCATCATTGGTGGGTTGTGGGTCGCCAACCTGTACTATTGGGGCTTCAATCAGTACATCATTCAGCGGACGCTCGCTGCGAAGAGCTTGAAAGAATCACAGCGGGGCATTGCCTTCGCGGCTTTCCTTAAGCTGATCATTCCGCTCATCGTGGTCATCCCCGGCATCATTGCCTATGTACTGAATATGGGGCCGGATGGAGCCGTAACGGCAGCCTCACTGGATCCGAGCTTCATCAATTCGGAAGGAACAGTGGTTAATGACAACGCTGCTCCCTGGCTGATCAGCAACTTCATTCCTACCGGACTGAAGGGGCTGGTGCTGGCCGCACTGGCTGCCGCAATTGTCTCTTCTCTGGCTTCTATGGTGAATTCCACCTCCACTATCTTCACGATGGATATTTACAAGCCTTACATCAACCCCGGGGCCAGCCAAAGCGCCATGGTACGGGTAGGCCGGATCACAGTAGGCGTTGCATTGGTTATTGCAGTACTGGTTGCGCCACAACTGGCCAACCTGGGGCAGGTATTTCAATACATTCAGGAATATACGGGCATTGTCTCTCCGGGCATCCTGGCAGTATTTCTGATGGGACTCTTCTGGCGCAAGGCCACAAATAATGCTGCCATCTGGGGCGTATTGCTGTCCATCCCCATTGCAATGTACTTCAAGGTCGGCCCTAAAGGCTGGGCAGAGGGCTCGGCTATGGAAGCCTTGTTCATTTCTCTTCCATTTCTGCAGCAGATGCTCTACACTTGCCTGCTCACTATCGGCATCATTATGATCGTGAGCCAGATCGAAAATAAAGGCGCAGCAGATGAGAAAGGGCTCAAGCTGGCACCCGGCTATTTTGCGACCGGTCCCGTATTTAACATCAGTGCCATTGCTATCATGATTATTTTGACGGCATTGTACGCAATCTTCTGGTAAACAGAATGGGCAGGATAACTTTTTAATACCCTGCCCATTCAGCTTTCTGCAAGTTATAAACCCTACTTAACGGAACAACAGTTTTCCGGAACCTTGCAGGCGGTTTGTGCTCATCACCTGATAACTATAAGTGCCCGCAGGCAATCCTCCCTTACTGACCGTAAACTGTCCGGCCGGCAGCTTATCCTGTTGGAGAACCAGCTTGCCGGTGGCATCAAATAACCGGAGCGTTACCGTTCCGTGGGGCACTTTTGCTTCGTCTATCCATTCAAAGGTAGCAGTAGAAGTGATGGGATTTGGATAAACGCTGTACCCGGAAGGCGTGGCGAGCGGCAGAGAGAAAGCTTTGGTCCCCACCACGGTACGCTTAACGACAAAAACCGCGTCAATGGCAATCAGGGGCACGGCAACAACGCTTCCATCCGGTGCCACCGCCATATTGTGAATAGGTATTCCGGGCAGCTCAAAGACCTCTTCGCCAATCTGCAACTGATTACTTTGATCTGGATTATTGCCCCGCAGCAGCGTATGCTGTACCCCAAAGGTGTCCACAGCGACCGAGATTGGGATACGGTCACCACTGAAGCTCATCGGGGCTTCAAAACTCAGGTTATCAATACTGAAAACCCGGACGACCTTATTGGTTTGGTCGCAGATCAGAAAAGCCCTGCGGGTGGCATCGTAGGTGATACGGGTTGGCATCTCTCAGATATCATAGGTCTCCAGCAGCCCGGCATTTGGGCCAATAGGCGTGATGATGGCAATGCCTTCACCATTGCGTAACGTAACGGCCGCGAACCGCCCAATGCCTGGCACTTCATCTGAGATTGCAGTCCGGAGCGGAAAGTTTTCCAGGTCCACAGAGGCTACAATTTCATTAGCTTCCAAGTCGATAATCTGCACCGCGTCGTCGAAGGGGGTGGCTAGCACGCCATACCCTCCATCCTCTGTAATAGCCAGATTGCTTCTCAGTCCGTAATTGATCCAGCTAATGCCGGTATTGCCCGAGGCAAAACTCGTTTCCAACTCTGTAGCCGCACCTGCCTGCCGCAATACGCCTATCCGGTCCACGCCACCGGCATTAAGCACGTAGGCCTGCTCTCCTCCGGGGAGCGCGTAGATTTGGTCGGGCCGGTCACCACCACTACTGACGGTTTGGACAATTTCGAAGGTCTCCAGGTCCACCACTTCCACCTGATCTTCACCGCGATTAGCTACGTAGGCATAAGCGCCGTCCGGGCTTACTTCCGCAAAGTAGGTCTCCGCACTGCTAAATGGCACAAGGGCTTCCAATGTTTCTTCCGCAAGGTTGATGACCGACAGGGAACCAGAAAGTGAATTGGCGATGAGAGCCCGGCTCAGGTCGGGCGTAAGGGTAGCGGAATAGGAGGCATCTGCCTCAATTGGAGAACCGGTGGGGGTGCGCATGAGGTAGTTCAAGCTGCCCGGATTTTCAAATTCGTAATAATCTAACCCTTCATACCGGAGGGGATCGGTAGTCACCAAACGGTTGTTGGCTGGAGAGACGGCGCCGTTTTGGATGGGAATGCCCTGGCTGGAGCCTATGATTTCACCCGTTTCGAAGTCGATGACATTCAGGTAAAACTGCCCGCCTATGGCGTATTGGTAATCCGCTGAAGAAAAGATCCAGTTTGGAGAAGAGGTAACGCTTATGCTCATGACATCTCCTTGATCGAACCGGCCCAGGTAAATAACACCAGACTGACCGGGCACAGCCGCACGGGTACCATCCATATTGACCGCCACAGCGCTATAGGTGGTGATAATGCTCCCGGAGGGTGACAATTGCCCTACGAGGCTTAGTGTCTCCAATGCTATTCTTGACAGTTGCCCCTCATTGCCCGTACTTGCCGCTACCAGGTGCGTACCATCTCCGCTCAGGCTGATCTGCCCGGCATTAGTGACCTCAGGGATGGACGCTACCAAATCTCCGGTCTGGGTGTCAAAAAACTGAAGTGCATCTTCGCCCCCCACAATAGCCAGACTGCCATCCGGGCTTAATTCAAAACCGCTCCAGTAAAGCGTATTCCTTGGGCTGGAAGTAACGAAGGAGAACCGGTACAGGTAGTTCGTAAAACCAGGAATGGTTGCCTGCTTGGTAAGGGTGGCCAAATCGATGACCTCCAGCACATCGTCTTCATCACAAGCTATGGCCGCTGTGCTTCCATCCCGGCTGATACGAGCCTTCGTCGGTTGAGCACCGGTGGGGATGACCGCTGCGACGCTAAAATCATTAAGATTGATCAGGTAAGCTTCATTGCTGGCAAAGCAAGGTACCACTGCCATCGTATCCCTGACGATAACCTCCACCGGGCTCCCGCCTACAGGGATATCCGCTACGAAATTGCCCGTTTCCCATTCGATCACCGAAATATTGTCGGTTTGCCGGTGGGGAACCAGCACATAGGTACCATCTGCCGTAAAGGCTATCTGCCCGATATAATCTCCCTCTATCTCGTCTCCGGCAGGGATAATGGCTTCCTCGTTGCGGAGGTACTGCCAATCGGGTTCAATATGATTCCCCCTGATGGTCACTGGGTCACCGTGCTCATTCTCCAATATAGATTGTGCGCTGGCTAGGGTCCAGATCCCGAACAAAAGGCAAAAAAAAGATAGTTGCTGCTTCATAGAAGGTTTATGGTTTAAACAATGGTATAAATTCAAACTGCTGACCGGAGAACAAGCCTTTATCGCTGAGCTTCAGATCAGGTATCACGAGTAGTGCCATGAAGGATAAAGTCATAAAAGGAGCACGGAGCGGGCTGCCAAGTTCCAGCCGGGCAAACTGGTCAATAGCCTGGTAAGCGCCGGCTACTTCAAATCCATCTTTATCTGACATGATGCCCGCAACAGGAAGGGGCAGCACCTGTTCCGTTTCAGCTCCCACAGCACTGATGCCGCCTTTGTTGGCGATGACCAGATTTACGGCCCTGGCCAGTAGTTCATCATCCGTGCCGACAGCCAGTATGTTATGTGAGTCGTGCCCCACACAGCTGGCAATAGCGCCCTGTTTTAGCCCAAATCCGCGGATGAAGGCGACCTGTGGCACAGCTTCCTGGTATCGGTTGATGACGGTTAGTTTTAACAGGTCCCGTTCCGGGTCGCTAACAGCCAGCCCGGAGCGAACAAGCGGAGGTAGTGTAGACTGTCCTGTGATGAGAGAACCATCGATGGCTTCAATGGCCCGCACCTGCCCACCTGCTGCCTTAACCTGAAAGGCTGAGGCCGGTAGCGGCTGCCGGTTAAATTGATTCGGGGTGCCGATGGCTACACGCTCAATCAGGCTTTGCCCTTTGCGATAGACACACGTTCCCTTAATCCAGGTCTCCAGGACCTTGAATTCCCTGAGATCTTCTACCATGATGAAATCAGCATTTTCGCCCGGGCGCAGCAGTCCGGCGCCCATACCATAATGCGCTACCGGGTGGACACATGCGGCCCGGAGAACATCGTACAAATCATAGCCTCTGCCAATTGCTTCGGCTACCAAAAGGTTGATGTGCCCTTCAAGAAGGCTGTCGGGATGTTTGTCATCAGAGCAAAACATGATTTGCCCGGGGTATTCCCTGATCAGCGGAATGAGGGCATCAAAATTACGGGCAGCGCTGCCTTCCCGGATTAAGATTTTCATGCCCAGCTCGGCTTTGTAGCGAGCTTCTTCCAGGGTAAAACATTCGTGGTCTGTAGAGATACCTGCGGCTGCGTACTGTTGGGCTTCCTGTCCTTTGAGGCCGGGTGCGTGCCCATCCACCGGCTTTCCGGCAGCATGTGCGGCAGCAATTTTAGCCAGCACTTGTTCGTCCTTGTGCAAGACACCGGGGTAATTCATCATTTCAGCCAGGTAAGAGACCTCCGGCATGCCTAGCAACTGCCGGATGCCATCCACGTCTATTGCAGCACCGGCTGTTTCGAAGGTGGTGGCCGGTACGCAAGAGGGGGCACCGAAGGCAAAGTGAAAAGGCACCTGCTGCCCATTCTCAATCATAAAAAGGACTCCGGGTATACCAAGGACGTTCGCAATTTCATGAGGGTCGGACACTGTGCCCACTGTGCCATGTTGCACCGCCAGCCTTGCAAACTCTGAAGGCACTACCATAGAACTTTCAATATGCACGTGCGCATCAATAAACCCCGGTAGAAAATAGGGGCCATCGGCTTTTTTGAGCGGTTCAATGTCTAAAATACGGTCGGCCGCCCATGAGATTCGGGCCGGATATATTTTCCGGAGGTGGAGATCGACCAGTTGCCCTTCCCGCTGCTGCATATTAGAGGATTGTTTTTTGAGATAATGAATGTCTTTTGTCAGAAAGATACAAAACGAACAGGAAAAGCGCCTTTAGAAAACAACCAGGCTACTGCAACGGGTTGCTCGAAAAATATTTTTAGGTTTGTCTAAAACAAACGAACCCACACTGCTGTAAACATAGCATCAAACTGGAAAAAGCGATAAATCTATGCGGCTATTTAAACCCACTATCTTGTTCTTTTACCTGCTTGGCCTGTTTGCCTGTGAGGCACCCGATACTACAGCCAATGCTGATGGCGGTAAGCTTCAGATTGTTGCCACGACCGGTATGCTTGCAGATGCCTTGAAGGAAATCGTGGGCGATCAGGCCGAAGTTATCGCATTGATGGGGCCGGGTGTTGACCCTCATCTGTACAAAGCCACGCAGGGTGACCTCAAACGGCTGACCGATGCAGATGCTGTTTTTTACAACGGGTTGCACCTAGAAGGCAAAATGGGTGAAGTGCTGGAAAAGCTGGCGCGCCTAAAGCCG
The DNA here is from genome assembly GCA_913057245.1 of uncultured Phaeodactylibacter sp. Lineage (GTDB taxonomy): Bacteria > Bacteroidota > Bacteroidia > Chitinophagales > Saprospiraceae > Phaeodactylibacter. Next base: position 97,901 of record CAJXNH010000003.1, read on the forward strand.
GTCATCGCTGTAGCCGATCAGCTTCCGGAAGCCCGCCTGATCAACTCTACCGATTATGCAAGTGCGCACGACCCGCATATATGGTTCGACGTAAGCCTCTGGTCGGAAGTGGTGGGTATAATCGGCGTGGAGATGGGGCGGATTGACCCGTCAAACGCCTCTCTCTACCAGTCGAATGCCAAGGCATATCAGGAAAAACTCAGCACCCTGCACCAGTGGGTAGCTGCTGAAATCCAAAAAATACCGGAAAAGCAACGCGTACTGATCACTGCCCACGACGCCTTTGAGTATTTTGGGCAGGCCTACGGTATTGAGGTGCGTGGGCTGCAGGGCATTTCAACCGTATCAGAATTCGGGCTACGGGACGTATCAGAACTGGTGGATTTCATCGCCAGTCGTGGCATAAAAGCTGTGTTTGTAGAAAGCTCTGTACCGGAAAAATCCCTAAAAGCGGTGGTGGAAGGCGTCACCCAACGCGGGCATACCACTGCCATCGGCGGTACGCTTTACTCCGATGCCATGGGTGCTGAGGGAACGGAAGCCGGTACTTATCCCGGTATGGTCCGGGCCAACGTCCGTACGATCGTTGAAGCCCTCAGGTAAATCACGAATTATGAAAACTGCAATTGAAACACACAATTTGACGGTAGCCTACAACCGGCGGCCCGTGCTCTGGGATATCGACTTCCAAATACCGGAAGGGCAGCTGATTGGGGTACTTGGCCCGAACGGATCCGGCAAAACCACCCTGCTGAAAAGTATCATGGGACTGGTGCAGCCCAGTAGCGGATATGTACGCCTGTTTGGGCAAAGTCTGGATGAGGTCCGCTCCCGGATCAGTTACGTACCTCAGCGGGAAAGCGTAGACTGGAATTTTCCGATCAGCGTCCGGGAGGTCGCTTTGATGGGGCGTTACCGAAAGGATAAACTCCTGGGCCGGCTGAGCAGGGAGGACCACCGGCTGGCAGACGAAGCACTCGAAAAAGTAGGCATGCTCCCCTATGCGGACCGGCAGATTGCGCAACTTTCCGGCGGACAGCAACAGCGGGTATTTGTGGCCCGCGCGCTAACACAGCAAGCTGACCTTTACCTGATGGACGAGCCCTTTGCTGGCGTGGACGCTGCCTCTGAAGAAGCCATTCTCACCCTGCTGAAGGACATGAAACAGGCTGGGAAAACAGTGCTGATCGTACATCACGACTTGCATACGGCGCACCAGTTTTTTGACTGGATGGTCTTGCTAAACACCCGCCTGATCAAATGTGGCCCAACGGCCTCTGTTTTCACTGCCGAATACCTAAAGCAAGCCTATGGAGGGCAGCTCACGATTCTTTCTCAGGTAAGCGATTTAGTCAAAGCCCGGGATTTCCCGATCCGGGAACGCTCCTTTAAAGATCAGCCAAAGTAATATGAGCGATTTTTTCACCTTTTCTGACCCGAATGTACGCCTGGTCACTGCCGGTACCATCCTGCTGGGTATGAGTGCGGCCATTGTAGGGACCTTCACCTTTCTGCGCAAGCGGGCGCTGGTGGGCGATGCCATAGCCCACGCTATTTTGCCGGGAGTATGCCTATCGTTTATGATCACCGGAGAAAAGCACCCGGCTTATCTTCTGGTTGGCGCGGTTATAGCGGGCTGGCTGTCTCTGCTGGTGATGGACTACCTGTCTTCCCGGACGAAATTGAGTACCGACACTGCAATAGGGGCGGTCCTGAGTGTGTTTTTCGGGGCAGGCATTCTGCTGCTTACTTCTATACAGCATTCCGGCAGTGCCAATCAGGCAGGGCTGGATCAGTTTCTTTTTGGGAAGGCTGCTGCTATGACCCGCCAGGATATTGGGGTTTTCAGTGGGGTAGCGGCGGTGTTGCTGGGATTGGTTCTTGCTTTTTTCCGTTCCTTCAAGCTCATCTCCTTTGACCCGGCTTTCGCCAAAAGCATCGGGCTTCCTGTACGCAGGCTGGAGTTTTTGTTGTCCACGATTACCGTGCTGGCTGTGGCGACCGGTATACAAGCGGTGGGCGTCGTCCTGATGGCGGCGCTATTGATCACGCCCGCGGCAGCTGCCCGCTTTTGGACTGACCGGATTCAGATGATGGTGGTACTGGCGGCAGCATTTGGATTGCTTTCGGGGTTATTTGGTTCCTGGATTTCCTATACCGCACCCTCTATGCCCACTGGTCCCTGGATTGTAGTGCTGCTTTCCCTTATCGCTGTGGTATCCGTTGTAGTGGCGCCGCAGCGGGGTATTTGGGCACGCCTGCGATTACAGCGGGGCAACGCCCGGAAAATCCGGCAGGAAAATATTCTGAAAGCCTTCTACGGGATTGGCGAAGCTGCGGATGCACCGGTTGCTACCGTATCCGTAGATGGGCTCCGGCAGCAGCGCCCCTTTGAAGACCGGGCATTGCAGCTGGGGCTGCGGGAACTGGTAAAAAAGGGGCTCCTGCATAAACACAAGCCCGGCGACTACGCCCTCACAACCAAGGGGCTTCAGGAGAGCCGCCGGGTCGTCCGTCTGCACCGATTGTGGGAATTATACCTTACCGAACGGATGAACTACGCTGCGGACCACGTGCACAATACTGCTGAGGCTATCGAACATGTCATTACGCCCGAAGTAGAAGCTGCTCTGCTTAGAGAATTGGGGCACCCTATCCTGGATCCGCACGATGCAGTCATTCCGTACCAAACCCCACCAAAACCATCTGCTTCATGAATGCATTCTGGATCATACTGACCGGTGCGCTGGTAGCCACAAGTTGCGGGCTGCTGGGGGCTTTTCTCATTCTCCGCAAAATGGCCATGGTCGGAGATGCCATTTCCCATGCAGTACTGCCGGGGATTGTGATCGCGTACCTGTTATCAGAATCGCGGGATGTATTGCCTATGCTGATCGGTGCGGCTGCACTGGGGGTATTTACAACATTTATGATTGAATTCCTTTATCAGAAAGCCCGTTTGCAGATTGATGCGTCTATTGGCATTACCTTTACCTGGCTTTTTGCGATGGGCATTATTCTGATTTCGCTCTACGCCGGACAGGTTGACCTCGATCAGGACTGTGTACTGTACGGGGAAATTGCCTATGTGCCGCTTGACCTGTGGATAACCGAAAGCGGCCGCTCACTGGGCCCATGGCCGGTTTGGATTTTGAGTGGCGTGCTGCTGCTTATCCTGCTTATGGTCCTACTCGGTTACCGGGGGCTTAAGGTTACAACTTTCAACCCGGAATATGCGGCTGCTATTGGGATTTCCACTGTTTTCTGGCACTACCTCCTGATGAGTGCAGTCTCCGTCACGACAGTGGTTGCTTTTGAATCTGTGGGTGCTATTCTTGTGGTTGCCTTTCTGATTGTACCTCCTGCGACCGCCTACCTGCTTACGGAAAAACTGCACCATATGCTGCTGCTCACCGTTGGGCTGGGTATACTCATCGCGGTAAGCGGATACTACCTTGCTGTATGGATTGATGGGTCTGTGGCGGGGGCTATGGCTGTCACCTCGGGTGTTTTCCTACTTCTCGCGGTACTGTTTTCGCCATTCTCTGGTGTACTCACGCAACGCTTTCGCCAAAAGGCTGCGTTGGTACCGCCAGGAGAATGATTACAAAGCCTTGTAGATCAAAAACAATATCAGTATCAGAAAGGGAAGAATAGCGGTCACAGCAGTCAGGTAGAAGAAAAAATCAGCCGCTTCAGGACTGCCAACAAAGGATTCCGCTCCTGAATGAAAATTGAAATTCCAGTTGCCTGCCAGCCCGTAACTTAGTACGCCCCACAACGCACTAAGGGCTAGTGAACCCAGGGCACCGATATAAAAAATGCCGATACGCGGGTCGGAATCCCGTTTGTCTTTATTGAAAAGGCCAAGCAGTTGGGCCAATGGTAGTGCGATCAGTGCGCCCCAGGTAATTATATTGCCGGCAGGAATAGCAAATGGGCCAGGCCGATTCAACACCGGATGCCCCAAATACAAGAGCGTCGCGGCAGTCAGGATCACCGCAACCAGGCTGTAGGCAGCTACTTTTTGCATAAGCAAATGTTTCCGGAAATTAGAAAAACTAAATTATATTGCATTTAAATCGAAACGGATAAGTTTGCACGCCGTTGGGTTCCTCTTTCCCGCAAATATGCACCAAAATGTTAGAAGAGCAGGTTTTAGTCGACGCTATAGCGGCAAAAGTATTGGAAAGCGACAGTATCTACATCGTTGCTACAGATCTGCAGGGAAAGTATACCTACCTCAATAATTGGTTTTGCAAAAAATTTAATGTGGATCCGGTAAAGGCGATAGGTAAAGATTCCATGCTTTCTATTGTCAGTGAAGACCGGGCTGCCTGTTTGGCTATGGTACAGGAATGTCTGTCTAATCCGGACAAAAGCGTGATTGGCAAATTGCGCAAACCATCAGGTCCAGGTATGGATAGTTTGGTTTCTTTCTGGGAATTTGCAGCCGTTGTAAATGAAACCGGGACGCCTGTACAGGTGCTTTGCATTGGCTACGACCTGAGCCTTCACAAAAAGCTGCAAAAGGAAGTGGAATTCAAAAGCCGGCTGTTGGATACCATCGGACAGGCTGCAGTTGCATTCGATTTGAATGGGGTAGTAAATTACTGGAATAAAGCCGCCGAAAGCATCTATGGCTACAGCCGTGAGGAAATGCTCGGACAGCATATCAGCATTACTGTGCATGAGGAAAACCCAGATGACATGCAAGCGGCCAGAGCAGCATTGATGGCTGGTAAGCAGTGGAGCGGCGAGCAAACCCATAAAGACAAATCAGGGCGTATATTCCCAGTCAAAATCATCGACAGCCCTATCATCAATGAAGATGGACAAACCGTAGGCGTTATTGCCACTGCGGAGGATATCTCTGAGGAAAAAGCACATCAGGAAAGCATCAAACAGCATAAAGAGCAACTGGATAAGCTGATGCAGAATGTACCGGGTGCAGTATTTCAAATGGAATTGACGCCGGAAGGTAAATTGTACTTTCCATACATCAGCCGGGAAATCAACCGCCTGCATTACACCCTGACGCCCGAACTACTAAGGGAGTCTGCAGAACCGGGCTTTGAAGCCGTTCATGAAGACGACGTGGATCGGCTGAAAGCTGCAGTTGTTAATGCCTCTAAAGGTGATATGACCGAGCTGAATATGGAATACCGCGTCAAATCAGCGGAGCCTGGTCAGCACCGTTGGAACAGGCTATTGTCTCGGCCAGAACTCAAAGAAGATGGTGGTGTGGTATGGTACGGGATTTTTGAGGATGTCACGGAGCAAAGAATGGCAGCCGAAGAGCACCAGGAACTTCTACGTACCGCAACCAACCAAAACAAAAGGCTTAAGGATTTTTCCTTTATGGTGTCACACAATATACGGTCATCCGTAGCTAACATTATGGGGCTGTTGGAAATGATCCGGTCGGAGCCATCCAATGAGGAGTACTTAAACATGATGGAACTGACGGTGCACCGGCTCAACAACACTATTTCCAATGTTAATGAGCTGCTGAACTTTGAGCAGAGCCTTGACATGACCACCTGGGTGCCCTGCAATCTGCTGGAGACGATCACCCGGGTGATTGAACTCAACAACGAAGCGATTTTCCGGGAAGGCATTCAGTTTCTGGTGGGGGTGCCTGAAGATTTGTATGTCCAATCTGTACCGGCCTACCTGGATAGTATCTTTCACAACCTGGTCACCAATGCTATCAAATACGGCACCACCAAGCGGAAAAAAACCGTTGACATTATTGGCGGGCAGGAGGGGGATCGGATCGTAGTACGGGTCAGAGATTATGGTATCGGCATTGACCTGGACCGTTATGGCGATAAAATCTTCAAACTGGGCGGGCGCCTGCATCAGGACAGCCGGGGAGAAGGGCTGGGCCTCTTTATGACCAAGCATCAGGTGGAAGCGCTCGGTGGTTCTATTGAAGTGCAAAGCGACCCGGGGCTGGGCTCTACATTTATCCTTACCTTTGTGCAATGAAAATTGCCCATGCTTACCGCGGGCTTGTCCATCAGTTGACAGCAGCCTACGATGAACGGGAGGCCCGCAACATCGCCCGTTTGGTTTTCGAAGACGCTTTCGGGGTCCGTAACCTGAACCGGGAAAATGACCTGCCACCGGAGCAAACATCAAAGCTTCAGGATATCTCACGAAGACTAATCAACGGCGAGCCTTTGCAGTACGTCCTCGGTCAGGCTGATTTTTACGGGCTGAAGTTCAGGGTGACTCCGGATACGCTTATACCCAGAGCGGAAACAGAAGAACTGGTCTACGAAATCTTGCAGGACCATCCTGTGGGGCGCGGCTTTTCTGCTTTGGATATTGGTACGGGTACGGGTTGCATTCCACTCACCCTTAAGCATCATCGTCCAAATTGGTCCGTTACCGGGCTGGATGTCAGTAAGCATGCACTGAAGATCGCAAACCTTAATGCAACTCAGTTGGGAACGGTCGTCAATTTCATGCAGGCCGATATCCTGGCCGAAGAAAGCTGGCTCCAATTTCCCGTTTATGAAATCATCGTCAGCAACCCGCCCTACATCCCTCCCTCAGAAGCCCGGCTGATGCCCCAACACGTACTTAAGCACGAACCGCACCTGGCATTATTCACCGCCACCGAAGACGCGTTGATCTTTTACGATGCCATTGCCCGTTTTGCGAAGGCTCATCTTTCCCCGGGCGGCATGATCTATTATGAACTCAATGAGTTTAATGGAGCTGATGTGCTCAGGATCGTTGAAAACCAAGGCTTTACAGCGGCTGAGCTCAAGCAGGACATGAGTGGCAAACTTCGGATTTTAAAGGCAGTGAATGGCTAATAACTGGCAAAAAGTGATTGCAGCAGTTCGATGAGTGTTTTATTCAATGCGGATAGTGCTTCTTCCACTTTCCAGTTGTCCCGGTTGCGGGGCTCCACAAAGTTGGAAACGGACCGGATTTCCAAAAAAGGCACCTTCTCCATCAGACAAGCGTAGAAAAATGCCGCGCCTTCCATCGACTCGATCTCTGCGTCCGGATATTTATGCTTCAATTGCTCAATGGAAGCCGCTGTCCCGTGCACCCGGTTGACGCTAATACCATGTGCCTGAGGCAGAAAGCCGAACCCCTGTGCGTGCTGATTGTGCAGTTTGCCCTCCTCGTCAAAGGGTGCCTGCCCCTTTTCAATGAGCCCCATTTCATGGACGGAGGTAAAGCGCCCGTCCGCTTCTTCCACTCCCAGGTCCGCAAAGCGTTCTGTTACCACCTGCACCACACTGCCCGGACTGAACTTAGCAGACAGAGCGCCTGCAATACCCGCATTGATAACGAGGTTCCATTCCTCCAGTGCCAGGACCCGCCCCAGTGCATATCCCGTAAGCGGCAAGCCCACTCCGGTAATTAAAAGAGCTACTTTGACATCTCCTTTTTGAAATTGGTGCTCAGCCGTCTGTACAAATGCAGCTTGCAGGTGAGCACGGAGAGCAGCGATTTCAAATGGCGTGGCAGCAACGATGAGTATATTCAAAACAATAGCGTTTTTTAGAATTGATAGTGAATGCCCCCGGCGGGTGAGAAGCCGAGGATTTCGTGGTAACCGGAAGCGACATCAAACCAAAGCCGGTCTGCTATTTGGTACCCAATGCCCATTGTCACGGTTGCCGGGTGTGTAGCCACGCCAAACCGCAGGTAAAAAGGGTCGGCAACCTGGTATTCAATACCGATTTTAGTGCGGACCGGGTAGTCGATGTCTTTTTCTGCTTCCACTAAAATGGATACCTGCCCGGAAGGCGTATACCGTGCGCCAACACTGAGAACGGTAGGCAGAAAGGCTTCATTGGCTTCTTCCACCCTCGCCGGGCTGTTGATATGGGCAGCCAATTCCAGCTGTGGCAATGCCTGATACTGCAATCCAAGGGCGAAGGTCAAAGCCAACCGGCTGCCGTATTCTTCAATCTGAGTATTCAGGGCTAAAAACTGCCCTCCGATAGACAGGTTTTCAGCCAATGGCCGGGCATAGGCGAAGCCGATACGCTGCTCGTTATAGCCTTCAAACCCAAAGTGCTGCACGCCAAGCCCGAAATTGCCCGCATTGGTAGGTAAAGCTACTGCAAAGGAATAGGCTCCCAATTCTTCGAGTAGAAACCGCTGTTCCCCAAAGGCAGCCACAGAAGTACGATCAATTTTTGCAATACCAGCGGCGTTACTGAATACCGCGTGGACATCGTGGAATGTTAAGCCTGTAAAGCCCATGCCAATGCCCCGGGCGCCAGCAGGGGGAGGCGTGCCGTTTTGCCCAAAAAGCGAAGGTACAACCAGTAATGCAGCAAACAGGGTCAATAGGTATTTCATAGGGTCCGTTTCAGGCCCTAAAATTAAGATTTAAAACGGGAAAGCCGGTATATAACCCCGAAAGGATATACCGGCTTTCCAAAACTACAGAAAGGCTGCCTTTATTAATCCTGCCACTCCGCAAGGAACACATTGGTGTCGCGGGTGCCACCATTATTGCGGTTGGAAGAGAAGACCAGGTATTTGCCATCGTAGGAAAACATTGGGAAGGCATCGAAGGTCTTGTCGAACGTCACCTGCTTGAGCCCGGTGCCATCGAGATTGATGGAAAAGATGTTGAACTGCCGCCCGCCTTCTACATGGTGATTGGTTGAGAACAACAGTTTTTCACCGGAAGGGTGGAAGTAAGGGGCCCAGTTGGCACCACCGAGGTTGGTAATCTGCTGCAGGTCTGAGCCATCAACGTTGCACACGAAAATTTCCATTTCAGTCGGCTGCACCACGCCCTGTGCCAGTAGCGCTTTGTACGTGGCCTGCTCTTCTTCTGTTTTTGGACGTGAAGCCCGGAAGATGAGTTTGGTCCCATCCGGAGAGAAGAACGCACCACCATCGTAACCGAGTTCGTCTGTTACCTGTTTCAGCTCAGAGCCATCTGTGTTCATAGTCCAAAGCTCCAGATCGCCTGACCGTGTGGACGTGAAGACAATTTTGGACCCATCGGGACTCAGCGTTGCTTCAGCGTCGTAACCGGGATGATCCGTCAGCTGCTGCTTAATATTGCCCTCCAGGTCCGCTACAAAGATGTCGTAGCTTTCGTAAATCGGCCAAACGTACTTGCCATTTACAACAGGGGGCGTCTCCGGACATTCGTCCCCTCCGAGGTGGGTGGAGGCGTAGAGAATGGTGGTATCGCCAGGCATGAAATAAGAGCAGGTTGTCCGACCCTTACCCGTGCTGAGCATAGGAGGGCGCTCGCCGCTGAAGCCGGTCAGGGGCATGTAGAAGATTTGGTCGCAGGGGGCGTCCCATGCCTCACTGGCTGCCTGAAAGACAAGCTTGGAATTATCGAAACTAAAGTAAGCCTCAGCGTTATCGCCTCCAAAGGTGAGTTGGCGGAGGTTTTTCAGGTTGGCTTCCTGCTCATAGCGCAGAGTATCAGCAGCCGGAGCAGCGGTGTCTTCCTGAGTGGTTTGATCAGTGGAACCAGCATCGCTACCGCAGGCGGAAAGTAGCAACAGGGCGGCGAGGAGTCCAAAGAGTTGGATTTTCATGCTTAATTTTTCCTGTAAAGATACTCGCCGGGCTGAATTCTCAAAATGTAACTTCCTCAACACTGCGTCATCAAATAGTCATACTATTTCTATTGCTTAATCCCGGGGGTTAGCGTCCAGGTTGAGATCGCCAACTTTAATGGCTTTCCATTGCAGGGACTGCAGGCTGCCCGGGGTAAGTATGGCCTGGTTGAGGTTGCCGTTATACACTTCATCAAACGGGGCTTCCGGATTTTGAAAGTCATAATCTGCAGGAATAACAATCCAGGATGGTTGTTCTCCAAAGTCACTATCAATGCTCAGGATCAGTTTTCGGATGCGGATTTGATCAAGAAGGCTGACCCCTCCGCTGCGGTTGGCATCTGCGGCGAGGAGGCGCTCGGGGTCGGTAATCGGTTGCACGCCCAGGATATGCTGGCTCAGTAAGATTAGATCGAGGGTGCTTACGCCATTGGTCGGGTTGATGTTTTTTGTGGCCCGGACGGTGTAGGATTGCCCTGGCATGACCTGCAGGTTAAAGCTGTAGGAACCGGTACTGTTGGTCTGCGCTACCATAGAGTCCAACTCTACTATTTCCAGCGACATCCCGGCTACGCCGTCATTTTGGGGGTCCACAGCGCTCCCGGTATTCGCCAGGCTGACCAAGGGGCGCTGAGCACCTGTTGCCTCAATGGCCGCATCCACTTCCATAATGGTGGCTGCCTGGTTCGGGCCCCTGGGGTCATAATCGACGGTGCCATCGGGCGCGATGACTACAAAAGTGGGGGTACCCAGAAAAAAGCCATAGGTGCCATTTTGGTAGGGAGCGGTGGCTGCCAGGCTGCCGCCCGCCGGGCTTGCGCCGGGATAGGTAATGCCGTGGTTGGCTTTGTAATTGTTGACCAGGTTGTCGGTGTCATTGCTCAGTATGCTCAGGCTAATGAATACCACATCGTTATTGCCACCGCCCCATTCCTGGTTTAGCTGCTCTATAGAACTGGCGATGGCATTACAGGGCGGGCAGGAAGTGAAAAACAGTTTGAGCACCACCGTTTTCCCCTGATTGAGATAATCCGCGTAGAGCTGATGGCTGTTTCCTTCGCTATCTGTGATGCTGAAATCCGGAGCAGGCTGCGCAAGGAGATTCAGGCAGCTGAGAAGAATAAGGCAGGGGGTAAGCAGATAGGTTCGCATATTATCAGTGGTTTTTATCAGATGATACAGTTGCTGTATTCAAAGCTGGGTAAATCATTTTTGCAGTTTTTGCCCCTCCATGATATTCCCATTGATGTTAATGATCATTTTGGAGCCTTCAAATTGTATACGAAGCTCGTTCGTATAAGTTAGCATCAGGGTACCTTCTTTTTCGGCCAGCAGTTCGTCGTTCAGGAACAATTTGCCTTCGAAAGCGTGCAACCGGATGACCGCTCGGTCCATGCCCAGGTGCCTGGTCAGTTGTTCCTGATCAAATTTATATTCGCCCATCCGCGTAGCGTAATCTTTGGGGTTGGCCAGCACATTTTCTGCCGGCGGGGCGGCTTCCGCTCCGATAAGGGTAAGATACAAGTCTCTGAGCAATTGAAGAATAGGCGTGTTGCCCCAATTAGAAGTAATACCAATATAATTGCCGGAATCCGGCATTCGAATGATGACACTCTTAGTGCCATAGCCGCTGCCTGCTGCAAAGTGGATTTTTTCCCCTCCGAATTTTTTAATACTCCAGGCATACCCTTCAAAGTCCGTTTCACCGCTTTGCACATGTGGCTGAAACAACAGCGCAGTATAAGTTTCCGGCAACAGCTTTTGGGCCTCGAGCCCAAGCACATACTTGTAAAGGTCTCCGGCAGTAGAGTAGAGCCCGCCCCCGGCATTATCCCCGAAGTGTTTACTCCTCTGGGCAGTCTCAAGCCCCTTGGCAGAGAAGCGGTAGGGGACTGCCTGACGTGCCACAACATTCCTTCCCTGATAGCAGCCGGTGTTGGTTAGGCCGAGCGGCTCAATGATTTCCTGCTGTATGAAATCCCCATAGGGCCGGTTGCTTACTTTTTCCAGAATGGCACCAAGCAGGATTAGCCCGCAGTTCGAATATTCAAAACGCTTGCCCGGAGAAAAAAGCAGCGACTTGGATTCCACCAGGTTAAGTTGTTCCATAAAGGAGAGCTCATCGCAGGCCTGAATACCTGACTCCCTGGGCAAACCTGAGGTGTGAGACAACAGGTGGTGCACAGTGACGGTATCTTTCCACGGGGCATTGAGCTCAGGCAGGTAGGCCTTGATGGGCACCTGCAGGTCAATTTTCTGGTCCCTGGCCAGCATTAGTATCGCAGTCGCTGTGAAGGTTTTGGAAATGGAGTTGATGGAAAACCGGGTTTGGGGCGTATTTTCAATACCGAAGCTTCGATTGGCCAGGCCATAGCTTTGTTCAAAGATCTCCTTGCCGCCCTGTACCACTTTAATATTCCCGGAAAAGCCAAATACAGACTGATACCCTTTGGCCATTTGATGGAGTTGCTGATGGAGATCGTTATCCTGACCATAGGCAATAGAAATGGATAGGAAAAGAAAGATTGCGGTGATTTTCAAATGTGGCATAAGTGTCTTTTTACATTTTACAAGTGTCAGAGACTAAGCTTAAGATGAAAATAGCAATCGTTTCCCTGACGTACCCATGGGCAATTTAGGTTCAAAGATACCCACCTGCAGAGATGTAAAGGATTAAATATCAGAATAATGCCCCAAAAAACTTGATTTATACCCTAATCCCGTTACCTTTGCGGCACATTTTGAAAAGCATGCAGAAAGTTGTATTTCAAGACTTGGGACGCATCCGCTATCAGGAAGCGTGGGACCTACAGGAAGCGCGCTTGCAGGAAGTTGTCGGGCGCAAACTTCACAACCGGTCTCTGCGCAAAGCTGATCAGCCGGAGATTCCACAGTCACACTATCTGCTGTTTTGCGAGCACTCCCCGGTCTACACCCTTGGCAAAAGTGGCTCTCTGGATCATCTTTTACTTTCAGAAGCGGATCTGAAAGCGCAAGGCTTCGAGTTTTTCAAAATCAACCGGGGTGGGGATATCACCTACCACGGTCCCGGTCAAATTGTAGGTTATCCGATTTTTGACCTGGACGAATTCTTCACCGATATACACAAATACGTCCGATACCTTGAAGAAGCCGTGATCCTTACTCTGGCAGCTTACGGTATTTCCGGTACGCGGGAGGAAGGGTATACCGGCGTCTGGCTTGAGGCAACAGCGCAAAAGCCCAAGCGTAAAATTTGTGCGATCGGGGTCCACCTCAAGCGGTGGGTGACGATGCACGGCTTCGCATTCAATGTCAATACCGACCTGAGCCATTTTGAGCACATTATTCCCTGTGGTATTGCTGATGAGGACAAAGCAGTGACTTCTATGGAAGCAGAGCTGGGTCGCACAGTGGATATTGAAGAAGTCAAGTCAAAATTAAAAACCACCTTTGCACAGCTCTTTGAATACGAATATGCGGATGCCAATGTATTCAACTAGTCCGCAAGGGAACAATCCCAAATAAACCCAGTTGCTGAATCCTATGAAATCCTATAACGGCATGACCGACCCAACTATGATGAAAGATATTCCAAAACTGAAGGTGGAAGACGTGGCCATCGCTGTCGCACCCCGCGAGGCACAAACCACTGAAGAAGAGCTCTGGGACAGCTATCTCATTAACCTGAAGGAGGAGCCGATCTCTAATGTGCTAATCAACAGCCGGGGTTACGGCGAACTTGATGGCGAGAAGATGAAGACCACGGTGCTACGCCATTTCTTTGAGGAAATTGGCCCTTTGCAGGTCGTAAAGATCGAGCCTATTCAGGTGAAGCTTTTTGACCTTACCAATGAATACTGGATCAGCTTTACTCACGAGGGGCATATGTATGATAAGAAATATGTCTTTGTCAAGGGCAGCATTCAGGAGAACAACTTTACCACCATCCCCTTTATCAACCTCAAAGGGGTAATGATCAGATAAACGCATGAGCGAACGCAAAGCCAAGCGGGTAAGCGAGTCCCGTACTGTAATGACGGAAATGGTCATGCCCAATGACACCAATCCCATGGGTAACCTGATGGGGGGCAACCTGCTGCGCTGGATGGATATTGTGTCTGGCATTTGTGCAGGCAAGCATTGCGAAGCCCATGTTGTAACGGCCTCCGTAGATCATGTATCTTTTCAAAAACCCATCAAAGTAGGGGATGTGGTCACCCTTGAAGCTTCCGTTACACGGGCGTTTCGTTCCTCCGTGGAAGTCTACGTAGAGGTCTTTGCCAACAACATTAAGGGCGGAGATGCCCGTCGCTGCAATCATGCCTACTATACCTTCGTTGGCCTTGATGACGATCATAAACCCATACCAGTCCCACCCGTTCTGGCGCTTACTGAGATTGAACAACAGCGCTACGACAGTGCGCCCCGCCGCCGGGAAGTCCGCCTCATTCTGAGTGGCCGCATGAAGCCGGAGCAATCTACTGAAATCCGCTCCTTCTTTGACGATATGCCACGACCGCAGTAGCCCGCATTCTGTCTGAATGGTGTCAATACAGATTTTTCGGCTGATTGGAATCAATATTAATTAGCAGAACAGACAGGGCTTCGATCATAATCATCGAAGCCCTGTAATTCATTGTCCGTTATTGAGCCGGCTGGCTACTCTTCTTCTTCGTACCGGTCTCTTCCGGAACGGTCGATGATCGTACTGCTGGCTTGCTGTGTACCCTGCAGGACCACATCAAGGATATTGACATGTGCCGGCTGAGTGACCATAAAGTAAATGGATTCAGCGACATCCTGGCTGGATAGAGGTTTGAAGTCTTCGTAAATGCGGGCTTTTTGCTCATCGCCATCGAAACGGACCAGGGCAAACTCTGTTTCCTCCACATGGGCAGGGCTCACCATGCCCACCCGTACGCCGTGCTTGTGGAGGTCCATTCTCATGGCTTTGGTCAGTCCATCTACCCCGAATTTGGTAGCGTTGTAGACATTCCCGTTGGGATAGGCTTCCTTGCCCGCTGTGGAACAGATATTGATGATATGCCCGCTGCCCCGTGCTACCATGCCAGGAGCTACAAGACGGGTCATGTACAAAAGCCCCTTGAGGTTCGTATCGATCATTTCTTCCCAGTGGCGGAATTCTCCTTCGTGCACCGGAGCCAGCCCTTTGGCTTTGCCGGCATTATTGATGAGGATATCGACATCGGCCCACTGCCCGCTGAGTTGGTTGAGTGCGGCTTCGCATTCCTGTTCACTGCGCACATCGAATGTCAGCGGCATAACTTCTGCCTCAAATTGCTCAATCAATTGGGAACGGAATAAATCCAGCCGCTCCCGGCGGCGCCCGGTGATAATGACCCGATAACCTTTTTCGGCAAAGAGTGCGGCCGTAGCCTTTCCGATGCCGGAGGTCGCACCGGTTACCAGTACGGTTTGGTCTACCTTCGGGCGGGGTGGGGGCGGAGGGGTGACCGGACGGGCGGCAAGCTGCCCCTGTAGCTCGTTGACGGTTTCTTCCTTTTCCCTAAGTAGTTGCTCAAGTTGTACGATACTATCCTTAAGTGCTTCAATCGCTCCTAAATTGACAACACCCGAAGCGGTGGTTGTGAAAGGTTGCTCTTGCTGTTCCTGTTGCTCCGCCTGAGCAGCGGCAATCGCAAAGGCTTCGTCATTCTCAGCCGTCTTCAGCTCCGGATTGATCTGAATCGCTTTCTGGTAAGCATCTGCTGCTTTGCGGTATTCGCCCAGCTGATGGTAAACCAATGCCATATCGTAATAGGCAAACGGATGGAAGGCATTAACTTTCAAGGTTTTCTTGAAATACTTTATTGCCTTCTCTGGCTTACCGAGCGCTTCATTCAGGAGCAGCGCATACTGGTAGAGTGCATCATGGTTGCTTCTGTCCTGTTTCGCCGCTTTTTTGAAGTACCTGGCCGCTTCTGAGCGCTCCTCCTCAAAGTGTGCTGCGGTGATCATGCCCAGGCGGTAGTATGCGTTTGGATAATCTTCATCCACTTCAAGCAACATCAAATAATGGCGGCGGGCAGATTCGAAGTCGCCTTCCAGTTCCTCCAGTTCACCGAGCAAAAAGAGGGCATCGGTATTCTCAGGGTCCAACTCAATAACCGGCAGCAGCTCCTCCCGGGCGGAATGATAATCTTTGCGGGAACGGGCAAGCATTAACGCATAATGATAGCGCAGGGTGGCGTTGTCGGGTTGAGCCCCAATGGCATCAGCCATGGTTTGCAGCCCCTCGTCAACTTGTCCGTTGTTGAGGAGGCTCAGGGCACGCTCAATGCGGTCCTGATCATGAACTTCGGAGGAAGCTTCCTCTTGCTCCGTCTCTTCAGCAGCAGGCTCGAAGACTTCCTCATGTTCCTGTTCACCCGATTGCTGCCAGTAGCCTGAGCCATCTTCCATATCGGCATCTACTACTTCAGGCGCTTCCTCTTCCTCAGGGCTGAATCCGGTTTCCGGCTCGGGGGTGGGGGTGTCGGCTATCACATCCTCGTCTTCCTGTTCATTGGATTCCGGTGCTTCAGTGGGCATATCTTCTACTGGTTCATCCATATCCGGGCTGACATTGCTTTCGCTTTGTTCCGGGTAGAGTTTGTCAATGCCTGGGATGTTAGCGATGATTTCAGGGTCGGGTTCGGGCTCTGCTTCGATTTCCAATTCACGGGCTTCCGGCTCCGGTGCGGTGGGTTCCGGCTGCGGAACAGAAGCATTGAAGGAGGTCCTGAAAGAAGCCCAGGTGGCTTCATCTTCCGTAAATATGAAAAATTGCTGATAGGCATTGGCTTTGAACTGAGGTAAGATCAGGTAGTTCATGCTACGCAGCAAACGGAGAAACTCGCCCACTTCACTCGACACTTCCCGCATTACTTTTAGGTGCGAATTGAAGTGGTCTTCATCCAGTTCGCTCATCTGCCGCTTTTGCCGCCGCAGGTCGAGGTACTGATCCTGCCAGTAATTGATGTACTGAATAATATCGCTTACCCTTTCGAAGTCGGTATGTACTGCTTTTTTCTGCCCTGTTGCCGGATCTTCGGTGATGCCATCAATGATGACCGGCAGGATGTCGTGCCGCTTTTCCTGCAACAGCTTCAGCCCGCGGCTCATGCATTGAGCTGATTTGAGGTAATTGTCGCTAATGAAAAGCAAAATGGGGTCTGACTGTCCGAGCAACTGATCAGTCAGGAAGTTGTTATCCGTCGATCGGTTGCAGGAATAATGGTGAAAAGTGTAAGGAGAGGCAGACAAATGCTCCTGAACTTCTGCAATAGTAGCTTCATTGTCAGCGCAGTAGGCCAGTGCAATACTATTCGTACTCATGATTGTTGATGATTTTTGGGTATTATGCTTACTCCAGCAGGCTAGCCATAAATGTATTAAAATCTTTTTTGAATTCCGCATAGGCAGAGGTGGCGGGGCCATTGAACCCGGTATGTATACGCTCTACTTCGCCGCTTTTGTTTAGAATGATCATGGTAGGATAGGCAATGACCTCAGAGAGCATCGGTAGCGCTGCTGCCGCTGATGTCTTGTCAGCAGGTCCGGCAAGTGCGAGCTCATAACCCGGATCTAAATGGTATTTGAAACGCCGGATGGCCTCCATCGCTTTTTCCGGGTCTTCGTAGCGCTCAAAGGCCAGCCCGATAACCTCTAAATCTGCTTGTGGATGATCTGCCATATACGCTTTCAGGAATTCTGTTTCGTCCCGGCAGTTGGGGCACCACGTGCCGAGCAATTGCACAATGACCACTTTGCCTTCATAGCTCGCATCCGGGAAACGCAGGGTATCACCGGAAGGGGTGGGGAAGGCAAACTCAAGCGTAGAGTAGCCGGCCTTCAGCCCGGTCAGGCTATCGGGGTCGGCCAAGGTCGCCTCTGAATCTTTTTTTGCCGTCCAAAGGGTCTGAAAGTGCTTACCGGAACGGAAAGAGCCCAACAAACTGCCATCTTCCCGGATCCGGGCTTCAAACATAAAGGCATGAGCCCCGTCGAAACAGCTGAGGTAGACTTTGTCAGCCTGTACACTACCTTCCAGAAAGCGGTAATCGCCTGTTTCGGTCATAAAAGTGCCGGTCAAAGCATTCCCATCCTGCTCCAGCTCTGCAACTGCCGGATACTGATCGCTTTCATCGCCCTCCACGCCAAAGGTCACCGCCCATTTGCCGCTAAGGTCCGTTTTAGGCGTTTTGCGCAACGTGGTAAAACGATGCCCTTTTCCGTGATAGCCCTTGAAAGGAATACGGTAGTCCTCCCCCCGGTTGTTGACAATCCATTCACCCTCCATGACATCTTCTTCGTAAATAGCTTCGATGCGGGAGTCGTAGACTGGAAAATTGATCACGATGGTATCTTTCGCGGTAGCCCGGTCCAGCCCAATCGTAATGTCATCTACCCGGAACCGCTCGTCTCCGTTGATTAGCTCGATGTAGAAATCCGTATCGTTGGTGTAGGTTACTTCAAAGTTGAAAGGGAGTTCGCCGTTCGTCACTTCTTCGAATTCTAGGTTGAGCTTTTCCGGGAGAGGCTCTCCGTCCGGGTTGGGGGTGACCAAATTGGGCTCCAGCTCCAGCACGCCACGCCAGGGACCGGGAGGCAGTGCCGAAAATTCATTTTCGACAACGATGCAGCCGCTGTGCTGTAACAGCATAACGGCCAGAATTAGCAGCTCGACAAGCCGGGAAGCGTTGTTCATATAATATTCAGGTTTGCTGGTTTTGCTTTTTATACTATACTCCATAATCGGTCAAAAGATACATTTTTAAGGCTCAAATGCTGATTTTTTCATTTTGTTGCCCGGAATCTTCCACGATTTAGGATTTTGTTCCCTTGAAGTGGTCTTCCTTGTGCTTAAACAGCACATTGAAGCTGGTCAGGCTGCCGTAGATGCGGGTGATGTACTGCTGCAGGTTGACCTTCTCCTCGTCGCTCAGGTTGCTGCTGTTGATGCGTTGCTCCATTACGCGCAAGCGGTCGCGGACCATCACGATTTTATGGAAGAAACTTTCGATGGGCATCTCCTTAGCTTTTGCCGGATCGCCCGGCTCCAGTATGAGTTTGCCGCCTTCCCAGCGATTGCCCAGCTCTGTGATTTCCTGTAAATCTGAAAAATTGCGCAGGACTTTGATCAGGGACTTTTCGATTTCATTGAAGGAGACCCCTTCTTCAGCCGGGACCGCCTCAATAATTTCCCATTTATCGTATTCCTTGCCGACCTGTTTGATGCCATAAACCATAATCCATACATCGTAGGCCACTTTGTACAATCGGATGATGACGCCATCACCGTAGGCCGGGTGCTTGACCCGGGAGCCAATTCCAAGCAATTGTTGTTCAGCCATGGGTATTAAAGTTATACAGTTTCAAGTTCTTCGAGCCGCTTTACATCCAGTTCCCCTTCTGTTTGGGCAATCAGTGTGGAAACCGTTGCATCCCCGGTCACATTCACGACCGTCCGGCACATATCCAAAATCCGGTCTACCGGGAAAATGATCGCAATCCAGACCGGGTTGAGCCCCACAGACTGCAGCACCACGATCATCATGACCAGGCCTGCACTGGGGACGGCAGCGGAGCCGATGGAAGCAAGCGTAGCGGTGAGAACGATTGTCAGCTGCTGCCCCAGGGTAAGGTCAACCAGATGCATCTGCGCCAAGAAGACCACCGCAATGGCCTGATAAAGGCTGGTGCCGTCCATATTAACGGTGGCGCCAATGGGCAGTACGAAGTTGGTCACATTTTGGGAGACCCCGATGTTATCCCGGACACATTCCATCGTCACGGGCAGGGTTGCGGCACTGGAGCTCGTTGAGAAAGCCAGAAACTGCGCCGGGCTGATACGCCGGAAAAATCCCCCGTAAGATAATTTCTTAACAAAAAAAGATGCGACGAGGGGATAAAAAACAAAAATCATAAATAACAGTCCTATGAGGACGACCACAGAGTAACTGAGGAGACCTTTGAAGATTTCGATGACCTCTGCCGGTGTACTGGCCATTTTGGAAATCACCCCTGCCATTAGGGCAAAAACGAAAAATGGGGCGGCCTCCATCACCACTTCAACCATTTTGAGGAAAACTTCATTAACGCCATCTATAAGCTGCCGTACCGGCTGTGCTTTTTCCTGAGGGATCAGCAGCAGCATGATGCCGAAGAAAATCCCAAAAAAGATGATTTGCAACATGCGCCCGGAATCAGTCAATGCGGCGAAGATGTTGTCGGGTACGAAGTCCACCAGGAATTGCAGCGGCCCGGCCTCTTTAAATTGTTCAGCGGCTTTCATCCGGGCTTCCACACCTTCGTCGCTCATTTCGGTTTTCATGGCCGCTTCTGCTTCGGCAACAAGGTCTGCATACTCTGGCTTGGAAAGGTAGCGCTCCCCGTCGAGTATCCGTCCGCCGGGCGTGCTTTCTGCCCATAATTCGTACTTGAGCCGGTTTTTGACCCGCTGCCCTTCGTCAATGTAGTCGCCAGGCTGGAACAAGTTCACCACCACCAATCCTACAGTAACCGCTGCTACCGTGGTGATGACGTAGGCCAGTAAGGTTTTGGCGCCCATTCTGCCCAGTTTAGAAGGGTCGGGCAGGCCCGCTACGCCACCAATGATGGAAAACAGGACTAACGGTACAGCAATAAATTTCAACAAGCGGATAAAAATGGTGCCGAAGGGGTCAATCCAGTTTTGGGTAAAACTATTCCATCCCAGTGAACTGGAAA
Source organism: uncultured Phaeodactylibacter sp. (assembly GCA_913057245.1). Classification (GTDB taxonomy): domain Bacteria; phylum Bacteroidota; class Bacteroidia; order Chitinophagales; family Saprospiraceae; genus Phaeodactylibacter. The sequence goes on from CAJXNH010000003.1 coordinate 118,189, forward strand.
CGAGAGAGTAAATGATACCGGCGATAAGGCCGATGATGATCTTCCAGTGCAGCGGTAAGTTTTTTATCATAATCGTGTAAGGTCAGGTAGTTGAAGCCCCCAAATTAGACATTTTATAGCAAGCAAAATAAAAATTTGGCTAAGTTTGCCGCATGAGCACAAAGAATGACCTCTTTCTAAGAACCGCTCGCGGAGAAGCGGTAGAACGCCCCCCGGTATGGCTAATGCGGCAGGCGGGGCGCATCCTGCCACAGTACCGTGCGATCCGCAACCGGCTTTCCGGCTTCAAAGAGTTAGTGGAAACACCGGAACTTGCTGCTGAAGTGACTATCCAGCCCGTAGACGAGCTCAATGTGGACGCTGCGATCATCTTTTCTGACATTCTGGTCATCCCCGAAGCGATGGGGCTGCCCTATGAAATGGTGGAGAAGCGCGGCCCCTTGTTCCCGGAAGTAATCAAGAGCGAGGCGGACGTTCAAAAGCTGACAAGCGGTGCCGATGCAGCGGCTGAACTGCAATATGTTTACGATGCCGTGGCGCTCACGCGGCAGGAACTGGACGGCCGGGTGCCCCTCATCGGGTTCTCAGGTGCGCCCTGGACGCTGCTGGCGTACATGGTGGAAGGCAGTGGCAGCAAGACGTTCTCAAAAGCCAAAAAGCTGCTTTATACGAACCCTAAGCTTGCCCATCAATTGCTGGAGAAGATTTCGGAAACGATCATAGCTTATCTCAAACTGAAGGTCGAAAGCGGCGCGCAGCTCGTGCAGGTATTCGACTCTTGGGCCGGTATTCTTAGCCCGGCGCAGTACCGGGAGTTTGCGTTGCCTTATATAAAGGTGATCGCAGAATCTATTACTGATGTTCCGGTTACTGTATTTTCGAAGGGCGCCTGGTTTGTCTACGAAGACCTTGGACAGCTGGATTGTCAGGTAGTTGGGTTGGATTGGAATACGCCCCCTGAGCTTGCCCGCGAGTGGGTAGGCCCTGGAAAAATATTGCAGGGTAACCTGGACCCTTGTCAGTTGTACGCTCCGCCTGAGGAAGTGGCGAAGGCAGCCGTAGCTATGCTGGACCGCTATGGCAGGGGGCATATTGCCAACCTGGGGCATGGTGTTTATCCGGATACGCCTCTTGAAGGTGTTAAGGCATTTGTCAACGCGGTCCGGGCCTATCGGTACAAATAAGTATCTGGTTTTTTATTAGATTTGCCCCCGTGCGCATTATTTTGGATGCGTTTTTACGACAGGCAAAGCTGGATAGATAGGCTTTTTATGATCGTATACCGCTGACAATCAATACACTGTCTGTTTGCAGCAAGGTGCTTTTACCGTTGCTCAACAGTGGTGCGACCCCCGAAAACCTTTTGTGTTGCTGTTACAGCGAAAACTAATCATCATCCAAAAAGCAACTGAATGGGCTGGTTTAAACGACTCAAAGATGGCATTCAAACCGCCACACGAAATAAAAAGGACACCCCTGAAGGACTATGGTATAAATGCCGGCGCTGTAAGGAAACGTCTACCGTTAAGGAATTGAAGGACAACTTCTTTAAATGCCCGCATTGCAACTTCCATGTCCGTTTGCGCTCCTACGATTACTTCGGCCTGATTTTCGATGGTCAGTATGAGGAGCTGTATGAAGATTTGCGCTCCAAGGACTTCCTGAACTTCACGGACCTCAAGCCTTACACAGAGCGCCTGGAAGATGCTAAAGACAAAACTGGCCTCACGGATGCGGTAGCTGTAGCGAAAGGAAAAGTCAACCGCCGTTCTCTGGTGATTGCGGCGATGGATTTCAAGTTTATCGGCGGGTCTATGGGCTCCGTTGTGGGGGAAAAGATCGCGCTGGCGATTGACCACTGCATCGAGCACCGCATTCCTTTTCTGATGATTTCCAAGTCAGGTGGTGCCCGTATGATGGAGTCGGCTTTCTCGCTGATGCAAATGGCGAAGACTTCAGCCAAGCTTACCCAGCTGGCGAGGGCTAAAGTACCTTATTTCTCTTTGATGACGGACCCGACCACGGGTGGGGTAACGGCTTCCTTTGCCATGCTTGGCGATATCAATTTTGCAGAGCCGGAAGCATTGATTGGTTTTGCGGGCCCCCGGGTCATTAAAGAGACCATCAAAAAGGAGTTGCCGGAAGGCTTCCAAACTTCGGAGTTCCTTTTGGAGCATGGCTTCCTGGATTTTATCGTTGACCGTAAGGATCTGAAAGAGGTGATTTCCGACCTACTGTATTTCTTCGAAAAGCCACCTGCCAACCCGGTTACTGAAGATGAGCAGCAATAGTTTTCTACGCCTGAACGAAGATATCCGTGAAAAGGAGCTGGTGCCTGGCTTCACCGCGCGCCTTATTCATACGGATGAAATGACTATCGGTCATGTACAGGCTCAACGGGGGAGTGTCCTGCCTGAGCATCAGCACCCGCATCAGCAGGTTACCAACGTGATCTCCGGAAAGCTTTCAATGACTGTCGCCGGTGAGACGAAGGTCTGTGAAGCCGGAGATGCCGTGGTGATTCCCGGTAACACTCCACATTCAGCGGAGGCGCTTACGGATTGTTACCTGATTGATGTTTTTCACCCGGTACGGGAGGATTATGAGTAGGCTTGGGCTGGGGTTGTGCTGTTTTCTTTTTGATTTTATACTTGTCCTGACGCACTAGCTCCGCACCTATGGCGCGGAGCTAGTGCTATGCCTTAGGTTTGTGCCCCTAATGGGGCATTGAAATGGCATAGCTGAGTTGAACACCAAGCAGTGCTTATTTTCAATTCGCTTTTTAAACTCAAGGGAACCTTTTCAAGTCCCGTTAGGGCTGTATGTGGGTAACCTCCAATCTGCAACCGCTTTCCCCGCGCCGTAGGTGCAGAATATGCCTCCCAAAAAGACCTGCTAATCAACTGAGCGGCGTTATCGTGTACATGCCTTGAGTAACTCACATTCCGCACCTAACGGCGCGGAGCCGGAGCGATGCCTTGGGGTTACCCATATTTTGCCCCTAGCGGGGCATTGCACTAGTAGCGTTTCGTCCTATTGAAGGGGAGCAGGGGCTATGGCCAGTGCGCCTTTTTGCTCAGGCGAACGTGTAGGCACTCCCTTGGAGTCCCGTTAGGGCTGTATGTGGGTAACCACCAATCTGCTGCCGCTTTCCCCGCGCCGTAGGTGCGGAATGTGCCTTTGTCGAAAGGTCTGGTGCTAAGCGTGAGTAAGGTGGTGGAGTTCTCACCGTAATCGCCTGCAGCAGCGTCCAGCAGCTCACATTTCGCACCTACGGCGCGAGTCCGTGCGACACTTTATAGTTACCGACATTTTGCCCCTAAAGGGGCATTGGGTCGGGCAGCGCTCGGCCACAGCTAAACCATAGGGGCTCTGTCTAAGCCCTCTTTTGGAACTCAGGGAACAAGTATTGAAGGCCTTGATGTCCCGCCAAGGACCATCCGTAGCCCCCCTAATCCTATTGCCGCGCCCCAAAGCTCCGCTAGGAGCTGTATGTGGGTAACCACCAATCTGCTGCCGCTTCCCCGCGCCGTAGGTGCGGAATGTGCATCGTGGATAACCCAAGCGTCCAACCTCATGCTACCGTCACCTACTCCCCAAACGGATTACTAAACGCCGGATTATTTACAAAGCTCGTATCTGTCAGCATATTCAGGAAGGCGATCATAGCTTGCTTCTCTTCTTCAGACAGAGAGAAGGGTTGGATATTCGGGTCTTCGTTGGCAACGCCGTGCCCACCTTCTGCATAGGAATCCAGTACTTCCTCAAGGGTGGCAAAGCGCCCATCGTGCATGTACGGGGCAGTGAGCGCGATATTACGTAAGGTTGGTGCCCGGAACTTACCATTGTCGTAAATATTTCCAGTCACCTCTCCAAAGCCTTTGTCCGGGAAGCTTTCCAGGTCTTCCACATCAGAGATACCATTGTTGAAGAAGTTGTTTTCTGTGAAAAGGGAACTGCCGTGACAGTGCGAGCAGCCCGGGTGCTCCTGAGTAGGCAGAGCCTGCTCAACAAAAAACAGGTCACGCCCCATTTGCTCTTCTTCCGTTGGCCAGCCCTGCTGTGCCCATACCACCTGATCAAAGCGGGACTGATAGCTGACCATCGTCCGCTCAAACTGGGCGATGGCTTTTACGGCTAATTCCCGGTCGATTTCACTAGCATACTCAATACCAAAGGCTTCCCGGAACTTTGCCGGATAATCCGGGTGGTTGCGCAGTTTCTCTTCCACTACGTCCCAAGACTCGTCCATCTCCCGGTGGTCTTCGATAGGTACCAGAGCCTGCTCTTCCAGCGTGGCGGAACGGCCATCCCAGAAAAAGCCCCGTGGGTTGAAAGCGAGGTTGACCAAAGGCATTGAATTACGTACCCCCAACTGACCGTCTATCCCAATGCTGACGGCAGCTCCGTCCGTAAAACTCATTTCCTGAAAGTGACAGCTGCCACAGGAAATCGTGCTGTCGCGTGAAAGGATGGGATCATAAAACAGCATGCGGCCCAGTGCAATGCCTTCTTCCGTCATCGGGTTGTCCGGCGGGATGATAGGATTGGGGAAATGATCGGGCAGATAGTCAAAGGAATAGTCCGTCGGGTCGTAATCCGCCAGTATCGGTTCTTCCTGCGGGCAGTTATCGCATACGGTAGGATCACCGGTGTTATCTTCCTGACAGGCACTGAAAAGGGTCAGGGTGAGTAGAGCAAGAAAAAGGGGTAGCGCAGGTATTCTCATTGTAGCAGAGCTTTTTGATCGGACAATTTACGAACAAATGAAGTATCGGTCAGGGTTCCCAGGAAAGCGATTAAAGCCCGCTTGTCCCGGTCACTGAAGTGTAATTTTCTGATTTTAGGGTCTACATTAAGCCCGGGGTGCCCCCCGCTGTCATAGTGCTCAATGACTTCCTCAAGGGTGGCAAAGCGCCCATCGTGCATGTAGGGCGCCGTAAGGGTAATGTTACGCAGGCTGGGTACTCTGAAGCGGCCGTTGTCATATTTTACGCCCGTTACGGCACCACGCCCGGCATCCGGATAGTGATAAGGAGCCAGCTCCTGTTGCACACCATTATTCATATAGGTCTGATCGGTGAACAGGGGTGGCGTATGGCAATGCCCGCACTCGCCATCCGGCAGGTCTTCTGAAGAATCAAAAAAGATATGCTTGCCGTGCAGTTCCAAATCCGTGTAAGCTGCTTCCCCCCGCATCACACTATCGTACTTGCTTTCGCTGCTGATCAGGCTCCGCTGAAAGTGCGCCAGGGCATGGACAACTGTCTGCTGTGCGATGCCTTTTCCAAACACCTTCTCAAAGTAGACGGGATAGTCCGGATGCGCTTCCAAACGGGACAACACCGTAGCCCAGTCGCTGCCCAGTTCATTGGGATTGATGACCGGGTGCAAGGCTTGTTCCTCAAGGGTGGGGGAGCGGCCGTCCCAAAACAGCCCCTCGGTTATCCAGGCCAGATTGACCAGGGAAGGTGCATTGCGGGTGCCTTCGCGCTTATCAACGCCCATTGCGATCGCTTTGCCATCGGTGAAGGCTCGCTCCGGCAGGTGGCAGCTGCTACAGGAAAGCGTGGAATCTTTGGAAATGATGGGATCGAAAAATAGCATTTGCCCCAATGCAGCCTTATCCGGGCTATATGGGTTCGCTGCATAGTCCACCAACTGCACAAAGTGAGCGGGTCCTTGCAAAGGAGTTTCCTTCACTGAAGCAGCCGGATCAGTGGTACATTGAGGCAGACTGAATAACAGTAAAGCTGCCCCGATCATATGCCAGGGGCGTTTTGTCATTTACCGGGTTTCAAGGCGAACCGCATTCGGGAAGTTCTCACCCATGAAAACAGCAGCCGGAGAGGTGGTGGAATGCGCGAACTGCCCTTCCCGGAAATCCCAGTAAGCCCCGCCTTCCTTGATGAGGATTTTCTGAAGGTCGATATTTAGAGCGAGGGTCTTCGGCGTTCCTTTTTCCAGGTCAATAGCTCCGTTGAATTGAACGGCGCTGTAGTTGTTGTTACCCCCGACATGATAGGTGAGCTTATCCTGGAACTGCCCGTCGGCATCCAAATCTGCATTGCCTTCCACCTTGAAAAAGATATAACTGGAAGCGTCTTCCCAGTAGTTCTGAGACAGCGGGTGCGTCAGGTCGTAGTCAGGTGGAATGGTGGCATTAAGCTCGGGAGAAACACCGAGCCCGATTTTTAACCCCGTGTAGTTGCGGACCGGCACTTCCATCTTAATGACTTCCACGCCTTCGGCAGCATCTTCATCAGTGAAGACATTACCGAAGCTGACCAACGCAACATCGGTCAGCAATTCTTCTTTTTCGGCACCGTCCTCTTCGTAGACCAGCGCGATGTCAGAAAGGTAGGTCTGCAGCAGTTGCATCTGCAGCGCCATATTGTCTTCATACTCATAGGTCCGCTCAAACATCACAAGCGGGTCGTCTCCGTAGGTGCCCGTAGCCAGGAGGGTAAGCTCTGTAGTTGCGGGCCCACCGTTGTCATCAGAGTTGCCACAGCCAGCCACAAAGACGGCAGCGACGAGCGCAAAAAGGGATAGTACTTGCTTCATAAATTCAGCTTCTAATTGATTTTAGCTGTAAACATAACAGGTTTACCACAAAAGCTGTTGTCCTTTTCAACGCTATTCCAGTACAATTTCCTGCAAAGAAAAGGCCTCTGCTGTATTGCCGACAATTATTTGCTGCAATTCGGCATTGGAATCTGTCGCTACATTGATGCCCGCCAGCCACTTGCTGTAGTCGATCTGTATCACGAATTTAAGGTTGAAGCCGGGGATTTTCTCCCCACCTGCGGGCAACTGCACCTGCTGCAGGTTGGCAAAAGTGCCGATGCGGAGCTGTTCAGGGATGGTATCTGCTGCAGTGGTGTCGCGGAAAAGCTCTATGAATTGGTACACATAACCCGAGTCCCGGTTAAAGTAGAGCAGGCTATCGGTCAGCCCAAGGGGGTGGCTAAGCGGGATGGAATCGGCAATGGCGACGTTGGCCTGCCCGTTCACCCCCACAAAAAAGCGCAGGCTTTGCAGGTCGGCGGCCTCCCGCAGGGTGCCCAGGCTTATGCTGCTGCTGTTGCCTGCCCGGACGAAGCCGAAATTGTCAGGCACCATTTGCAGCACGACGTTACCATCGTTATCGAACAAGTATACATCAAGCTCTTCCTCTATATTTAGGTAGGTCCCATCGGTACGCTGCAGCTCAAAACCGGATATAAAAAATTCGAACGCATTTACCGTGAAGGGATTGCCGGCTTCATCCAGATAGACGCTGTCGCGCAACCGGAAATTATAGACCGTATCCGGCGTGCTGTAGACGTGGGTGAACTGCACCCTGATCTCCGGATATTCGCAATCCTCCGGCGCATTGTTGTCGGCCGCAAAATTGTAGTTAACGGCCTCCAGGTCAAGGCACCCGTCCTGAGGCTCGTAGCATCCGCTCCATAGCGTCAGGAGCAATATTATACCCGCAACAATTTTACTGATTCTCATATTCGCGTACCAATCTCTTCACAATTTGCTTCACCTGCGAGCTGAATTCCTTATTGAGGATCCAATTGAAATACTGTTTGTCTTTTGAAAGTGTCTCGCCAACCGGCTTGCCATTGTATTTACCGAAGCTGAACACAATAGAGCCGTCAACATCGTACTTCATTTTCTGCGTCGCATCCACATAACGCAAATCGTTGGTGAAATCGTGCACCACCTGCATATCGTTGGTCACCGGGGTAGGGGTGATGTTGCCATCGTCGTCTTCGTAGTCCACGCCTTTGTATTTTTCCAGCTGTCCTTTGAAGACATCGATAGTCGCGTAGACATCGGCGAGGGCGTCGTGGGCGTTCTCCATCTCTTTGTTGCAGTAAAAGCGCACGGCAGCTTTGAGATTGCGGGGCTCCATTTTGTAGAAGATGCGCTGCACATCGATGGTGCGGCGGTTGTCTATACTGAATTCAATCCCCACGCGGTCAAACTCCTCCATCAGCATGGGAATGTCAAAGCGGTTGGAGTTGTAGCCCGCCAGGTCGGCATTGCCGATGAAGTTGTAAATCTCCTCCGCCACCTGCTGAAAGGTAGGCTTGTTGGCGACATCCTTTGGGGTAATCCCGTGGACTTCCATCGCTTCTTCGCTGATCGGGATGCCCGGGTTGATGAGCATGCTCAGTTCCTGAGGCTCACCGCCCTTTTTGGGGTATTTGACCATCGCGATTTGTATAATCCGGTCTCTGACCACGCTAAGCCCAGTGGCTTCTAAATCAAAAAAAATCAAGTCCCGGTCCAGGTTGAAGTCCATAATAATGGTTATTCGTCGTTTGATTGAAAAAGTTCTTTAAGCCCCTGCGTATAGGTCACGGCCATGCCGCCGTCCGGTAAGCCATAGATAAAATACGCCTCTATGCCCGCCAGGGATTCTGCCATCGGCTTTGCTTTTTCAATGCCCATGGTCATGAAAGCGGTGGCGTAGGCATCGGCGGTCATACAGTCGTCTGCAAACACAGAAGCACTAAGCAGGGTATTGCGCTCCGGATAGCCGGTTTTGGCATTGATGGTGTGGCTGTATTTTTGCCCTTCCACCTCGTAGTAGTTCCGGTAATTGCCGGAAGTAGCCAGCGCCCGGTCCTTCAGAGGCACGGTGGTCTGTATTTCATCCACCGCAGCCCCTTCTTTGGGCACGTTGATGCCGAGGTTCCAAATGTCCCCTCTGGGGCTTTTCCCTTTGGCTAGGGATTCTCCCCCGATGTCCACCAGGAAATGTTGCACCCCCAGGCTGGAAAGCAGCTGGCCCACCAGGTCCACACCGTAGCCCTTGGCTACCGCGCTAAAGTCCAGCTTAACCCCAGGAAAGGCTTTGATCAGTAGATCGGTATCGTCAAAGCGCTGCAGTTCCACCTTTTCCATGCCTACATACTGCAGCAGGGAATCGACCATCAGGCTATCCACCTGTGCCACCTTCCGTTTTTCCGTGTATCCAAAGCCCCAGTAATTGACCAGGGGCATGACGGTGGCATCGAAGTACCCCTCCGTTTCGTGGTACACTTCAAGAGCGGCCTTGAAATTCCGGATGAAGTGGTCATTCGGGTAGGTATCTGCAGCACCGTCCACCGGATTGGTGTTCAGATTGAACAAGCTATCCGCCCGGTTGAACCGCGAAATCGTAGACTGCGGTATGTAGGTGGATACCTCCAGGTTGAGCTGCCGCAGTATAGAGTCTATTTTCGGTTGCACCTCCTCAATGCCGGGATTGTCGAAAGTAACCCGGTAGTAAGTCCCCATCGTTTCCCCTTCCAGAATCTGGTAATCGCTGGAAATGGCATTGCCGGAGGGGCTGCCGCAACCGCTGAGGAGTCCGGTCAAAAGCGCCAGGAAAATAAAGTGCAGAAGCGTTTTCATGGTAATGAGTTAAGCTGACTTTCTGATTTGAGCATCAATCGAATACCAACCGGGGCCTGCCAGTAAAATACAAACATAGGGCACCAAAAACAACAGCCCGCCTTCCATATCGGAATAGGGGTCGCCCCAATGCGCCACAAAGACTGCCACAAACATGGTAATGATCAGCGGTAGGGCCGCCAGCCGGGTGAATAGCCCCACGGCAAGCAACAGTGCGCAGAACAGTTCGCCAAAAACCGCCAGCCCAAGTGAAATTTCCGGCCCCAGGCCCAGGAAATCGAGGAACTTCACTTCTTCGCCCCCTGTAAGCCTTTGCAGCTTAGGCCAACCGTGCGCGTAGGCCATACTGAGCCCAAACATCAGGCGGAGGAGCAATAGAACAACGTCGTGATACCGGGTGTGCGTCATAAACAGGTCAGGTTTACGTTGGCGGCAAAGGTAGTCAAGCTGGGATTAATAATGGAGTGTGCGGCGGGAAATTAGGCGCAAAACTTCGCTCCCGGCTCAGGGGGCTGGGACGGCACGCATAAGGGGGCCGCTGCGCCTTCGGGCGTTTACCTTTGCCGCCTGCGCCTGCTGTTGCTGGATGGGCGGGAGGTGGAGATTGGGGGGGAGGTTTTGTTGGTGCGGTAGGGGAGGAAATGTAAAATGTAAACAAGGGGAATATAAAAATTAAAAGTGGCGAGCGGTGCCGGTCGGTTGGGCTACCGGGAGGCGGCCGCAAAGCTGCCGTGCTTTTGGGAGGCGCAGGCTGGTGCTCGACCTTAACCTGAGCCTTAGCCTTTTCCTGGCAATCTGAGGTTGAAGTTGGTCTTTGGGCAGCCGAGGTGAGGATGAGGTTGAGGGCCAGGCAATGGCTTCTTTGTCCGACCGTAGACGGTCTCCTGCCTGGGAGCGAGCGTTGCCGGTCGAAGTGGCAGCCTCGCCCGGCGCACTCGCCGTCCGACGTAGTTTTATACGGAGTCGGTCCTTTCGCCGGGCGTGCTTGTTGGGAATTTTGAGCAGTGCCGTTGGTGCGGTCTTGGGTGGAGAGCAGTGCCGGTCGAAGTGGCAGCCTCGCCCGGCGCACTCGCTGTCCGACGTAGTTTAAAACGGCAATATCCATCCGTCTGGACCTGTCCGTAGGGACTGGTCCACCCATACGGGCAAGTTATGGGCAGTCGGAAACCTTAACCTTGGTGGGGTCTTGCTGTGAACCAACCTTCTCCGGCTGACGTAGCCTCAATGGATAGGAAAGTGTGGCGTAGTCAGCAGCCTCAGCTCCGCATCCTCCGCCCCCCCTTAGCCAAGATTGGTCCTTCCACCCGCCCATCACCCCCTTTCGTCGGATTCTTTTGCGCACCACACAGAAAATAGGTAGCTTAGATCGTTCGTTCATACATATGACTCAAAGCCGAAATGATGTTGTACCCAACCTTATACATTGCTACGACTGCAAGCCTTGCCCTCTGGTTTTTATACCGCTCGGACGAAGAGCGGGAGCGCTGGCTGCAGCGGATTTTCTTTGGCTTTTTCCTCGGTTATGCGCTGGTGGTTTTTACCGCTGATGTGAAGTTCGGGGTAAAGCTGTGGGTGTTGTTCCGGGACTTGCTGGTACTTGGGCTGTTGGGTACTGTTTTTCAATTGGCTACCCACAAGCGGCTTTGGTTCATGGGGGCAGCACTGGCTTCTGCGGTGTTTCTGGCCTGGTTTGTGCCGGCTCAGATGAGCGGCAGCCTGCATACGCTGGAAGCGACACCGGTAAGCTATGACCCGGATGGGGAGTTGCTGCTGGAACTGGCGGAAGGGGCAGATCAGGATGTGCTGAGCACGCCGGCTTATAAGTACGATTTGACCTTCTCCACTGCTTTTGAGGTAGGCGAAGCTGATCTTACAGAACTGGATGACTACCTGGTTGTCAATATACCGGAAAGCCATCTGGCCGACTTGGAGGACATCCTGAATGACCTGCGCGCGGTGCCTGAGGTAGACTGGGTGGAGCCTAACGAGCGCATCAGCATCAGCCCGGTAACGGGTGAGAAGCTGCCGGGGGTGAATAAAAAATTCGGCGTCAACGACCCTGGCATTTCGGAATTGTGGGGCTTTGAGGCCATGGCGGTCAATGACTTGTACCGGCTTTTGCGGCAGCAATCTGGCAAACCTGCCAAAACGGCCCTCATCGCCATTTTGGATACAGGTGTTGATGCCAATCATGAAGATTTATCCGCGAATTACAAATCACTCAATTCAACGGACGATAATGACCCAAGAGGGCACGGTACCCACTGTGCAGGCATTGCAGCGGCTGTTACCAACAACGGTCTTGGCATTGCTTCCTTTTCGCCCGGCGCTTCCTACGTACAGGTGACGAGCATTAAGGTGCTGAATGCCTCCGGAATGGGGACACAAAAAAGCATCATCAGCGGTATGATCAAGGCTGCGGATGCCGGGGCAGACGTTATTTCCATGTCCCTGGGCGGCTTGTCCAATCAAAGCAAGGAAAGGGCTTACCGCAAAGCCGTGAAGTACGCTAATGACAAGGGGGCCATCGTTGTGGCGGCGGCCGGCAATGCCAACCGGAATGCCAAAAACTATGTGCCCGCTGCGGTAGACGGCGTGATTAGCGTAAGCGCAGTGGACAATGAGCTCCGCAAAGCGGTATTTTCCAACTACGTGACCGACCTGAAACGCGGCATCGCTGCGCCCGGTGTGGGCATTTATTCCACCATTCCCGGCAATCAGTACGACACCTATAACGGGACTTCTATGGCAACGCCTTACGTAGCGGGGCTACTTGGATTGATGAAAAGCTTTAAGCCCGGGCTGACCACAGATCAGGCGTATCAAATCCTAAACAAAACGGGAAAATCCACTCAGCAGACGGATCAGACCGGTAAGCTTATTCAGCCCGCGAAGGCTGTGGAACAGGTCCTTTCGGCTTCGGGAGGGTGAAGGTAAAAGTGGCGCCTTTCCCTTTTTCGTAGGGTGCGACAGCAATGGTGCCGCCGTACCGTTGAAGGATCCTTTTGCAGATGGTGAGCCCGATGCCGGTGCCTTCCACAAGCTCGTGGTTGCGGCTAAACAGGTTGAATATTTTCCGCCGGTCTTCTTCCGGGATACCGGGGCCGTTGTCCGTAATGGAGATGCGGTACTTTCCCTCTGCTGTACCTGCTGCTATCTGAATTTTGGCGATAGCCGTATCACAGTATTTTACCGCATTGCTAAGCAGGTTTTGCACGACCTGTTCCAAATGCACCTCATAGCCTTCCACAACCGGTAAGTAGGACATTTTTCAGGAAACCGGGACATATTAATCTCTGAATCTACTACTTTTGGAATAAAAATACAAAATATGGCCAAGTTCAGGACCAATCATCAGCGCCGTGGGAAGGGTAGCACCGGAATGGTAGCTAAGGTGGGGATTTTCAGCGCGCTGATCGCTGGGCTGTTCTTTATTTTCAACCTATTCACCGGGGAGCATTTTGAAACCACCCCCACTGACCCTGAGTTGTCCTACTTTTTGCCGAAAGGCGGGGAGGGAATCGTGGTGGAAAAAACCACTTATGCCTTGTCTTACAATGAGGCGCACGAACAGGCGGAGTGGGTGGCCTACAAGCTTTCCGGCGAAATGCTTCGTGAGCCTTACGTGGGTCGTACAGATGACTTCCGTCCTGACCCTGCTATCCCTACCGGCTCTGCTCACCCCAATGACTACCGGCATTCCGGTTATGACCGCGGGCATATGATACCGGCTGCAGACCGGGCTTACAGCGAGTCGGCCATGTCCGAAACTTTTCTGATGAGCAATATTTCTCCTCAGGCCCGTCAGTTCAATGGCGGTATATGGCGGGAGCTCGAGGAACTGACCCGGGAGTGGGCCAAAGATGCTGGCGAATTGTACGTCGTAACGGGCCCGTTGCTGGACATGGAGCCGAAGGGCGTTATTGGCAACAACGAGGTCACCATCCCTGGCGGATACTTCAAAGTGCTGCTTGATCTTGAGGAGCCACAGCTTAAAGCTATCGGATTTGTGCTCCCGAATACCATTTCCTACGAGCCTTTGTATAAATTTGTGGCAACGGTAGATGAAGTGGAGGCGATGACCGGGCTGGACTTCTTTGCCGGTTTCCTGCCGGAGGAGGTGGAAACGGAACTGGAAGCCAAAGCGGACATAGACCTGTGGCCGCTGGACAAAGACAAATTCAGAAAACGAATCGAAAACTGGAACAACCGATAAGCAATATGTCAAAGCAAGATCAATTCCGACAAGTTACAGAAGAAGGCTACACTTTTGAGGGAGCAAGTATCACCCTGGGCGGTGCTATGCTGGATGGGGCATGTCTGACCAACGCTCTGGTCCGCGTACCTCTGGAAACCCTCAACCGGCACGGGCTGATCGCGGGCGCTACCGGCTCAGGTAAGACCAAAACCCTGCAAATTATTGCGGAGCAGCTATCGGCTGAAGGTGTACCGTCATTGCTCATGGATATCAAGGGCGACTTATCGGGCATTGCAGTACCCAGCGGCGGGCACCCCAAAATCGATGAGCGGCATGCGCAGATCGGATTCCCCTTTGAGCCCGGTCAGAGCCCGGTAGAGTTCCTCTCGCTTTCAGAAGAAAAAGGCTTGCGCCTGCGCGCAACGGTACATGAGTTTGGGCCGGTACTATTTTCTAAAATCCTGGGGCTAAACGACACCCAAAGTGGCATCACCGCTGTCCTCTTCAAATACTGCGATGACAACCAAATGCCGCTGGTAGACCTGGAAGATTTTAAAAAGCTCCTGCAATATGCTACCAATGAAGGCAAAGAGGAAATGGAATCGCTTTACGGGCGTATTTCCACCGCTTCGGTTGGTGCGATTATGCGGCGCATCGTGGAGTTGGAACAGCAGGGGGCAGACCGGTTCTTCGGAGAGCGCTCCTTTGATGTGGAAGACCTTTGCCGTATCAATGAAGAAGGTAAAGGTATGGTCTCTGTGATCCGCCTGACAGACATACAGGACCGTCCGAAGCTGTTCTCCACTTTTATGCTGCAAATCCTGGCTGAAATCTATGCCACTTTCCCGGAAGAGGGAGATATGGACCGCCCAAAACTCGTGCTTTTCATTGATGAAGCTCACCTGGTTTTTGAGGAAGCATCAGATGCGCTCCTGGACCAAATCGAGGTCATGGTCAAGCTCATCCGCTCCAAAGGTGTCGGTTTGTTCTTTGTCACCCAAAACCCTGCCGATATTCCGGATGACGTACTGGGGCAGCTTGGCTTGAAAGTACAGCATGCCCTGCGCGCCTTCACGGCCAAAGACCGCAAAGCCATCAAGCTTGCCGCTCAGAACTATCCGGAGTCGGATTACTACGATGTGGCGGAGGTCGTGACCAAGCTGGGGATTGGAGAAGCCCTGGTCACTGCTCTGAACGAAAAGGGCATCCCTACGCCATTGGCACACACCCTGCTGCGTGCACCACAGTCCCGGATGGATGTACTGACCGAAAAAGAAATCGACAGCATCATCCGGAAATCACGAATTGCTGATAAGTATAACGAGGAAATAGACCGGGAATCTGCCCATGAAATCCTGACCGCGAAAATCAAAGCGGCCCAGACGGAAGAGCGACAGGAGGAATTGAAGTCCCAAAAAGAAAAAGCCGCTAAAACCTCTTCCCGCCGGGCACAGAAAAGCATGTTTGAGAAAATCCTGAACAGTCCGACTACGCGGCAGATTGGGCGGACAGTCGCAAGAGAGCTGACGCGCGGTATACTTGGAGTCTTGGGGGTAAAAAAGCGCCGGTAGCGGTTATGCGGTGTATGGTAGTTAATCCTCCTTTTTGATCAGTTTGGGCGCATAGTTGCGTTTGAAGGCCGACCATGGGGTTTCCTTGTAATAGTCTTCTGCAAAGTAGGCCAGAATGCGCTCAAACTCCTCCGGAGACTTGTAACCAACAATAGATTGGATGACTTCTCCCTCCTCATCCATAAAAACCACAGAGGGGAAGCTCATACGTCCGCGAAGGAGCTCCGCCGCAAACTGATGGTAGCCGCGTTTGCCATTTTCGATGAACTCATAGGTCTTGTCCTTATACGCTATGCTGGTTTTTCGCTCTGCATTAAGGCGTACCGGGTGGAATTGATCATTAATATAGGACGCGATCGGTGCCGCATTAAAGGTAATGGTATCCATTCGTTTGCACCAGGTGCACCAATCGGTATAAATATGCAGCAGGACTTTTTTGTCTTGTTTCTCAATATGCGAAACCGCCTCCTCCCAACGCATCCACTTGATCTTATCGCCCGGTGCAGCAGCCTGCTGCGGTGCAAAACTCATGGCAGCAAAGGCCAGGAAGAAGACGATAATGCTCCGATATTTACTCATAGATGTCAATAATTTGGCGTTTACCCGTGATAAACTTCACAACAAACAAACAAAAATTGCCCGGTTCTTATGTCGATAGCCCGGGCCTTTAAAGGAAGTTTAACGAATCTGCGGGCGGTAAAACAGGCTTACCTTATCACTTCCCAGCTGATAAGTGGAAACGGGCCCGACGGGCAGGTTCGGTGCCCGCCGCCCTGATGACAAATAGGATGCCGCTGTCAGAACGAGGGCTTCATCCCACAGCCCCTGATCAATAAAGGCTTGCAGGGTCTGAATACCTCCTTCCACCATAAGTGTACTCAGTTTCAGATCATGGAGTTGACGCAGCAGAAAGGGAATGGAGGCTGCTCTTTCCGGAATTTCAATACATTGCACCGTCTCCGGCAAGTTCGCCATCTCAGGCAGCCCATGCGCCCGAAAGAGCAGGGTAGGGGCGCCATCGGTAAATATGCGGAGTTTAGAGGGAAGGTTACCTTTCTGATCTATCAGCACGCGCACAGGTGAGCGCCCGTAGTACAGCCGGTTGTTAAGCTGTGGGTTGTCTGTTAATGCCGTATTGGCACCTACAAGGATGGCGGAAGCCTCACTGCGCCATTTGTGGACAAGGCGCTTGGTGTGGGGGTGGGTCAGCCAAAGCTGCTGATTGTCCTCCGGTGCAAAGATGCCATTGATGGATTGGGCATACTTGAGCTGAATGTAGGGGCGCTGTTCTGTAACGAAAGTGTTACGCGCCTGACTGAGGCGTGCGCCCTGCTCTTCAAGCACCCCGGCTACAACCTCTACACCAGCTTCCCGTAACCGGTCGAGCCCGCTGCCATTGACCCCGGGGGTTTGGTCTACACTTGACACGACCACCCTTGGGATACCTTCCTGCAGGATCAGCAGGGTACAGGGGGGAGTGTTGCGGTGGATATTGCAGGGTTCGAGAGAAACATAGAGGGTCGATTCCCGGAGTAAAGACCGGTCAGCCAAAGCAACGCTTTTGACAGCATTGACTTCTGCATGGGCTTCACCATACGCCCGGTGATAGCCTTCCCCGATAATCCGCCCCTGATGTACGATTACCGCGCCAACCATTGGATTAGGAGAGGTAGAGCCCGCTCCGAGCCGGGCTAAATCAAAGCAACGCTGCATAAAATGCTCATCGCGGTGGTCCATGAAGGCTGATTTTTCGCCAAAAGTAAGGATATCCTGTATTTATACCGACGATAAAGTGGTTGGCTATGGCAAACCTACTTAATGCCTGCCTGCGTGTCAAGACACTTCAGCAGACAGGTCGGCATACACGCTGGAAAGTAGCCTGCGCCTGTCCTGACAAACTATGCTTCGTCAGTGGCCGATGTCGCAAACCACTTTAGTTAAGCGTATACATGAATTAATCCCGCTTTGGCTTTTTAGTTTTTAGAGAATTACTTTATTTTAGAGGGACTAAAGGTAGGTCTCAAACCTTTTGAAAACCCCCTGATTAATAAAACCATATTTGCACGCTTGCATTTTTCCCAAAATACCGTGCATTTGTAGACCAAAAAACCACTTGTTTTGCTGTACAAAGTCAAACTGAAAAACTCAGATGACTCGGTGTTAGTTGATGCTCAAGTCTATGAATACCTGACCACGGACACTTACCTGGTCAAGGTCAACTTCATCAACAATCTGAGAAAGCACTCCAGTGGTTGCGCGGTCTTCCAGAAAACCTGGAAAAAGGCAGACGGAAAGTATAAAACGGAAACCATCTACCTCCATAAACTCATTGCGGAGCGGTTCCTTGCCCACGAAAAAACAACAACATCCAATCTGGTGGGCACTAAAAACGGCAACAAACTTGATTGCAGGTTGGCTAATATTCAATACCGCTCCAGGAGCGTTGCCAGCCGAAAGCGGAAAACAAGCAGTAAGGCTGGCTACACCGGTGTTTATCAAGAAAACAACCGGTTCCGGGCAGTTATTTCCATCAACCGCAAATCAGTACATATCGGCATGTTCGATACGGCTGAAGAGGCGGCATTGGCCTACAATAAAAAATCAAAAGAGTTATACGGCGATGAGGGCAAAATCAACATCATAAAGCCCAAACGTAACCGCGAACGGACCGATGATGCTACGCCGGAGTGACCTTTAGCCCTCTTGTCATTTCCCGCTTACCCGGAGGGCCAGGCAAAGCTTCTATCGTGAACCCAAGGCTTTTCAGGCAGCGTTTAACAGCCCCCTTAGCACAGTAAGTCACAAAAATACCATCTTCCTTGAGTGCGCGGTACATCCGCCCCAGCACTTCTGCTTCCCAGAGCTCCGGTTGGGCATTGGGCGCAAAGGCATCGAAGTAAACGACATCAAAGGTGGCTTCTTCCGAAAAATCTTCAAATGAGATATGCCGCTTTTCGAAAGTGAAATAGGGCGTAATGTTAACCGGTTGATCCCATTCGGAATGATGAATTTGTTGCA
Organism: uncultured Phaeodactylibacter sp.; assembly: GCA_913057245.1. GTDB lineage: Bacteria > Bacteroidota > Bacteroidia > Chitinophagales > Saprospiraceae > Phaeodactylibacter. The sequence continues at coordinate 136,375 of CAJXNH010000003.1, forward strand.
GGATATCCGCCGCTGATGATTCCAGGTGCTCCGCGTAGTTTAAGGTGTCTGCCTGCGCTGTGCTCAGCGGGAAGGCTTCCAGCGCAACATAACGAATGTGCTTATGCACTTTTCCCGCCTCCAGGCAAGTCAGCAGGGCATTCAGCCCGGTTCCCAGCCCGGCTTCCAGTACGGCGACCTGTTTCAGCGCCTGCAGCCTGGGATATAACCCGGATTGCAAAAAAACGTGGCGGGATTCCTGTATAGCCCCGTACTTGGAGTGGTAAGAAACGCCGAACCGTTCGGAAAAGATAGAGTCGGAGCCGTCCTGTGTCTTAATAATTGATAACTCTTCCATAGCCTTGCAACGCAATTTTAATACTCAAAGTCGAATCAGGCTCCAACCTGTGATGCAATATCGGTAGCACTAATGCCCAGATGGGAGGCATCGTAGACACACCTGCCATCCTTTATTAAAAGGACCTGTGGGGACTCATGCCTGACGCCGAATTGCTCCGCTACGGCATTGGACAAATCTCGGTGGGCGATCAGATCGAGATGATAGGGCAGAATATCATTATCAGCCAAAGACCAGCCTTTGTTCAGGCGGTTTTGCGCAAGCGAACTTATCGAACAGCGGGTGCTGTGCTTAAAGATCAGGCAGGGGACAGACTTTGAATGCTCAATAATTTCCTCGATCTGGCTGCGGGATTGCAATTGCAACCAATTGATTTTGCTCATTTATCCTATGTAGTTGATAACGGTAATAACCGTATCAACAACCGTAGAGAGGGCATCGTTCAAGGAAAAATTATTTGGGCATCCGTAGCCGCGGTTGCAGGAGGATAAAGCCGTAACGGCAACAACTGCAAGAGCGGTGTTTTTGACGATCTTTTTCATGGCTTCTTGTTTTCCGATTGATTTTTAATATTCATGGGATGGAACGGAAAAGCAAAGATTGCTATTATTCCAACGCCCGCAAAATTAAGAATTTCTTAGCTTATTAGCCTTACCTGTGTCAGGTTATCCGATTCTTTAAGAGAACAAGCCTGCGGTATAATTGTTAAAGTGGGGTAATTCTGAGATGTTGCAGCTGTTTTTTGCAGTTTCGTCAGATTGCTTATTTTTGCCGGACCGATGGGATGATGCCTGAACATTAGCCCGGATTAACAACACACAAAATCACTCAATTAAAACATAAAAATGGCAAAAACACTGGCATTACGTGACGCACTCAACGAAGCGATGTCTGAAGAGATGCGCAGAGACGAGAATGTCTTCCTGATGGGAGAGGAGGTAGCCGAATATAATGGTGCCTATAAAGTCAGTAAGGGCATGTTGGACGAGTTTGGCCCTAAGCGGGTTATTGATACCCCGATTGCCGAACTGGGTTTTGCAGGTATTGGCGTTGGTGCAGCAATGAACGGGCTGCGCCCCATCGTTGAATTCATGACCTGGAACTTTGCAGTCCTGGCTTTCGATCAGATTGTGAATAATGCTGCTAAAACTTTGTCTCAATCGGCTGGCCAGTTTATGTGCCCGATTGTATTCCGTGGCCCTTCCGGTAGTGCCGGTCAGTTGGCGCAACAGCATTCGCAGACCTTTGAAAGCTGGATGGCGAATGTTCCGGGGCTGAAAGTCATTTCATGTGTGGACCCGGCAGATGCCAAAGGCTTGCTCAAGTCAGCTATACGGGATAACGATCCAGTGTGTATGATGGAGTCGGAAATGCTCTATGGCTTTGAAGGGGAAGTTCCGGAAGGCGAATACCTGGTCCCAATTGGCAAGGCGGCCGTCCGCCAGGAAGGCTCAGATATTACACTGGTTTCTTTTAATAAAATGATGCTGCCCACACTTGAAGCGGCCAAGGCGCTTGAGTCCGAAGGCATCTCTGCGGAAGTAATTGACCTGCGGACCATCCGCCCGCTTGACCATGCTACGATTGTGGAGTCTGTGAAAAAGACCAACCGCCTGGTAGTGATTGACGAAAGCTGGCCATTTGCAGGTGTTTCAGCGGAAATCGCCTACGAAATTCAAAAGTACGCCTTCGACTACCTCGACGCACCGGTGACCCGGGTAAACGCGGCAGACACCTCTCTGCCTTACGCGCCCACACTGGTAGAGGCCTATCTGCCTAATGCCGATAAGATCGTAAAGGCCGCCAAAGAAGTCCTTTATATCAACGCATAAGCCCTCGCGGCACGAAAAAACCAAGCCGGTTGTTTTCCCTGACGGGAAGCGACCGGCTTGTTGTTTAAGGTGTATTCGAAAGTGAAAATGATGAGTGAGATCTGGCAGCAGTTCGATTCCGATCAGTGGATGGTGCTATTTATTGCCGCTTTGCTGATTGGCATGGCCAAAGCAGGCATTAAAGGGCTGGGCATGTTTATTGTGCCCATGATGGCGGCTGCTTTCGGAGGTAAAGCCTCTGTGGGTCTCGTCCTCCCCATGCTTTCCATGGCCGATGTATTTGCGGTCAGCTACTACAACCGGCATGCCGAGTGGCATTACATACGGCGTCTGCTGCCGATGGCTGTCGTGGGCGTCCTTATTGCAATCGGGGTAGGCTACTACGTAAATGATGCAGTATTTACGAATATGATCGCCGTTATTATCATCGGGAGCCTGGTGCTGCTGATTTTGCAGGAACGCACGAGCTTTTCCTCCTTCATGGCCAGCAACAAATACGTTGCGGGGGTTTTCGGCGGGCTGGGCGGGTTTACCACTATGATTGGGAATGCAGCCGGGCCGGTAATGGCCGTTTACCTGCTGTCCACCCGGATACCCAAGAACAACTACATCGGTACTACGGCCTGGTTCTTTATGATCATCAATCTATTCAAGTTCCCGTTTCATATTTTCGTGTGGGGGACCATCACCTGGCACAGTTTTCGGGCCAACCTTTTGGCGCTGCCTGCCATTGTACTGGGCGTGTTTGTTGGCATCTTAATTGTCAAGCGAATCCCGGAGCTGGCCTTTCGCTACTTTGTAATCGTGATGACTTTTATAATTTCCTTAAAGCTTTTGCTGGGGTGGTAGTAGCAACATTTCGGGTGTCGTCGGCGTTCTATAGTTGTTTCCATGAACATCCTTTGAATAATCCCATGATTACAAGTATCATCCTTGCGGTCCTGCTGACCCGCTCCAAGAAAGTACAGCAGTTTGTAAAGTTAAACTTGCCACGTGTCCATGCTTACCTTAAGGAACGCGTAAAGATTTAATGGTAATCCCGTTTTTGATACCTATCTGTGATTTGATTCACCGACGTTAATGGCATTTGTTTTTTCTTTTGCAGAAAAGGAAAAGACATGCGCCATACAAAACAAGTCATTTTTATTCTGTTTGCTATTGTTGCTAATGCCACAGTGCTATCTGCTCAGCATCATGAGCGTACCCCTACTGCAACAACGGTAGATTCCACACACATCACGAAGACCATTAAGCGCCACAACTTCTTTCCGCACTTTCGGGGCGCAGTCTTTATCAGTCACACTTTCATACCTGCGGTTGCAGAGAATACCCGTGTAGCTATCCCTTCCTACGGGCTTGACCTCGAATACTGGTTCAATCACGACTGGGGCATTGGCCTGCATAATGACCTTGAATTGGAAAACTTTATCATTGAACAAGATCATGAAGAGTTTTTGGAGCGTGAGTATCCTCTGGTATCCTCATTAGATTTATTGTACCGCCCCTGGAAAGGTCTTGTTTTTCAAGTAGGTCCCGGTATTGAGATTGACAGGAACGAAACCTTCTTTCTCTTCCGGCTTGGAATGGAATACGAAATCGAACTAGGGCACCACTGGGACCTTTACCCTACATTTTTTTATGACACCCGGGAGGATGCCTTTACAACGATTTCTATTGGCCTGGGCGTCGGTAAACGCTTTTAAATAATCAGAAGTGGGTGGGAGTTGAATTTGGGTAACTGTGTGAATAGGATTACTTTTAGTGTTTGAAGTGGAATCCTATAATACCCAATTTTCATGCCATTCAGACCCCTATTTAGGAAACGGACGCCTGCCCCTTCTCTAAAAGGAGACCTATCGGGAGCATTCCTGGCTGCCATCATCGCATTGCCTATGGCACTGGCCTTCGGTGTGCAGTCCGGGCTTGGGCCGGAAGCAGGCTTATACACCGCCATTATCCTGGCAATTGTTGCCGGTATTTTTGGAGGCACAAACACGCTGGTCTCTGATCCGACCGGTCCTATGACAGTGGTGGCTGCTACGGTGGTGACTACCGGGCTGGCGCAATCCGGAGGGGATTTAAATAATGCGATACCGCTCATTATTGCGACTTTTCTGCTTGCTGCCCTGCTGGAGTTGCTGTTTGGTATTTTCGACTTTGGCCGCTTTGTGAAGTTTATGCCTTATCCGGTCTTATCGGGGTTTATGGCAGGTATTGGGCTAATTATTATTGCTGCGCAAATATTCCCCATCCTTGGCCTGGACAATCCGGGCGGATTTTTAACTATTATGACCAGTCTGGGTGGGGTAGAGATGGTGAATACACAGGCCGTTGGGCTGGGACTGCTTTCCATCGCGATCGTTTACCTTTTTCCGAAGCTTACCCGGCGGGTACCTTCTATACTGGTGTCGCTTATTGCCTGTACGGCTTTGGCATTGAGTTTCAACTTGGATGTGCCGGTAATTGGCGAAATTCCAACCCAACTGCCCGCCCTTCAGCTCCACCGGTTGATGGAACTGGAAATCGGAGACCTGCAGTACATCATCACACCCGCGGTCATGCTGGGCGGACTGGGGGTTATTGATTCCCTCCTGACCTCCGTAGTAGCAGACAACCTGACCAAAACCAAGCACAACAGCCGCTGGACCATTATTGGGCAGGGGGCAGGAAACTTCCTGTCTGCTGCATTCGGAGGACTGCCCGGGGCTGGCGCCACGATGGGCACAGTCACCAATATTAATGCCGGTGCCCAAACCAAGCGATCGGGCCTGCTGAAAGGCGTCATCTTGCTGCTGATTGTGCTGACGACCGCGGATTATGTGCAATACATCCCAATGAGTGTGCTGGGGGGAATTTTGGTCACCGTTGGAGCGAGTATCATTGACACCAAGGGAATCAAAATGTTCTTCCGGATCCCAAAATCAGATGCCGCGACCTGGGCGATTGTCCTGCTAGTGACCCTCTTCGACAACCTGCTTAATGCCGTGGCGATAGGTTTTGTGGCCTCCTCTATATTTTTCATGAATAAAATGAGCAGGTCCCTGACGTCCTCGCAGGAGTCAAAGACCCTTCAGGATTTCATGGGAGAGAGTCAGGCTATTCCGGGAGAACTTGCAGAGCGGGTCTACGTTCAATCCTTTGACGGCCCAATGTTTTTTGGATTTGCGAACCGGTACCGCGAGCACTGCCACGACATCAAAGGCGTGGATGCGGTCATCATCCGGATGGAAAGGGTGCCATTTATGGATCAAAGCGGGATGGTCACACTGGAAGATGTCATCACCGATTGGCAAAAGCGCGGGATTACCGTTTACATTACTGGCGCTAATGACCTGATTAAGGAGAGTTTTGCCCGGGTACACCTCCTTCCCGATGTACTTGGAGAAGATCAATTTTTCAACAGTTTTCAGGCGTGTGTGAATACCCTGAAAGCAGAATCGACGCTTACTTGATGCGCTATGTCACCACTGACGATTTCTCAGAAGCCTACTCCAAGCTACATCAGCGGGGGCTGGCTTTTTTGGCTTCCAAGTTTTCCTGGGCAGCAAAGGACCGTACGCGCAGCGCCTTTGATGATGTAGGGCTGCAGGCGGCCAATTGGTGGATCATCCCTGCGGTGAGGCAACGCTGGAACCGGCTCATCACCGGGCAGCCGGCATTGCCCTACGAGCCTTACTTCATGCAGCAGCACCTGAGTGGAAAGACCGGGTTGCGGATGCTCTCTATAGGATCAGGGATTTGCAGCCACGAAATGGTATTTGCCCAAAGCCCGCACTTCAGTCAGGTAGTTTGCGTGGATATTGCCGGGAATTTGCTCCGCGCAGCAGCAGATAAAGCCAGGGGACTCGGACTTGCCAACATGGAGTTCCGCGAGGCAGATTTGTATAAAATGGATTGGTCCGCAGAAGCTTATGACTTGGTCTTATTCCATGCCTCCCTTCATCATTTCAAAGCAGTCGAAGACCTGCTGCAAACCAAAGTAAAGCCCACCTTAAAGCCGGGCGGGCTCGTATTGATAAACGAGTATGCGGGCCCCAATCGCTTGCAGTATCCTAAGGCTCAAATCCAGGCGATCAATGAAGCGCTGCAGCTCATACCGGAGGCTTACCGCCGCCGTTTCAAGACCCATGTGCTCAAGCAACGGGTTTCCGGACCGGGGCTTTGGCGGATGATCCTGGCAGACCCTTCAGAATGTGTGGATTCCGAATCAATTATCCCGGCTCTGCACCGCCACTTTGAGGTAGTGGAAGAACGCCCCTACGGCGGCAACCTGCTGATGCTTGCGCTAAAGGATATTGCGCACCATTTTGTTGATACAAATCCGGAATCAGGCCAGATACTGCAACGGCTTTTTGCGATGGAAGATGCCTACCTTGAAAACCATAGGAGCGACTTTATCTACGGCGTTTACCGGAAAAATTAGTCCTGCATCGACTGTAAACATTGGTGTACGCTTGCTGATAAGAACCGGATATCCTCTCCCCATATCCCTTTGTTAGACAATACTTTATCTACTATGAAATCTGGTGTCTTTAATGCCCAGCACGCCTCAAAAAACTTGACTGCCTCTTCGCTGTCCCTTGGCAAACCCGCAATATCACCTTTGTACAACAGGATAAGGGCTGCCAGCGACTGTGCGATGTGCTCAGGCGATGTATTCATTTTTTGATGATAGGCTATGGCAGTTGGCAGTAATCTGACCCTGAATTTGGAGGTGCTGTTCAGCGCGATGTCTGACAGTTTGTGGTGAATATAAGGATTCCGGAAGCGATCAATGATGGCCACAATGTAATCCTGTATTTCCTGAGTGCCAAACGGCAGGGTAGGGGCGATTTCCTTTTGGAGCAAATCGGTAAGCCAGGCGCCCCACTGTGGGTGTTCTACGAATTCACGGACAGTTTGTACGCCGTTAGTAAGACCAACCGGCACCATGGCGGTGTGCGCGCCATTCAGTATTCTGACTTTGAGCGTACGGAAGCGGTTCAGGTCATCCGTGAAGACAACATTTTGCCGGGTTTGGTCAAATGGGAGTTCCCGCTTCACCTGTTCAGGAGCTTCGATGGCCCAAAGCAGATAGGGCTCCGCAGTGACCAGTTCGTGGTCTTCCCATCCGGTTTCCGACCAAATTTCCGCTGCATTAGCCGGTGCGCCCGGGACGATCCGGTCTACAAGGGTATTGCAGAAAATGTTGTGGTCTTCAATCCAGGACTCGAAAGACGCGTCAAGGTTCCAATGCCTACTATACTTTAGGATGCAATGCTTCAGTTCCTGCCCGTTTTGCTCAATTAATTCGCAGGGCAGAAAGATCAATCCCTTGTCCTCCCCGCCTTCGAAGTGCTGGAAACGATGGAATAGCCATTGCGTAAGCTTGCCGGGAAATTCTTTAGCCGGGCCATCGGCGGGCATAGGCTCCTCGCGGAAGGCAATGCCTGCTTCAGTGGTATTGGAAAGGATGAAGCGGATTTCAGGCAGGGTAGCGGTTGAGGCATATGCCGCCCAGTTTTGGTACGGATGGACGATTTGCTGTATACATTCCACCCGTTTGATGGCCCGGACCGGTTGCCCTTCGTGTATGCCCTGCGTCAGCACATGAAAGAGCCCGTCTTGCTGACGGAGGCTTGCGTAGTCGCCACGAGCCGTTGGTTTCACCAAAGCTACACCACCATCAAAATCTGTCTCCTCGTTCAGGATTTGAATGAGGTAGTCTGCGAACGCGCGCAGGAAATTACCGCCCCCAAACTGAAGGACACGGATAGGGTGGGCCGCTTCCCGGCCCACCGCAACTCTGCTCAATAGCTTCATCCAGTGTTTAGATTTTTATCTCCTTCAGGTAGTCTGCATCCGCTTTGGCGCAGTCTATCGGTGCACACTCATCGTAGCGTTCCTGTTCCACGATATAATAAGCCATGCCTTGCTTTTCGGCGATATCCAGAATTTTTGGATAATCGATAGTGCCGTTGCCAAGGACGCAGGAAGCCGCGCGCTCGTCCGCAGGGACATTCTTCATCCGGTCTTTGACGTGAGACAGCTTAAAGCGGCCGGGGTATTTCTCCAAATATTCTATTGGATCCGCACCGCCGGTTACTACCCAGTAAATATCCATTTCAAAGTCTACAGTATCAGGATCCGTATTTTCCATCATGTAATCCTGTATAATCTGTCCGTCTAGTTCCTTGAAGGAATAATCATGGTTGTGGTAGCCAAAACGGACCCCGTATTTCTTAGCGATAGCACCGCATTCATTGAATTGGTCTACTACGCGCTTGTAATCATCGAGTGACTCTTTCATCCCGATGTAAGGGCAAATCAGATAAGGCATTCCGATTTCTCCGGCCTGCTGTGCCTTTTGCTCAAAGTTTTTGTTGATGTCACAGTGCGAAGAAATAGCATCCATACCCAGTTCATCGAGATAGGCTTTGTACTCTGTATGAGTCATGCCCCAGAAAATATCGCCATCTTTTTCATAGCTCTCAATCTGCTTGTAGCCAAACTCAGACAGCGACTTCAGAACATCTTTAGGGTCGTTGGCAATGATATCGCGCAGCGTCCAGAGCTGTATGCCAAATTTATCGAGCTTATGGTTTGTTTCTGCCATTTCTTCCGCCGCTGCTGCAGCATCCTCGTTTCCTGTTGCCCCATTTGCCGATTCGCTGCTACAGCCATAGTAGGGGAGTAGCGCTGCGGCTACTGCTGCCTTGGTAGATTGCTTCAAAAATTTACGCCGGTCTTGCATAGGTGATGGTTTTTGTTTTGAAAGAATGCGAAAAGATAAAAAATATGTGGCAGAGTGGATATGTGAGCCCGGAGAAGAAATAGAACAAGGTTTCCGCTTTCTCAAAACTGTATTTAACATAATATAAATTATAGGGTAAAATATAAGCGGAAAATAGTGGCTTAACTGTGCCCTCTAACTGGGAAACTGAAGGGTTCGGGGTGTACAATTATGGCCGTGGTAAGCAGCCGGAGTCTAACGAAACCGGAACGTACCGGTACAAATTTACCGTGCCTGCCTCCTGGAAAGGTAAATCTGTACATATTGTTTTTGAGGGGGTTATGACGGATACCAAGGTCTCCCCCCTACTGCCCCTCCACCTTCAAGTCCATCAAGCACTATTCCGATGGCAACGACTATGTCATTGAGGCTGAATTTGAAGGCGTTTTAAGAAAGGTAGTTTACAGGATGTTGGGCAGCGGAGTACTTCAAATCGACTACGCCTATCTTCCCGGAAATGGCAACTACGACTTCCTTGGGGTAAGCTTTGATTACCCCGAAGATCAGGTGACCGGGGTGAAGTATCTGGGCAGGGGCCCTTACCGCGTTTGGAAGAATCGCAGGAAAGGCTTGCAGTTTGGCGTCTGGGAGAAAGCCTACAACAATACAGTAACCGGAGAAACCTGGGACTACCCCGAATTCAAAGGTTACCACGACGAAGTTTATTGGGCGGAAATTCAAACCAAAGACCAACCCTTTGCTTTGATGATCGCCTCCAACAATTTATTCCTCCACCTTTTCACACCCGATGAGCCTGAGGGTGCTTACAATACCCATACTGATGGGATATTCCCCGGGAAGAATATTTCCGTGCTTCACGCGATAAGCCCCATCGGCACCAAATTCAAGCAACCGGAGAACCTGTGGGGCCGCAAAGCTATGCCAATGAGTTTTTTGCCAACCGGGACCGGCCTCATTTCTTTTTGAACGGCACTATTTATCTAGACTTCAGGGAAAAAGAGTGATTCCTGCGCTATTGCTTCACCACCCTCGCTGCATGAACAGCTTCCGTCGTAACCAAGTGAAGATGATACACGCCGGCGGGCAAAGCACTCAGGTCAAGTTCCTGCCCGGGATCGTCGTAGCGAGCGATGCGCTGCCCCTGAGCCGTGTACACGACCACTTCTTTGGCGGTAATGTTCCGCAGCTGTAGCATCCCATTGGTGGGGTTTGGGAACAGCTCGATATTGGTTGGAGATATGTCGGTGGCAGAGACCATGCATGCCGTTTCCACTTCCTCTCGTGTGGCACAGCCTGTTGCATTGCCACTTATATTGGCCGAATTCGTCTCCAAGCTCAGATAATTACAAATGCTCTCTATAGCGCAGGAGGATAGCTGGTCATTTGATGACATGAAAAGGTTGTCAATCGTTGTCGCATCAAGGTTTTTCAATCCCGCCAAACTCATTAATTCAGTGTTGCCGCTAATTACAAGGAATCCGCCGATGGAGGTAAGCTGTTCCAATTCCGTCAAACTCGTTAGAACACTGTTGAAACGGATATAAAGGTCTCCACCGATGAGAGTTAGCTGGATCAACCCTGTCAAACTCGTTAAATTAGGGTTACCAGAAATCTCAAGGCCTCCGCTAATGGAAGAGAGCTGTTCCAACCCAGCCAAACTTGTTAAGCTACCGTTGTCGTAAATCTCAAGGTCTCCGCTAATGGAAGAGAGCTGTCCCAACCCAGCCAAACTTGTTAAGCTAGCGTTGTCGTGAATAAAGAGGTTTCCGCCGATGGAAGTGAGGCTCTCCAAACCGGTTAAACTCATTAAAGCATCGTTGAAGCGAGTAAAAAGCCCTCCGCTAATGGAAGAGAGTTGACCCGATCCCGTCAAACTTGTTAAGCTAGCATTGTCATGAATGAAAAGGTTTTCACCGATCGAGGTAAGGCTCTCCAATCCAGTCAAACTCGTTAAAACATCGTTGAAGCGAATAAAAAGGTTTCCGCCTATGGAAGTAAGTTGCTCTACTCCTGTCAAACTAGTCAAGCTATTATTGCCGCTTATCGAAAGGAACCCGCCGATGGAGGTAAGTTCACCCAACCCCGTCAAACTCGTTAGAGCACCGTTGAGACGGATATCAAGGTCTCCACCGATGGAAGTGAGTTGCTCTACTCCTGTCAAACTAGATATACCATTATTACCCCAAATCTCAAGATCTCCGTGAATGGAGTTTAGCTGGTCAAACCCAGTTAAATTCGTTAAGTCAGGGTTGCCGCTAATCAAAAGGTCTCCACCGATGAAAGTGAGCTGTTCCAACCCTGCCAAACTCATTAAATGAGTGTTGCCGATAATCGAAAAGACTCCATTAATCGAGGTAAGCTGGTTAAACCCCGATAGACTGGTTAAGATAGCGTTAGATTTAATGTTAAGATCTCCATCAATGGAAACAAGTAGCTCCAACCCAGCCAGGCTTGATATGCTATCGTTGTCTAACAAATCAAGATTTCCGCCGATGGAAGTAAGGTTGCTAAGACCGGAAATGTCGGTAATGTCGGTAATGTCGGTAGGGTCAGACAAGCTGCCAATTAGCATACTTCCTGTTATTTCCGTACAGTCAGGATAGTCAGCGGCAAAAGCATCCACCTCCGCCTGGAAGCTGAGGATGACATCGCCCGGCGGGCATTGTGCATTTAGGCCAAAGCCAGCAAAAGTTAAAAGCCAAAGGGTTATGTATTTCTTTAACATGGGGTTGATTTTTAAATGAGCTTGTTCTGCCGGGATCATCCCGGGGTTAGATCGCGCATTATTACATGACCTTCGGTGATCGTCACAAGTTCTTTAGAGGTTATAAATACAGGTTTTGTATAGAGGTAATTTAGACAAAAATTTCAACTGATTTCGTAACACTTGCTTTAGAGCGGTGATAAAGGACTAAATATATACCAAAAACACTAAAAAACCATGAGAAAACTAATCATCCTGGCTATCCTGTTTGCAGCAGGAAGCACTACTACCCTTTTGAATGCACAGATCATTGGCGATGACCCTGCACTTTTTGCCGCCAAAAACAATGGCTTCCAGCTTGGCGTTGGCAAACTCCCTGTTATAGACGACGACAGCCTGGGCGCTGTACAGCTGCAAGGCTGGGTGACGGGCGGCGATTATTACACCGGTGCTGAAATGCGCGCTTACGTTGCCGGTCCTGTACAGCCCGATGGCTTTGCAGCTGACCTCCGCTTTCAGACGGGCTATCCACAGCTGATGCCGCGCATGTCAATCACCGCCAATGGAAAGGTGGGCATTGGCACCACTACCCCATCGTTCGACCTGCACACGGTTGGCCATACCCACACCACGGGCGACTTCTTTGGGCGATTGCACGTGGATGACAATGGCTCAACAGACAGTGCACCAGACACTTACGTAGATGAACTTTACCTGGAGCGCCATGCCAGTACCGCATTTAGCGTACTTCCGGTCACGACGGCAGCCGATGGCGGCCTGCTGACCCTGGCCCCCGGTGGCAACAGTCTCGACCATCAGCTATTTTTTGCTGAAGAGGGCATTTTCCACCGCAGCTGGCAGGGCGATGCGCCGGACTGGGGCACGGCAAGCTGGTTCAAAATGCTGACCAGCGAAGACATCAGCGGCACGCCTAATCGTCTGGCGAAGTTCACGGGAGAAAGCAGCCTTAGCGACAGTCAGCTCTGGGACGATGGCACACAGGTCGGGCTGGGTACAGATGCTCCTGCTGCCGGTTTCTTTTTGGAAATCGCCGGCCGCACTCTGGTCAATGAAGCTCTTGATGTCGCCAAGAACGCCATCATACAGCAGGGCCTGCAAGTGGGCACAGATGCTTTCATTGGCGAAGACCTGAGCGTAGCTAATAATGGAGTCATTGGCGATCAGCTCAAAGTAGGCGGCATCACTCAAATTGGGGGCGCACTTACTGTAACCGATGATGCAACCGTCACAGGCCACCTAGGCAGCAACACCGCTACGGTCGACCAAACCCTGACCGTGGGCACCAACGCAACCCCAGGCAGCCATCGTCTGTACGTTGGTGGATCTGTACTGGCGGAGGAAGTGACCGTCAAGCTAGAAGCCAACTGGCCCGATTATGTATTTAGCGACAGCTACAACCTGCCTGAGCTGCAGGAGGTCGCCGACTTCATCGACCGCCATCACCACCTTCCCGGATTTCAGCCTGCTCAAACGATCGAAGCCAAAGGCGGCTTTGAGATCGGCAGCACACAGCGGCTGCTGGTGGAAAAAGTCGAGGAACTGACCCTCTACGCTATCGCCGCAGATCAGGAAAACAAAGCACTAAAAGCGCAACTCGAAGCCCTCGAGGCACGCCTTGCACAATTAGAACAACAATAAGCCCAAAAGACCAACGACATGAAACATTTAATCCTTACCACTACCCTATTGCTGCTGGGCTTAGCATTGTTTGGGCAAGACCCTGACTGCCTGACGCCGCCTTCGCCCGACTACCTGGAACGGTATCCGGCAGCCCAACGAGCACCAGCCAATTTATCCTACACGGTAAAAATTGCCGTGCGGGTCATCAACGAAGACAATGGCACCGGAGGCCCCACCCGGCAGGAAGTCCTGGATGAAATCGACCGCCTGGAAGCCTACTATGCGCCCCACGACATCTGCTTTGCGCTGATGGGCATCTACAGTATCAATGATTCCAACTTCGCCAGCCCCACTGATGGATTTGATGGCGATACTGCCGATGACCTCATTGCCGCTTATCCGCCATTAGATGATGTCATTACCATTAATATCTTGCCGGATTACACCTTCTTCCGAGGCACCGCCTACGCCATCCCCAATACCTACACCACCATTTACGCCGGCCGGTTCAACACTCCGCACCTGGCGCACGAAATGGGGCATTGCCTGGGGCTGTACCACACCCACGAAACTGCATTCGGAGCCGAACTCGTGGACGGCAGCAATTGCGCAGGCGCAGGCGATAAGCTTTGCGACACCCCCGCCGATCCCAGCCTTGGAAGTAACGTAGACGATACAACTTGTAGCTTTATCGGCACAGAAACCGATGGGAACGGGGACAGTTACAGCCCTGATGTGACCAATACCATGAGCTACGCCCCTTTCCACTGCCGGGGTGCTTTCACGCCCATGCAGGAAAAACGGATGCACAGCATTCTATCCAGCCCCTTTGCCTCGACCAATAATATTCTGGTCACGACTGCTAACCTCAGCCTGTGCTGTACAACGGTGCTTTCCGGGTTTGTCCATGAAGCCGCGCTTTCTACAATCACTGCCGCCGATTACGAAGCAACCGGCTTCGCTCAGGTGCAGTTCGTAGCCGAAGATGCCGTGACGTTACAGCCGGGTTTCTTTGCTACTCCGGGTAATTCTGGGCAGTTCCGGGCTCGTATCAACCGCTTCTGTGATGGTGATTTCCCGGCTGGAGTACCGGTTAACAGCCTGGCATCAGAGGGCACAAACTGGGCGCACCATCACCTGAGCAGCAGCTGGAATGAAGCAGTCAGCCCCCCTACCCTTTTCCCCAATCCGGCTACGGACAGGCTGACCCTGCGGTGGGCTGGTCAGGATTTCACGGTACAGGTCTTTGCGGCTACCGGTCAGCTGGTTTGGGAAAGTCAGGCAAAAGCACACCACCAAACCGAGATTGATGTGAGCGATTTGCCACCGGGTACCTATCTCTGCCATATGCAGTCCGAGGCGGGCCCGGAAATCGTGAAGTTCAACAAGTTATAACCCCAAAAAGTGGTACCTGGCAGACGTCTTACAATCGTTTGCCGGTACTTTTTTTGTGCCGGATTCCATATATTTGCAAATTATAGCGAAATTTCGCCAAACTAAATTAACATGGAATCCTACGCCGCCGTACTGAATTATGCCATCCCGTTTTTTATGGCTCTTCTCCTTTTGGAAGCTGGTATCGCCTGGTGGAAAGGCGAAAAGGTGATCCGAAGTATGGACACCTTATCCAGCCTCAGCTCTGGCCTGACCAATGTGATTAAAGATGTGCTTGGGCTCACCGTTGTGGTGGTGTCCTACGACTGGCTTGTAGGGCAAATCGGACTATTCGAAATCAAATCCACCTGGCTGGTGTATACACTGGCTTTTATCGGGCTCGACTTTGCCGGCTACTGGGTGCACCGCCTTTCGCATAGTGTCAACTACTTTTGGAACCGCCATATTATCCACCACAGCAGCGAAGAGTTCAATCTGGGCTGTGCTTTGCGGCAGTCCATCTCCGGATTTGTCGCCATCACGGTCTTTTTCCTGCTGCCGATCGCCATTCTGGGCGTGCCGGGAGAAGTGGTAGCGGTAGTCGCCCCGCTCCATTTATTCGCACAGTACTGGTACCATACCCGCCTGATTGGAAAAATGGGGGTGTTGGAGCACATCATTGTTACGCCTTCTCATCACCGCGTCCACCACGCGATCAACAAGGAATATCTGGATAAGAACCTCTCTCAGATTTTTATCGTCTGGGACAAAATGTTTGGTACTTTCCAGGAAGAGCTGGACGATGTACCACCGGTGTACGGCGTGACCCGCCCGGTGCGCACCTGGAACCCCATCATTATCAACTTTGTGCACCTCTGGCAGCTCATCAAGGATGCCTGGCGCACCCGAGACTGGAAAGCTAAGTTCACCATTTGGTTCAAACCAACCGGATGGCGCCCGGCTGATGTAAAGGAAAAGTACCCGCTTTCCGGAATTGAAGACCCTTATGCTTACGAAAAGTACGACCCCAAGCTCTCCAAAGCGATGCAGTGGTGGTCCTGGGTACAATTCACCGCCGTATTCCTACTTATGATGTACCTCTTTAATAACCTGGCGGAAATCGGTGCGCAGCAGGCTATTTTGTATGGTTTATTTCTGGTCCTTTGCATTTTCAGCTACAGCATGCTGATGGATCAAAGCCGCTATGCCTGGGCGGTAGAGCTGGTGAAGTCGGGCATTGGACTCGTCCTGATCTGGGCTACCGGAGACTGGTTTGGGCTCAACAGCCTTTCCCCAATAGCAACTTATGCCCTTGCTGCCTATTTTCTGCTAAGTGTTGGCGTGGTGTATTATTTCAATACATCCGAAGGCGGTCAGAAAGCCAAAACCGGACGGGTGCGGACAGACTCCGTTACAACAATTTGAACAGAAGACAAGAAAGGCTTACAATAGCCAGATTATTTGAGCAGCAAAGTAAATACGAAGACGAGGAAGCTCAGCACCAGCCCTCCTACAAAAGTCCGGTAGGCGTAAGTGAGCAGGCGGTATTTTTTCTTTAATACGAGGCCCAGGTTGTACAAGTCCCGGGAAAGGTCATCGTAAAGGACCTCCTGATCTTCTTTTAGATCGCGCAGGTAGCCTACAAATTGCTCCTTAGGCAGGCTCAGAAAGTTGCCGAAATATAACAGGCTCACCTTATGTTTTTTGACGTCCTCATCGGTAAAATCCTGCCCGGACACCTTCGGTATAGCTGAGAATACGGCAAAGGTAATGGCCATTAGTGAAGTGACCATAAGGAGGAGCACGGGGAGGATATACTCCAAATTTTTCTCAAAATTAGCAGGGCTGATAGAGAAACCTGCTGATCCCGCAGTAATAAGGATAGACAGTACTAAGGTGTTGATACTGATGATCATATTGGCTTTGCCATCAGCAATAGAGCTCAGGTTGATGTGGTTGCGGAGGGTGACCCGGTATACGGTGTCAACGCCCCGGCCAAAGTCTTTTCCGGTCTTTTTCCGGACGGTTGTTTTCCGGGCTTTCCGGATTTTATCCCGTTGCTCGGCTATATTTTTGTTCTTACGGCTGGCGAATGCTTCGTGGGCTTCCGGGGTCAGGAATTTCGTATCCAACTGAAGCTCCAGCAAGCGCCTTTCCCACTCGTGGGTGGTGTAGTTCTTACCGGAGATGGCTTCTTCTTCGAGGCGGAGCAGTTGCCCGCGCCGTTCAAAGCGTTTCCGGCCCAGGAAGGAATAGTGGGCATCGTGCAGCCATTGCTCCAGTTTGGTACCGGGCTTTTGGCCGGGCATTGTGCTCAGGATCAACTGCTCCACCAACGCGTGGTCGATGACTGCATCGGGGAATGCCTTAAGGAATTGCTTCGCCTGTTCGGCGCTGCGTTGTTCATGCCCTTCTTCGCCCTCTGTGTAGCCCACATCGTGAAACCAGGCTGCAATAATCAGGGCATTGCGCGTTGCTTCTGGCAAATTTGCCTCAGCGGTAAGCTCAGTGGCGATAGCTGCGGTAGCTTTTGCGTGGTTGAAATCGTGAAAGACATAGCGGGGCGGCAGATGTTCCGCTAAATATTGGTAAACGGCCGTTTCAGCAGCAGCAAGCAGTGAGGTTTCGGGCATAGTGGTTTTGTGTTTGCAAAAAAGCCAATGAGCGGCTAATCTCTGAAACGCTTGCTGCCCCTGCAAGTTCAGAACAGGGACATTTGAGGGTTGCGGCGCTGTTCAAACAAATCCAGGTTGTAGTCCGGCTTGACCTTATCGGCAAAGTACCGCTGACGCGCCAATTGAAATTGTTGTTTCACAACCTCCGCGAACTGCCCTTCACCTCTCATACGAGTACCAAAGCGGCTGTCGTTCAGCTCGCCCCCGTGCACATCACGGATGCGGTTGAGCACCCGGTCTGCCCGGTCAGGCATCGTCTTGCGGATCCAGTCCTCAAAAATGGCAGCGACATCTCCGTTGAGGCGTACCATGGTGTAGGCCATAGAAACCGCGCCCAGGCTGCTGACTTTTTGTCCAACCTCCAGAATCTCATGGTCATTCAACCCGGGAATAATGGGCGCCATCATGACATTCACCGGGACGCCTTTCTCTGCGAGGACTTCGATGGTTTTCAGGCGGGCCTTCACGGAGGCGGTCCGGGGCTCGAGCAGGCGGCGCAGCTTTTCGTTCAGCGTGGTCAGGGAAATAGATACCCGTAGCAAACGGTTTTCTGCCATGGGCTGCAGCAGGTCAAGGTCGCGCAGCACCATGCTGTTTTTGGTGATAATGCCAACCGGATGGCGGTACTTCCACAACACTTTGAGGATTTCCCGGGTGATGCCCAGCGTTTGCTCTGCTGGTTGATAGCAATCCGTATTGCCTGCCAGCATGATGGGTTCAGGCCTCCAGTTTTTCTTTTTGAGCTGCTGTTCGAGCAGTTGTGGGGCATCTTTTTTGTACAGCACCTTTTGTTCAAAGTCCAATCCCGCACTGTAACCCCAGTAATTGTGGGTATTGCGGGCGTAGCAG
This sequence comes from uncultured Phaeodactylibacter sp., assembly GCA_913057245.1. Classification (GTDB taxonomy): domain Bacteria; phylum Bacteroidota; class Bacteroidia; order Chitinophagales; family Saprospiraceae; genus Phaeodactylibacter. The sequence goes on from CAJXNH010000003.1 coordinate 154,520, forward strand.
TAAATACAGCCATGCTCACAGCCCTGATAGGGGTTCATCGACCAGGCCATGCCGATATCCGGGCTTTCCACCCGGTTGAGGATGGTTTTGGGATAAACCGGAATGTACTGCGTCCTGGCATCCGGCTGCAAAGGCTCCAGCCCGTAGTCATGCTCATGAAAGCGGTTGGCCGGATTGATTTGGGCGCCCCTACCCTGATTGTATTTTGCGGGTTGACTTGACATTGATTTGTTTTGTGTTTTGCAAAATTAAAACAAAATATACAAAATCAGGTTTCCTCCGTTCTGAAATTTCCACTATCTTGTTTAAAATTTTGGTCATGAGCCTGGCAAGACGATTACAGCCCGTCAGTTTCGAGGAGTACCTGGCTTCACAGCGAGGTGAAGGGCAGCGTTTTGACTTTTGGGATGGGACGCTCATTGAACTAGAAGCTACTACCAAGAACCATAACCACCGCATCAAGCGGAACCTTATCGCTCAAATCCCTCAGCAAATATTGGAAAGCAAAGGCTGTGAATTGTTTGACGAAAACGTCATGACTCAAATCCAGTCTAAAAAGCGGTATGTTTATCCGGATATCGTACTCACCTGCAATTCTGAAGATCAGGATCCTCTGATTATTGAATTCCCTTGCGTGATCATTGAAATCCTTTCCCAGGGTACCGCACAGTACGACCGGACCGAAAAGTTTTTCCAATATCAGCGTATTCCAAGTGTGGAGCAGTGTGTATTCATTGCCCAACATCAGCTGGCCGTAGAATCTTTCGAACGAGCCCCCAACGGGCAGTGGCTGATGACGCCTCTTGCAACAGTATCTGACGAGCTAATTATCCCCAGGCTTGACCACCGCATTCCACTTCGACAGATTTATCACCGAATCACATTATAATCCTGACACGCTATGAAGCTCAACCGCAAAACCTTTTTCAAAGGCTTAGCCCTTGGCACCATTTCCCTCCCTTTTGTGATTAAAGGGCTGGGTGGTGTCAGCCATGCGCAGGAAGAAAGCGATGGCAGCCCCAACATCATCACCGCCAAAAAATACCGTTGGAAGATGGTGACCACCTGGCCACCTAAGTTCCCGATTCTGGGCGAAGCCTGTGAGGTTTTCGCCGACCGTGTCCGACAGTTGTCCGGTGGGCGCATGGACATCCGGGTATACGGTGGCAATGAGCTGGTGCCGGCATTGGAAGCCTTTGATACCGTGCGGGAAGGCGGAGCCGAGTTGGGCTGCGGAGCCGCTTATTACTGGGCGGGCAAAACAGAAGCCGCGCAGTTTTTTGCTTCTGTCCCATTTGGAATGAACGCACAGCAGCTCAATGCGTGGATGGTCAGCGGAGGCCTGGAGCTCTGGGAAGAACTCTACGCCGATTTCAACCTCATCCCTATGCCAGGCGGCAATACCGGTGTGCAGATGGGCGGTTGGTTTAATAAAGAGATCAACAGCGTGGAAGACCTAAAAGGGCTCAAAATGCGCATCCCCGGCCTGGGCGGCAAGGTACTGCAACGGGCGGGCGGCGCACCGGTGCTTATGGCAGGCGGTGAGATCTATACCGGGCTGGAGCGGGGCGTCATCGATGCCACGGAATGGCTGGGCCCCTTCCACGATACCCTGATGGGCTTCCACGAGATCGCCGAATACTACTACAGCCCCGGCTGGCACGAACCTGGCACCATGCTGGAGTTCTTCGTCAACAAGGAGCAAATGGAGCAACTGCCCTCTGACCTGCAAGGCATCATCAAGACCGTAGCAGGCGAGCTTTCCGGCTGGATTCTCAGCCAAATGGAAGCCAATAATGCCGCTGCCCTCGCCAAATTCCTGGAAAAAGGCATCAACATTCGTCGCTTCCCGGATGAAGTCATCCAGCAGATGCGCACCTACACCGCGGAAGCGATTGACGAAATCACCGCCCGGGACCCCAAAAGCAGAAAAGTGTATGAATCCTACCGCAGTTTCCAGCAAAAGGCGGCGGACTATGCAGCGATTACGGAAAAGGCTTATTATAACCGGATTCAGGTGGATGCGGGGATTCGGTTGGGGTAGGTTTAATGGAAAGATACAAGTCCTATGCTAATAGGGCCCTAGAAACTTTTCTCCATTAAAATGGATTAGGTGGTCTGGGTTGTCAGCAATCCAAACCTCAGTCTCCCAGGCAATATCTGCTATAAACTTTCTAAATGTCGGCTTATCGAGGAAGGCTGTGACGTAGATAATATCAGCTGTACAATGCTCAGTCAGTTTTTGCAACTGCATCAACCTTAGCTCATCAATAGAACCAGAGCTATGAACGGCTTCGATGAGGTATAGCCAATTTTTGGATTTCGAGTATGCAATAATATCAGGAAGCTCATCGTGCTTAATCTCGAAAAAATTGATTTCGTTTAAACCTTCTTTATCCAGGTGTAAATATTTATCAGCAGTGTCCCCAACGTAAAGAACTGTAGCCCCGTATCCATATCTGGGAAGGAATATTTCTATAATCGCCTTCTGTAAATCATTATGCAGACCCTTAGAGAACAATAGCTGTTCTCCTTTAGGTAACTGAACTGGGATTTTGGAAAGATCTCTTTTCCTTTTTAATTTCTCTGCAATAGAATCTACATCCTTTAATGCTTCACTAACTTTGGAGTGCCAATTTTTACTAGGGTATTGCCTCATTAGCTCTGCATAAATCGGATTCACCCCATAACCTCTTGTCGAGTCATTGGTTGCAGAGTCAGGGCTAGATTGTAAGACTATTCCAGCCGCTACTAATATTTTCAAGTCTTTCCGCCTAATATCGTCATATGATCCACTGCTAATATTCTCCCCAAGGTAAGTATTCACGTATTCAATGACCTCTCTCGTTTTAAGTGAATATTTACTGGAAACCAAATCCTTTGCTTTCTTAAATTCTGCCGTACTTTTTACATCCGATACGGCTAAAAAAGCTATTGCCATTCTCTCTAGCCTACGCGGAGTCCCTTCTGTTGGCACTCCAAAGGCTTCCAAAATCTCCAATGCCTGATTAATTAACCGCTGTTTGGATTTAGGCTTGCTTGAGAAAGTTTTACACTTAACTGGATCTATATACTGCTTTTCCTTCATTGAAGAGCCTAAGTTGATTGTGGCTATTGACTATTTTCCTTTTTTTTCCATCATATTCTGGCTGGAAATAGCTTTTAATTTCCTGAGCCAGTGCGAGGGCAAAATATGGTGCTACTGCATTTCCAATTTGATTGTAAATACCTGTTTCATTTCCAGCGAACTCAAACCAATCTGGGAAGCTTTGTAAACGAGCAGCCTCTTGGATAGTTAGTCTTCGCCTTCTACCATCTGGCAACCTTACCCTATGCATATCACCGGTGGCTCCAGCAAGATTTCTGCATGTCAATGTCCTTGCAGGCCTGTCTAAATACAAATCTCTGGGATTAATGCACTTGGAGGCTTTCTCATACTTTGCAATATATTTATCCATACTTGGAGTAAGAAATTTGGAATCTTCGGGCACTTGAAACGCTAATTGACCCAAAGCTTCACCTGCAGTGACACGCTGGTTTTTCTCGGGTGGAAAAGCTATTGGTTCTTTTGCTCCAATTACAATAACTCTTTCCCGGTTCTGAGGCACCCCATATTTTTTAGCATTCAAAAGCTTGAAAGATACTTGATAGCCCCATTCTTCAAGTTGATTTACTATTTCTAAAAGGTACCACTTATTTTTGTAAAGTAACCCGCGCACATTTTCAAACAGAAAAACTTCGGGTTCAAGCCTCTTAACGGCCGACAGGAAAATAGGAAAGCCATCTCTGGCGTCTTTTAATCCGAGTTGTTTACCTCCTACGCTGAAGGGTTGGCAAGGCGGTCCACCAATTACTACTTCTGCCTCAGGGTATTCGGTGTCTACGTGTAATTTTTCAGTAAAGCAATCTCCAATTAGATTGTTTCTATAAGTTTCTGACGCATCCTTTAGCATTTCATACCCTACAGTCTTGAAGCCTGCTGCTTCAAAACCTAAGGATAACCCACCACAGCCTGCAAATAAGTCTACCACCGTTTTATCTAGTGAGTTGTCCACCCATGGCTTGAGTTCTTCATTAATTCTTGCTGAATAATCCATGCAGCTAAATTAGTTATTTCTCATAAAAATCACAGCGGAATTTAAAACGGTTTGTAAAGTAAAAATAGCTGTTCAAATAAAATATTTCTGAAACTGGTTAAACTACATTTATCTGTCCATAATGGTATGCACCTAAGTTATAATGAGTAGTGTTAGTAGCTATAATCTCAAAAATTCTTCACCTTTAGCCCAAAAGCCAGCAAGCTGTCCTCCTGCCGATCTGCTTAATCAATCAAAAAGTACACCACTTCAGGGAAAAGTATGACGGTACCGAGAAACACCAGCTGAATAATCACAAACGGCAAAATACCCCGGTACAGGTGCTGCGTGGTCACGCCCGGAGGTGCCACTCCTTTGAGGTAAAACAAGGAAAACCCGAACGGCGGTGACAGGAAGGAGGTCTGAAGATTAAGCCCCAGCAGTACGCCTATCCAGATCAAATCAATATCCATCTGTACGAAAATGGGGGCCACTACAGGTACGATGATGAAGATGATTTCAATAAAGTCGATGAAAAAGCCGGCAACGAAGACCACGATCATCACCAGGGCCAGAAATGCCATAGGCGACAAATTGGCTTCTTCGATCAGGCTGACGAGATAGGTGTCCCCGCCCATTTCCCGGAAGACGAAGGAAAAGACGGTAGCGCCCAGCAAAATCACAAAGACCATGCTTGTCAGGTGGGTGGTTTCGCGCATGACGGACTTTAGGACTTCCAAATTGAATTTGCCCTGACTGATCGTGAGCAGGGTGGCGCCCATTGCCCCTACGGCGGCAGCCTCGGTAGGCGAAGCAATGCCTGCAAAAATGGAGCCCAGCACAGCCACGATTAGAAGCATAGGCAGGACAAAAGCCTGCAGCACCTTACGGGTAGCCCCTGAAGCCCAGAAAGCCTCCAGTTCTTCTTTGGGCATACTTGGCGCATACCCCGGGCGGACCCATGCAGTGATGGCGATGTAAAGGATATAAACGAGTACAAGCAGCAGCCCCGGGATGAGCGCTGCGGCAAACAGCTGCCCTACGGAAACATTCAGCACACTGCCCAGGAGCACCAATACGACCGAAGGCGGAATGATCTGCCCGAGGGTGCCGGATGCGGCAATCGTACCCGTCGCCAGTTCGGTGCGGTAACCGCGCTTCAGCATCGTCGGCAGGCTGATCAGGCCCATGGTGATTACGGTTGCGCCCACAATTCCGGTGGAAGCAGCCAGTAAAGCGCCCACGATCACCACGCTGATCGCCAGCCCGCCCCGGACTTTCCCAAACAGCATCGCCATGGTCTCCAGAAGGCTCTCCGCCAGCCCGGATTTCTCCAGCATGATGCCCATATAGATGAAAAGGGGCACCGCCATCAGTACATAATTGCTCACGACGCCCATCATGCGGGGAGACAGTGCAATGAAGCTGCCCGGATCCAGGAAGCAGACGGCATACAGGATGGAAATCCCCCCGAGCGTAAAGGCTACCGGATATCCGTACAAAATGAGCAGAAAGATGCTGATGAACAGTAATATTGCAAGGATGGCCATGGCTTATTCGGTTTCAGAGGTGCTGGAATGGGAAGGGGCTTTACCTTTAAAGATCAACCAGTTATCAATAATACTCGCGAGCCCCTGCAGGAAAAGCAGTACCATACCTGCGGTTATCGCAAACTTGATGATGTACCGGGCCGGCAGCCCTCCGGGATCGGGCGACCCCTCTCCTATTTTGTAGGCAATGGTAGCATACTCAAATGAAACGTAAATCAGAATCGCCGTCCAGGGAATCAGGAATATCAAGCCTCCGATGAGATTGACCAGCGCCTTATCCTTTGCCGAGAACTTAGCGTAGAACAAATCCACCCTGACATGCCGGTCATGCCGGAAAGCATATCCGGCACCCAGCAAGAAGATAAGCCCGAACAGGTGCCATTCCAGCTCCATAATCCAAGCTTGAGTTTCATTAAATAAATAACGGACCACCACATCGAAACAGACCAGCAACATAAGCAGCGTAGTCAGCCATGCTGCCGCTCTGCCCACCTGCTCATTCAGGGTGTGGATAGCCTGGGCAACTTTCCGGAGCGTAAATACCATCAGCCAGGGTTTTGTTGATTTTTCTTGCTTTGATTCCTGACGAAAGATAAGGATTGTGCTATGTTAGCGGGGAATTTCCTTAAAAAAGTTTTCATTTATCCCTTTTCTTCAGAATAACCCTAAATCAACTAAACGATGATGATACGCTGTTTACCCATTACTATTTGCTTTTTCTTTTTCCTGCCACTAATGGCTCAGGACTTTAAAGGCTCGGAAGACCATCCTCTTATTCAGCGGTATGAAGGCTCCCGGATCAGCTCATACGAGACCATTAGCTTTGCGGCTACTAATGAAGCTAATTTGGGGTAGGCAAAGAACCGTCGCGTGGAATTGGTACAACGTCTGAAGTAAAACAGTGCAGGCAGCAGCGAGAATTTTTCTGCATTCCATACTGTTGCCTGCTTGATTCGATTTTTATTCTTACGCCCCCAGCCGGTCAAACCGAGTCAAGTCCAATTGCTCAATAATACGGATGAGCTTATCGGCATAAGCCTTATCTGTAGCGTAGCCCGCTTTTTTCAGGCCGCGCGCCCAGCCTTTATAATCGGAAATGCGCAGCCGGTGCAGATGCTTGTAACGTTCGCCGTTGAGCAGTTCAGAATGTGCCCGGAAGCTCTCTTTGGCGTCCCCAAAGACACGGAACATATCGTAGATGTCATCATCTGAGTAATTGCGGCAGGTACAGCCCCGGCATTGGCGCTTGCACTTGATCCCAAAGTGATTGTTGGACTCCCTGGCGAGCAGGCTTTCCCCAGCGTTGGATTCCAGCAGCCCCTGTGCGAGGGTAATGCTTGCCGGGACTCCATAGTCTTCCATTTCACTGATCGCCAGCATTTTGTACTGCTCCAGATAAGCCTCTACTTTAGCATTGACCGCCTCCATCACCTCCGGGCGCACGTGGTGGCGCTCGGCGTAGTTGTCATTTAGCACGAAGGTAAGGTTCGGGAAGTCCTCCGGTTGACGGGTATCCCACTTTATTTGTGAGACATTTTGTTGGGTGCTGGCACGCTTCTCAGCTTTGTAACTGGCGGGCAGCGCCTGCCCAAACGAAGGCACGAGGCCCTCTTCCGCAACCGCAACCGGCTGCTCGATGCTATTCAGGTTAAACTGAATGCTGATGTTTTTAAAAAACAGAATGTATATCCCCAGGCCCAGGAGGACGCCGTTGAACCAGTTGCGGTGAAGGGCGTCCGCCAGAGCTTGAAGGGACAGGGTGTTTTGGTGGGTACTTTTGCTTTCCATGTCTTGCCCCTTTGCAGACCGTGTTGGAACTTTAGTAATCGGTCTGCAAACTACACTTTTTCGGTTATACTTCTTCACGAAAATCCTCATTTAGCTTAGGCTAAACTCCGGTTTTCGTGTCTCGTCTAACCAAAAAATTGCCAGTTTTCGACTAGAAGACTAAAATCCCAACACGGTCTTGTTTCAAAAATGTGTACAAACACAAATGTAAAACAAAAAATAGTTAAAAACAAGACTATAAAACAAATTGATTGCTATTTTTTGAATGCGTCCGCCACGATCAGTTCTTTGGTACCGTGACCATAGGTGTAAAAGCCTTCACCCGACTTCGCGCCCAGCTTGCCGGCCGTCACCATATTGACCAGCAATGGGCAAGGGGCATACTTCGGATTGCCGAAGCCTTCAAACAGGACATTCAGGATGGACAGGCACACATCCAAACCGATAAAGTCCGCCAGTTGCAGCGGTCCCATAGGATGCGCCATGCCGAGCTTCATGACCGTATCGATTTCCTCCACGCCGGCCACGCCTTCGTGCAGGGAGATAATCGCTTCGTTGATCATTGGCATCAAAATCCGGTTGGCGACAAAGCCCGGATAGTCATTGACCTCAACGGGTACTTTGCCGAGCTTGCGGGACAAGTCCATGACGATGTCCGTGGTCTCATCTGAAGTGGCGTAGCCGCGGATGACCTCTACCAACTTCATGACCGGCACGGGGTTCATAAAGTGCATGCCGATGACCTGCGCCGGGCGCGTTGTCGCTGCCGCAATCTTGGTGATAGAAATGGAAGACGTATTGGTCGCCAGGATGGCAGACTTTGGTGCCGCCTCGTCCAGGTCCTTGAAAATTTTCAGCTTGAGGTCTACCCGCTCGGTTGCGGCTTCAACGACCAAGTTAGCTTCGGCCACACCGGCTTTCAGGTCCGTTTGTTTGGTCAGGTTGCCAAGCGTTTTCTGCTTCACCTCCTCGGTGATCCGCTCTTTTTTGAGCATACGGTCGAGGTTTTTCGTGATAGTGGCGAGGGCTTTGTCGAGCGCTTCCTCAGAGATGTCGATCAGGTTGACGGCATAGCCATTCATGGCGAAAACGTGGGCGATGCCGTTGCCCATAGTGCCGGCACCGATTACTGCGATGTTTTTCATGGATTTGGTTTTAGACTATGTTAGGATTTTCGGGGGGCAAAGATACAAAAAAGCCTGCACGGACTGAACCATGCAGGCGGGTTTTAAATGATTGGAGTACGGGTGAATTTCTTACAACAGTCGGCTTATTGCTTTATCAGGCGCAGGGTTTCAGTGCCTTGCTCGCCACGTACCTGCAGCATCAGTATCCCGGCGGGCACGTCCGACAGGTCAAGGTCGATCTGCTGCCGTCCGGTGCTCCAGTTGTAGTGCTGCTGCCAGAGGGCTTGCCCGTTCAGGTTGAGTAGGCGTAGCTCATAGGCGCCTCCCTGCTGAAGGTCGAGGTCAAGCGTGGCTTGTTCGCGGGCGGGGTTCGGATAGGCCTTGATCTGGCCTAGTGGTTGTTCATAGTTGTCGTCCGTATCGACTGCCATTAAGAAGGAAGGCTGCCCGGTAAAGCCATTGATGACCGGATTGATGGTCACGGTAAAGGTAGAAACACAGCCATCCGGTGTCGTCATCGTCAGCGAGATTTCGTAGTTGCCCGGTGCGGTATAGGTGTGCACGGGCATGGCTTCCGTACTTGTATTGCCATCGCCGAAATCCCACTGATAGTCTGCCCCAAAATCGGAAGACAGGTTCAGAAAGGCATAGGTCAGGCTATCGGTCTTGAATGGCAGGAAGAGCGCGAGGCAGTCTTCATCATACAGGATATCGAAGTCGGTCAGGATAATCATGCTCATGCTGCTCGTGCAATCGCCGCTGGTAATGGTCAGCGTGACCAGGTAAAGTCCGGGGGCTGAATAGGTATGGGCCGGGTTTTGGTCGGTGCTGTTGCTGCCATCGCCAAAGCTCCAGAACCAGGAGCCTACGGCAGGCCCCATGGACATATCCATGAAGGTAAAGGACAACAGGTCGTCTGCATCCTGCTCGAAGGAGAACATCGCCTGGCATTCGGGACCATTGCCTGCGCCACCGCCACTACCAAGGAATATCGGGTGCACAATAGTACTGGTGCAGCCTTCGCTAGTTGTGATGGTCAGGGACACTTCCACCATGCCTGTTTCCGCATAAGTATGTACCGGGTTTTGCGCCGTGCTGCTGTTGCCATCACCAAAGTCCCAAAACCATTCCACCACCGTACCATTAGTCACGAAAGAGACATCAAAAAACTGTACCTGTCCGGGCACATCGGTTTCCATGACCTCAAAGTAAGCTTCGCAGAATTCGCCTCCACCGTCACAGGGCGCATACTCATCCGGGCCAAAGCCTTCGCATTCGGCGTAACAGTCGTTTTGGAAGATAATTTCAACGCCATTTGGAAGGGTTACACATACCGGATCGTAGAACTGATAACAGTTGCAGTCGCTGGGGTCGTCGCACTCAAAGAATACAGATGAATCATAGCCTTCGCATTCCGCAAAGCAGGCATTAGGGAAGGTGAGAATCTGCCCGGAAGGCGTCGCCACACAAACCGGGTCGAAGACATCATCGCAGCCACAGGGCGCGTCGATATCGCAGTCCACAAACTGATCGGGGCCGAAGCCCTCGCATTCCGCGTAGCAAGGGTTCTGGAAGGTCAGGGTGTCGCCATTCTCAACCACACAGACCGGATCGAAAATAGCCGGGCAATAGCAATTGTCATCCCCTTCGCAGTCGACAAAGTCAGCTACAGTAAAGCCTTCGCACTCTGCCACACAGGCATTGGGGAATTCGAAGATCAGCCCAGGGAAAAGCTCCACACAAACCGGCTCAAAAACCAGCGGGCAGTCGCAATCGTCAAAATTGCAATCGTCGTAAATTTCATCCGGCCCATAACCGGAGCAAATGGCTACGCAGGCACTCGGCATCGTGATGATCACGCCAGCTTCATTGATGACACAAACCGGGTCGAAGACATCATCACAGTTGCAAGGGCCACCGTTGTCCCCCACATATACGGGTTGGGAATAAGAGCTGACACAGCCGCTTTCTGTGACAATGGTGAGATTGACATCAAACGATCCTGTCTCTGAGAAAGTGTAGCTGGGATTGGCTTCCGTTGAGGCGCCGCCATCCGGGAACGTCCAGTTGTAGCCCATGATACTATCCCCAAAAGTGAAAGAAAAACTCGTAAAATCCAGGGTCAGGCTATCCGCGCCTTGTTCGTAGGTAAAGAAGGGTTCGCAAAGGTCAAAGCCGTTGTCGCTGCAGTCCACGATATCATCGGCACTATACCCTGCGCATTCGGCATAGCAGAGGGTTTCAAAAAGCTCCACAATGCCAGGCGCCACCTCAATGCACACCGGGTCGTACTCGTTCCAGTCGCAGTCACAGGGCACAAAATCTTCAACATAGACCGGGTTGGTGAAGATAGAAGTACAAGTATCCGCAGTGATGGTCAATGAAACATCATACACTCCCGTAGCAGCATAAGTGTGCAGGGGGGAAGCTTCGTTGCTCGTGTTGCCATCCCCAAAATCCCAAAACCAGGATTCCACAGGCGTGGCGGTGCTCGATAGGTCATAAAACTGTACTTCGTAGGGGTCAGCATTGATCTGCTCCATGAAGAAGAAGGCTTCGCAGTGCTCCGGTGGTGGAGGTGGGTTAATGTCGCCACAGACGATCAGGTTTACTCCCGTTGCCGAAGGGGCACTCTCCTGCAGCGTTACCGTTTCCGTAAGGAATACGCCCGTACAGAAATCGATGGTACTCACAGTGGCCGTTAGCGTGGGCATACTACTGAAATCGTGGTCGAAGGTAAACGTGTAGCTTCCATCCGCTTCAGTAATGGCAAACAGGTACTCATCAAGGGAGGGCAGCAGCAATTCCACCTCAAATCCAGGCACCGGGTCCTGATCGGGCCCAAATAGCAGGCTGCCGGAAACGCTGAGCTCCGTAGCATAGCTATTGAAGAAGCTACAGAACGCTAATAATAAAACAGTCAGGTTTTTCATAAAGTCGGGTGATTTTATTGAATGATGTACAAAAGTTTTTCGCTTAGCATCCCATCGCTTTGCTGCACGCGCACCAGGTAGTAACCGGTTGGCCAGCTGCCGGGCACAGCGATTTCAAAGGTGGGCGTCCGGGGTTCCTGCTCGTAGAGTGGTTGCCCCAGTATATTGAAGACACCAACGCGCGCTATGCCTTTGGGGGCTTCCACCAATACCCGGCCGTTGCGCACGGGGTTGGGGAGGAGGCGCATATCGGCTGCTTCCTCCGTCAGGGTTTGGGTGACCAAGTAGTTGGGGTTGTATACGGTCAGCATCAGGCTGTCAGTCACGACCGGTTGCAGTTCCAGGCTGTCGTTGACGAGCATGACTTCCTTGATTTCCAGGAGTATCTTGGCACTATCCGCCTGCATAAAGGTGATCAGATCATCCTCTATGACGATGGACAAAACCCCTACCCTTCCTTCTGCTGCGGTGGGGTTGACCCCGTAGCGCGTAGAAGCTGTCTTCAGCCGGTCCGTCTGACTCGTGCTGATGGTTTGGAAGCGGAAGGATTCCGAGGTGCCGCCCAGCCATTCTTCATCGTAGCTGAGCGAGATGCTTTGGATGTAGTTCTTATTGAAGGCAATCTCAAATGCCATCCCGTTTACCTCAGTGGGCAGGTTGGGGTAGTCCAGGTCCAGGGCGATATTGACGATGGATCCCGCAGTGAGCGGAGGGTTCAGCAAATCAGGCGTAAAGGCAAGCGCCGCATCCATACCTGGTACAGCGGCAGGGAAAACGACCGGGGCTGGTGTGGAGTGGCTTTGCCCGAAATTGGTCACCACCGCCAGCATATCCGAGAGGTTGACCTGCCCGTTGCCATTGGCATCCGCATGGGCATAGCCGACGCCGTTGGGGAAATTTTGTAACCAGTTAATTGAAATTGGCATTTCCTCAAAAATGGTCCCCGTTTCGATACGCGCCGGACCCGCACTGCCATAAGCATAACCGGTGTACAGCACATCCGCCTGATCGACTTTGCCGCTGTTGTTGGCATCGCCCGGGTAAACCTGCGCCTGCAGGCCCGAAACGAAAATCCAGAAAGTTGCTATCCAAAATATCTTCCGCATGGGTGGTTTCTTTTTCTCACGTTACAAATATAAGGGGAAGGTGGAGGGGGGTACAACTACATTTTTTTATATTTGTATGTGCATAAATCCAAAGTCAATCAAAATAAAAATACTGGTTATCAGTGTTTTATCATATATTTAGATTTTGAAAAATATTAAAACCTGAGTTTTTCTGCTCTGATTTGTCGGCTTTTTGTCCTTTGCTTTCTTCAAGGATGTATGGCTTGGGGCACTAGATAAAATGACTATAGTATGAATACCTCACCGGTTAGGCTTACGCTGATATTGTTTTTTTGCTTTTTACTCCCGGCAATAATGGGTGGGCAGGAAAACTGGATCAAGGTTTTGGGCTCTGAAGGAAAGCAGCATCATCTTAACACTCTGATTGCAAATAAAAATAATAACATCCTGGTTGCAGGCAGTCGATGGAGCAACGATGACCCTCAGCCCTTTATCACCTGCATTAATCCTCAGGGACAGCACCTCTGGACAAAAGTGCCGGATATTAAGGGGCATATTTGGGAAGTAACCGAACTGGACAACGGAGGCCTGGCTGCATTATACAGCATTTATGACAATTTAGCCAATAGCTATTCGGATTATCACCTTATGAGGCTTAGTAGTGATGGTACGCCTCAGTGGTCCATCAGGATAATGGAGTACACGGTTGCCCCCCCGGATATCATTGCAATCGATGACGATGTAATACTATTGCATGCTTCAACGAATGCATTCGATCAATACCTGGTAAGGTTAGATTCATCCGGGCAGACCGTTTGGTCAAAATGCATAAAAAATGATTTGGCTAGCCGGGGTAGTAATTTAGTGCGCACTGCTGACGGAGGCATGGTATTTCGGTATTTTGCCCTGGGCGGTGAAAATGTAATTATCAAGGTCAATGGAGGCGGTGTTCTGCAATGGGTGAGAAATGCTTCTTCGGCCAGTTTAGCGCCTTACCTGGAGTATGACGATGGAGACCTCTTATACGCGGGGTTCTCAATGGATAGTCAAACTGATGCCACATGTTTTGTCAGGAGTAAACCTGATGGCACCGTGGTTTGGTCCCAAATGATTGATGCCCCGTATGACCTCGGCTATCTGGACAGCCCCATTCTTCTTGAAGACGGTTCAGTTTTGGTCAGCATTGAAAATACGGAGAACTTCAAAGGCGGTCTCCTAAAAATTGATGTGCTCGGAAATGCAGACTGGATAAAAATGTTTTTTGATTTTTCTACCCGGCACTTCAATCACCTTGCCAAGACAGACGATCAGTCCATATTCTTGCTCCAAAACCAGCTATTTACGCCAGTCTCGCCAATTATTCGTACCAATGCATTCGGAGAGCTTGAAGAATGCAGGTTTGAATCTCTTTGCTATTCGACTCAGGAGTGCCCTATTACCTTAGAGGACGCTGTAATTGAGCTGGTTGATACCATCATCACTTTTCCTTTTTTTGCTCCTATCCCATTTGTTGAGGATAATACTGCAACATTGGTCGACTTCTGCCCGGAGTGCCCATTCCCCAGTTCCTTCTTCGAAGCACCTGATACCCTTTGCGCAGGCGATTGTTTTCAGCCGGAAATCCCCTGCAATGCCGGAGCATCTGGCTATGCATGGTTTATGGAAGGCACTACGCCTGATTCCTCTTTTTTTCCTGTTCTTGGTGATTTATGTTATGAATCGACAGGTACCTACACCATAAGCCGTATCATCAATACCAATACCTGTCCGGATACTTTTTCCAGAACTATTGTTGTGATTGATGCCCCCAATTATGAAGTGCCGAAAGATACCACCCTGTGCGCTCCTCCACCGTTCGTTTTAGATATTTCGCATCCTCGTGCAGTCAGTTACCGTTGGGAAAACGGAAGCACCTCAAACGGGCGGGAAATCCTTAGCGGTGGCAATTATCGCTTTTCCATTACGGACCGCTTTTGCGGCGAGCAGGCGATTGGTACTGAGGTTAGCTTCTTTGATGAAATTCACGCTGAACCTCCCCTTTATCTTGGAGAAGACACTACAATCTGCCTGCAATCTCCCCTGACCTTGAATGCCCTCCACCTGGAGGCTGCTCAATGGTTGTGGCAGGATGGAGCAACGGAACCTGTTAGAAGTGTACAGACAGCAGGCACCTATATTGTCTCTGCTCAGGTTCAGGATTGCTTAGTATCGGATACTATTAATATTGCAGTGGAAGATTGCGCCGCTAAAATTTATTTCCCAACGGCATTTAGCCCAAATGGTGATGGTATCAACGACTACTTTTTCCCACAGGGGGACGGGTTCGAGCCCATTATTATGAGGGTATTTGATCGTTGGGGAGGTATGGTCTTTGAGGGAAACAGGAATCATTCAATCTGGGATGGGCAAATGAACGGACAGCCGGCAACTTCTGGCTTATATACCTATGTGGCCCAATTTCGGGAGCTCGCAAGCGGGCGTACGGTAGCCCGGCAAGGCCATGTTCTACTCCTTCGGTAAAAACAACTGAGGATTCTCTAAAAAACAAGGCATATCCGATCTATGAAAAACACTAAGCTCCTCCAATTCCTTCAAACCCTTGACGGCTACGACTGGCGCAGCCTGCTTGCTTTTGTGGAGCGCCCCTTCCACAACCCCAATCCGGATGCGCACCGCTTCCTGACTCATTTGCACGCCCTGTGGACGGACGGGTGGAAGCCTGAAACATTGGAACGAGAAGCCGTATTTAAGTCGTTGTTCCCGAAGCAGCCTTACCGCTACCAAATGCTCAATCAGCTGATGAGCGACCTGCTTAAACTGGCAGAAGACTGGCAGGTTTGGAAGCGCCTGCAGGAGGACACCGCCCTTGCCGAACTTATCAAAGCCGAAGAACTCGTTCGGCTTCAATTAGATAAGCACTACCGGCAAGCCAACCGCAAAGCCAACGAGGCGCTGGAAAAGGCACCGCTAAGCCCTACGTATCATTTGCAAAGCTGGCAATTGCTCGACCTGGCCGAACAGCAGTTTTTCCGGCAAAATACCCGGCAGCCCACGCCCTATTTGCAGGAATCCAACAGCGCCCTTGATGATTTCTTCATGCTACAGAAGCTACAGTACACCTGCGAGATGCTCAACCGGCAGCGCCTGATTGATCAGGCTTTCGATACTACATTTGTAGAGCCCGTGATCAACCATTTGTCCGGACAAGACCTGAGCCTAAAACCGCTGCACCAACTCTACCTGTACCTCTATCAGATGCTGCAGGCACCCGCCCGGCATCAGGAGACTTTCTTCCATTACGTGGATTTGTTCCGGGAGTGGAGTGCCCGGTTAAGCCCGGAAACCGCCCGCCCCCTACTCTACTACGCCATTAATTATTGCATCGGCAGGATACGTGATGGCGAACGGTCTTTTGCACTACATTTGCTGGGGTTATATCAGCAGGGAATTGACGAGAAAATCCTGATTGAGGAAAAGCAATTGTCACCCTGGACTTATAAAAACATGGTCAAGCTGGGGCTGAACCTGAAAAGATACGACTGGGTGGAAGATTTTGTCAAAGCTTACTCCGACTATCTGCCCGCTGATCAGCAAAAGGATGCGCTGCATTACAATCTGGCCGAGCTCTACTTTTTCAGGGCAGACTACGAGGCAGCTCTGGATCAGCTCCGGCAGGTGGAGTTCACGGATATCCACTACAACCTGGGCAGCCGGACGCTGCTGGCTAAAATCTACTACGAACAGGGCGCCTGGGATGCCCTCGAAGCTTCGCTAAAGGCTTTTCAGGTATTCCTGAGGCGCAACCGGTCAATTTCCACCAAGGTCAAAACCCCTTACGCAAACTTCATACGGCTAACCGGCGCATTGCTGCGGCAGCTGCCAGCCTCCTATCCCAAACTACGGGCAAAGGTGGAAGCCACCCAGCCGCTCAACAACCGGGACTGGCTGCTGACCAAGCTAAGCTAAGACATCCCTACTCCCGGTTCTGCTTCAGGCTTTGCTGGTTTTCAAAGTCATAAAGCGTCAGACGGCGCAGGTCGTAATAGGCAAGCCAGAAATCGCGCAGAGCACTCACATAGGCTGCCCGGGCACTAGCCTCCTGGCTGATGGAAATATTCAGGTCAGCGATTGCAATCTTGCCGATGCGGTAGCGCTGCCTGGTGATCTCCAGTTGCCGGCGGGCGACATCGTAGGCGCGCAGGGCAAGATCCACCTGATTGCGCAAGAGGCTGAACTGTTGCACTTTGATCAGGATTTCCTGCTCGAAATTGACACGGTTTTGCTGTACCTGCAGCTGCGTGAGTTCCTGATTGGAGCGGGCGATTTCTATTCGGGACCGGGCTTTACCCCAATCTGCGATAGGTACGTTGAGCCGTATATTTAGCCGCTCCTGGTCCAGCGGGTCGACATAGGCATCGCCAAACATATTGGCCGTTTGAGAAAGGGCAAAGTAGCCGTTAATATCCGCAGAAGGCCCGGTAGTGCCTTTGGCGCGGGCGACTTCCCGGTCGGCTTCCCGCAATTGTCGTTCAAAACCAACCGACTCACTGCGGTTCTGCCGGGCAAGGCTGAGGGCATGGTCCGCATCAATATCGAAAACCGGAATTTTACCGGGCGTGGCAGGCTCAAAGTAAACGGCTTCCTGAATACCCAGGAAATTGCGTAGGGCTTCGGTACTGGTCTGCAGGTCGAGCCGGCTGGAAGCGAGGGAAGCGTCCGCATTCATGGCGCTCAGCTCGATCTGGAGAAGTTCCGTTTCCGCGATACGCCCCACATCGAACCGACCGCGGGAGATGACCAGGAGGGTGTCAGCATCCCTTTTGTCGCGCTGGGCGGCTTCGAGGTTGAGCTGAGCCACCAGGACATCGAAGAACAACAGTGCAGCATTATAGGCGACATCTTCCAGGTCTTCCGAAAAGGCCCGCTGGGCTTCTTCGTACACCAAAGGCTGTATCTCCTTCGCCCACTTCAGCGCATTAAACTGGAAGAGCGGTTGCTGAAACCCAATCGCAAACGGGGTGCTCAGGTAGGAAGTGGAGCCAGGGTTGTTGTCGGTTTCAAAAATATCAATCCGCTCCAAAGCCGTTTGCGCAAAGATGGAGCCACCGGTAAGAGCGATGTCCTGCTCCAGGCTCAGATTTGCCAGGTTGCTCATAAGGGCCCGGTCGATAAAGGCATCGGAACCATTGGGCAGCGTAATGGTCTGAATGGATCGGTTCAGGTTAGGCAGGGTGGCCCCAAAGCTGATCTGCGGGCGATAATCCGCCAGGAAAGACTGATAACGCCAAAAGCCATTCCTGACGGCCGTCTCCGCAATCTGCACATCCGGCGCACCGGTCTGCGCCATCCGGACCACTTCTTCAAGCCCCATCCGCAGGGTATCGGGCTGAGCTTGGGCAAGGTTGCCGGACAGGGCCAGCAGTACAACAAAAAAGTAATGCTTCATCGGGATTTGTTTTTTAATCGGAGCGCAAGGCTTTAATCGGGTCTTGTTTGGCGGCTTTTTGTGCCGGGAAGAGCCCAAACACCAGGCCAATGCTCGCTGCAACCCCAAAGGACAGCAGTATGCTCCAGGCAGAGACGATGGTCGGGATTTCCGCGTAGGAGGCGATGGTTTTTGCTGCGCCTACGCCCAGCAGCACGCCGATCAGCCCACCAATCAGGCTAATGAATACGGCTTCAAATAAAAACTGTAAAATGATATCGAGCTGCGTGGCGCCCAGGGAGCGGCGCACGCCTATTTCCTTGATGCGCTCCAGGACCGAAGCCAGCATAATATTCATAATGCCGATACCGCCTACCAGAAGAGAGATGCCGGCAATGACGGCCAGTACTAGGTTGAAGGTATCCTGCGTTTGCTGCTCCTGCTCGAGGAGCAGTTCCGGTACTTCAATTTCCACATCCGGTACCTGCAAATGGCGGCGCTGCAAAATCCGGGCAATCACATCTGCGCTGGCACGGAGCTTCTTGCTGTCGTCCACCCGCACCACGAGGCGGTCCAGTTGGTGGTAGTTTTTGGATTTGTTTTCGTCGTTATTCCCCAGGTCATCCGAGGTGATGAGCGCCCGGTTCCGGAACCGCAGCAGTGCGGTGCTTACCGGGATGTAGACATCCGAATTGTAGTCCCGGATTCCGAGACGAGCCAGGCTTTCCTCTGAAGCGTTGCGTTTTTTCAGTACGCCAATGACCCGCAGCCAGGTTTTGCCGCATTTGATGAGCTTCCCTACCGGTTCCTCCTCGCTGAAGAAGCGCTTTTTTACTTCCGTGCCAATAATACAGACGGCTTCTCCTTTTTCCATATGCACGGGCTGAAAGGCGATGCCTTGGCCGATTTCCAGACCATTTAGTTCGAAAAAGGCATTCTCCACCCCGATACAGCGCCCTTTCTCCTGCCGCCCTGCCCGGACTACGCTCACCGGAAGGATGATCTCCGGGCTCAGGCGGTCTACAGTGGGGACTGTCTTTTGAATGGATGCCAGGTCTGCGAGGCTGAGCCCGGGCGAATAGGGCTTTTTCTCTTCTTCCTCCTCATTTTCCGTACTGATTTCATCACCGCTTTCCGGCACCACCGCCTCTATGACGATGTTATTGGTGCCAATGAGTTTCATTTGGTCGAGTATGGCCTGTTTGGCCCCGGTGCCGATGGCGAGCATGGCGATCACTGCGCCCACACCAAAAATGATGCCCAAGGCTGTAAGGAAAGACCGGAGCTTATTGGCATTGACGCCCTCCACCGCCAGCAGGAAGTTGAATAGTACACGCTGCATAGAATCAGGTTTTGCCCGCTGGGTGGTTTAGTCAAAGATGATGACGTTGCCTCCGCTGTTCCTGCTGTTGCTGGGCGGCTCAATGTCTTTTACAGATTCCTTCCGGCGCAGGGCTTCTGCCTGCCGTTTAGCCTCTGCTTCTTTTTGCTTTTTGCGGATGTTTTCTTTGATGACCGGGTCGAGCGGTACAAAATTAGCATCTTCTGCACCGGGGGGCGGTACCAGGTAGATTTGATCGCCCTCCGACAGACCGTATTCCACAATGATTTCGTCTGCGTTAGACAAGCCAGTGATGACTTCCTGCCTGACGACTCCCGAACCGCTATCCTTATATACAAAGGAGAGGCTGTCGGACTGTAGCCCTTCAAGAGGAATGGAGAGCATATCTTCATAAGTGCCGGTAAGTATTTCATTGCTTGTGGTCATGGCCGGGCGCAGAATGGAATCCGATTCATTGACCTGCACGATGACCTCGAATACTTTGGCATCATACCCGCTGAGCTGTTCGCCGATATTCGCCACCTTTATCACCTTGCCCGTGTACTGCCGCTCCGGAAAGGCATCCACCTGAATGGCCACATCCTGCCCTTCCTGCACCTTGCTGATGTCCACCTCATTGACATAGGTTTGGGAAATCATGTCGCTGAGGTCAGGCAGTTCAGCAACGATGGGGTCCCAGGCACTGATCCTTGATCCGGGTTCCTTTTTACCTCGCCAGGAGCGGGCGTAGATCATCATGCCGGGTTCGGGAGCGTTGATGCGGAATTCCTCCGACAAGTCGGCATACACCTTGAGCTGCCGTTGATTTTGGCGGAGGAGGGCATCGATTTCCTGGATTTTGGCGACGGCCTGCTGCTGTTTGAGCTCGTATTTTTTGAGCAGTTGCTTGTAATCCCGTTCCGTCTTTTCGAGGTCCAGCTCCGCCTGTTGGATCACCGAGCGGGGTTCGAATTTGCTCTGTTCCACAGCCAGCAGCTTTTCCTTTTTGGCAAACTCCAGGTTGGCGAGTTCATCCCTGAGCCCCCGCATTTCAATCGCTGTGTCGATGCGGGCTTGTTCGAGCTGCGTTTGTATTTTTTCGAGCTCTGTTTGTACATCGCTCATCTTGCCTGCTAGTTCCGTGCGGTCGAGGGAAGCCACATAATCGCCCGCTTCCACAACACTGCCTTCCGGGATAAGGTCAGAAAGCGTCGTCTCATAGATACCGGCAGCCCGCATACCCTGCGGGGCTCTGATTTTGACAGAACGTTTGGCGGCCAGTTCGCCGGTTGCTGTAACCTGTATAGAAAAAGGTTGCCGTTTGAGTTGGTACCGGAGCTCCTTGTCCTGCTCGGTGGAAGTTGATCCTGAAAGGAAGTACCAACCTGCAAGTCCGGATAGCCCCAGAAAGGCCACCAGAATAATGATGCCTGAGCGCTGCATAAGGTGATTTCTTTGATTGCACTAAAATTAAGAAAAAAGCTCTGCAAACGACGCGGTTTTACATTAACTTAACATTTACGGAGCGTAACCAAATAATTTAAAACCATGAAAAACAATGATTTATGAATCTTTCAACAACAAACACCTTGTTATCCACATTTTTACCCCCCTATGTGGAAAGGCTTTTGGGAGAGGCAGATATTTTTTTGTTCCGCGCAAGCCCTTGCCAGTTAAGCCGCTAGGCGATTTATGAAGGATCAGCTTCATCAAAACTTTTCAACATCAGTTTTAAAACCGGCATTTTTTTGCCAACTTTGTAGTCCTCCGATAGTTAAGGGCACAAATCAAAACATCGGTTAAATGCGACTTGGTTTTTTGCTTTTTGCAAAAACCGCCACCCTGCATTTTCAAAACCTAACTTGCTGATACTCTAGGCTTAACAGCCCACTTTTTTTAATGCTTTTAAACCTGCAGAATGACAAAGGATCATGCTACAGTCTGGGGTAACTGTCTGCAAACGATTCGCAAGAATGTGAATCAGCAGAGCTTCAAAACCTGGTTCGACCCAATCAAGCCAGTACGGCTTGATGACAATGCGTTGACGATTCAGGTGCCGAACAAGTTCTTTTACGAGTGGCTCGAAGAGCACTACGTGAAGCTGCTGAAGACGACCATCCGCCGCGAACTTGGGCAAAATGGCCGGTTGGAATATCAAATTCTTACGAAGAGTGCAGTGGCAGCTGCTCCAAGCGGAAGACCAAATTACAGTACGACAAACGGAACTCCAGGAAAGAAAAACGGAGGCAAATCCGGCGCATTCACCCCTGGCATGCTGGACAGCCAAACCATTCAAAACCCCTTTGTGATCCCGGGGATCCGTAAAATTAAGGTAGACCCCCAGCTTAACCCCAACTACCTTTTCGATAACTATATTGAAGGGGACTGCAACCGCCTTGCCCGCTCAGCTGGTGTGGCTATAGCGAAAAAACCGGGGGCGACCTCTTTCAACCCGCTGGTAATTTTCGGGGATGTGGGACTGGGAAAGACGCACCTTGCTCATGCTATTGGCAATGAAGTCCGTCAAAGCTTTCCGGCGAAGACTGTATTATATGTGTCCAGCGAAAAGTTTACCAACCAGATTATTCAGTCCATCAAGAATAATGCGGTGAATGACTTCGTCAACTTTTATCAGTTGATTGACGTGCTGATCGTGGACGACATTCAGTTCCTGGCGAATAAGCAGAAGACGCAGGAGATTTTTTTCCACATCTTCAACCAGCTGCACCAGAATGGCAAGCAGATCATCCTGACTTCCGACCGGGCACCAAAAGACCTGGACGGCATGGAGGAAAGGCTGATCTCCCGCTTCAAGTGGGGGTTGTCAGCAGACTTGCAGGCCCCTGATCTGGAGACACGCATTGCCATCCTTGAGGCCAAGATGAATCAGGAAGGCGTAGAGCTCCCGGCTGATGTGACTGAGTTTATTTGTTACAACATCCAAAACAACATCCGCGAGCTGGAAGGCGTATTGGTTTCTCTGATCGCCCAGTCTTCCCTCAACCGTCAGGAAGTGGATATTGAACTGGCTAAACGGGTGATCCGCAATTTCGTCCGGCAGATCAATAAGGAGATTACGGTTGACTACATCCAAAACCTAGTGGCGGAGCATTTCAGCCTTCCGGTAGAGAAGCTGCAGGGCAAGACCCGAAAGCGGCAGGTCGTCATCGCCCGGCAGTTGTCGATGTACCTGGCTAAGAACCTTACGGATAAATCACTCAAAGCCATTGGGGAAAACTTTGGCGGGCGGGACCACAGCACCGTCATCTACTCCTGCAAGACCGTATCTGACCTCATGGAAACCGACATGATATTCAAGGATACGGTGTCGGAACTTGAGAAGAAGATCAAACTAAGCCTGCACGACCAATAAAAAGCAATGGGCGGGAACGTTGAAAAAAGATTTAGCGTTGTTCCCATTGTAAATCAGCAAAATAGAGGATGCCAGTCAAAAAAGTTAGAAAAAACACGCTGTAAGATTTGATTTTTTGACTGGCGTTCTTACCTTTGCAATCGCTCAAGAAAAACACACGGAAACGTTGTTCGAAAGAGCAAAAAAATTCAGGCAAAAGCGCTTGGATTTCTCAAAAAAAGTCAAGTGATTTGGGGCTCAGAAGATGGCAGATGCCACTACCCCACTCGCAACTTACCAGCTCTGGCAGCTGGGTCAATTCAGGATTACCCGGTGACGTGGGTGAGTGGCTGAAACCACCAGTTTGCTAAACTGGCATACCTTCACGGGTATCGGGGGTTCGAATCCCCCCGTCACCGCTGGATTAATATAGATCGGGGCGTAGCGCAGTCCGGTTAGCGCACCTGCTTTGGGAGCAGGGGGCCGCAGGTTCGAATCCTGCCGCCCCGACGATTTTACAACACAAACCGCTGTAGGTCAATGACTTACAGCGGTTTTTTTGTGTTGCAGTGTCGTTTTAAGTGTCGGCATAAGGAAAAAAACTGCCGGGAGGAAGACAGATCGAATGACATTTTAATTTATCTCCAGTCCCGGCAGGAATTAGACACCTATAAAAAAGACATTAAGCTTGATTTTTTGGGGCCATGATCTGTGGCTGGAAGATTAAGAACCCTGCTGCAGCTATCAGCCCAAGGCTAAGTGGGTCGCTTAACAAACCTCCGAGTAGGTTAGATTCATTTACACCTGGTCCCGCTCCTCCTCCAGTGGGAGGCGTGGGAAGTCCATCTGAGTTCGTTTCTATCAAAAAGTCCTCCTGGCGTATTTGGAAATTCGGACTACCTGGGTTTGGAATATTGGCAAAGGCTTGCTCTGATCGAGTATTACTCTTAAAAGCCATAACTAAAGTCCCTGTAGCAATTACAAGGGCGGCAATGGCTTTGATTAAGGCAACAACCCCAGCTATTGTAATAGGCTCGCCTATTCGATCAGCACCAGGGCGCATAAAAGGGTACAGGACTTCCTTAGCGGCTTCCGGTGTTGCTATGTCGCCAAAGCCTTCATTCGTTAATTGCTCGATAGTGCCCAGTCTCGTAATGTTCCTCACATTGGTTTCGCTCAGTCCGGTAACTTCGCTTGCTGTGTAAATCCAGGCGTTTTGATTGATGTACTTTACTGAAATAATGGCGTTGTAATCATCAGGGCCCATTTGGTCATAAAGAAAATTAGGGCCAGCGTCTACCAGGTGCTCATTTACCACATTTTCCATCTCCGTTTTTTCAAGGCAGCTATTTAGCTTTTCCTGATACTTTTGACGATAGGGAAAGCGGTCATTGCTGGGTGCGCTACCAGTTGGGATATTGCGAAGGGTGAACTCAGGTACAGGCCCTTGTCCGTTCCACCCTTTATATCCTGCACCTGCTGCCCGTCCATTCGCATAATTGCGGGCCTGTTGGCGGCAATATTGCTCCTGCTCATCGGTAGGCTCAAATCCGCCTGATATATTGGTGTGGGATAAGTAGCACGGACGGTCCATGCGCGTTAGCTTTTGCCAGTAACGCCGAAGTTTAGGCATTTTTGCCATGCCGATTCCGCCAGAATGTAGCCCGGACTTTAGTACCCGGTTTAGCTCGTTCAGGACTCCCGCTTGTTCATCGGCTTCCCGAACCCGCCCGGCGCTCCGGTTAATGGCTTCTATCATTTCCAGCTCCCTGATCTTGGTTGCCAGTTGCAATTCCCCCTCAGTCATTTGAGACAAGGGGAACCAGGGACGCTCAGGTATTTGTACAGGGCGCTGTAGCCCCGCGATTTCTACAATCTTTGTCATGTTGTCAAACTTAATGTACTAATAATTGCGGTGTCCACCGCTGATCTGACCGCAATATATAATGGGGTTACACCACTGCCAGGACGAGACATAACAGAAAGGCACGGCATGCAATGGAATGCACTGAAAGCCCAAGAAAAAACTGCCTAGTTGACTGGAGGCAAAAGAGGAAGGAGAAAAGCCACCGGGAAACGGCTTCGTGTTGACTATTCCACCTTTTACCCCGGTAGCATTATGATATTATACTCAAACTACAAATTGGGGGGTATAAGTGCAAGAATAAAAGCCGGAATTGAATTATGTAGCCCGGATTCTACTGCCCAAGCCCCTGTTTTTTGCTCCGTTATCATGTCCGCTGACATATCCGCCAGCATCCTGCGGGTAAAAACACGCCAAATTCAACTTAAATACTTGAATATCAAATATTTAACGTTTTTTTTGCCCTCTGCCAGCATATCCGCTAGCATATCCGCTAGCATATCCGCTGAGTATTCCGCTCTTAAAAAGTGTCACCTGGCGGAGCACAAAAAAGCCCGGCACGGAAGAACCGGACCGGGCAAAAGTGATCAGGAATGCGGATAAACCCTACCCGCGTTTCTTGCTTTTGGTCTATGCAAGGAACGTGAATGGGCTACCACATCAAATGGTTATCAGCAAAGCTATAATGCTCTTCTTTGGAAATAATAATCTCGTCAAAGTAAAAGAATTCAAAGAATTCAGCCATACGCTTGAAGGTAAAGACCACATTGATATCCTCGGGAGAGGGAAAAGCGAATACCCCTGGGTGGTTGTGGGCCAGTATGAATTTATCCGGATTAACAGCTAGCAATATTTTTAGGAGCAAGGGAAAATCCCGCTCATGTTTATCTTTTAAGCCGCTGCTAAGGTGATAGAAACAGATTGGGCGGTTCATCTCATCCAACATCAACAGAACACTTTGCTCCTGTAGCTCTATTGTGCCAGGATCGAAAACCTTACGTAGGAACTCTACTGTGACCTCTGAGTCGGTTAACGGCTCATCAGTTAGCAGTGTAGACCTGTAGGATAGTTTCAGCTCCGGCACGGTGCTGCTTTGCTTGATAATGGCATCGTCATTGAAAAACTCCATGGTTATGGTTTTTTAAGGTTGAAAAATTCGATTGATTCTAGTTTTCTACTAATCCGTAAAAAAAAGTCATAAAAACCGTGGTCTAAGTGGTCTAAGTGGTCTATTGGCTGATAATCAGTTGTTTAAGCTAGACCACTCATGGTCTATTCTAGACCAACTAGACCAAAATAAATTTCATATATCCTCTCCGATCAGACTATTTTGGTCTATAGTGGTCTACCGTGGTCTAGTTTGGTCTAACTGCTGATAGGGGCGGTTTTTCTTAAGTGTCTGGTTATGAGTGTTTTCCTTTTTTTTAGACCAGATAGACCAACTAGACCACTACTTTTCACTAGTTTTTATTTTTATCGCCATCGGTTTCGATGCTCGGTTGTAGAAAGTCAAGATCATTTATTGGGCTCTCAGTTTCAATAAATGGCATAAATCGCTTCTGCCCCTTCTTTGTACTTAGCCTCTTGTCATATCTTCCCTTCCCGCATTGCTCGGAGGCAAATGCCTTGCCAATAGTCAGATAGGATTTTAGTGTAGACTTATCTAATCTGTTCAAGTTTTGTCTAACTGCTAAATCATTATACTTGTCATAAACTGAGGGAAAGTAAATCCACAGGAATCCGTCTTTTCGTTGGTAGTCATATCCCTCTTTTAGCTGGTCATCTACTGCCAGCTTATCAAATATCTCCCAGAATTGATTGACCTCATTTGTGCCGCTGATCTGCTTTTGCTGCTCAACTGCAATATCCTTAAGCACTGAATAAACCCCTTCTTTGCCGTCCATAGCGAATGGCATATCTATCCGTCTGGATAGTATGTCAAATGGGGCCAGTAGTGAAGCAATATTCGTTAGGCTCCTTTCCTCTAGGCTGGAGGTGTCGGCATCCATCCGCAGCCGCTTATAATTTCGGTCAAATGCAGCCGCAAACTCCTTTTCCATTGCTGATCGATACTGTAGTATCTCTAGTATTATGTTACCCAGACCATCTGCCATCATTTCCTCCAAAATCCGGAACTCCTCTTTATCCTGGTCATTAAATTGAGTCTGGGTAAACTTCAGCAGGATCATACGGCTAAAAAGCGCATTTTCTTTGGTGGGCATTTCCTGACCGCCAACAATCACCGCAGAGTTGACGGTAGTAGAATGGGTTTTGTTGTCGTTGGAGGTTTGCGCTCGTTCGTAGCCAATACCATCATAGATGTTTTTGAGCATTTCGATCAATGCGGTGGCAATGCCGTTTTTATACTCCTCAAAGGGCACTATTTGATTGAATAACTGCGCCAATTTCCGGCTGAACCCTTTCGGACTGGAGGCACTGCCTAGACCGATAGCATCACTCGGCCCATAGTCACCGAAAGGGCGCATAAGGAATTGCCGAAAGGTAGTCTTACCAGTTCCTTTTGGACCGAACAGGAACAGCATGGGGAAACAGTTCGCTCTGGAGAAAACAACGTCCCGGAAAAGTGCTGCCATAAAGAAGGCAATGCCCACTTTGGCGTTGTCTCCAAAGACCATGACCAGTTGATGAGCATATTCGCGAAAAATCGCCTGTCCAGGTTGGAATTTGTTCTTCCGCTCATTCCGATACTCCGCATGAGCGTTTTTATTGATCTGGCTAAATGCAGGTAGGTAGTAAAGTTGGTCTTTTACCTGTACAACTCCATCTTTATTGACCTTGCGCACTTTTTCGCCATCAAAAATGGCATCCGAAAAGGCATAGAGTTTGGTTTCCGGCTGCCAGCCTAAGGTATTTATTGCCTCTGCCTCCTTTTCATGGTGATATAGGTATTCTTTTACCCGGTTATGTTGTTGTGCCGTACCATTAAACACGAAGTTGCCTTCGCTCTCACAGGCCGCCTCGAATTTGCTCTTTTTGCTCACATCTTCCGTAGGCAAACAAATCATTGTCTGCTCACTATAAACATTTGTCAGCTCTAAAACTCGGCTGGGGTTGTGTTCATCCTTCAGTAAGTAAAGGCACCGGAGTGTGAAATTTGAAATTGGATACCAATCATCATCACCGCCCTTTTTTGTACTCCGGCTTTTAAATTCATACCTATTACCATCCAATCTTAAATCCGTAATGCCTTGTTCTTCCGGTCCTGGCAGCTCCTCAAAGTCAATCTCCTCACCATCAACTATAGGGAAATGGGTATTGTGCTCATGCTTTGCAGGTGCCTTTGTATCTCGTTCCTCTGATCTCCCTTGCAGCTCGTTCAATAGGTCGTTTGTCGCATTCATCCGTTATCGCTTTTTGAGTTCTGAAATTTGGCTATACAGCTCTGAAGTTTGAGCCAGCATATCCCTATTGAACTTCGCTAAAGCGACGGCCCCTTGACTCGCTAGCAACCAATTCCGATCGGCTTTTTTTTCAGCCTCTTTCAACTGGAGTTTTAGAGTTAAAAAGTCATCGGCTAATCTATTGTATAACTCAGTGAATTCTGACACTACCTTTTGTTGTGCCTCCAGGTATTCTACCCACGATTGCAGCTCCTCCTTTATCCAGTCTTTAGATGGGTTTTTCTTGGCAAAATCACGCTTCTTAATAAAGAAAGGACGTAGTTTAATTGCCGCATTATCAGCCCTGTTTACCAGGTCTGATATGTCTTTAGGCCCCTTCACTTTTGGTGCCTTGATAATTGCCTCATTTTTAGCTATATTTGTAGCCATATCAAACGGTTTTGAAAGGGGTCAGTCCTACTGGCTCTTTTTTTGTTTGGTATATGCCTATACCGTGCCTCGGGTTCCAGCCGGGGCACTTTAATTTACCGGAAGAACTTACCCCCATGTGTTAAAAAATGCCTATACCGTGCCTCTGCGGTTTTCGCTTTGCTCTCTGCTCTTTTTCCTGTGATTCAAAATGGCATGTAATTCCTTCCGCCGGAACCGTACCGCTTTACCAATTTTGATAGCTTCCAGGACACCCGATTTTCGGTAATTGTCGATGGTGGATTGACTGATATTGAGCAGTTCAGCGGCTTCCTTTTTGGTCATCAATTGGTCTGGGTCAATGCTGACCAAAGGGGGCGGCTGCTGTTCTGCTAACTGTGCCTTTATGACATCAGCAATCTGTGGCACAATGCGTTTTGCAAACTCTTCGTAAAATTCTTCCGTAGGTATTAACATGGTTTGGTAATTTGTTTGATGCAAAGTTAGTCCTGAGTGTATTACGAACTCCGATAACTCCGATAATCGGATTATCGGAGTTCATAAACTCTTTCTGTATTTGTCCCTGGTCTTGGAGTAGGTCTCCCCCTTGATTTTGTTCCCTAGCTGGTCCGGCAAGTCCTTATCAAAATACAGCTTGCCTATTGCCCTTGCAGCGTTGTCCTCTGTCACGCCTGCTTTCAATATACCTTTTCCTTTTAGAGCGTCTGCCATCGCAACACTATGCATGGTATGGTGACCATGGTTACTTCCAGGAAGCAATTCTTTTATTTTTTTCTCATAGATTTTAGGATGCATTAGAATATCAGCCCAACTATTCAGCTGTCCAACTTTGTCCATCTCTTCAGGATTTATCAATGAATTCAAATATTCGATCTGAAAATGGAATACCATGCTTTTGGTAAGTCCCCCCGTAAACTGATTCACTCTAAAACGGCTCTGCTTTACATGATACAAATAGTCCCGATACGCGAATTTTCTTATTAGCTCTTCTCTATTTTCTCCTGAGAAATACAACTCTTTATCTTCTGAGTATTCTTCCTGCTTTTGCATAATCTTGTCTCTCCTTTGTCTTCTCCATTCATCGTCATTGATAATTCCGGTAATCCTTTTCCATTTTTCAAACTGCTTGTGAGCCTCTTGATACACGTCCTGAAAAACGGACTCCCCTATTCCTCTGTGTGCTCTTATTATATCCTCCTTGAATGCAATTCTCTGCAAGTATTCCGCTATTACCTGGTTCTTTTGCTTCAGGTAATTGTAGTTAAATGAATTCTCCATATCTGCGGTTTTTGGTTTTCCAAAAAGGTCGATTATCACCTCATGCAGCCTATTTATAAAGGCTTCTCCTCCTTTATGCTGTAGTTGTTCAAGCTCCGACCTTAAGTTGGTACAATCTTTCCATACCTCTTTTAGAAATTGCTTTTTGAACTTTTCAGAAGACAGACTATAATAGCCCCCCACATGGTCTTTTATCAATTTTTCCAGTATCTTTGTATCCATCAGACTAAGATTTTAGCCCGGAAGGTATTGGTAGTACCTCCGGGCTTTTTATTTGTAATCAAGCCTATTCCCGGCTCATCTCGCACTGTCTAAGATACCCTTTCTGATCAAAATGCATTCTCAGTAAGTCTGTGTAATTCTCGTGCAGTTCTTTCCAGTCCTCCCCTATTCCTGGTGTCTCCTGCAGGAGCTTCCTGGTGTGTTCAATTTCCGGAAGATGCATTCCCCCGGTCAGTAAATACAGGTCTTTGATAAACCGCTGTCCCTCTGGCTCAAAAATATCAATCGACATAAGGTCGCCCCATGCGGGTATTGGTTTCCGCTCGATGTAAAAGCCCTCGAAATAATTGAAATCATGCGGCTTTGCGGACATGCCTGGAGAACCTGCCTCTGGGGAACAATCCCGGAGCTGCATTATCAGGAGCCTGTCACCATGTTCAATTTTGGCAACACTTCCGCAAAGAGGCGGTTTCCAGCCTGTTTTTTCGGCTATGATTTCCGCCGTCTTCCGGTAGCCTATCCAGCTTGTTAGGAAAAACCCTTCCGGGTCTTCCTCCCTTTGCTTGTGGATTTTATTGAAAAAGTCATTTGGGGCTATTTCTGTAAGGCTGTAGCAGCCGGCCGCAGACATTACGGCATTACTTAGTATATGAGTCGTTTTCATTGCTAAAGGGTTTTGATTAAGAACAGGATAAACAGCACGAAGCAAGCTATTAGGGTGTCTCTCGCAATTGATTTTACCCCTTTTCTAACTTCGCCTTTGGTGGTCTCTATTTTCACTCTCATCACTTCCCGGCTTTTGCAGCGGCTTCCGCCTGGTTAAGTAATTCGGTGTAGTGCTCCACCCAATGCCGATTATTGGCTATGGCATCCAGCGTCCGGCGTGTGGCTTCCCCCCGCTTGCGTTCCTGGGCTTTGGCTTTTTGTTCGTGCTTGCCTAACCGTTTTTTATAGTCCTTCAATCGCTGTTTGAGTTGGCGCAATTCCGGCGTTTCGTGTGTGGCGGTTGGTGTGCCCTTTATAGCACGCGAAATCTTCCCTTTTTCGGGCACCTTTTTCGTGTGTGCGTCCGCTTCCGTTTGGCGTGTCTGGAAACCGATGGCCCGCCGTTTTGGCTGTAGGTAAATGACCTGTTCCGCTTCGTCCGCTTCCCGCTCAATTTTCAGGGTTACGGCTATGTTTGCAAACTCGGTTGGGTCGTACAGCTCTGGCACTGGAGTAGGAAGCGGCGGCGGCGGTGTGCGCTCTGCAAAAGCCTGTATCCGGCTCCTGATATTGTATTGAAACCTATCCCGGAGTGCCTGCCATGCCTCAACCAATGCGGCGGGGTTTAGGTCGTATTGGCTTAACTCTACCTTTTCCGTTATCCCACTGCCTTTGGCGTGTATCCGCTCCAGTATCACGGCGGCGCTGAATATCAGAAGGCAAACGATAGTAAACCAGCCCAACCCCAACCCGTAGGCGGCAACGGTGGCGGCTCTGTCTGTGGTGGCGGCTTGGTTAGTCTCCTTTATCTCCCCGGTGGCGGCTCTGTGCTCGGCTTCCGCCTTTGCAATCGCTTCCCGGTAGCGTTGGCGGGCTTCCTCCGTGGCGTTGGTCTGGGCGGCTTGCAATGCGCTGATCTGGGCGGCGGCATCAGCTTCCCGGTCTGCTATCAATTGGCGGGCTCTATCCTTTTGCGTGGCGTAGCTCTGGCCCGTCCGTTTCTCCTTATTGTAGATGTTTGATAGTTCCCGTTTGGCGGCGTTCACCTTCCCGGCTCCGGCTGTAGTGGCGGCGGTGATCTGGGCGGCGTACTGTTCCGCTATCCGGGCGCTATCCGCCTGCCATGTGGCGGCGTGCCGGGCGGTGGCGGCTTGGTGAATACTGTCCGCCTCTGTGGTGGAGATCTGTTCCGCTTCGGGGGCGTACTCCTTTACTATAGTCTTTGAGTTTTGGAAGGAAAGGAAGCCGGAAGCGGTCAACAGTACGGCGGTTAGTACCCAAATTGCTATGGTCATGGGCAGGTGTAACCCGGAGTAGCGGCGATATAGTACCGCGTCTACGGTGTGGGGCATCAATACCCGTAAGCCCAATTCCAGTACCGCTGTACCGATTAGGGCAACGGCTCCGGCAATGGGCAAAGCTAGTTGTGGGAAAATAGGCAGTAATGCGGAGTAGGAAGCGGCAAAGATTCCGCCTATTTCAGTCAAGGCGCTAACGATCTGGGCAAATACTCCGCTTAGAGTGATTGACTTAGCCAGCTTGGCGTAAGTCTCAAAAAAGCCCGTTTGTGTAGGGGCAGTTCTCAGGTGTTTCATACCTTTGTATGTTTCATATTTTTGAAATACCCGCCCCCTGGTTTGCGGTTCCAATGCTATTTCAGGGGTGCGGGTTTTTTTTACGTGCTCTCGATAGTTGCGTCGGGCATCCGCTCCCGGTGGCGTTTTCAGTCTATTCTACTTTGCGTAATGGCGTTTGCCCCATCAGCTTTGCCACCTTTGCGGCCATGCTTCGGGCGTTCGCCCTTTTATCTACATTGATGTATTCCATGAATTGGCGCTCTGTGGCGTGTCCGGTAACCCGCATCAACGAAACGGCCGGCAACCCCAACTGGAAGAAGTTGGTAGCAAAACTACGCCGGGCCGTGTGGCTGGTTATCAGCTCATATTTTGGTCTGACTTCCTCGATGCGCTTACCCGCCTTGCTTCGTTTTACCAAAATTTCCTGATCGATTCCGGCAACCCGGCAAACTTCCTTTATGTACTCATTGAATTTTTGAGAACTGATCTTCGGTGGGGTATAGTCGTATTTTTCCAGCTTAGCCCTGAGTATTGGCAACAGAGGAATAACGACCTGGGTATTGGTCTTTTTACTGAACAGCTCTATGAGTTGTTGCCCATCTTCGCTTACAATGTGCTGGGGCCTTATGCGGGTGAAATCCGAAAAGCGGAGACCGGAGAACGCACCAATTAGAAACAGATCACGAACTTTGTCCAGGCGCGGATTATCGGAAAGGTCCAGCTCGTTCAGCTTGTCCAGCTCCTCAAAGCTCAATACTTGTTTAGAAAATCGTTCCTTTTTGATATTCCAGTTCCGGCGCTTGAAAATTTCATTCTTATGGTAGCCTCTTTCATAGGCTTCACTCATAAACTGCTTAACGATGGATAGCACCTTTCCGGCGTAATTATTGGAGTGCTCCCGGGGAGGATGGTAAAGCCACTGTTCGAAATCGTGCCGGAAATTCCAGTCTACATCTTCGTAGTCCAGTTTCCCGGCCCGGCGCTCCTGGGCAAATGATTTCAAGTGGTTGCCGCAGGTCTGCAATATCTTCCAGGTTCCCCGTTTTGCATTATGCGCATCCCGGCGCAACTCTATGTAATAATCAATGAATTCCAGTAGAGGCATGAAGTCAGGGGCATCAACTTCCTGCCGGCGCTTTCTTCCGGCGGCAATGTCCAGTTCGTTTTTGAAATCAGCAACGCTAATTTCCCCGTCAAAGCGGCGGTAAATTTCAATAGCCTTATTGGCGTAATCATTAAGACAGGTATTGATGTAGGAATCGGATGGGTTGTTTACGGTGATCTTTGCCCGGTTGCGCTTGGTGTCCCAAAAACGTGGTGCAATCTTTTCCTTAGTGCTCCACCTTAGCAAATTTCCATTGTACCGGAGTACCAATAAAATGAGAATAGCCTTATCCTTTTCTTTGGCGTTGTGTGCGGCTAAATTGAATCTCGGTGTAGGGGTTCTTTTTCTGCCCATTTTATGCCGTTTGGTTTTATGAAATAGTCAACGGCACAAAGATAAGGTAAGCGACACAAAAAAACCCGTTTTAGTGTCGGAAAATGCCTCAAAATAATACACTCCAGCCCAAACCAGTAACAAACAAAGGGGCTAAAGCCTTGATTTTGTTGCATTTTATAGAGAGTGGTAATCCTACTAGCTGGCAAAGTTCAAAAACTGCCGCCCCGACTTTAAAAGACCATCTCGTTTGAGATGGTCTTTTGTGTTTTGTCCCTGTCTTTCATTTCCTATGCCTTAAGTCTTACTTCACTCAAAATCAGGCTGCTTCACTCCGTTTTATTCCTACCATATTTTACAGACCTCTTTAAGCAGCCAGCATACCTTTCCGAACACAACCCATTGGTTTCCATTTTCACAAATAGAAATTCTCAAAGGAAAACCAATACTTATGAGAACTTTTGGAAACTTCCGAGGACTATTGCCAAACGACGACAGGACATTATTGGATTTTAATACCGTTTTCAAGCCATTTCTGCACTTTACTCTTTACTTTTGCTTTAATTGTTTAGATGCCTTTTTTCATTTAGGTGCTTTAGATTATGATCATATAAGGATATCTTATCCATCTTAGAATTTTTACGACCTAATTCTTGATTCTTGATCTATCTCTATTTCAGCCAATAAGGTATTCTAATTATTAACGACCTAATTTTTTAAAACAAATCGTGATCTTATGGAAAAAACGAAGTTTACTTTCGTTTCTCCGTCGCGGCTGGCAGGCGCATTTGCGTTC